>NZ_CP134700.1:2095116-2793488 GCF_031852275.1 Halovalidus salilacus | reverse complement strand
TGGGTCACGGCCACCCCGAAGTTCGGGAGGCGGTGAAAGCCCAGGTCGACAAGTGCGACCTCACGGCGACGCCCCAGCCGGTCGCGATCGAATTCATGGAGAAGGTCCGCGACCTCACCCCCAGCATCGAGATGGTCCGACTGGCCAACAGCGGGACGGAGGCGACGATGCACGCGCTGCGCGTCGCGCGCTCGTACACCGGTCGAGACAAGATCGCCAAGCCTGAGGGGGGCTACGCCGGCGCGCACGACTACGCGCTCCAGAGCGTCTACGCCAGCGAGGAGGCGCTCGGACCGGCGGACCGGCCCAACACCGTCTCCTACGGCACCGGCATTCCCGACGTCGTGAGCGACACCGTCGTCGCCTTCCCGTTCAACGACGAGGAGGCGACCGAGGCGATCCTGCGCGAGGAGGCAGACGACCTCGCGGCGGTCATCATCGAACCCGTCATGTTCTCCTGTGGCTGTCTCAAGCCCCGCGACGGCTACCACGAGTTCCTCCGAGAGTTGACCGAGGAGCTGGGAATCGTCCTTATCTGGGACGAGGTGATGACCGGCTTCCGCCTCGGCCTCGGCAGCGCCCAGGAGCGCTTCGACGTCACCCCCGACATGACCACCTTCGCGAAGGTCGCCGGCGGCGGTTACCAGACCGGCGGCTTCGGCGGGAGAGCCGAGATCATGCGCGAGATCGAACCGCCGGAGAAGAAAGAGTCGGAGAAGTGGCACGCCTCCGCCTTCCACGGCGGCACCTACAATGGCCACCCGGTCTCGGCGGCAGCGGGGCTGAAGACCCTCGAAATCCTCGAACGAGATGACGTGTACGAGCACATCGAGCGGCTGGCCGAGCGACTCTTCACGGGGCTGCAGGAGGTGGCCGACGACGTCGGCGTCCCCGCGAACGTCCAGCACGTCGGCTCGATGGGGCAGGTGTACATGACCGACGCGGACGTTCACTACTACCGCGACAGCTGGAAGGCCAACGAGGAGCAGTTCGCCGACTGGTGGCTCGAAGCCGCGGGCCGGGGCGTCCTCTTCGGCAACCCCATGCAGGGCGAACGGTTCTTCACCACCTACACGCACACCGACGAGGAGATCGATCGCGCCCTCGAGGTCGCCGAGGAGGCGTTCAGGGCGGTCGAACACCCCTACGACGACTGATCCGCGCGTGAAATCGATCCGTACCGACGTCGTCGTCGTCGGTGGCGGCGTCGTCGGCTGCGCGACGGCGCGCGAGCTCGCCCCCGACTACGACGTGACGCTGTTCGAACGCGACGCCCTCGCGGGCGGGGCGACCGGCCGCGCCGCCGGGGAGGTGACGATGGTCCCCTCCTACACCGACTTCTCGTCGATCGGCAGCTACGCCACCGACTTCTTCCGGTCGTACGACGGTACCGGCTCGTTCGCGTTCCACGAGGTCGAGAGCCTCGAGTTCGTGACGCCTGATGTCGAGGCGGTCGCCCGCCGGCGCGTCGATCGGCTCGCCGGTGACGGCGTCGACGTCTCGTTCCTCGAGCCGGACGAACTCGAGCGGGCGTATCCTCGCGTCGATGCGAGCCGGTACGCGGGGGCGGTCCGCCACGAGGAGACCGGTTGCCTCGACCCGTACACGCTGACGACGACGCTCGCGGCCGACGCGGTCGACGAAGGGGCAACGATCGAGACCGAGACCGCCGTCGACGGGCTGTGCCTCGAGGACGGTCGCGTCGTCGGCGTGGAGACCGACGCGGGGACGGTCCGCGCCCGGCACGTCGTCGTGGCGGCCGGCTGGCGGACCGAGCGGTTCCTCCGGGAGCACGTCCGGCTTCCCGTGCGCCCGTACCGGACGCAGTGCGTGGTCCTCCGGCCGGAGTCGCCGCTGCCGACATCGTTCCCGATGGGGTGGATCCCCGGCGAACACGTCTACTTTCGACGGGAGCGCAACGGCGATCTGCTGGTCGGCGGCTGGTCCTTCGCGACCGACGATCCCGAGTACGCGAGCCGGTCAGCCGACGAGGACTTCCGGACCCACGTCGCGAACCTGCTGCCGACCGTCTTCCGGCGCATGGACCGCGCGCGCTACGTCGACGGCTGGGCAGGCGTCGACGGCGCGACCCCCGACACGCGCCCGATCGTCGACGCGCCGATCGACGCGCTGGACGGTCTGATCGTCGCGACCGGGTTTCACGGACGCGGGGTGATGACCGCCCCCGTCGCCGCGCGAGCGATCCGCGGGCGCATCGCCGACGACCCGCCGCCGTTCTCGACCGCACCCTTCGAGCTCGAGCGCTTCGATGACCGTTCGCGCGAATTCGAGTTCGTCAGCATCAGCGACGGCGGCGATGTCGAGTGAGACCGGACTGGTAGACACGCGTAGGCGTACCACAGGCGCGTCGGTGCGATCGCGATCGATGTCGGCGCCGTCGGCGCCCGAGGCGATGAGCGCGAAGCCGCCGGCGATCTCTGCGCCGGCCGACGCGACGCCGTCGAGCGTCCGTTTCTGGGTCTCGCACGCACACTGCACGCCGAAATTGCTCACCAGTGCAGACTCGAGCGTGATTCCGTCGGTCGAGCCCGTCGAACGACTCGTCCGAGACGATCAACTTCGATCGGTGGGACCGCTAGTTCACCAAGAAGTCCGGTTCCGTCCGCTTCTCCGCGCGCTCGGCCTCGAGGTGCGATTTGAACTCGTCGATCTCGACGTCGTACTCCTGCTCTTCGAAGCGGTCGCGCACCGAGATGGTGCCGTCCTCCTCCTCGTCGTCGCCGACGATGAGCTGGTAGGGGACGCGGTCGTCGTGGGCCGCGCGGATCTTCCGCTGCAGCGTGGCGTCCCGGTCGTCCACCTCGACGCGGAAGTCGTCGAAGGCGTCGGCGACCTCGCGGGCGTACTCGAGGTTCGAATCCGAGATGGGAAGCACGCGCAGTTGCTCGGGCGCGAGCCAGAGCGGGAAGTTGCCCTCGTAGTGCTCGATGAGCATCATGAAGAACCGCTCGTAGCTGCCGTAGAGCGCGCGGTGGATCATGACCGGGCGGTGTTCCTCGTTGTCCTCGCCGACGTAGGTGAGGTCGAACCGCTCGGGCATGTTGAAGTCCAGTTGTACGGTGGGGCCGTCCCAGTGGCGCCCGATGGCGTCCTCGAAGGAGTAGTCGATCTTCGGGCCGTAGAACGCGCCGTCGCCCTCCTCCAGATCGTACTCCATGTCCCGATTCTCGAGCACCGACTCGAGTTGCGATTCGGCGCGCTCCCAGATCTCGTCGGAGCCGACGGACTTCTCTGGGCGGGTGGCGAGGGCGACCTCGTACTCGAGGTCGAACGTCGAGAGGACCTCGTCGATGGCGTCCATGATCGCCTCGACCTCGGCTTCGATCTGGTCCGGGCGGACGAACAGGTGGCCGTCGTCGATCGTGAAGGCCCAGACCCGCGAGAGGCCCGAGAGTTCGCCGCGCTGTTCCTTGCGGTAGACCTTCCCATCTTCAGCGTACCGGATCGGGAGGTCCCGGTAGCTCCAGGAGTGGTCGTCGAAGATGGTCGCGTGACCGGGGCAGTTCATCGGCTTCAGGCCGAACTCGTCGTCGCCGAGTTCGAAGACGAACATGTCGTCCTGGTAGTTCTCGTAGTGGCCCGACTTCTGCCAGAGGTCCGTCTTGAACAGGTGGGGCGTCTCGACGTAATCGTACCCCGCCTCCTCGTTGAGTTCGGTGACGAAGCCCGACAGCTCGTTCAGGATCGTCTTCCCCGGCGGGTGGTAGAGCGGGAGGCCCGGCCCCGTCACGTCCTGGATCGAGAAGAGGTCCATCTCGCGGCCGATCTTGCGGTGGTCGCGTTCTGCGGCCTCCTCGCGGCGCTCGAGGAACTCCTCCAAGTCGCTCTCGTCCTCGAAAGCCGTCCCGTAGATCCGGGTCTGCATCGGGTTCTCCTCGTCGCCGCGCCAGTAGGCGCCGGCGATCTCGAGCAGCTTCACGGCGCCGATCTCGCCCGTCGAGTCGACGTGCGGGCCGGCACAGAGGTCCTCCCACTCGCCCTGACCGTAGAACGTGACGGTGTCGCCCTCCTCGGCGAACTCCTCGAGCAGTTCCAGCTTGTAGGGCTCGTCGCGCTCCTCGAGGCGCTCGCGGGCGTCCTCGATCGAGACCTCCTCGCGCTCGATGTCGTAGTCGGCCTCGACGATCTCCTCGATCTCGTCCTCGAGCGCGAGGAGGTCGTCCTCGTCGACCTCGAGGTCGTCGAAGTCGTAGTAGAAGCCCTCGTCCGTCGGCGGCCCGATGGCGAGTTTCACGTCGTCGAAGTGACGCTCGACCGCCTGGGCGAGGCAGTGGGCCGCCGAGTGGCGCATCACGTCGAGGTACTCGTCGGACCCGTCAGTGACGATCTCGAGCTTCGCGCCGTCGTAGACCTGCTCCTCCTTGGCGACGAGGTCGCCGTCGAGTTTGCCCGCGACCGTGTCCCGGCCGAGGCCGGGGCCGATCTCGTAGGCGCAGTCCTCGACCGTCGCGTCGGCGTCGACCTCGAGTTCGGAGCCGTCGGGGAGGACGACCGCGATCCGTTCTACCTGTGATTCTGATTCTGATTCTGACATGGATTATGAATGTGCGTGTGACTGTGGGTGTGGTGGAGATCCCGCTGGCGTTTCCGTGTCCGCGACCGCCGATACCGTCCGCTGGCCGATCAGTTCCGACACAACGTACGGTAGGTGGGAGTTAAAAGCGGGCGAACGCCCCTGTAAAGCGGACACCTACCATCGTGATAACGCGTAGTCTCGACCGCGATAAAAACGTTGTGATGAGCGCGGAACCGCTCGAGCGTCCGACCCGTACTGACGACGGTTGCGTTCGGTTACTCGCGGTCGGCCAGCAACTCGCTCGCGGTCACCAGCGCCTCCATCTCGAGGCCCGCTGCCTCGACGTTCTCGCGGCCGCCCTCCTCGCGGTCGACCACGACGAGCGCCCGTTCGACCGTCGCGCCGGCCTCGCGCAGGGCTTCGACGGCGTCGACGAGGCTCGTTCCGGTCGTCACGATGTCCTCGAGGACGACGACCTCCTCGCCCTCCTCGAGGCGGCCTTCGATCAGGTTCCCGGTGCCGTACTCCTTGCGCTGCTTGCGCGCGATGACGTACGGGGCGCCCGCGGCGACGCTCGTCGCGGCGGCGAGGGGGACGGCCCCGAGGGCGACGCCCGCGAGTTTGTCGCCCTCCTCGAGGTGCTCGGCGAACGCCTCGGCGATCAGTTCTAAACAGCGGGGATCGGTCTCGAAGAGGTACTTGTCGACGTAGTACTCGCTCGTTCCCCCGTGGGAGAGTTCGAACTCCCCGAAGCGGACGGCGTCGGCCTCCCGAAGGGCGTCGATGAGGTCCTGGTTCACCATTGCTCGAGAGAGCGCACCGCGTCGAAATAAGCGGTGTGGAACGTCTTCGACCGTCCGGAGCGGCCGATCGAAAAACGCGGTCATGCTGGCGTGATCACTGCGACGCTCTCACGCTACCTCGAGACGGCCGGGATGTTCGGGATCACCGTCTCGAGTTTCGGTACCTCCGTTCCCGTTCGTCCACGCGAACGCGTCGCTCCGGTGGTCGAGAATCTTCCGCGGAGCGTACATTTTTATCGTTCACGTGCGAGCACGGTAGTTAATGACACCGACGCGTGCTGACGAACCGCACCCGGACGTGCAGGCGTTCCTCGAACTGTACGAATCGCTCGATACGCTCTCGTTTCAGGAGGTTACAGCCCGGGAGGCCCGCGAGATGTTCGAGCAGATGCGGGTCTCCGGCGAGTCCGACGTCGAACTCGAGTCCGTCGAGGATCGGACGATCGACGGTCCCAACGGCGAGGTGCCGATCCGGATCTACGAACCCGGGACCGAGGGCGACGCCGGTGAGGGTCGGCCCCTCGTTCTCTACTTCCACGGCGGCGGCTGGGTCATCGGCAGCATCGAGACTCACGACAACGCCTGTCGGAAGCTGGCGGACGAGACGGGCTACCCCGTCGTCAGCGTGGACTACGGCCTCGCGCCCGAACACCCGTTCCCCGAGGGGCTGTACGACTGCTACGCCTCCCTCGAGTGGGCCGCCGAGGCGGCGTCCAAGCTGAACGCCGACCCCGACCGGATCGTGCTCGCGGGCGACAGCGCAGGCGGAAACCTGGCGGCGGCGACGTCCCTGCTGGCCCGCGACCGGGGCGGTCCCGAGGTCGCCTACCAGTTGCTGGTCTACCCGGGAACTGGCGACGTCACGCGGACGGACGCCTACGAGGAGAACGGCGTGGGTTACTTCCTGACGGCCGACGACATGGCGTGGTTCCGCGGCCACTACTTCGAGCGCGAGATCGATCAGGGCAACGTCTACGCGATGCCCCGACTCGCCCACGACCTTTCGGGGTTGCCGCCGGCGACGGTCATCACGGCCGGCTTCGATCCCCTCCGGGACGACGGGGCGACATACGCCGAGCGCCTCGAGGAGGCGGGCGTTTCCGTCAGCTACCACCACTACGAGGACATGATCCACGGCTTCTTCAACATGGTCGCGGAGCCGTTGAACCTCGAGGCGGCCCACGAGGCTTACGACGCGGCGGTCGCCGACCTCGAGGCGGCGCTCGAGTAGCGGTTTGGAGCGATTCGAGAACTGGGATCGTCACGCCGCAAACGGCCGCCGACCGATCGCGACGGCTACCAGGGTTCGTTCTTCAACCCGAGTTCGTAGGCGATCACGTTCGTCACGACGTGGAGGACCGGCGTGAGCACGACGACGACGAGGATCACCTCCCACGCGAACCACTCGAGGAACCACTCGGTGGCGACGAGCGCCGTCAGGGGGAGCGAGACGACGACGAAGTCGAGCTGGTCGACGCCGGGGAACATCGCGCCGCGCCGGCGGCCGGTTCGGCGCTTGAGAAACGACGCGGTGATGTCGCCGAGCATCGCCCCCGCCGCCAGGGCGATCGCCGCCGGAAGCGTGAACTCGGGGACCGCGAACCCCACGGCGTCGCTCACGGCGGGTGCGGCGACCGTCAGCAGGCCCGCGAGGGCGAGTCCCGCCGCGATACCGGCGGCCGTCCCCCGCCAGGTCTTTCCGTCCCCGAGGACGCGCTTGTCGCCCCACGTCCGGCCGCCGTCGATGGGTCGGCCGCCCCCGGCGAGCACCGCCGCGTTATTGGGGACGTAGGCGGGCAACATCGCCCAGAACGCGATCACGACTGTCTCGAGTACTGCCATATCCGCCGCGAGGGGCCGGCACGCCTTAACCGGTGGTGGTTTGCCGTTTCTCGTCGCCGCACCCGGTGACCGGTCGAAATCGCCGGTCCGACGACGCGATTCCGAACGGAGAACCCGAGAGATCGGCTGGAGCACGAACGTCCATTAGGGAAGAGTGACATTCCATCAGTATGGTCCCGCCAGTCGCCAGCCGGTTCGTCGCGGGGACGACGCCGGCCGAAGCCCTCGAGCGCGCCCGCCGGTTGAACGAGCGAAACGTGAAGGCGATCGTCAACCTGCTCGGCGAACACTACGACGATCGGCCGCCTGTGGCCGCCGACGTCGCCGAATACCGGACGCTCGTCGAGGACATCGCCACCTCGAGGCTCGAGGCGTGCATCTCGGTCAAGCCGACCCAGCTCGGCCTCGGACTGGGGGCGGACGTCTTCCGGCGGGAACTGGCCGACGTCGCGGCCGCGGCGGCCGACCACGACGTCTTCTGCTGGATCGACATGGAGGACCACACGACGACCGACGCGACGCTCGAGGGGTTCGAGGAGGTGGCTCGCGCTCACGACGGCGGCGTCGGGGTCTGCCTCCAGGCGAACCTGAAGCGCACGCGCGAGGACGTCGAGCGGCTGGCGGACGCGCCGGGCAAGATCCGACTCGTGAAAGGCGCCTACGACGAGCCGGCGTCGATCGCCTACAGGGACCACACTGAGGTGAACCGCGCCTACGAGGAGCTGCTCGAGTACGCGTTCGAGCGGTACGACGGCGGCATCGCGGTGGGAAGCCACGATCCGGCGATGATCGACCGCGCCCGCTCGCTGCACGAGGAGTACGGGACCGACTTCGAGATTCAGATGTTGATGGGCGTGCGAGAGGACGCCCAGTACGACCTCGCCGAGGAGTACGACGTCTGGCAGTACGTCCCCTACGGCGGTCGCTGGCTCTCCTACTTCGCCAGGCGCGTCGCCGAGCGAAAGGAGAACGCCCTGTTCGCCGCTCGAGCCGTCCTCGGTCGGTGATGCCGACGCGGCCGCGGATCGGTCCGCCGGCCCGTCGGGAGCGCGAAAAGGAAAGGGCTCATAATGCCCTAGTGTGAGATTCCGTACATGGCTTCGTGGAAGCGGGACTTCGCGAGCGGGCTGGTCGTTCTCGGCCCGATCCTCGTCACCCTCTACGTGATCTACTGGCTCTACGGGATCATCGCCGGCATCACCCCCGGACTCATCCTCGAGCAGGAGGCGCTGCGGCCGCTCATCCCGGGCAGCAGCGAGCAGGCCGAACAGTTCCGAACCCAGGTGGCCCAGCTGCTGCGGGTCGTGGTCGCGCTGGCCGTCTTCACGATTCTCACGTTCTCGGTGGGCTACCTCATGCGAACCACGATCGGCGGCCTCGCCGAGCGACTCGTCGACGACGTCGCCAACCGCGTTCCCGTCATGCGCGTCGTCTACAACGCCTCGAAGATGGCCGCCGAGACCGCCTTCGGCGAGCAGGAGTCGCTCCAGAAACCCGTCAAGATCGAGACCTGGGAGGGGTTACGGATGACCGCGTTTAAGACGGGGAAAACCACCGACGACGGACGCGAAGTGCTGTTCCTCCCGACGTCGCCGAACATCACCACCGGGTACGTCGTCGAGGTCGAACCCGAGGACATCTCGGAACTGGACGAGGACGTCGAGGACGCCCTCACCCGCGTCCTGAGCGGCGGATTCGGCGAGGCGAAGCAAAAACACGGCATGGATGCCGGCGTCCCCATCGACGTCGTCGACGAGGCGAAGGCCGATTCGAAGCGCGCGGACGACGACTGACGACCGCATCCCTCACGTCCACGTCAGCCTTCTCGTGCGGTTCGACCGGCCCCACGAATCCACGAACGATCGTCGCCGCGGAGAAGCGCGTCGCTCGAGCGATCAGTTCAGACGTACTCGAACCACTCGTCGTACTCCTCGCTGCCCTCCTCGACGACCTCGAAGAATTTCGACTGGATCTCCTCGGTGACGGGACCGCGCGAGCCGTCGCCGATGACGACGTTGTCGACCGTCCGGATGGGGGTCACCTCGGCCGCGGAGCCGGTGAAGAACAGTTCGTCGGCGGTGTTGAGTTCGCCGCGGGAGATCGAGACGTCGTCGTGGACGGTGTAGCCGAGGTCGCGCGCGAGCGCGATGACGGTGTCGCGGGTGATGCCGTCGAGGATCGACTCCGAGAGGCCGGGCGTGTAGATCTCGCCGTCGCGAACCAGGAAGACGTTCTCGCCGGGGCCCTCGGCGACGTTCCCCTCCTTGTTGAGGACGATCGCCTCGGCGTAGCCGTTGCGTCGCGCTTCCTCGCCCGCCAGCAGGCTGTTGACGTAGAGGCCGGTGGTCTTGGCGTTCGTCGGGATCTGGCTCGAGGAGTGCTTGCGCCACGAGGAGACCATCACCTCGATGCCGTTCTCGAGGGCCTCCTCGCCGAGGTAGGCGCCCCACGGCCAGACGGCGATGGCGGTGCGGGTCGGGCAGTCCCGGGGGCTGACCCCCAGGGAGTTGTAGCCGTAGAAGGCGATCGGCCGGACGTAACAGGAGCGCAGGTCCTGTCGGCGGATGAGCTCCTTGGTCGCCTCGGTGAGCTCCTCCGTCGTGTGGTCGATCTCCATCTCGTAGGGCTTGGCGGACTGGAAGAGCCGCTCCAGGTGTTCCTCCCAGCGGAACAGCGCCGGCCCGTTCTCCGTGTCGTAACAGCGCGCGCCCTCGAAGACGCCCGTCCCGTAGTGGAGTCCGTGGGTGAGCACGTGGATCTGCGCGTCGTCCCAGTCGACGAACTCCCCGTCCATCCAGATCGTGTCGACGTCCATCTCGTCGAATCCCATGATCGAGAGTGTTGAAAGCCACTCTACTAAGTGTTCGCGGTTTGGCGCCCCCGAGTCGGTTCGGACGATGGATGGTAGCGGGCACTCGAGGCGGGCGATGCCGCGGAACCGCGCCGGACGGGCCGTCACTGTGGAAACCTACCGTCTCGTTCGGCACCGGTAGTACCGTGACCGATTCGGCACGCCCAGTCGGTACAACGAGTGTGGCAGCGGGAACGCCGCTGATCGAGGCGGTTCCACCCCGATCACGTTCATCGGCCGCAGGTGGCGGAGACGAGTTCGTGAGGGGTCGGTTCACCGACGGGCCCGTCCGTGTCGACGGGTTGATCGACGCGATACACGGTTACGGATTCGACGTCGTCTGGCGAACGCTCACAGAAGTACGTCGCTGCTGGCTGGTGGAGGGCGTCGCCCGCGCCCTGTCCCTTGGTTCCGTATCGTTTCCAGAGCGTCGTCGGGTATCGCTCCATTGCGTCTGGCGGACGGTCGAACTCCGCGGCTCCTCCGTCGACGAGGTCGACTCGGTCTCCGGATTCGGAGGTGGCCACGACGACGTACCAACTGTACGAGTCCGGCGGGTTTGGCGCGAAGAACGCCCAACTCGCGCCCTCGAGGGTATCGTTTGCAGCGACGGACGGTGCGTCGACGAGATCCGCCGAGACGGTCTGCCAGCCGACGACGGTGATGAGAAAACAGACGAGAAGCGCCGTCCGGGCGACCCGAATTCCGCGTCGAACGGGCGGTGAACGGACGGACACCGACGACTGCGATTTCGATCTGCCCCCGCGTTCCTCGGTGTCGACGGACTCGAGAGCGGGTACCAGTCCGCTTCGGGCGAGGAGTCGGTCGCTGTACTCCCAGATACGCGACGGGAGGAACAACAGCAACACGATGCACATGACGAACGGAAAGGCGCCCAGCCGCATCGTCGCAGCCATTCCGAGGTGCGCCCCGACGAACGCACCGACGGTTATACTCCGAAGCCAGCCGGTCGAGAACACGAGTAACACCGATGCGGACAGAACGGCAACCCACAGCCAGTTGATCGCGGTGAGCGCGGCGGGATACTCCGCGATGATCGGCCCCAGCAGGTACAGGAAGTCCTCCAACTGGAAGATCCGCCGGACCGCCACGCCGGTCATCCACTCGTCGCTCCGGAACTTGAGCACCGCGTTGATCGCGTAGAGACACACGACGTGCAGGAGAACCGTGGCGGTTGCCACGGAGACGACCCGCTTCTCACCGTGCCGGTCGTGACCGCGGAGCGACCACCGTTCGTCGAGCGGCAGGAACGCGGCGAGGAACAGGACCGAGATGAGAATCGTGTCGCCGCCGTTGACGAGGTACGGGTTCCGCGCGTGTAACGACGCGAGCAGGAGTGCCGAACCGACCGCCGCGGCGCGTGCCCGATAGCCGACGAGGAGACACGCCGCGACGATGCACGCACAGCCGATCAGTAGCGTTTGCGCCCAGACGGACCCGCTGATAGCGTGCAGCGACCACCGTGCGAGTGCGGGCGAGGTCTCCGCGAGGGCGGATCGGGGGAAGATTCCGTCGTGCGTGTAGAACGTTTCCAGACCCGGCGTTCGAAGGACGAGGAGGTCGAGGACGATGACGAGTCCCAGTCCGATCCGGAACGCGGCCAACGCTCGAGCGTCGATTCCGAACCGCGACCGGACGTGCGACCGAAGAGACGAGAACCTCGCCGGGTTCTCATCGGCGGAGGGTGCGGGTTCAGAGTGAGCGACGGCCATACCGATGGGAGGAGTGACCGTCGATTATCAATCGACCTATAAGTGTTTTCGGGGACCTCCCTGGTCCCGTCTCACCACTCGCGTCGAACCACACGAATCGGTTCTCCGTCGGGGGAGGGGACCCCTTTCACGAAGAGCGTTTGACTCAGTTGGAGCCGGGAAGAAGCAACCCGGTCGTCCGGTATGCGCGCAACGTGCACCGAATGGACGGTCCTCAAGCGACTCGTTCGACCGCCCGCTATCCGAGTCGTTCGAGGACGTCCCGTCCCTCGAGGTAGGCGAACCCGTGTCGATCGGCGTAGGCGCGGGCGTCGACCGGGGCGAGCGCCTCGCCGGACTCGTCGTCGAGCATCTCGCAGACGACGACGGCGGGCGGGAGGTCGGCGGCCGCGGCGAGCGCGAGGCCGAGTTCGGTGTGGCCTTCGCGCTGGGCGAGGAGGTCGGGGGCGCCCTTCAGGAGGTGGACGTGGCCGGGAACTCGGAAGCGGTCGGCGAAGTCGACGTCCGCCGGGGAGGCGGCGGCCTCGCCAAGCGAGCGGATCGTCAACGAGCGGTCGTTGTCCGTGATCCCCGTGTAGGTGTCCCGGTGGTTGACCGTCAGGGAGAACGAGGAGCGCTCGTCGTAGCCGAGTTCGTGGTCCCCGGCGGCGGGGTGGTCGACCGCCTCGGTGTAGAACGGGAGGTCGAACGCTTCGGCGACGCCGTGGCCGAGGGCGACGCAGATCAGGCCGCCGGCGTCGTTGCGCAGGCGAGCCACGGCGTCGGGCGTGACGGCGTCGGCGTGATAGATCAGGTCCGTCTCGCCCTCGCGGTCGGCCGCGTCGTGGACGAGGATCGGCTCTCCCGCTCGCAGCGCCTCGAGCGCGCGGTCGAAGGGGTCGGCTGCTGGGCTCGAGCCCGCGGCGCTCGAGTCGGCGTCGACGTTCGCGTTCGACCGCGCGCCGGCGTGGTGGCCCGTCATCGCTCGTCACCCCCGTCGGCGGTCGATTCGGCTGGACTGGCGGGGCCGCCGTCCTCTTCGCCCACGTAGACCGTCACGTGATCGCCGTCGGCGAGGTCGAGTTCCTCGCGGAGCTTGTCGGGCGCGATGAGCTCGAGCTGGTCCTCGTCGTGGTGGGTTCGCTCGGGGGCGATCGTGTGGGCGCCCTCGTAGGTCTCGCCCGTCGCGGTCTCGATCGTCGCCGGCTGGCAGACCGCGGGGCCGTACGTCCGCTCTTCGTCCTCCCAGCCGTCGATCGGGATCGGCTCGAGCGAGGCGACGGCGCTGCGCCGGCGGACGCTCTCCTCGCGCAACTCGACGTTGAGCGTCCCGGGGAACGGCTCGTAGCCCAGCCGCTCCTCGAACTGGCGCTTGTAGCCCGACAGCGAGATGTAGTGGCGGCCCTCGCCCATCCCGCTCGTGACGGTACCGTCGAGTTCGATCTCCGTCCCCGTCTCGAAGATGCGACGGTACTCCTCGTACTCCGCCCGGAGCACGCGCTCGCCCTCCTCGGTGATCGCGACCCACTGGCCGTCGCTCACCGTGTCGCGCTCGAGGAGGGTCGCGGTCTCGAGGCGCTGGAGTCGACGCGACGCGGTCTGGTTTGAGGCGTCGAGGCGCTCGGCGAGACGAGAACAGGAGATCTTGACGTCGCCCTCGAGGCCACCCTCGAGCGCCAGCAGTTTGAGCACGGCGAGTTCGTCGTGCCCGACGGCGGACTCGGCTAGCACTGACATGGGAGAGGGTTGGCCGTACCGAGGTAAAAGCGTACCGAATGTGACACGCATCACAAAACCGTGATGGGGTTGTCGAGCGTTTATCGAGTACTCGAACGTCCCGTGCGGACGGCAAAAATCCACCGGTCGCGTCGAGACCGAGGACCGTTCGCTTCCCGGTGCAGTTCGAGGGGGTTTCGACGACGCTGGCCGGTGGTTCCGCGACCGCGACGGCCCCGGTCGAACCCGCGTCGGAGCCTCAGTTGCTGAATGCAAGGCCACCCCTTTTGCCGGACACCGTTGAGCGGTCATCTGAACTGTCATGAAGCGATTCGTCGGGTTCCTGTTCGGACTGGTGTCGCTCACCGGTCTCCCCTACGCGATCTATCTCGCATCGTACTATCTGCTCCGGCCGGAGGGATCGCCGGCCGACAAGCGCCCCCGAGAGCCCTCCGTGAGCGTCGTCCTCCCGACCTACAACGAGGCGACGATCATCGAGTCGAAACTCGAAGAACTCTGCCACCTGGACTACCCGATGGAGCGGGTCGAGGTCGTCGTCGTCGACTCGAGCGACGACGGGACGGCCGACCTCGTGGAGACGTTCTTCGCGGGGCGCTCCGTCCCCGAGTTGACGCTCATCCGCGAGGACGAACGCGAGGGGCTCGCCGTCGCGCTGAACCAGGCGTACGCGGCGGCCGAGAACGAGGTCGTGATCAAGACCGACTGCGACTCGCGGATCGCCCCCGACGCCGTCCGCGAGGCGGTGGCGAACCTCGCCGACCCGGCGATCGACGGGGTGACGGGGCGTAACGCCGCCGTCATCGGCGAGAGCGAGGTCGAGCGCGGCTACCGGGACGTCCAGGGGATGATCCAGACCCTCGAGTCCCACCTCGACTCCACGCTCATCTTCCACGGCCCCTTCTCCGCGTTCGAGCGCGACGCCATCGTCCCGATCGACGAGGACTCGATCGCCGACGACTCCGAGCTCGCGCTCCGGATCAGGCGCAACGGCGGCCGGGTCGTGTTCGACCCCGCGATCCGCTACCGGGAGGCCGCCCACTCCTCGTTCGGGAAGCGCCGCGAGCAGAAGGATCGGCGGGCGATGGGGCTGTTGCGACTGCTGTGGCGAAACCGCGACATGCTCGGAGGCTACGGCCGCTACGGTCGGCTCGTCCTGCCGTTCAACTGGTGGTTCATGGTCGTCTCGCCGTGGCTCCTCGGCTGTTCGATCGTCGTCGGGACGCTCGGCTCGCTGGCCCTCCTGGGTCCGCTCGGGCTGGTCGTTCCCGCGGGCCTCCTCGGCTTCACGGCGCTCGGCGCTCGGGACGCCCTCGGACCGCTGCAGCCCGCCTACGCGCTGTTCGACAGCCAGATATCGCTGCTTCGGGCGAGCGTCGCGCTCCTGCGGACGCGGGCGGACGAGGGTGAGGAAGAAGACGGCACCTGGGCGCCCGACCGGGAGCTCCGGGAGGTGTTACAGTGACCGCGAACGAGCCCGGGACCGGGGCCGATTTCGACGTCGAAACCGGCACCGACGTCGACGTCGCCATCCTCCACGACCGCTTCCCCGGGATCGGCGGCGGCGAGGAGTTCGCAATAGAGGCCGCCCGCGTGCTCGAGGCACCGATCTACACCACCTACGTCGCCGAGGGGACCGACCTGCCGTCCGACGTCGACGTGATCCCCATCCGGCAGTCGAAGTACACCTCGCTCCCGTTCGGGCCCGCACTCGAGTGGAAGAACGAGGGGATGAACCCGCTCGAGACGCTCAACGTGTCCCTCGACCTGACCGACGCCCACGAGGACCTGGCCGAGTACGACGTGATCCTCGAGAGCGCGCCGCTGTCGAAGTCCTACGTGCCGACGGTTGACCAGCGGATCGTCCACTACCCCCACAGCCCGCCCCGGTGGCTGTACGACAGCTACCGGGACCGGCTCTCGTCGTTCACCTGGCCGTTCGTCGAGAGCGGGATCAAAGCCTACGCGAAGGGGTGGCGGGCGCTCGACAAGGAGGCCAACGACTACGTCGACCGGTTCGTCGCCAACAGCGAACTCGTCCGCGATCGGATCCGCCGCTACTACGGCCGCGACGCCGACGTCGTCTACCCGCCGGTGACCGGCGACTGGCGCAACGAGGGCGACGACGGCTACTTCGTCACCTGGTCGCGACTCGCCCCCGAGAAGCGCATCGATCTGATCGCCGAGGCGTTCGCCGGAATGGACGAGCGCCTCGTGATCGCGGGCGACGGCGAGCAGCGCGAGAAACTCGAGCGGATGGCGTCGATGTACGACAACATCGAGGTGCGCGGCTACGTCGAGGACGTCGAGTCGCTCGTCGCGCGGGCGACGGCGGTCGTCTACGCCCCCCGGCGGGAGGACTTCGGACTCGTGGGCGCCGAGACGATGATGGCGGGCAAGCCCCTCCTCGGCGTGAACGAGGGGTTCACCCGCTACCAGGTGCGGGGCGGTCGGACGGGGCTGCTCTTCGAACCCACGATCAGGTCGATTCGGGACGCCGTCGGGCGGTTCGACCCCGACGACTTCGACCCCATCGAAATCCGCGAGGCCGCGCGGCGATACGAGTACGCCCGCTTCGCCGAAGGATTGCGCGAGGTCGTCGCGGAAGTGGCGACCGCGGAACCCGGACGGAGAGCGCTCGAGGGACGCCGTCGGGAGGAGCGACCGCCTCAGACGCGCCCGGCCGACGCACCCCCCGCGGATGATGACCCGACCGACCGCCGACGGCCGTCCGAGGAACGGGCCGCGACTCGCGGTGAGGGGACGGACGCGACCGCCGACGGAGAGGACGAGGCGACCGCCCTCGAGGGGGTGACCGACGAGTGACGGCGACGGCGACGACGCCGTCCGGGCTCTCGAGGCCGATCACCTGCGCCGATCCGGACGTCTCGGTGGTCGTTCCGACGATCCCCGCGAACGATCACGGGGCGGCCCTCGCGTGCCTCGAGCGCCAGTCTGCGGATCGGTACGAGGTCCTCGTCGTGAACGATCCCGACCGGGGGGTCTGCGAGGCGCGAAACCTGGGCCTCGAGCGGGCCCGAAGCGACGTCGTTGCGTTCACGGACGACGACTGCCGGCCGCCCGCGGGCTGGATCGAGGCCATCCGCCGCGCGTTCGCGGAGCGCGACGACCTCGTCGTCCTCGAGGGACCCGTCGAGGGCGGCATGACCTACGAGGGGCGGCGAACGTATCCCACCTGCAACCTCGCCGTCGATCGCGAGGCGGCCCTCGAGGCGGGCGGCTTCGACCCGCGCTTCGAGTACTGGCGGGAGGACACGGAGTTCGGCTGGCGGCTCGAGGAGCGCGGGACGGCCGGCTACGACGAGCGCGTTCGGATGGTTCACCCGGACCGCCCGCGGTCGTCGATCGTCCCGGAGAACGAGGAACTGCTCCGGCGTCTTTACCCCGAGAGGTACGAGGACGTGATCGTCCCGGACACGCTCCCGGGACGGGTCAACGACTGGCTGTGGCGCAAAGGGGTCTGGGACGTCGTCGACGCCGTCCGGTACCGGACGGGGGTGAGCCCGCGTGGCTGACGTCCTGATGCTCCACCAGTTCCACCAGCCTCACCACGCCCACCGCGTCTTCGGCGACGCCGTCGGCGCCGACTACCGCCACTTCGAGACCGGGGACGAGATCGGCGGCCCCGAGGAGAACCTCGACTCGATGCTCGCGCGGCTGCGAACCGCGATCGACCTCGAGTCGTACGACGTCGTGATCGGCGAGGGAACGACGCCGATCTACACCCTGCTGTTCTACAAGCTGTTGAACCGGCGTGACGCCCGGATCGTCCCGCTGATCGCCGACGAGACGTTCCTGACGATCGGGGAGCAACGAACCCGCCACCTCTGGCGGCGCGTGATCGGTCCGCTGGCGAGCCGGCTCGTCTCGGGCGCTATCGCCGTCGGTAACCTCGCCCGCTCGTGGGCCGAGCGCTACCTCGAGGTGCCGTTCGAAATCGTCCACCCGCCGATCGCCGACGCGAAGTACGACGCCCTCGAGCCGATCGGTCGCGCCGTCGACGAGGCGGTCACCTCGGAGTCGTCGTCGGCGCCAGTCGCGACCGCGTCCCGAACCGACGGCGCGGGCGACGTCGAGGGCGACGACGGACCCGGCGGGGACGACGAGTCCGTCAGAATCCTCCACGCGGGCACGGTGAGCGACCGCGCCGCCGTCGCGAAGAAGAACGTCGGCCTGCTCGCACGCGTCGTCGAGTCCGAGCCCGACTGGGAACTCCGGCTGCTGGGCGCCGGACACGACGCGTTCGCGTACAGCGACCGCCCCGGCGTCTCCGCCCTCGGCTACCTCGACCTCGAGGCGTTCGCGGCCGAGTTCGCCGCGGCGGACGTCTACGTCCAGCCGAGTTCCGGCGACGCGTTCCCCGTCGCGAGCCTCGAGGCGATGCTGGCGGGCGTCCCGACCGTCGTCTCGACGGCGGCGGGTACGCGCGAGTTGGTCGACCCCGTCGATCCGCTACTGGTCAGGGCGCCGGTCGCTTCCGACGTCCGTCGGGGGATCGAGTACGCGCGCTCGCTGTCCCCCGACGAACGGCGGGAGCGGGCGGCGGCGCTGCGCGAGCGGGTGCTGCCGCTCACCGAGGACCGCCAGGCGGCGGCGTTTCGCGACGCGCTCGCGGAGGTGGTGGCGTGACGGACGCCCGAAACGTCGTCCTGATCTGCCTCGATACGGTTCGCAAGGACTACTTCGACGAGTACGCGCCCCGACTCCGGGAGCGCTCGAGCGTCTCCTTCGAGCAGTGTCGGGCGGCGAGCGCCTGGAGCACGCCCAGTCACGCGAGCATGCTGACCGGGGAACTCCCGCACCGACACGGTATCCACACGCACAATCGGGACTTCTCCGGGCTCTCGCGGTCGGACACCTTCCTCGGCGACCTTCCGGAGCACGACGCGCTGGGCGTCAGCGCGAACGTCTACGCCAGTTCGACGTTCGGCTTCGACGCGGTCTTCGACCGGTACTCCGACGTCGCCCCCCACCGCCGGTTCCCCGACGGGATGGACATGGAGAAGTTCATCCAGGACCGCGAGGCGGAGGGCCCGCGGCGGTTCCTCGAGTTCCTCCGCGAGGCGCTCCGGCACGACCACACCCTCGAGAGCCTGGGCAACGGCGTCCTCTTCAAGACCAACGACCTCCTCCGACGGGCGCCGCTGCCGAAACTCCTCGACGACGGCGCGTCGATCGTCTCCCGGGAGGGGCGCTCGACGGTCGAGGAGTCGGACGAGCCGTTCTTCCTGTTCGCGAACTTCATGGACGCCCACGGACCGGTCCACCACGTCCTCGGCTACGATCGGAGCTTCCACGACGCGCCCAACGACTGGACCTCCTTCGAGTTCGACGACTGGGAGATCAACACGGGGGGCGTCTCGGCGGAACACGAGCGGGACCTCGAGTACCACCGCGACCTGTATGCCGCGGCCATCGATTACCTCGACCGGACGGTCGCGTCGTTCGTCGAGGAGATCCGGTCGAAAACGGACCGCGAGACGACGTTCGTGATCACCGCCGATCACGGCGAGAACCTCGCCTACCCCGAGGACGAGGAGCTGTTCGGTCACACGAGCAGCCTCACCGAGTCGTTGCTGCACGTCCCCTGTTACGTGATCGATCCGCCCGCGGGGTACGACGCGACCGAACGCGAGTTCTTCAGTCACCTCGAGCTGGGCGATCTCCTGGTGGGACTGGCGAACGGGGAGACGCCGGACGTCTTCCGGGAGCGCGTCCCCGCGGAACTGATCGGGATCGGAGTCGGCGGCGCGCCCCGCGACCCCGAGGAACACCGCTACTGGGATCGCATGCTCCGCTGCGTCTACGACGGCGAGACCAAGCACGTCTGGGACTCCCTGGGCGGGAGCGTCGAGTACGAACTCGACCGCGATCGGCCCTGCTGGCAGCGACGGGTCGCGGAGGACGTCGAGGTTCCCGCGTGGGCGCGGGACTTCTTCGACGTCGACATCGAGGAGTACAAAGAGCGCGCTCGCGCGGCCGAAACCGACCGCGAGGTCGACGCGACCGTCGAGCGACGGCTCGAGGAACTCGGGTACCGCTGACATGACTACGAACACGGATTCCGTCGACACGACGACGAACGGGACACGCTCGAACAGATGACGCGAGAGAATCCACACGATCGGACGCTGCTCGTGACCGTCGACTCGCTCAGGTACGACCACTTCGAACGCATGCCCCGAACGCGGGCGTTCCTCGAGCGCACCCACGATCGGGCGTTCGCCACCAGCACCGCGACGCTGGGGAGCTTCCCCGCGATCGTGGGCGGCGAGTACGCCTCCGGCGGCGGGCTCGAACCCGGCTCGAGCGTCGCCCGCGAGTTCGACGTTCACAGCGTCGGCATCACGACGAACCACCTGCTCTCCCCCGAGTACGGCTACGACGAGGGATTCGACTCGTTCGCGTCCCCGAAGGGCGGCGGCGACTCCCTGAAGGACAGGGGCGCGGTCCTGTTACAGCGCGGGACGCTCGCCCACCGCGTCGCGACGTGGGGGTGGAACCGCTACCAGCGACTGCGGAGTTTCGTCGGCGAGGTCGAGAAGTCGTTCCGCCCGGCCGACGACGTGATCGCGTCGTTCCGCCGGGAGATCGACGGCCGCGAGTCGTGGTTCGGTTGGCTGCACGTCATGGAGCCCCACCACCCCTACGACCCCGACGAGGCGCCGGTCAGTCGCGAGAAGGCCCAGCGCGTGACGCGAACGGTGCTCGCCGGCGGGGGTTCGGACGCCGAGGAGGACCTCGTCAGCGACCTCTACCGACGCGAGGTCGAGGAACTCGACGCGGCCCTCGAGGCGCTCTGGGACGCCGTCCCCGACGACGCCCGCGTCGTCTTCTGCGCCGACCACGGCGAGTTGCTCGGCGAGGGCGGCCTGTGGGGCCACCCCGGCGAACTCCGCCCGGAACTGCTCCGCGTCCCCTTCGGCACCCGGAACGCGCCCGACCTCGGCGACGTCGTCTCGCTGATCGACGTGCCGTCGATCCTGGCCGGCCGCGAGCACGGCGTCGGCACCCTCGAGCGCGAGACCGCATTCGCCTCCTACGGCGACCGGAAGGCGGCGATGAACGAAGCGCACCTGGCGACGGCCGACGGCGTCGTCTCGGTGACCGACGGGACGCCGGCGAGCGATCCCAACCTCGAGCGGGCGCTCGAGCGGTTCGGCCCCGAGTACGTCGTCAAGGAGGACGCCCTGCGGGAGGACCTGGAGGACCTGGGATACGTATGATGGAGGTGCTGGGAGACGTATGACGGTGCTCGTGCTCGCGCTCGACGCGCTCGACGAGGGGCTGATCGACCACTTCGACCTCGACGCCTTCCGCCTCGAGTCGTCCGGTTCGCTCCAGACCTACGCCCACACAAAGGACGTGCCGTACACGCCGGAGGTGTGGGCCACCGTCGCGACGGGCCTGCCACCGGAGGAACACGGGATCGCCGCGGCGGGGACGAGCGAGTGGGACAACCCCGCCCTCGAGTTCGCCTCCCGGTTCACGGGGCACCTCTCGGAGGGAACGCGGGGAACGCTCGGCCGATTCGTCCGATCGCGGACCGGCGAGCGCGAGCGGATCGGCGAGACCGACCGCGAGTCGATGTTCGACGCCGACGACGCGGTCGTCCACAACTGGCCGGGGGTCCACGACGGCCGCCCCCTCCAGCGCGCCTGGGACCTGATGAACGCCGTCGCCCAGGGGATGGGCCGGCGCGAGTTCGAGCGCGAGCTGTTCGGCCAGGCGGCGGGGCAGTTCGGGTGGGCGCGGGAGATGCTTCGCCACCCCGTCTCGATCGCCGGCGTCCACGTCCACGCGCTCGACGCGGCGGGCCACGCCTACGCCGACGACGAGGCGGCGCTTCGCCGCGCGTACGAGCGGATCGGCGGCTTCGTCGACGAGGTCGTCGACGCGCTCGGCCCCGACGACGACCTGCTCCTGCTGAGCGATCACGGCATGCGGACGGCGTTCTATCCCCCCGACGCCGGCGAGAACCCCGCGAGCCACTCCTGGCGGGCCTACGCGGCCGCGACGGCCGACACCCGCCCCGAATCCGTCTACGACGTCCGCGAGTGGGTGGAGGGACGAGCCGCGACCGAGATCGCCGGGGGCGACGCGGCGGCGGGCGCGGACGAGCGCATCGAGATGCCGACCGACCGACTCCGCGAACTGGGCTACCTCGAGTGACATGACCGACGCCTCGAGCGTGAGTCTCGGCGGCGAGACCGTCAAGGCGACCGCGGCGAAGTTCGCGATGGCGCTCGTCGGCTTCCTCGGAACGATCGTCTTCGCGCGGATCCTCGGACCGACGGGATTCGGCGGCTTCTACCTCCTGTTCGCGCTCGTGAAGATCGCCGACCGCGTCGCGGTCGGGTGGGGCGTGGCGACGAAGAAGCGCTTCTCGGAAGCCGGCGCCCCGAAGGGGGAGTTGCTCGGCAGCCAGGTCCTGTTCACGGCCGCGTGGATCGCGCTCGTCGCCGCGGTCGCGGCCGCCAGTTCGGAGTGGCTCGTCTCGTACACGGGGCTCTCGAGCGCGCCGGTGCTGTTCGTCGCGTTGCTCTCGACCGTCGCCTTCTACGAACCGCTGGACAGCATCGTGCAGGCGCGGGGGCTGATCGGGGCCTCGATGTGGACCGACACCCTCCGGTCGATCCTCACGTTCCCCCTCCAGCTGGGGCTCGTCCTCCTCGGCTTGGGCGCCGCCGGGATGGCCTACGGGCTGGCCGCCGCCACGGTCCTCTCGCTTCCCATCCTGTGGTACTTCATTCGCACGTCGCCGGCGCGCCCGTCGCGCGAGACGCTCGCCGACCTCTGGTCGTACGCCCGGTACAGCACCGTCAACTCGCTGCTCGGGACCGCCTACGATCGCTTCGACGTCCTCGTCCTCGGCTGGCTGCTGGCCCCCGCCGCGGCCGGCAACTACGAGGTCGCGTTCAAGCTCACCGTGCCCGCGACGTTCGTGATGATGGCCGCCTCGAGCGGCCTGATGGCTCGCGTGAGCCACCGTCACAGCAGGGACGAGGACCCGAGCGAGGACGTCTCGAACACGCTCGCGTTCGCGAGCGTCGTCGCCGTCCCCATGTTCGCCGGCGCGCTGGCGATGCCGGAACTGCTCGTCGTCACCGTCTACGGGTCCGAGTACGCCGACGCCGCCGCGCTGCTGGTCGGCCTCGCGCTGTACCAGCTCGTCCGCACCCAGAGCGGAACGCTCTCGCAGGCGGTCGACGGGCTGGATCGGCCGGATCTCAACACCCGCGTCTCGGCGGTGACGCTCGCGCTGAACGTGGCGCTCGGCGTCGCGCTGACGCTCTGGATCGGCGCCGTCGGCGTCGTGATCGCGACGATCGTCGCGGAGTCGCTCCGCTACGTGGTCCTCGCGTGGGCGATCAAACGAATCGCGCCGTCGGTGACGCTCCTCCCCCGGACGCTCGCCGAACAGGTCGCGGCGAGCCTCCCCATGTTCCTCGTCGTCGTCCTCGCCGTCGACGCCGCCGCGGTCGAGCGGTGGTACCACCTGCTAGCGATCGTCGGGGTCGGGGCCGCCGTCTACGCGGTCACGCTGGCGGCGATCAGCCGAAAGCTCCGCGTCACGATCGAGGGCGTGCTCCGGAGCTCCGGGATCGAGTTCTGACGGTCGCCGCGTCCGCGCGGACCTTCGACCCGCCGAGCCGTTCGACCGTCGGACGGTCGCGAGGCGTTCGGGTACCGATCACAGCGTCTCGGCGATGTGGGACTCGATCGCGCCGACGCGCTCAGGATCCGTCGTCCAGAACCCCTCCCAGACGCGCGGGTCCGTTTCGAGGGCGACCAGCGCCGCCGGCGTCGGCTCCGTTTCGCCGTCGGACGCCGGGAGCTTCTCGGGCGCGTACACGACGAACCACGAATCCCGGTGTTCGGCGCTCGAACCGGCGTGAACCGTCGCATCGAGCCCCTCGAGCGCGTCCTCGGATCTGCTCGCGCCGCGGTCGGCGCCGTAGAGGTGCACGTCGACGGCCGTCTCCGCGAGCTTTGCGTACGCTTTACGGGTGCCGATCTCGTCGTCGATCCGGGAGAGCCGCTGGAACCCCGCGCGAAGGGTTCCGTCGTTCGCCTCCCAGGCGACCCGCTCGACGCACCGCGAGACGAGGATCAACAGGAGCTTCTCCTTGTGCGCGAGGGGGTACCCCCGGAGCGCGAACCTCGTTTCGGAGAGGGCGGCGAGGACGTCCGGCAACTCGACGTCGCCCAGCCCCCGCGCCCCGGTGACGAACAGGTCGGAGTTGATCGCGAGCAGCGAGTCGTAGAGCTCGAACAGGGGCGTCGCGGCGACGGGTTCGCCGTCGTCGAACGCGATCGCCGTTTCGCCGTCGATCTCGAGTCCGTCGGGTGCGACGACGTCCGCGGCGACCGCCGATTCGACGTCGATCCCCGGTACGCCCTCGAACGCGTCCGCGAGGAGCCCCTCGAGCGGTCCGGAGCCGCCGCCGTCCTCGTCGAGAACGGCGATCGTCAGATCCGGATCGGCGGCGGCGTCGATAAACGAGCGAAGCGACACAATCTTTCGTGGACGGTACTCTCGGCCGCCGCTTAAGGGTTCTCGCCGAACCGGCGTTCGGTCGCGGAGCCGGATCAGTCGCCCGTAACCGGATCGCGCTTCCAGAAGTCGCTGTCCTTCTCGAGCTTCGGCACCCACGTGTCCGCGGTCTTCGAGAGGAGGGCGACGTGGGAGGCCGGAACCTCCTTCAGTTCGGTGAACTCGGGCATGTACTCCTGGACGTCCGCGGCGAACTCGACGACCTCCTCGTGGGAGGGCATCGACGAGCGGTCGAGGCGGCCGCGGGAGTGGCCGACGTGCATGTACGCCTTGATTTCGACGAAGTCCGGGTCGGCCTGCTGGTAGAAGGCGGCGTACCAGTCGGGACTGTGCATGTTCTCGCCCTTGACGAGCGTCGTCCGGAGGACGGTTCGCGTCTCCTCCTTCTCGGCGAGCACGTCCATCGTCTCGAGGAGCTTCTCCCAGGCGTCGTCCTCCATCGCCTTCACGACGTTGTCGAAGGTGTGTCGCTCGGGGGCGTCGACGCTGACGTACAGTTGCGTGGGATCGCACTCGCGGAGGACCTCGGGGCGGGTGCCGTTGGAGACGAGGAAGGTGGTGACGTCGCGGTCGTGGAACGCCTCGATGAGTTCGGGGAGGTACGGGTAGAGCGTCGGTTCGCCGTCGAGCGAGATGGCGACGTGGCGGGGTTCCATCGCCTGCTCGAACACCTCCCGCGGGACCTCGTCGTTGCCGCCGAAGCCCGACAGGAGCTTCTTCTGCAATTCGATGGAGGCGTCGACGACCGCCTCGGGGTCGTCCCACTCGACGCCGTCGAGTTCGTAGGCGTGACCGCGGTGGTCCCGCCAGCAGAAGACGCAGCGCTCGTTACAGCGCACGACCGGCGTCATCTGGATGCAGCGGTGGGACTCGATCCCGTACCAGATGTTCTTGTAGCACTTCCCCTCGCCGCGCAGGGCGTTGGCCGTCCAGCCGCAGGTCTGTGCGGCCGTGTGGTTCTCGTGGTGGTAGTCGGGGCTCGAGACCTGCATCGGGCCGTCGTCCCCAGCGCCGGTACCGCCGGAACCGCCGCCATCGCCGTCGGACCCGACGTTCGCGCCGTCGCCCCCCTCGTCCGCGGAGTTGCTCATGTTGGCCCTCGATAAGCCGGGGGCCGTCAAAAGGCGTGTGGTGTGGGTCGCCGACCCGCCCGCGCCGACCGGTGCGGTCCGTTCGTGTCTCGGGAAAAATACATGCTCGAGCGGAACGAATCTCGGGCATGAACCGACGGTCGACGTCGAACGCCCGGACGGAGCGGTCCGCCGAGGCCGAACCACCCACCGAGGCCGAAACGGAGACGGACCGTCGACGGCCGAGGCGCTCGGTCACGGCGAATACGGACGTACACGTCCCGCAGAAGCCGCAGTCGAGGCGAGCGCAGTATCAACAGCTCGGGTTGCAGTTCGGGGCCCTCTTCGTCGTCCTCGGCGCCGGTTCCGCGGCGGTGGACGGTCTCCTCGCTTACAACGCCGCGCTCACCGGTATCGGCGCCCTCCTCGTCGGACTTTCGTTCCCGACTCGCGACCTGCTGGCGCGGGACGAGTAGGCGCGATATCACGGTTCCCGTCCACCCGTTCGATCGCCTCCGTCACTCGGCCTCGTCCGGGTTCCACTCCCCGCCGACCCGGTCGTAGCCCATCATGTTCTCGCCCGCGTGTTCGGTGAACACCACCTTGACGTTCGGCTCGGGGACGTCGAACCGCGCCACGATCTCGTCCATCACCGCGAGCGCGAACGCCCGCTTCCGGTCGAAATTTCGTCCCCGGCGGATCTCGGCGTCGAGGAACACCAGTCGATCACCCTCCTGTCGCCCGATGCTGAGACGCTGCTCGTCGCGGATCGTCACGGCCACGTGGCCGCTCGAGGTCTCCATCTCCTCGACGTACAGGTCGGTCACCGTCTCGGCGAACGCTTCGGCGTCGGCGTCGGCGATCGGAAAGGACGCGTCGAACTGGAGTAACGGCATCGAACGTGGGTCGCGGTCGGACTCCCTTGAAGGCTCCGGGCGTCTCGACGCCGGCGGCGCTCGCCGAGCGCGGTCGTTTTTCTCACATTACCTCGACGGAAGCGCACGTGCAGGAAACGAAACTCGACCGTTCATCTCCCCGTACTTCGACGTGTCACTCCGCTCGGGTAGTAAGTCGAGTATAACGATTAGCGCACCTCTGAATCCTCCACACCATGGCGACCCAACCGGTCCTCGTCGTCGGACTCGATGGCGTCCCGTTTCGATATCTCGATCGGTTCGACGACAGGCTTCCGACGATTCGACGGCTCAGGGAGACCGGGTTCGAAGCACCGCTCGAGTCGATACACCCCCCGTGGACCGGGTGCGCGTGGCCGTCGATGTACACCGGCGTCGATCCGAGTCACCACGGCGTCTACGATTTCTTCGATTTCCGGGGGACCTACCCGGACGACGCCGACGTTATCACCCGACAGGACGTCCGGGCGCCGGCCGTCTGGGAGTACCTCACCGAACGCGACCGACGGAGCGTGGTCGTCAACGTCCCGGTCACCCACCCGGCGACCGAACTCGAGGGGGTCCTCCTCCCGGGTTACCTGGCGCCCGAGGACGAGGAGGGATACCCGCCGGGGATCCGAGCGGAGCTCTCGAGCGCGGTCGGTCGGGAGTACCGGATCTACTCGGAACACGAGACCGCGTCGAAGTCGGCGGAGAAGATCGACGGCTACGAGCGGTTGATCCGTCACCGCGCGGAGGCGGCCGCCCACCTGCTCGAGACCGAGCCGTGGGACTTCGCGTTCGTCCAGGTCCAGAAGACAGACGCCGTCTTCCACAACTCCGACTCCGAGCGCGATTTCCGACGGATCTACGAGGCCGCCGACGACCTGATCGCCCGGTTGATCGACGCCTGCGAGGAGGAGCCGAACGTGATCGTCTGCTCGGATCACGGTATCGGGCCGGTTACCGGCCACACCGTGTACGTCAACGAGCTCTTGCGCGAGAACGGGTACATCGAGACGACGTCGGAGGCGACGCGGGCCACGCTGGCGGAGTTGAAGGGTGACGGTACCGCGGACGAACGCCCCGTCGACGAGGCGGTGGCCCGACTCGCCGCCCTCGGTCAGCGCGTCGGCGTGACGCCGGCGTCGGTGTACCGCGCGGCCGAGCGGGTCGGCCTCGAGACCGTCCTCGAGCGCGTCGTCCCCGAAGACGTACAGCGGTCGGCCATGCCCGGGATCGACTGGCGGAACTCGAAGGCGTTCTGCCGGCGGGCGTCGGAACTGGGGATCAGGATCAACCTCGAGGGGAGGGATCCCGACGGGGTCGTCCCCCAGGCGCGGTACGAGGAGGTCCGGGACGACGTGATCGACCTGCTGTCGTCCCTCGAGGTGGAACCCGGCGAACCGGCGTTCGAGTTCGTCGAACGGCGCGAGGAGGTGTACGACGGACCGTACGCCGAAGACGCCTGCGACGTGCTGTTCCGACCGACGGACATGAACAACTACGTCTCGGCCGAACTCGCCGGCCGGCGAACGATCCCCGTCGACACGTACAACCACAAGCGGACGGGGGTCCTCGTGGCGGCCGGTCCGGACGTGGAATCCGGGACGGGCGAGACGCGCTCGCTCCTCGACGTCGCCCCGGCGATCTTCTCGCTGCTCGGCGAACCGGTTCCGGAGCGGATGCAGGGTGAGGTGCCGGCCCCGCTGGCGTCGACGTCCGTCGACCGGGCCCCCTACGACGCGACGGTGGGTGCGGACGAGACGTACGAACAGGATCAGACCGAAGTGACGGAGCGCCTGAGCGACCTCGGATACCTCTGATGAGCGCGACTACCGACGACCTCTCGAAGCTCCTCTCGAGCGCGAGTCTCGTGTTCGCCGCCTCCCTCGTCGGGTCGTTCTCGACGCTCATCGAGCGCGTCGTGATCAGTCGGCTCCTGTCGCCCCAGGGCTACGGCGAGGTCAGCGTCGCGATCGCCGTCTTCTCGCTGGCGGCGACGGTAGGCGCGGCGGGATTCACGCAGGGGGTTCCCCGGTACATGGCCCGGTTCGACGACGAGCGGGACGAACGGGGCGCGTGGCTCACCGGACTCGTCCTCACGGTCGCACTCTCGTCCGCCATCGCGGTCGCGCTCGTCGCCGCCTCGCCGATCGTCGTCCCGCGCCTCTTCGACACGGACGAAGCGATGGCCCTCTTCCTGATCTTCGCCGTCTCCGTCCCGCTGTTCGTGAGCTTCAGGATCGCCGCCAGCGCGATCCGCGGCCAGGAGAACACGCTGTACAAGGTGTTGACCAGGGACATCGGCTACCGCTTCGCCCGCATCCTGCTGATCGCCGCGTTCCTCTGGGTCGGCGTCGGTATCGTGGGCGCGGCGCTTGGGTACCTCGTGGCGCTCGTCGTGGCGCTCGTCGTCGCGTACGTGCTGTTGAACAGGCTCCTCCCGCTGCGCGGCGAGTACGAACTTCACGTCACGGAGATGACCGTGTTCTCGCTCCCGCTCGTCGTCTCCACCGTCATGTCGAACCTGCTCACCAGGACGGACACGGTGATGCTCGGCTACTTCCGCGCCTCGAGCGAGGTGGGGATCTACAACGCCGCCTATCCCCTCGCCACCTCGCTCACCGTGGTCCTGGGCGCGTTCGGCTACCTGTACCTCCCGATGGCCTCGCGCATCGACAGCGAGGACGAGGGATCGGTCGAACGCGTCTACGAGATCACGACGAAGTGGATCTTCCTGCTCGCGTTTCCGCTGTTCCTCACCGTGGTGGCATTCTCCGACCAGATCGTCTCGCTGTTCTTCGGCGACGAGTACGTGGCCGGCGGGGCCGCACTGGCCGTCCTCTCCGTCGGATTCTTCACGAACGCGGCGGTCGGGCGGAACCGCGAAACGCTCTCGGCGCTCGGCGCGACCCAGCTCATCCTCGTCTCGAACGTCGTCGCGTTCGCGCTGAACTTCGTCCTCAACGTCGTCCTGATCCCGCCCTTCGGGTTCATGGGCGCGGCCGCCGCCTCCGCGAGTTCGTACGTCGCCCTCAACGTCGTCGTCTACGCGTTCCTTCGGTACCGATTCGACATCACGCCGTTCACCCGCTCGTCCGTTCGACTGTACGTGGGGTTGCCCCTGCTGATCGGCGTGCCGTGCCTGCTCGTCGGACGGCACGTCGGCGGCGGCCTCCCGGTCATCGCGGTGTTCGGCGTCGCCGTGACCGTCCTGACGATCGTGAGCGTGGTCCTCGCGGGCGGTCTCGAGCCCGAGGACGCCGTGCTGGTGGAGTTCGTCGAACGCAAGACCGGGCGACGCGTGCCCCTGATCCGCCGATACATTCCGGGGTAGCGAGCGTCGCGCTCGCCGGCCCCGTTCGTCCCGGTCGACGCGTCCGTCTCCGGCGGACGGCAATTTTTTCCAGCCCCCGGGAGAACGCTCGAGTATGCGCGTCACCTTTCTGGGCACGGGATCGGCGATGCCCACGGGCGAACGGTTCCAGACGGGGATCCTCGTGCAAGAGAGCGGTCGGAGCCTCCTGGTCGACTGCGGCTCGGGGGTGCTCCACCGCCTCCAGCAGTCTGGCGTGGGGTACGAGCACGTTTCGACCGTCCTCCTCACGCACCACCACCTCGACCACGTGGCGGACCTGCTGCCGCTGATGAAAGCCCGCTGGCTCGCCGGCGAGGAGCACCTCGAGGTGGTCGGGCCCCAGGGGACGAAGGCGCTGGTCGACGACCTCCTCGAGGTCTACGACTACCTGCGGGGTCGCCTCGACCTGCGGATCCGGGAGGTCGTCCCCGGGGAGTTCGAGGTCGCGGGCCTCTCCGTCTCGGCCTACGAGACGCGTCACTCGGTGCCGTGTCTGGCCTACCGCTTCGACGACCGATTCACGTTCAGCGGCGACAGCGAGGCGTTCGCCGGGCTGGTGGGCTTCGCGGAGGGGTCCGCCGTCCTCGCCCACGACTGTTCGTTCCCCGACGACGTCGACGTCTCGAACCACCCGACGCCGGAGCAACTCGGCCGGGAACTCGCCGGCGCGGAGATCGGCCGGATCTACCTCACGCACCTCTATCCCCACACCAGCGGTCGCCACGAGGAGATGCTCGAGTCGATCGCCGCCCACTACGACGGCGACGTCCGGTTCGCCGAGGACCTCAAAACCGTCTCGATCGAATGACTAGAATTCCTTAGTATCACGGTACGTGATCGGTTCGAAATCGTGTCTATCCGAACACGTATGTTCGAGCCGAGTTGTAGGAGAATAACAACAGCATGGTCCCAGTTGGTCGTCCGAGTCGCGTCGGAGGAACAGGTCGATGAGTCTCCCCGATCGAATCGCCGACGCGCTGATGGGACACACCAGGGCGGTGCTGGTCGCCCTCCTCCTGCTGACCGCCCTCGTCGGCGCCGGGATGCCGATGGTCGACGACGACTCCTCGCTCGATCAGTTCGAGAGCGAGTCGCCGGAGGCCCAGGCCCTCGAGGAGATCCAGGAGAACTACTCCGTCGAGGAGGACGAGAACACGACGACCGTCCAGGTGATAACCCGCGCCGACGGGGACGGGAACGTCCTCAGTCGGGAGTCGCTGATCGCCTCGCTCGAGTTCCAGCAGGCGGTGAAGAGTGACGAGTCCATCGACGAGACGCTCGTCGAGAACGATTCGATCGTCGGCGTCGAGAACGTCGTCGCGATGACGGCAATCACCGAAGAGCGGGCCGCCGAACTGGAAGCGCGCGCCGCCGACCTCGAGGAGCGGCGGGCCGAGTTGAACGCCACGAACGAGACGCTCGTGACGGGCATCGACGAGGTCCGCGACCTCCAGCGGGAGTACGACGAGTTGAACGCGACCGCCGACGAGGACGACCCCGAGTACGAGGAGGAGGCGGCCCGGATCGAAGCCGAGATGGACGCGACCGTCGAGGAGTCGATCTCCGCGGCCGATCTGACCGAGGAGCAGGCGGCGGAGTACGAGGCCGCCGTCGAGGACGCGCGCGCGATCGAGTCGCAGCTATACGCGATCGAAGCCGAGGCCGAGGAGGCGGGCGAGGATCCGTCGGAGCGAGCGGAGTACCGGGAGCTGCAAGAGCAGCTCGAGGGCGTCTACGCCGCGGGGACGACGGGCGTCCTCGAGGAGGAGTACGAGGACCTCGAAGCGGCGGGAGCCGACCTCGAGGAACGCCAGGATGAGCTTCGGGACCGGGACGGTGACCGCCCGTCGCTCGACGAACAGATCGAGGCGCTCGAGGAACTCGACGAAGAGGAGTACGAGGAGACGCTCACGACCGTCCTCTCGGACGACGACGGCGGCTCGAACGGCGGTTCGGCGCTGTCGTTCATGCCGACGGGCTACGAGCCGGGATCGACCGAGGCCGACGCGCGGATGACGGCCATCACGCAGTCGACCGAGAGCGAAAGCGTGGAGGCGATGGGCGGCGTCGACGAGCGGATCGTCGAGAGCCAGCTCGAGGTGCGCGAGATCGCGAACGATCGGGAGCAGTCGTACCTCGTCTTCGGCGCCGGTCTCATCACCGACGAAATCGACCGGTCGATGGCCGACAGCCTGGCGATCGTCGGGCCGCTCGCGCTGCTGTTCGTCGTCGCGACGCTGCTGGTCGCCTACCGCGACCCGCTCGACATCGTCCTCGGAGTCGCCGGGATCGTCGCCGTCCTCGTCTGGACGTTCGGCTTCATGGGCTGGGCGGGAATCGCCTTCAACCAGATGTTCGTCGCCATCCCGGTCCTCCTGATCGGGCTCTCGATCGACTACGCGATCCACGTCTTCATGCGCCACCGCGAACAGCGCGAGGCGCCCAGCGCCTCGGAGAAGCGAACGGGGAGCGACGCGACCCGTGAGCAGCGCGAGGCCGGGGCCGGCGCCGATTCCGTTCGCGGTTCGATGGCCGTCGCCCTCGCGGGCGTCGGCGCGGCGCTCGTCTGGGTGACGGCGACGACCGTGATCGGCTTCCTGTCGAACCTCGTGAGTCCGATCGGTCCGATCCGGGAGTTCGGCGTCGTCAGCTCCTTCGGCATCGTCGCCGCGCTGATCGTCTTCGGCGCACTGATCCCCGCCGCCAAGGTCGAGATCGACTCGTTCCTCGAGGCGCGCGGGTTCGACCGACGCAAGCGGGCGTTCGGGACCGGCGAGAACCGCTTCAGCGACGCGCTCGCCGCGGGCGCCGTCGCGGCGCGGAAGGTTCCGCTGATCGTCCTCGTCGCGACCCTCCTGCTCACCGCCGGCGGCGTCTACGGGGCGACGCAGGTCGACACCAGCTTCGAACAGGAGGACTTCCTCGCGGAGAGCCCGCCCGCCTGGACCGAGCGGCTTCCGGACGCGATGAGCCCCGGCGACTACCAGGCGAAAAACGACCTCGAGTACGTCAACGAGCACTTCCAGCGGGACGACTCGCAGGCCCAGATCCTCGTCAGGGGCGACGTCACCGACGACGAGACGCTCGAGCGGGTCGCGGAGGCACAGGACGAGGCGGCCGAGAGCGACGTCGTCTACACGCTCCCGACGGGCGAGGCCGACGTGCAGGGACCGCTGTCGACGATGGAGGACGTCGCGGCCGAGAACGAGTCGTTCGACGAGTCGTTCCGGGAGGCCGACACCGACGGCGACGGCGTCCCCGACGAGAACGTCGAGGCGCTGTACGACGAGCTGTACGAGGTCGACGAGGAGGCCGCTCGGCAGGTGATCCACCGAACAGAAGACGGCGAGTACCGGTCGACCCGACTCGTCGTTTCGATCTCCGGCGACGCCGCCTTCGACGAGACGACCGACGAGATGCGAGAGATCGCCGCGGGCATCGAGGGCGATGACGGCGGTGGCGACGGCGGCGGACCGTTGGAGGCCGTCGCCACCGGCGACCCCATCGTCAGCTACATCGTCGAGCAGGATCTGCTCGAGACGGTCCTCGAGAGCCTGCTGATCACGCTCGTGGCCGTCTTCGCGTTCCTGTCCGTGGCCTACTGGCTGACCGGAAACGGCGCGACGCTGGGCGCGATCACCCTGCTTCCGGTGGCGTTCTCGGTCAGCTGGATCCTCGGAACGATGTACCTAATCGAGATGCCGTTCAACGTCCTGACGGGCATGATCACGAGCCTCACGGTCGGACTCGGCGTCGCCTACAGCATCCACGTCAGCGCCCGCTACACGCTCGAACTCGAGCGCCAGGGTAACGTCTGGACGGCGATGCGGACGACGGTCACGGGAACGGGCGGCGCGCTGCTGGGCAGCGCCGCGACGACGATCGGCGGCTTCGGGACGCTCGCGCTCGCCATCCTTCCCGTGCTGCGCCAGTTCGGGATCATCACGGCGTTGACGATCGCGTACGCGTTCCTCGCGAGCGTCATCGTCCTGCCGACGCTGCTCGTGCTCTGGACTCGCTTCTTCGGGCCGGACGTCTCGTTCGACGCGCCGCCGACCGGCCAGCCGGCGCCGACCGCCAGCGACGGCGGTACCGAGGGCGCGACGGACGCCGACGCCGACGATTCCGCCGGCGGGGGTGAGGACCGATGAGCCGCGATTCGGGGATCGACGGCGACTCCCCCTCGGAGGACGACGCCGTCGCCGCCTTCGAGCGCCTCGGCCTCACGAGCTACGAGGCCAAGGTGTTCATCGCGCTCCACCGCCTCGGCTCGGGCACGGCTCGAGACGTCGCGGACGTCGTCGACGTCCCGCGCTCGCAGGTCTACAGCGTGGCCGAGGACCTGGAGGACCGCGGCCTGCTCGAGGTCCAGCGCTCGACGCCGATCCGCTACCGACCGGTCGGCGTCGAGGAGGCCCGCGAACTGCTTCGAAACCGGTTCGAGGCGGAGCAGGACCGGGCGTTCACCTACGTCGAGACGGTCCAGCGGGAGGGGGACCTCGAGGAGACTCGGGAGGACATCTGGACGATCAGGGGCCGGGACCGCGTCTCGAGCCGCGTGGTCGAACTGCTCGCCGACGCCGACGGCTGGATCCTGTACGGCGCTCGGCTGCCCGAACTCCTCACGGACGAGATTCACGAGACGATCGCGGATCGGGCGGCCGACGGCGTGGACGTGATGGGGCTCAGTCGGGACGAATCCGTGCGAGAGCGGTTGAACGGGATCGAGGGCGTTCGAGCCTTCGAGCCCGAGTACCCGACGGGCGACGACGACCGTTCGGGTCGGATCGCCGTCGCCGACGACGACACGATCCTCCTGAGCGTGATCGACGACGACGGCACCGAGACCGCCATCTGGAGCGCCGATACGCTGTTCGCGTCGGTGCTGATCCAGCTGGTCACGGCCGGATCGCAGTTCTCCGAGTGATCGGGTAGCGAACCGGAGGGGGGCTCACTCGAGGCGGTACCGCAACAGCGCCGCGATGCCGCCGAGGTTGGACAGTTGCTGACCGGGCGGGAACTCGCTCGAGAAGACCGTCACCTCGCCGCCTTTCTGCTCGACGGTGCGGACGATGTCGTCGACGTCGACGCGCCACTCGCCGTCGGGCCCGCGCTCCTTCCGAAGCTTCTCGTCGAGGATCAGCAGGCGCTCGATCGCGCCGTACTCGGCCGCTTTCTGCACCTCCTCGGGGCCGTAGGCCGCCTTGGCGCCCTCGGCGATCCGTTTCGTGAGTTCGTCGATGTCGGCGGCCTCGCTCTCGATCCGGGTCTCCTCCTGGACGTCCGCGACGGCGCCGCGCTTGAGCACCTCGTGGACGCCGCGGTCGCCGACGCTCGCGGTGTCGACCGTCGTCACCTTCTCCGCGACCTCGGGTTCGTTCTCCTCGAGGTACTTCAGCGCGTCCTGCTTCGTGAAGCCGGGGCCGGCCAGGATGATCGCGTCGACGTCCATCCGTCGCAGAACTTTCGAGAGCTCGGCGAACAGCTCCGAGCGGTCGCGGGCGTACTCGCCCTTCCCCGTCGGGCCGGTGATCGTCGCCCGGTGGTCGGTGCCGTACTGGGCGACCGTGTGGACGTGCGCCTCGCCCTCCTCGACGGTGACGATGGTGACGTCCGGGTTCTCGGTCGCCTCCTCGGCCTCCTCGAGGCGGGCTTCCTGGTCGGGTTTCCACCACTTCTCGATCGAGAGCTCGTCGCGCTCCTCGACGTTCAGCGTGTGGTGGAAGCCGAGCTGGTCCTCCCGCGAGCAGGCGACGATCTCGCCGCTGACGCGAAGCCGGTTAGCGAACTTGTGGAACTCGACGTCCTCGACGGCGATGGCGACCCACATGTGTTCGCGCTCGCCGCCCGTGTCGCGCATCCGGTCGTCGTTGCGCTGGATCCGTCGGGTCGTATCGCCCGCGACGCGGTCGCCGGGCTCGAGCACGTACTGCAGGTGCCAGAGGTCGTCGACGCTCTCCGGGACGACCTCGACCCGCTCGCGGCCGCCCTCCACCCGCTCCCGGCTCTTGATCTGCATACTCGGGAGTTCTCGAGGGGGCGGTAAGTGCGTGACGAATCGTCTACTCTACCGGACACACTCCTTCGGCGCGCGCTGGCGGAGGTGCCGAGCGCCGCGAGGCGGCGAAGCCGATCACGTGCGAGGGGCGAGTGAGCGAGCAGCGCGAGCGAACGAGTCGGTTGGGGAGGGTGAGGTCCGTGGGTGGGAATGAAAGGGGCCGGCCGGTTCGGGGAGTGTGGCGGCTGTAGCACCGAAGCGACCAACGGGAGCGAGGAGCGCACGCCGCCACGCGACTCGAACTGGTCGGGGGCTTTCGCAGTGTTCACTCCGCCGTCGCGAAGACACGCCGTGTATCGAACTAACGGAAGGCGAGCTACCAGTAGAACGACCGGAGGAGCTACGTGTGATCGCTCCAATCTGGGCGACATGCTCAGGGAGGGCGAGACGGCGCCGACGTTCGAACGGCCGGCGGCGGTCGACGGCGCGGTGGTCCGGTCCGGGCTCGACGAACTGGTCGACGACGGCCACGGGATCGTCGTGCTTGCGTTCTACCCCGCCGACTTCGGTCCGGGGTGTTCGGACGACACCTGTCTGCTCGAGGGGTTCGACCTGTTCGCCATCGGGCGGGACGTCTCCGTCGTCGGCGTCTCGACCGACTCGGCCTACAGCCACCGTGCGTTCGCCGACCGGTACGACCTCGGCTTCCCGCTCGTCTCGGACGGCGACGGCGAAATCGCCGAGGCCTACGGCGTCCTCGAGGAGGAATCCCCGGACGGCCACCGACGGCTCGCCAGGTGGGCCGTGTTCGTCCTCGAGGGCGGCGATGCGGCCGACCCGAGCGCTGGCGGCGCCGGTAGGGGCGCCGAACGCGCGGAGTGGACCGTCGAGTACGCGTGGACGGCCTCCGATCCCGAAGAGATTCCCGACCTCGTCGCGGTCCGGAAGGCGATCGAGTCGATCACCGACGACGAACCCGCCCTCGAGCGCTACCGGATGGCCTACGAGTGGTACGAGGAGGGGCGGGCGGCCTACGATCGAGGGATCGAGGCGCTCGCCGAACCGGACTGGCTCACCGCGGCGGACGCCTTCGACGCGGCGATCGCGCCGCTGTCGGACGCCGCCGCGGCGTTCGACGCCGCCCGGCGAACCGCCGAGGACGAGGCGATCCTCGAGGGGGCGACGACGGCGAACGAGGGGGCGACCGAGCGGCGAAACGCCGCGCGGTGGTACGCCGAGGCGGCCGAGCGCTACGCTCGCGGGGAGGACGACGAGGGCGACGAGTACCGCGCGGATGCAGACGAGCGCCGGGCCGCGGCGGAGGCCGGGGACGAACCGCCGCGGCCCGAGGACCTCCTCGAGCGCTCGAACGACTGACCGCTCGGTTCACCCAGTTCGCCCGGTTCAGTTATCCCTCGAGGGCTCGAGCGCGCCGCTCGAGGGCGGGCTTTTTACCCCCGGCGTCGAAACCCCGGGGAACGATGGACACGACGGGGAGCCAACTCGTCCGCCGGTACTACGACGCGCTCGACGAGCACGACTACGAGGCCCTCGAGGAGATCCTCGCGCCGACGTTCGTCCAGCGGCGGCCCGATCGAACCTTCGAGGACCGGGCGGCGTTCGTCCAGTTCATGCGCGAAGAGCGACCGAACCCGGACACCGAGCACGACCTCCTCGAGGTGGTCGAGGACGAAGCGTCGGAGCGCGTGGCCGCCCGCGGGCGCGTGCTCGAGGGCGAGCGGGAACTGTTCGAGTTCGCCGACTTCTTCGCGCTCGAGGAGGGGCGGATCGTCCGGCTCGACACCTACTCGCGGTGACGGTTGGGGAGCGCCGGGAGACGCCCGCGGCCGACCTCACGCCGAGCAGTTGTTCGGCCCCATCTCGAGTTTCACGCGCTCCTCCGGCGGCACCTCGAGCGCGCCGCGGTTTCGCTCGATGATCTCCTCGTAGTTGGCGGGCTTCTCGCCCGCGTCGGCCAGCCGATCCACGAACGCGTCCTCCTCGAGCGAGAGGGCGTCGATCCCCGTTCTGGCCGCGCGGATCGTCGTCGAAATCGGCTCGCCGGGGCGTCCGTGCGCGAACCGACCGTCCTCGGTGACGGTGACGTGGCCCGGCAGGACGACCGCGCCCTCGGGTTCGGCGAGGATCGTCCGGTGCAGCGTCTCGTAGAGCAGCTTCGCCCCCTTCTCGCCCCCCTCGTCTCCGAACTCGAGTTCCGTCCGCCCCGTCGAGTCGACGTGGAGCGTGTCGGCCGTCAGCAGCGCCCGATCGTCCACGAGCGGGTTGATCATCTCCGTCGTGTGCCCCGGCGCGAACAGCGCCTTCACCTCGAGGTCGCCGACCTCGAGCACCTCGTTTCGCTCGAGCGGGGTGAACTCGAACGCCACGTCGCGCTCGGCCGCACGGGCCCCGAGGTAGTACGGAACGTCGACGACGTCGGCCAGTCGCCGCCCGCCCGAGACGTGGTCGGCGTGGACGTGCGTGTCGATCACGCCAGCGATCGTCAGGCCCGCCTCCTCCGCGGCGACCTCGAACTCGTCGATATCGTCGGTCGGATCGACGGCGACCGCCTCGCCCGTTTCCGAGCAACCGACGACGTAGCCGAGACAGCCCTTGGCCCGCCGTTGAACCTGCACGATCTCGATCCCCGGGCCGACGTCGACGGGAACGCGCTCGTAGACGCCGCTCCAGCCCTCCATCCCGCCGTCCACCGTCTCGATCTCGGGTCCCTCGTCCCCGAGCGCCGTCTCGAGTTGGGTCGCGAGGTTTCCGGAGGAGATGCCCTTCCCGCAGATGGTGACGACCCGATCGGCGTCGCCGACGAGGTCGCGGACGGCCTCGAGTCGGCCGTCCTCGTCGAAATTTTCCTCGGGTCCGAACGGGAAGTGGTGCGCGCCGGGGACGCGCCACGATTCGTAGCTGTCCTCGTCCCGGGTGTCCACGACGACGACGGATTCGTCGTCGCCGTCCACGAGGTCGGCGAACCGGTCGGGTGAGAGCGTGGTGACCATATCGCGTTCGTACGCCCTCGAGGGCCCTAAACCTCGACCCGGAACTCCTCGGGGCGCGGTCGACCAGGAACGTCGGGCGGACGCAATCGACCCGGACTCACCGCGGGCGCGACGTCACTTCGATCTCTCCGTCGGAAGGCGCCGATCGGTACTGCTAACCCCTCCCCGACTCGACCGGGGCGCATGCGAATCGCACGGATCGCGACGCCCGACGGACCGGTCGCCGGCCGATACGAAAACGGCGTCGTCCACGCCGACGATCGAACCTACGAGGTCGGCGTCGACGCCGACTGGTTGCCGCCCTGCGAACCCTCGGCGCTCTACTGCGTCGGCCGCAACTACGCCGCCACGCTCGAGCAGATGGAGTACGAACGACCCGACGAACCCGACTTCTTCGTCAAGCCGCCCGCCTCGCTGCTGGCTCACGAGGAGCCGATCCCGTACCCCTCGTTCACCGAGGAACTGACGTACGCGGGCGAACTCGCGGCGGTGATCGACCGTCCCTGTCGGAACCTCGCCGAGGAGGAGGTGCCCGACGTCGTCCGGGGCTACACGATCATGAACGATATGGACGCGCTCGATCAGGGCGGTCGCTCGGCCCGAAAGGTCTTCGACGGCTCCGGCCCCCTCGGTCCGTGGATCGAGACCGACGTCGACCCGACGAGCATCGAGATGCGGACCGACGTCGCCGGCGAGCGCCGCCAGGAGGCCAACACGGAGCTGATGCTGTTCGACCCGTACGAGGTGATCGCCCACCTCTCCCGCCGGGTCACCTTCCGCCCGGGCGACGTCGTCTCCTTCGGCAGCCCCGCCAACCCCGGCCTCGTCGAACCCGGCGACGCCGTCGAGATCACCTACGAGGGCGTCGGCACCCTGCGGAACACCGTCGTCGACTCGAGCGCTCGCGGCCCCCTCGAGGACGAGGGGGTGGCGGGATCGTCACTCGAGCGCGCCGGCGAGTGACCGGCCCGCTGACGTCGGCGTAACCTGGTTCGGTCACCGTTCGCGAAGATACATACCGGTCAGTCCCCACTATCCGGTATCCGAACATGACCAGTTCGCCCGTCATCCCCGACGACGCCCGGGTCGGCCGCACCGCACTGACCGTCTCGGATCTCGCGGGGACGATCGACTTCTACCGGGACGTCGTCGGCCTCTCGGTTCGAACGCGCGACCCGGAGACGGCGACGCTCGGGGCCGGCGAGACGCCGTTACTCGTCCTAACGCGCGACGAGAGCGCGTCACCCAGGGATCGGGACCGGGCGGGGCTGTTCCACAACGCGTTCAAGGTCCCTTCGCGCGCCGCGCTGGGCGCCGCGCTCGAGCGGATCCGGGCGCGCTGGCGGCTGGACGGCGCGTCGGACCACCACGTGAGCGAGGCGCTGTACCTCACCGATCCCGAGGGAAACGGCGTCGAGGTGTACGCTGACCGGCCGAGAACGGAGTGGCCGCGCGCGGACGACGGTTCGGTGCGGATCGGGACGGCCCCGCTCGACCTCGAGGACGTCGCGGCGGCGTCGGACGGGGCCGCGCGGACGCCGCCGGGGACGACGGTCGGTCACGTCCACCTGGAGACGTCCTCGATCGAGGCCGCGCGGGCGTTCTACGTCGACGCGCTCGGACTTCGCGTACGGGTGGAGGGCGGTTCGGCGCTGTTCCTCGCGGCCGGCGACTACCACCACCATCTCGGCGTCAACGGTTGGAACGACCGGTCGCGACCGGCGGGCGGCCGCGGGATCGCGTGGTACGAGTTCGTCGTGCCGGACGGCGACGCGCTCGAGACGGTCCGGCGGCGACTCGAGGACGCCAGCGTCTCCGTCGAGGACCGCGCCGACGGTCTCGAGATCCGGGACCCGGACGAGATCCCGGTCCGGATTCGGGCGGCGTAGCGTCCGTCGTCGGCCTTCTCACGGAAACCGTTCCCTCCGGATCGTCGAGTCCCGGACTCCGATGCGACGTCCCCGGTGAGAAAGGCACTTCACTCCCGGCCGCCTTCGCGGAGCCGTGAGCGCTGACGCTTCCGACTCGCGGCGCGTCGAGGTCTATCCCGGCCGCGAGGTCGTCGTCGAGTTCGACCCCGACCTCACGTTCGAGTGCGTCGACGACTGCACGTGGTGTTGTCACCACGGCGTCCTGCTGTACGACCGCGATCTGCTCGAGCTCGCCGCGCGCGCGAACCTCGCCGAGACGACGACCGACTTCCGCGGCGAGAAGTTCGTCCGCCGCGAGGAGAAGGCGCGCGACGACCACGTCGCCGAGGACGGTCACGCCTGCGCGTTCCTCCGCGAGGACGGCCTCTGCTCGCTCCACCTCGAGGAGGAGTGGAAGCCCACGCGCTGTTCGGTCTTTCCCCTCGGCGTCTGGCTCGAGGACGGCGACCTCCACGTCGACGTCCGGGAGTCGGCCCGCGAGCACTGCGAGGGGCTGAACGTGAGCGAGCGTCGCGTGATCGACGAGCTCGAGGCGTTCCTTCCCGAGCTACTGTGGGTGCTCGAGAACCCCGATTCCGACCGCGAGCTGTAGCCGGAACGACCGTCCGCGGCGAACGGAACCGGTGTGCGTCACGTGGTAACGCTCGACTCCAATCATTTAATTGCCTGACCCACGTAGTAGGTGTGTGAGTGAAGAATCCGGGCGGCGGAACCTCCGCATGCCAAACAAGGACGAAGTGTTCGCCGTGGTGACGGAACACCTCGGTGGAAACCACGTCAGACTCCGCTGTGAGGACGGCGAGGAACGACTCGGCCGCATCCCCGGCCGCATGAAGTATCGGACCTGGATCAACGAGGACGACATCGTCGTCGCGGAACCCTGGGACTGGCAGGACGAGAAGGCCACCATCGAGTGGCGCTACACCGGCCAGGACGCCGACCAGCTTCGGCGCGAAGGCCACATCGACTGAATTTTCGAGCGGCCCGCGAAACGGGCGTTCATTTCCGACTCGCGAGTGACGACCGTCGCGGCTCGAGCGTCGACGCTCGAGTCTCCGCCGACTCCCGACTCTCAACTCCCGACTCCAGTTTCGACGTCCGGGCTTCCGCAGACGCCCCGGCTCAGCCGAACAGGCGCTCGTAGAGCGAGCGCTCGGCCGGTCGCTCCGCGAGTAACACCGAGCAGTCGACCTGCTCGATGACGTCGAAGTGGAGCGTTCCGGTCACGAGTCGGGTGAGCAGTCCCCGCTCGGTGGCGCCGATGAGGATCATCGTCTGGTCGCCGGCCTCGCGACAGATCGCGGGCTCGACGTCGCCCGAGTCGTCGACGACGCGATCGGCGCTCATCAGGTCGTGGTCCGCGGCCCACTCGCCGAGGAACCGCTCCCCTTCCTCGCGCTCCTCGGGACCGTCGACGATGTGAAGGAGCGTGACGTCGGCGTTGCAGTTCGTTTCGAGGGTCTTCGCGACCTCGGCGCTCAGGTCCGAGTCGGGCCCGCCGGCGGTCGGCAGGAGGATTCGTGAAGCGTCGAAGCCCCGATCCTCGAACACGAGCAGGTCGCAGGGGAGTCGGCTGGCCAACTCGCCGAGCGGACGCTCGGTGTGGGCGGCGCCCCAGACCCGGTTGTCGCCCCAGCCCATCACCACGAGGTCGGCCTGCACGCGTTCGGCGCTCGCGAAGATCTCCTCGAGCGATCGCGACGTGACCCTCGTCGAGAGTTCGCAGTCGACGTCGTACTCGCCGATCGAGTCGGCCATGCGCTCGAGTTTGGCCTCGGATTCGGCCTCGATCCTCGCCCGCTGCCTGTCGGCGATGGCCGACGGTCGGTTGGGCGTCTGGACGATGTGAACGACGTGGACGGTCGCGGCCTCCCGTCCGCTCGCGAGAGTGGCGGCGAGGTCCACGAGGTCCGACTCCGTGCGGGGGTTCGCGATCGGGACGACCACCTGGTAGCCCTCGCCGCCCGTCGCCTCCGGGTGGTCGAGCAGGGGGACGTAGGAGCGACCGGCGAAGCCGCCGAACGCCCACTCGGGGATCGAGAGCCGTCGCTCGGTGCCCGCGAAGCGGGCGGACTCCAACCGGTCGCGCGTCGTCTGGAAGTAGTTCACGACCGTCACCAAGACGACGCCGCCGATCGTGTTGCCCGCGAGGACTGGAAGGACGAAGTTGACGAAGCCGTACCCGAACGAGACGTCGCCGAGGTAGACGAGGTACATCAACTCGGTGAACGACACGACGGAGTGGAACAGGTCACCCATCGGGATGGCGAGAAACGCTAGATAGACGATGACCACCCTCGAGATGGTGTCCTGCGAGGAGTAGTCCATCCAGACGACGCCCGCGACGACCAACCCCGCCATCGCTCCCTTGAAGAACAGGTCGGTCGCCGGGGTCTCCACTCCGTGCATGCTCACGTCCACGGCGACGGCGGCGGCCTCGGGCGAGAAGACGCCGGTGAACGCGAGGACGGCCGCCCCGACGCCACCGCCGGCGAAGTTGCCGAGCGCGACGAACACCCACACGTAGAGCAAGCGGGGGATGCTCGCCAGGCGCTCGAGGACGAGCGCGACCGGCGGCAACGTGTTCTCGGTGTAGAGCTGGTAGTTGCCGATGATGATGTAGAGAAACCCCAGCGGGTAGAGGAGCGCGCTCATCACGGGGTCGGCGTCGGTCGACTCGTACATCGAGACGTACAGCAAGAAGGTGATGGTGATGGCGAAGCCGCCGGCGACGGCGCTGAAGAACAGTTCACGCGAACTGGCGGTGACCTCCTCGTCTGCGGCCGCGACGATCCGCTGGAAGATCTCGTCGGAGGAGAACCGATCGCGGACGACCGATCCCACGGCGGGCGCGCCGCTCTTGGATCGCTCGACTGCGTCGCGAACCGCTTCGGTGTCCGGTTGCGTCCGCTCCGACGAGTCGTCCGAATCGGTCTCGGGCGGCTCCGTCGAGTGGGGGCGATCGGGTTCGCTCATTACGTAGTCGAATTCGCTGAATGACTAAGGGTTTGTCTTTCGGGATACTCGTCCGCGGAACGTGCTCTCGCGCGAGTGGAGAAATGCGTTGGAGGGGAAAGGAAGTGTAGGTTGAGGAAGTGAACCGACACCCGGGGGATGAGTCGGACGCCCCGAGACGTCGTCGGCCGTCGGTTCGACGCCGAGGAGTTCGATCGTGGATCCCGCTCGAGGCCGACCGATCCGGTCGGTTCCCGCTCCGACCCTACGTACGTATGTACCACACTTTTCACCGATCCGACGCTCACGTGAGTACATGCAACCGCTGCGGGGTGAGTCGGTGGCCGTGATCGGCGCCGGGTTCGGCGGTCTCTCTTGCGCGTGCCACCTGGCCGACGCGGGGGCCGACGTGCGCGTCGTCGAGGCGAACGAGCAACTCGGCGGCCGGGCGAGCCGCCTCGAGGACGACGAGACGGGTTTCTCGTTCGACATGGGCCCCTCGTGGTACCTGATGCCGGACGTCTTCGAGCGCTTCTTCGGCGCGTTCGATCGGACGCCCTCGGACTACTACGACCTCACCCACCTCGATCCGCACTACCGGATCTTCTTCAAGGAGAGCCCGGAACGCGATTCCGTGAATGACGCGAGCGGGCAGACCCCGCGACCACGCGGGGACCGGGTGGACGTCACGCCCGACCTCGAGCGCACGAAGCGCGTCTTCGAGTCGTACGAAACGGGCGCCGGCGAGGCGCTCGAGGCCTACCTCGAGGAGGCGCGGCGAACCTACGAGGTGGGGATGGAGCACTTCGTCTACGAGGACCGGTCCCGGGTTCGCGACTGGCTGGATCCGCGCCTCCTCACGCACGCCCGCGGGCTGACGTTCCTCGGGTCGATGCAGGACCACGTCGAGGAGTACTTCAATCACCCGAAGCTCCAGCAGATAATGCAGTACACGCTGGTCTTCCTGGGGGGCTCGCCGCAGAACACGCCGGCGCTGTACAACCTGATGAGCCACGTCGACTTCAACCTCGGCGTCTGGTACCCGGAGGGCGGCATCGGCGGCGTCGTCGACGCGATGGCCGACCTCGGCCGGGAGCTCGGCGTCGAGTACGAGACCGACCGCCCGGTCACCGCGATCAAGGGCCGCGAGGGGGCGTTCCTCCTCGAGACGGAACGCGGCCCGCTCGAGGCCGACCTCGTGGTGAGCAACGCCGACTACGCCCACACGGAACTCGAACTGCTGCCCCCCCAACAGCGCAGCTACGACGCGGACTACTGGGCGTCGAAGACGTACGCCCCTTCGGCGTTCCTGCTCTACCTCGGCGTCGAGGGCGAGGTGCCGGAGCTCGCCCACCACACGCTGGTCCTCCCGCCCGACTGGGACGAGCACTTCGCCCAGATCTTCGACGACCCGGCGTGGCCCGACGACCCCGCCTACTACTGCTGCGTCCCATCCGAGACCGACGACGACGTGGCTCCCGACGGTCACAGCGCGCTGTTCGTCCTCGTCCCGATCGCGCCGGGCCTCGAGGACGCGCCCGAGATCCGCCGACGGTACCGCGACCGGATCCTCGAGGATCTCGCCGACAACACGGGAACCGACCTTCGGGATCGGATCGTCTTCGAGGAGTCCTTCTGCGTCGGGGACTTCGCCGATCGGTACAACAGCTACCGGGGAACCGCGCTCGGCATGGCCCACACGCTCCGCCAGACGGCCGTCTTCCGCCCCTCTCACCGCTCGAAGGCGGTCGACGGCCTCTACTACGCGGGGTCGTACACGACGCCGGGAATCGGCGTTCCGATGTGCGTCATCAGCGGCGAGATCACCGCCGACATGGTGCGTGAGGACTACGGGTTCTGAGCCCGTCGACGCGGACGCGAACGCGAACCGCCGCGCGATAGCGAACGCGAGTCCGGGGAATCCGAACGCCAACGCGAGCACCACCCCGCGAGCGGGACGATAGAGCGGGCGAGACCCAGATGACACCCGATACCGACGCCGAACGCACGACCGCCGGCGGGACCGAGAGCGTCGCTGAGCAACTCTCGTACATGCTGGCGCTCTCGAGGCCGCGCTTCTGGCTGTACCTCGCGGGACCGGTGCTCGTGGGGGTCGCGTACGCGGCGGAGGCGAGGGCCGACCTCGTCTCGCTCGAGGCGGTCGTCCTCTTCGGGTACTTCCTCCTCCCGGCGAACGTCTTCCTCTACGGGATCAACGACGTGTACGACCGCGAAATCGACGCCGCGAACCCGAAGAAAGACGAGCGGGAGGTCCGCTACCGTGGGCAGTCGTCCGTCCCCGCGGCGGTTACGATCTGCGCCCTCCTCCCCGTCGCGTTCGCGCCGCTGCTTCCGTCGGCGTCGTGGCCGTGGCTCGCGGTCTTCCTCCTCCTCGGGGCCGCCTACAGCGCGCCCCCGGTCCGGTTCAAGACGACGCCGGTGCTCGACTCGGTCTCGAACGGACTCTACGTCGCGCCGGGTGCCGCCGCCTACGCCGCGGTCGCGGGCGCCCACCCGCCGGTGCTCGCCTTCCTCGGCGGGTGGTTCTGGGCGATGGGGATGCACACGTTCTCGGCGATCCCCGACATCGAACCCGACCGGCAGACGGGGATCCGGACCACCGCGACGGTCCTCGGCGAGCGCCGGACCTACGCCTACTGCGGCGCCTGCTGGTTCGCGGCCGCGGGCGCATTCGCCGCGCTGGATATCAGACTCGGGGCGCTCATGCTCGTCTACCCGGCGCTCGTCGCGGGGATCGCGACGGCGAGCGTCGCCGTAGACCGGGCCTACTGGTGGTTCCCCGCGATCAACACCGTCGTGGGCGCCGCGCTCACGATGGGCGGCCTCTGGAGGCTCCTGTATGGATGAGCCGACGGACGTCCGCGTCCGCTCGAGCGCCTCGAGGGAGAACCTCCAGCGCCGCCTCGACGCCGTCGTCCGCGAGAACCGATTCACGATCGCGGTGGTCTTCCCGGTGGTCGGCGCGGTCACGCTCGTGGGCAGCGCCGAGGGGGTGGTTCCGGAGCCGTTCGCGTACAACGCGCTGTTGCTCCTGTTCGGGACCGCGGTGATGCGCTCGCCGCTGCTCGTCGGACTCCTCCCGAGGATCGACCGTCGGGGGGTCGGGGCGCTCGGCCTCCTCACGGCCTACACGTACGCGATCGAGTTCGTGGGCGTCCGAACGGGGTGGCCCTACGGGACGTTCGAGTACGGGATCCGGTTGGGGCCCATGGTCGCCGACGAGGTACCCCTCGCGCTCCCGCTGTTCTTCGTCCCGCTGGTAGCCAACGCCTACCTGCTCACCGTGCTGGTCCTCGGCGATCGGGCGCGCTCGCTCCCGCTCCGTCTGGGAGGGGCCGTTGCCGCGGTGGTCGCCGTCGACCTCGTGCTCGATCCCGGTGCCGTCGCCGTCGGCTTCTGGACGTACGTCCCGCCCGGCGGCTACTACGGCGTCCCGCTCTCGAACTACCTCGGCTGGCTCCTCTCGGGGGCCGTCGGCGTCGTCCTCTTCGACCTCGCGTTCGGCCTCGATCCAGAGGCTCGGGAGGCGCTGCTCGAGCGCGTCCGAACCTGCGAGTTCGCCCTCGACGACCTCGTGAGCTTCGTCCTCCTCTGGGGGACGATCAACGCCTGCTACGGCAACTGGCTGGCCGTCGGGGTGGCGGGGCTGTTCGGCCTCGGCCTCCTCCGAACCGAGCGGTACGACCTCGAGATGGTGAGGACCGCGATCCCGGGCGGGAGTGACGGCTCGGAACGCGGCTAGCCTCGAGCGTCCGTCACTCCTCGTCGACCGTCGGCAGCGGTCGCTTCGAGAGCGCCATCGGGTCGTCCTCGCCGACGGCGAACGGTCGCAGGACGACGCCGAAGCCGGTCGGGGCGACGTCGACCTGGTAGCGCTCGATCGGATCGGTCGGCGTCCCGCCGACGCCCGTGACCTCGTGGTCGAGGGTGAACCCGACCGACCCCCGGTCTTCCAGTTCGTACTGGTAGTCGGCCTCGTCGAGGTTGGCCCACTGCTCGAGTTTGGCGTTCACGTCGCCGTCCGCGGCGGCGCCAAGGAGGCCCACGTCGCCGTCCGAGAGGGCGGCCCACCGGGTTTCGGCCTTGTTCCCGTTGTCGGTCGGCGGCAGGTACGGCACGTACTGCTCGTCGACCGACCCCGAGTAGCGGCCGACCGGGACGCCCCACTTGCGATCCGGGTAGGTCTCGAGCGCGCCGCGGCCGTACCACTCGAAATCCGAGAACCGCTCGGGGAGCTCGAGTTGTACGCCGACTTTCGGGAGCCACCCCTCCACCGTGTCTCGGAGTTCGTCGGTCGGATCGGCCGAGACCTCCAGGGTCACGTCGCCCGTCCCGTAGACGAGGTACTCGTACCGGGTTTCGAAGCCGGCGTACGTCGGCTCGCCCTCCTCGAACTCGTCGAAGTCGTACCAGAGGACGGCGTCCGCCGGCGGTTCGTCGAACGATTCGGCGACGTCGTCGTCGGAGAGGACTCGATCGTAGATTCGAGCGGCGTCGATCGTCGCGTTCGCGTAGCGATCCGTTTGCTCCGCGTTGTGGCCGATCCGGACCGGGTAGTCCGTCGCGTTCACGGCCGTCGCGTCGTTGGCGGCGCTCGCGATCCGCTCCCCGTCGAGGTACAGCCGAAGTTCGTCGTCCGTACAGACGCCGGTGAGCGTGTGCCATTCGTCCCCGGGCAGGTCAGCGGGGATCGACTCGTCGACGACGTGCCAGGTCTCGTCGTAGACGAAGAACTCGAACGCGTCGCCGTTGACCTTCAGTGCGTACTGGTGGTCGCCCTTCGTCACGAGCGGCACGTGGCCGCCGGTCTCGAGGTCGCGGAACGTCACCGACACCGTGAACCCCGGCGCGTCGAGGTTCAGACTCGAGTCGGCCCCGGCGTCGACGTACTGGGACCCCCCGTCGAGCGCGACGGCCCGACCGGTTCGCCCGTCGACGAGGTCCGGTCCGCCGACGACGGTCCCGTCGTTGCCGGCGTCGGACCGGTCGGGGGTGAGACGTTCCGGCTCCCGTTCGGCTCCCGTGGCGACGCCGCGGACCGCGATCCGCGCGACCGACTCCGCCGGCTGATCGACGTCGATCGATTCGACCGAGTGGTCGAGGTCGTCGAGCCCGGCGTCGTACCACGAGTGCGCCGGGGCGCGCCCCCACTCCTGAAGCTCGTTCATGATCGGGGCCCGCCAGGCGTCGAACAGCGGGCCGCGCTCGAGCAGGTCGTATCCACGGTAGGTCATCGCCGAGAGCGTCCCCGATTCGCCGTCGAGGACGTACTCGAAGTCATCGCCGGAGACGACGACGTCGTCCCCGTCCTCCGACGCGGTAACCGCCGGCAACTCCTCGGTGGTGATTGGATCGGGCTCGGGGACGTCGAGGGGGACCTCGAGTTGCTCGAACGCGACCTCGTGACCTGCATCCGCGTAGCGCGTGTCGGCCGTGAGCGCAAACGACAGCGTCAGGTGGTACTCCGTCCCCGGATCGGGGTCGGCCGGCGCGTCGAACGGGACGGTCACGCGCCGGGTCTCCCCCGGCTCGAGGTCGAGGTCGAGGCCGCCCTCGTCGACCGCCTCGCCGTCGGCGGTCAGCGTCCACGTGGCGTCGAGCGCCTCGAGGCTCGTGAAGGCGTACCGGTTCCTGACGTAGATCTCGCCGTTCGCGACGTCCGCGTCCGCGACGCCCACCGGCTGGTGGCTGTGTTTGAGCTGCCACAGCTCCGGCTGGGGGGTGCGGTCCGACCAGAGGAGGCCGTTGAGGCAGAACGCCCCGTCGGGACCGTCCAGGTGGTAGAACTGGAACGGCTCGCCGTCGTCGGTGACGTCGTTCAGGTCCTGGTTGACCCAGTCCCAGATGAACCCGCCCGAGAGGCTCAGATCCCGCAGGAGGTCGGCGAAGTCGAACGCCAGGACCGCCCCTTCTTCGATCGTTCCGTCGGCGTCCGCCGCCTCGTCGGCGCCGAGCGCTCGGTCGTAGACGCCGACGCCGCCGACGGTCCCCCGCGCGAACGCGTCCCCGTCGGCGTCGCTTCCGATCCGCAGGGGGGCGTCGCCCTCGAGGGACGCCGACGAGGGGCCGTCAGCGCGTTCGAGTTCGTCGCCGTCGACGAACAGCCGAAGGTCGCCCGCGTCGGCGTCAGCAACGCCGACGACGGTGTGCCACCCATCCCCGTCGAACAGGTCGTCGGGGGCGGGTGCGTCGACCGCCGCGTCGCCGACCGCGAACGCGAGGGTGTCGTCGACCAGGCCCAGCGCGTACCGGTCGCCGCAGGTGACGAGGGGGGCCTCCCCGTCGCGCTCGAGGCCGCGAACGGTAACGCCGACCGTGAACGACGCGCCGTCCTCGAGTGAGGGTGCGGAGCCCTCGGGGACCTCGATGACGTCGCCGTCGTCGAGCACGACCACCCCGTCGGTCCGCCCGCCGGATCCGGCGTCGGGTCCGGGGACGACCTCGGGTGCGCCGACGAGAACGCCGTCCGCGTCGGTCCCGGATCGATCCCGCGCCCGGCGGACCGGCGGATCGATGTGTTCGTTCCACATCTCGTGGACGAGGCCGAGGCTGTTGCCCATCGCGTGGTTGTACTCGCCCATCACGACGGGCCGGAGGCCGTCCCCGATGCCGGTGCCGTCGGCCTCGCGAAGGAGGCCGTCGACGCTCGGGTACCGCGGCCCGAGCATGTCGCTGTACGCGACGTTCCAGCCGCCGCCGTTGGGCTGGTGGTAGACGAGGCGGTCGGGCGCGAAGCCTTCGACGCCGCCGTCGTACGATTCGACCGCGTCGACGCCGCTCACGTCGTCGGTGTCCTCCGGGAGGTACTCGTCGGAGTCCATCACGAGGGCCGCCATCTCGAGGTGTTCCGCGCCGGTACCGGCCTCGTTTCCGGTCGACCACGAGAAGATGGACGGGTGGTTCCGGTCGCGCAGCACCATGCGGCGGAACCGCTCGACCGCCTGATCGTGGTACGCCTCGGTGTTCTCGAGCAGGTGTTCCCACCAGTGGGTCTCGACGTTCACCTCGTCCTGAACGTACAGGCCGTACTCGTCCGCCAGTCGGTAGAACGTGGGGTCGTTGGGGTAGTGGGCCGTCCGGACGGCGTTCACGTTGAACCGGAGCATCGTCTCGATGTCCTCCCGGACCCGCTCGAGGGGGACCGTCCGCCCGGTGTCGGGATCGGTCTCGTGGCGGTTGACGCCCCGGACGTTCACCGGTTCGCCGTTGACGATGACCTGAGCGCCCTGCTGGCCGCGGGTGGTGTCGTACGAGCGGAAGCCGACCTTCTCGAGCATCGCCTCCGTGGAGTCGTTCGACCCTGCCGGAACCAGTTCCAGCACCAGCGTGTAGAGGGTCGGGTGTTCGGTCGACCAGACCTCGGGATCGTCGACGTCGGCGGTCAACACGAGGTGCGCGCCGTCCTCGTCGACCGATTCGGTCGCCGAGAGGGTCGCCACCTTCCGGGCACGGGGCGGGCGGTTTCCTTTGCCGCGGCCTCGGTCGTCCGGGGGCCCCTCACCGCGACCGGGGTGGGTTCGATCGCGTTCGTCGCGGCCCCGACGGGAGTTCTCTCCCTTCCCGCGGCCGGGGCGGGCTTCGTCCGGGCCGAAGAGGTGTCCGCGCGCCGTGAACTCGCCGGCCGGCGACTCCCCGTAGTTGACCACCTCGGCGTCGACGCGGAGCGCGGCGCTCCCGTCGTCGAGGTCGGTCCGAACGTGGAAGTCGCGGAGGTGGACCCGCGGCGTCGAGTACAGGTAGACGCTCCGGAAGATCCCGGCGTAGCGGAACATGTCCTGGGTCTCGAGGGCCTCCCCGTCGCTGAAGCGGTAGACCTGAACCGTGAGGTCGTGGTCCGCGCCGGGGTCGACGTGCGCCGTGACGTCGAACTCGCCGGGGGTCATCGACCCCTGCTGGAAGCCGACGTACTCGTCGTCGATCCAGACGAAGTACGCCTGCTTCACGCCCTCGAAGTGGAGGAACACCTCGCGCTCGTCCCACTTCTGGGGGACCGACAGCGTGCGATTGTAGATCCCGACGGGGTTGTACGCATCGTCGTCGCCGTCGCCGACGCCGGGAACGTCGACCGCGCCGCCGTCGTCCGGGATCAGGTCTCCCTCCTGGGGCGGATCGTAGTGGTTCCACGTGATGTCGGTGTTCACGTAGATCCGCTGGTCGTAGCCCTCCGTCTGCCAGGTGGCGGGAACGGCGATCGACTCCCAGTCGATCCCGTCGAGCGTGTCGGGGACGTCAGCCGGCCGATCGTAGAACGCGAAGTTCCACTCGCCGTTCAGGAGTTCGACGTACCGCGACCCGGCGAACCGCTCTTCGAGTTCGGTGAACGGCACGTCCGCCCGACGGGCCTCGCCCATCGAACCGTACGGGATCGCCGCGGTGACGTGGGCGGGCTCCCGGTTCTCCTCGAAGACGGTGGGGTCCTCGAGGTACGCCTCGAGGTTCTCGATCCGGCCCGGACCCGACGTCGGTGACGGCGCGCCCGCGACGGAGCCGACCGTCGGTCCGGTCGCGAACGCCGCCAGTCCGGTCGCCTGGAGGAAGCGACGACGCGTCGTCGAGGCCGTCGGTCGACTCGACGCGGCCTCGGCGGTCGGATCGTCCGACCGAGCGCCGCTCGCCCCGTTTCCACTCATCGGACGCTCACCCCCTCGCTCGGGTTCCGTCCCGTCCGTTCGATCGTCGGCGAGCGCCGCCGGCGCTCGTTCGGCCGCCGCCGCGAACGGCGGTCGATTCCGCTCGTGTCTCTCGTTTCATTGGGTACGTTCACGATACCAATGGTGAAATCCTGTTCGCTATTATTAATGGTTTCTACCAGTCTCACCGACGGAAACGCGGCGAAAACGCTGCCCAACCCGGACTGGGAGTGGAGTAGCGCTTGAATACGAACGGGGAGTGGAGTGACGCTCGAACACGAACGGGGAGTAACGTACCGCTCGAGGATCGTCGTCCCGAGTGCAACGGGGTTTTACGTCTCCCCGGTGGCGTATCCGTGTGGACTCACACAACGTTCGGCGTCAGTGGGCGGAGCGGTCCGGCGAGTTCTCCCCGGCGTACTACGCGTACTACGGCCCGAACGAGACGAGCGACGTTCTCCTGCACATCCTCGAGGAGTCGATCGACAAAAGCGCGCCCGTCCTGGAACTCGGGTGCAGTTGCGGTCGTCACCTCGCCCACCTTCGCGATCACGGCTTCGACACCCTCGCGGGGATCGACCTCAACGAGGACGCGTTCGACGTGATGGCGGAGCACTACCCCGACCTGGCCGCGAGCGGGGAGTTCTACTCGGAGGCCATCGAGGACGTCGTCGGCGGGTTCGAAGACGACCGGTTCGCCGCGGTCTACTCCGTCGAGACGCTCCAGCACGTCCACCCGGACGCCGAGTGGGTCTTCGACGAACTGTCCCGGATCGCGGCCGACCTCCTCGTCACCGTGGAGAACGAAGGCGACCTCGACGCCGGCCGGCCGTCGGACGCCGACGCCTCGAGCGGATTCGGGGGCGAACGCGAGGAACCGGCCGACCCGCAGGTGAGCTACGTCAACGACGAGTTCCCCCTCTACCACCGCGACTGGCGCGCCATCTTCACCGACCGGGGCTTCGTCGAGGTCGCCTCGACCTCGAGTCGGAAGGACACCGTTCGGACGTTCAGGTCGACCTCGTAGTCCTCGACCCGCTCGGCGTCTCGTTCACGAACCACGGACCGTCACGTTCGCGACGGCACGTGATCGCCGTGTTCCGGCCCTCGGGCGGCGGGGTCGCGATCCCGCTCGAACGTCGGGACGGCCGACACCCGCTCGAAAACCGCCTCGGGGTCGCGGTTCCAGTGCCAGTGCCACCGGGTCCTCGCCAGACAGCGCAGTTTTCGTACCGTCGACAGCGACGGTTCCCGGTCGAGCACGTCGTACCCCTGCGCGCGGACGACCGCGTGGTGTTCGGCGTAGAGCACCGCCGCGAGCAACACCGGAAGCTGGCAATCCTCGGGGAGGTAGCGGATGCCAGCGACGCCCTCGCGGTAGCGGTCCTCCGCGCGCTTCAGTCCCTCGCGCATCGCGCATTCGAATTCGTCGCTCGACTCGAGGCGCACGAGTTGTTCGTCCGGAACCCCGTGGGCGTCCAGGAGCTCCCGGGGGAGGTAGATCCGGTCGCGCTCGACCACGTCCTCGCGGACGTCTCGCAGGAAGTTCGTCAGCTGGAACGCCTCCCCCAGCGCGATGGCGTGCGGGAGGGCCGACTCGGGGTCGTCGGGCTCCATGATCGCGGTCATCATCACGCCGACCGAGGCCGCCGATCCGCGCATGTACGCCTCGAGTTCGGCGTACGTTTCGTACCGATCCGTGTGGATGTCCCGCTTCATCGCGTCGACGAAGACGTTCACCTCCTCGTCGGCGATCCCGTACCGTTCGCGAAGCTCCCGGAACGCCACGAGCACCGGTTCGTCCGTCTCGCGCTCCCCGAGGGCCTGCGCACGGAGCTCCTCGAGCCTGGCCGCCTGTTCGGCCGGGGGGACGCCGTCGGCGTCGTCGACGACCTCGTCGGCGATCCGGAAGAACGCGTAGAGGACGTGCGTGGCGTTTCGCACCCGTTCGGGGAGGAATCTCGTCGCGAGGTAGAACGTTTTCCCGGTTCGTCGCTGGATCTCCTTGCCGGCCTCGATGTGGTCCTGTTTCATGTCCGTCTTCGCCGGTGACGCCCGTCACCGGACGGCTGTCAGCGAGTGGATGCGTCCTTCGACACACGCGATAAAAAGGCCTATCCCTCACTAGGCTGGGTTTCGCCGAACGACTCGTCGAGACGGTTCGCTCGGCGATTGGGCCGTGCCGGTGGAATGGCGACCGTAAGACGTCCATCGACGTGGTGAGCGCCTCGCCCGAGACGTTTCGGCTGTCGACGTAATCGGCGCAGTGACCCCTTCCAAGCGCCATTTGTCGTCGATGGACGCCATCGACTCGAACTATCCGTTTTCGTTTCCGTTTCGTCCCCGTTAGTTGGGCGACAGCGCCACGTCCGTGCTCTCCCCCTCACACGCGTCGAGCGCGTCGTCGGCGTCGGAGAAGTGGTCGTTGGCGTCCAGTTCGTTTCCGTCCGCGAGCGCGGCGACACCGTCGGCGAACGTTTCGGCGGCGGTCGTCAGCCCGTCCGTCTCGCCCCTGAACGCTTCGAACTCGCTCCGGAACTCCTCGGGCGCCTCCTCACGTCGATTACTCGAGCAGTTCCTCGGCGAGCATCGGAATGAACGTCCCGATGTCGGTGACCATGCCGACCGCCTGTGCGCTACCGCGGTCGAGCAGCTGGGTGACCGTGGCGGGGTTGATGTCGACGCAGACGGTCTTGGTCGTCGAGGGGAGGCAGTTGCCGACGGCGACCGAGTGGAGCAGCGTCGAGAGCATGAGCACGAGGTCCGCCTCCTGGGCCTGTTCGCGGATGGCGTTCTGGGCCTCGATGGCGTCGGTGATCGTGTCTGGCAGCGGCCCGTCGTCGCGGATGGAGCCGGCGAGGACGTACGGGACGTCGTTGACCACGCACTCGTACATCACGCCCTCGTCGACGACGCCGGCCTCGACGGCCTCCTCGATCCCGCCGAGGCGGACGATCTCGCTGATCGTGTAGATGTGGTGTTTGTGCCCCTTCCGCGGGTGCTCGAGGCTCTCCGTGTCGACGCCCAGCGAGGTGCCGTAGAGGTCCCGCTCGAGGTCGTGGACGGCGAACCCGTTGCCCGCGCTGAGGGCGTCGACGTAGCCCTCCCGGACGAGGTCGGCGAGGGCGTTCCGCCCGCCGGAGTGGACGATCGCCGGCCCGCAGACGGCGAGCACGTTCCCGCCGTTTTCCTGCACCTCGCGCATCTCGTCGGCGATCTCGGCGATGAGCGACTTCGAGGGGCGCTCGCTCGAGACGCCGCCCTGCATGAAGCCGAACGACCCGCCCCCGTTCCGGGGGCGCTCGGGCGGTTCGACCCGGATGCCGGTCTCGCCGGTGACGACCAGGTCGCCCTCCTCGATGGCGTTCAGGACCTTCGTTCGGACGCGCGTCTCCCCGTTCCCGCGGTCGCCGGCTTTACCGGCTCCGTGCGGGTCCTCCGGCCCCGATTTCTCCACGACGAGCGCGCAGTCCATCTCGATGTCCTCCACCTCGTGCCACTCGCCGTCGATTCTGACGTACGTCGGGTGGTTCGTCGTCGAGTAGAAGTCGATCGGGACGACCTGGTCGTCCGGCGCCGCCTCGAGGGTGGCGTCCCGGGGATCGGCCACCGTGGCCCCGTTCTGGTTGAGTTCGTGGACGATCTCGCGCAGGTTCTCCTCGCTGTCGGCGATGACCCGCATCCGACAGTAGGTCTCGGCGTGCTTGTGGCGGCCGACCTCGAACTCCTCGACCTCGAACTCGCCGCCCATGTCCATGACGAGTCCGAAACACCGCCCCATCGTCCCCGAGTCGATGATGTGCCCCTCGAGTTCGACGGTTCGCGTGACTGTCATTGCGACGACCTTGGCGACGGGGGACCGTGAATGTGTGCGTCTTCGACCGGACGCCCGGAGGGCACCGCGAACGCGCCGGTCGACTCCCGACCGGGAACCGATAGTCGGTTCCGACTCTCTCGAACGCCGTGACGTCCGGAAAGTCCTATGCCGACCGGTAGCATACGTTCGGACATGGCCAGCGAATCAGCCGCGACGGATCGGTCACGGTGCGTCAACTGCGGATTCGAGGCGCCAGGTGGCGACGACGCCTGGCGCCGCCTCGAGGTACCCGGACTGGGACGGATGACGCAGTGTCCGGAGTGTGAGAGCACGAACGTCATCACGGGCCGGTGATCGGCACCTCGCCGGCGGGACGAAACGGGGAGTGAAGCGCACGGGGGATTCGGTCGTCGACGGTACCGGCTCTGTCCTCTGGATTCGGGGTGAATCGGGGCGAGCAATCGTTCGACCGAGTACTCTCGGAACCGAGGGTTCGCCGCCCGCGACGATCTACGTTCCAAATCGCCTCCACCCGGCCCCGAACGCGGGACCGAGAGCCAGGCCGATGGCGATCCCCATCGGCAGATTATCCGTGGCGACGCCGATCGCGACGCCGACGGGAAGGCCGACCGCAAACCCCGTTCCCAGCGCATCGCGGGTACCGTCGTCTTCAGTTCGACTGGACATCGGTACCCATTCGTCGTGTCGAACGATAGCTCTCTCCCTCCGAATATCCGAGAATCTTCGAAGTGTTCCGGGAGTGGGCAGGTCGCGTCGACGGGGACGGCGTCGAACGAGGCGATTCGATCGAGACAGACTCTTGAGTCTCTCGCCCGTATCTCGAGTATGGCCCACCAGTCCGACCCCGACGACCTCCCCTCGAGCGACCCGGAGTGGCGCGAGGATCTGAGCGACGAAGCGTACCGCATCCTCCGCGAGGCGGGGACGGAACCGCCGTTCAGCGGCGAGTACGTCGACCACAAGGAGGACGGGAGCTACGCCTGCGCCGGTTGCGGCGCCGAACTGTTCGACTCGGAGACGAAGTTCGACTCGGGTTGCGGCTGGCCGAGTTTCTACGACGCCGACGACGATAAGATCGAGACCCGCCTCGACACCAGCCACGGTATGCGCCGCACGGAGGTGCTGTGTGCGAACTGCGGCGGCCACCTCGGCCACGTCTTCGACGACGGCCCGAACCCCACCGGCAAGCGCTACTGCATCAACTCGGTGGCGCTCGAGTTCGAGGACGAGGACGAGGACGAGTGACGGAGGATCTCGATCCGGTCCGCTCTGCACCTGACCACTGCGCGTTAGATCAGCACTCGTCGCTGACGCGCGTGATTCCGCCCGACTCGTCCAGTTCTTTCGGCGGGAGTCGCGCGACGTCGAACCAGAACTCCCCGACCGTCCGGAGGGCGTCGACGCACCCACCCGGATCCGCCGGTTTTCGCACGTAGGCGTTCGCTCCGCGATCGTACGCCCGCTCGACGACCGCCGGATCGTCCGATCGGCCGAGCACGATCAGCGGAACGGCGGCGAAGCCGTCGCGATCGTCCAGCGGGTCGAGGAGTTCGGTCGCGTCCGCGCCGGACACCTCGAGGTCCACGATGACGAGGTCCGGACGGGGCACGTCCCCGCGGTCGCCACACCGGCCGAGGTATCGGCGGGCCTCCCGGCCGCCGACGACGTGCAGCCGGGTCTCGCGTTCCTTCCCCGCGAACGCCGTCGCGTACGGACGGTCGCCCTCCGGCGTCGGGCCCACCACCAGCACGTCCACCGGATCGGGTTCACGACCACTCATTGTGGGGACGAGGAATCGACGGTATAAAGAGTGAACTGGTACACCCCCCGTGACAACAGGTCGTTCCGCCGCACCGGGTGTTATCCCCGCCGAAACGACAACCACGTCGTCCCGTCGATCCTCACGGCGGGTACAAGTACGCTCGACGTCTACGACGGGTATGATTCCACTGATCTCCGATCCCGAGAGCCTGGCCCCGTTCGTCGGCCCGTCTTCCGCCGGTACGGACTCCGCCTTCCGCCTGCTGGGCCACCGACACCGGCGATCGGTTCTCCGGCACCTGGCCAGCCACGAGGGAACTCGGCCCGTCGCGCTGTCCGATCTCGCGGTTCGGATCGCGCTCGAGGATCGCCGCGGGGACGTCACCGCCGACGGGTCCGTCTCGACGGGGGATCGGCGGACGATCGAACTCTCGCTTCGTCACACCCACCTCCCGATGCTCTCGGACGCGGGCGCCATCGAGTACGACCACCGGAAGGAGACGGCCTCGCTGACGGAGGAGGGTCGCACGTTACTCGATCGCTCGAGCGCGATCCGCGGCTCGTTCGGCTGATCGCGCGTGCGCTCGACCGATCTGGGACTCGCTCGCTCGAGCGCGATTTCCCTCGTCCATTAGAGCGTCCCTACCCGCGTACGCAAGCACCATCCCCTCCAGTGTCCGTCCGATACTCCGTTTTCATGCCGACCGAAGACCAGGCTGTTCAGCGCTTGCAGGAGGTCGGTTTGACGGAGTACGAAGCCCGGTGTTTCGTCGCGCTCACCCGGGTCCCGGTGGCGACGGCGTCCCAGGTCGCGACCCTCTCGGAGGTGCCCCGGTCCCGCGTCTACGACGCGGTCGATCGACTCCACCGGCGCGGTCTTGTCGACGTGCAGCAGTCCGAACCCCGGGAGTACCGGTCGATCTCGATCGACGACGCGCTCCAGATCCTCCGGGAGCAGTACGAATCGTCGCTCGAGGCGGCCGACGACGCGCTCTCGCAACTCCACCGATCGAAGGGCGTCGAGGAGAAGGGCGCCTGGGCGATCGCCGACCACGAGCACGTGACGCGGCGGATCGACACCCTCCTGGCGGACGCGACGGAGGAGATCTACGTCCTCGTCGCCGACGACGACCTCGTTGGTCCGGCGTTTCGCGAGGCGCTATCGTCGGCGCCGGACGGGGACGTGCGGACGCTCGTGGAGGTACCCTCCGACGAGGCCGCGGAGCGAGTCGAGACCGACGTGCCCTCGGCCGAGGTGGTCGTCACGGAGCTTGCGGCCGGTCCGGCGGAACTCGAGGGGAAGTGGTTGGGTCGAATCGTCATGATCGACCGACGATCGGTCCTGATCGGCGCGCTGGCCGAGGGGGCGCGTCCGGGGCAAAACGAGGAGACGGCGATCTGGGCGAGCGGACCGGACCACGGTCTCGTCGTCGGTACCCGCCACGTTTTCGGATCGCGAATCGACTCCGGGACCGTCTTCGACTGAACCTCGTTGTCGGTCTGAAACCGTCGAAAACGTCGTCGTTGGCTGCCCTCGGGGTCGATCGAGCCCGCTCGAGAATGCAGGCACCACCCTTTTCGACGCGACCGGCGGACGCTGGCCTATGGCCGCCAACCCCGACCAACCGACCGCCGACGAACTTCGCCAGGGACTCACGGTTCGGATCGTCCAGGAGGACACTGACGTCCACTCCGAGGACGAAGAGCCGATCGTCGGCGAGGTCGCCTCGATCTACGAGGAGACGACGGAGGGGCCCCTCGTCGAGCTAAAAAGCGGCGTCACGGGCCACGTACGGGAGTTCGTCGTCGACGAGTGATCGACGCGGTCCCGGTCGAAACCTGATCGATTCGGTCGACGTGCGACCGCGCGCGTCGGCGAACTCGGATTCTCCGCTTCCGCTCGCGCTCGCGTATCGTCCTGCGTTACCCTCGAGTACCGTTCGCATCACCTCGGGCTCCGACCGCCGTCCGGCCGGCGCGCCACCGCCGATCGTTTTCGTCGCCCGCACGTCGAACTGGTCGGGTGGCTGCGGACGTCGCACTCGTCACCTGGTGTGAACTGCGAACAATGACTTTCGACGGATCTCACCGCAGTCTTCGGGTCTGATGGAGAAAGATTTATATAGTTTTGGCGCTTACCCTGGGTTAGTAACAACATGACTCTCGAGCAACTCACTCGCGAACAGGGCGGACTGATCCGCCGGTACGAGTACGACGACGGGTCGGTGCTCGCGATCGACCTCGGGATCGGCCCCGAGGCGTCGGTCGACGTCGTCGACGACACCGTCATCGTCGTCGTCGAGGACGAGCAGTACGACTTCGAACTTCCGGACGACGTGGACGTTGCGCACACGTTTATCAAAAACGGCGTGCTCACTGTCGAAATGGAGGGCAACAGATGAAACTCACCGTCAAACCCTTGAAGCAGAAGGACGCGGGACGCGGGCTCGCGGCGATCGATCGCGCCTCGATGCGCGAACTCGACCTCGAGAACGGGGACTACATCGTCATCGACGGCAAGGGTGACGGACAGGCCGTCGCCCGCGTGTGGCCCGGCTACCCCGAGGACGAGGGCCGCGGCGTCATCCGAATCGACGGTCGGCTCCGCCAGGAGGCGAACGTCGGGATCGACGACCGCGTGACCGTTGAGCAGGCGGACGTCAAGCCCGCGAACTCGGTCACCGTGGCCCTGCCCCAGAACCTGCGCATCCGGGGCGACATCGGCCCCCTCGTGCGCGATAAGCTGAGCGGGCAGGCCGTCACGGAGGGGCAGACGGTGCCCTTCTCGCTCTCGTTCGGGCCGATGGCCAGCTCCGGTCAGTCGGTGCCGCTGAAGATCGCGAGCACGTCGCCCTCGGGAACGGTCGTCATCACGGACTCGACGAGCATCGAGATCTCCGAGACGCCCGCTGAACAGATCTCCTCGGGCGCCGGCGGCTCCGCCGAGGGCGTGCCGAACGTCACCTACGAGGACATCGGCGGCCTGGACAGCGAACTCGACCAGGTCCGCGAGATGATCGAGCTGCCGATGCGCCACCCCGAGCTGTTCCAGCAACTCGGCATCGAGCCGCCCAAGGGCGTCCTGCTCCACGGGCCGCCGGGCACCGGGAAGACGCTGATGGCGAAGGCCGTCGCCAACGAGATCGACGCCCACTTCGAGACGATCTCCGGCCCGGAGATCATGTCGAAGTACTACGGCGAGTCCGAGGAACAGCTCCGCGAGATCTTCGAGGAGGCCGAGGAGAACGCCCCCGCGATCGTCTTCATCGACGAGATCGACTCGATCGCGGCCAAGCGCGAGGAGGCCGGCGGCGACGTAGAACGCCGCGTCGTGGCCCAGCTCCTCTCGCTGATGGACGGCCTCGAGGAGCGCGGCCGCGTCACCGTCATCGCGGCGACCAACCGCGTCGACGCGCTCGACCCCGCGCTCCGCCGCGGCGGTCGCTTCGACCGCGAGATCGAGATCGGCGTTCCGGATAAGGACGGCCGCACGGAGATCCTGCAGGTCCACACCCGCGGGATGCCGCTGTCTGACTCCGTGGACCTCGACCAGTACGCCGAGAACACCCACGGCTTCGTCGGCGCCGACCTCGAGTCGCTGACCAAGGAGGCCGCGATGAACGCCCTGCGGCGCATCCGCCCCGAACTCGACCTCGAGGCGGAGGAGATCGACGCGGACGTGCTCGAGTCGCTCCGGGTGACCGAGCGCGACTTCAAGGAGGCGCTCAAGGACATCTCGCCGTCGGCGCTGCGCGAGGTCTTCGTCGAGGTCCCCGACGTCACGTGGAACGACGTCGGCGGGCTCGAGGACACCAAAGAGCGCCTGCGCGAAAACGTCCAGTGGCCGCTCGACTACCCCGAGGTGTTCGACGCGCTGGACATGGAAGCCGCGAAGGGCGTCATCATGTACGGCCCGCCGGGCACCGGCAAGACGCTGCTCGCGAAGGCCGTCGCCAACGAGGCCCAGTCGAACTTCATCTCGATCAAGGGCCCCGAGCTGCTGAACAAGTACGTCGGCGAGTCCGAGAAGGGCGTCCGCGAGGTATTCGAGAAGGCGCGGTCGAACGCACCGACCGTGATCTTCTTCGACGAGATCGACTCGATCGCGACCGAGCGCGGCCGCGGCGCCACCGACTCCGGCGTCGGCGAGCGCGTCGTCAGCCAGCTGCTGACCGAACTCGACGGCCTCGAGGAACTCGAGGACGTCGTCGTGGTCGCCACGACCAACCGTCCGGACCTGATCGATCCCGCGCTGCTCCGTCCGGGACGGCTCGACCGCCACGTCCACGTGCCGGTCCCCGACGAGGAGGCTCGCCGCAAGATCTTCGAGGTCCACACCCGCGACAAGCCCCTCGCGGAGGCGGTCGACCTCGACCGGCTCGCGAGCGAGACCGAGGGCTACGTCGGCGCGGACATCGAGGCCGTCTGCCGCGAGGCCGCGATGGCCGCCAGCCGCGAGTTCATCACCTCGGTCGAACCCGAGGAGATGGCCGACACCGTCGGTAACGTCCGCATCAGCGAGGAGCACTTCGAACACGCCCTCGGCGAGGTCAACCCGAGCGTGACCCCCGAAACCCGCGAGCGCTACCAGGAGATCGAAGAGCAGTTCGAGCAGGCCGAACCCGAACCGGCCGAGCAAGTCGGCAGGACGTTCCAGTAGGGGTCTCGAGCCGCGGTTTTCGGCTCCGACCCTCCCGTTGCGTCCTAGCCTCCGTTTTTCTCCGCGCGTTTCGACGTCACCCGTTCCCCCGGGAGAGTAACACGACTCCGTAGTGCGGTGGTGCGGAAAACGTCGTGTTCAGGTCGGCTGAACGACGTCACACGCCGGGCAGCGAATCGCGGGCTGTTCCCGAGAAGCTTCTTCCCGGTGCGGAGTATCGATTCGCCGAGAAAAGTATAGGTGGAAGAGCGTATCGGCGGGCGAGTATCGAATCGGAGGACGGTGAGAGGCCGTATCTACTAGCCGGACTTTCAACGACCAGCACTGGAAGGCGAACTGCTATTCTCAGTTCGAGTATAAGACTTCCCTATGCGACGCAGACAAACGGCCGAGGAAACCGAGGACGAGTCGAACGGTTGGTTAGATCGAGCGAGAGGGCGTTCAAACGAATCCGCCGCGGACGATTCAGGGAGCCTGTTGGATCGAGCGAGAGGGAGTACAACCGAAACCACAGCGGATGACTCGGGGAGTTGGTTCGATCGAGCAAAAGCGAAGTACGGACTCGGTACGCTGCTCGTCGCCGCTGGGGTGGTCCTCTTTCTGTTCCCAGAGCCCATCACCTCGACTGCAGGTCTCGTACTGATCGGGGCGGGTGTCCTGCTCTGGCTCGTCAGCTGGTTCCGGTAGACGAACCAGCGGACCACTTCGCAGTTTCCGGCCGATTCCGTCCTCAGTCTACCGCTCGCCCGAGGCCGCGTTCGCCGCCTCCCGAACCGTCTCGACGGAGAGCGACGACAGGGCGACGAGGTCGCCGCCGGTTTCCTCGGCGACCAGTTCCGAGAGCCCCGCTCGAGCGCCGTCGCCGGCGTCCACGACCACCACGTGCACGGGGTCGTCCACGGCGGCGAGGGCTCGAGCGGCTCGCCGGGTCGCCTCCGTGGGACTGCCGTCGGCGACGTTGGCACGCCCGTCCGTGACGAGGACGACGACTGCGGCGTCCGTCTTCGCCCGGTCGATCACCTCGCGGGCGGTCTCGAGGCCGGCTGGGAGGGGCGTCCGATCGCCCGAGGGGAGTTCCTTGAGGTGGCGCGCGGCGAGCGTGACGCTGTTCGTCGGGGGGAGGAGCACGTCGGCGTCCTCGCCCGCGAAGGCGACGAACGCGACCTCGTCGCGGCGCTCGTAGCTGTCTCGGAGGAGGTCGAGGACGACGCCCTTGGCCGCCCGCATCGCGGGTCGCATCGAGGCGCTGGCGTCGACCGCGAAGACGATGGTCACCGAGGTTTCGCCCGCCCGCACCGACTGCCGGAGGTCCTCCTTCCCGACGCGGGTCTCGCCGCGAGCGGCCGCCGAGCGAACCGAGGCCGCGGCGTCGATCGGACCGTCTCCGGTCGCGGGCTCGGTGCGAACGCGGGCGCCGCGGTTGTGGACGCTGGGGGTCTTCTTCGCCCGCGATCCCCCGGAAGCGCCGACGTCGGTTCCGTCGACGGTCGTCTCCTCGACCTCCTCGAGCGAGGGCGCCGTCCCGTCGCCGATGCCGGCGCGCTGCTGGCCGGGGACGAGCGGGGTCGCGGTGTCCTCGTCGCCGGCGTCCGAATCGCCATCCCCATCGCCACCCCCGTCACCGTCGCGGTCGCTCGAGCCGCCCGATTCGTTCCCAGCGGATCCGTTTCCCCCTGCCTCCGCCTCCGCACCGTCGGCGTCGGCGTTCGTCGGCGCGGGGCGTTCCGAAGGGCGGTTCGAGCCGTCACCGTCCCCGTCGAGGGTCCCGTCGTCGTCCGATTCGTCGGGACTCCCACTCGAGTCGCCCCCGTCTCCCCCGGACTCGTCGGCGTCGTCCGGGTCGGACCTCGGATCCTCGTCGGCCCCGTCGTCGTGTTCGGAATCGTCGGCGTCGGTCGAATCGTCGTCGGCCCCTCCGTCCGCGTCGTCGAAGCGGTCCTCGAGCAGGTCCTCGAGGTCGGGTTCGTCTTCGAAGGGCGTGCTGCGGAGCCGGTGCGGGAGGGCGTAGGTCGCGGCCTCGTACACGTCCGGTTCGATGACCGTCGCGCGCCCCTCGAGCGCGGCGATCGTCATCGCGGTCCGGGCCGTGGCGACGTCGCCGCGGTGGCCGTCGACGCCCGCCTCGAGGCAGAGTTCCGCGATCTCCTCCTTGAAGTCTCGGGGGAGGGAAACGCGCGGGAGGAGGTCGCGGGCCTCCTCGAGCGTCCGCTTCAGGTCGGCGACGTCGTCGGCGTACCGCTCGGCCGGCGACGGTTCGTCGCCCCCGACGCTCCCGTCGTCACCGCTGCCACCGTCGCCCACCGACCCGTTCGCGAGCACCCGATCCATGATCTCGACCCGGTCGTCGACCTCGCGACAGCCGACGACGGTCGCCTGGAGGGCGAACCGGTCCCGGAGTTGGGGGCGGAGGTCGCCCTCCTCGGGGTTCATCGTCCCGATCAAGGTGAAGTTCGCCGGGTGTGCGACGCTCATCCCGTCGCGCTCGACGGCGTTGACGCCGCTGGCGGCCGCGTCGAGGATGACGTCGACCAGGTGGTCCTCGAGGAGGTTCACCTCGTCGACGTAGAGGATGCCGCGGTTGGCGCGGGCCAGCAGGCCGGGGTCGAAGTCGGCCTCGCCGGCGAGGGCGTCCTCGACGGAGAGGGTGCCGACGACCCGGTCGCGGGTCGCGCCGAGTGGGAGGGTCACGAGCGGGACGGGACGGGTCTCGATCGGGAGGTCCTCGGGATCCCGCGCTCGGCAGTCGCCGCACTGTTCGCGGGGGTCGTCGGGCGAACAGCCGTAGGGGCAGTCCGCGACGGCCCGCTGCTCGGGGAGAAGGTCGACCAGGGCCCGGACGGCGGTCGACTTCGCGGTCCCCTTCTCGCCGACGATCAGCGCCCCGTCGAGGTCGTCGTTAGCGGCGACACAGAGTAGGACGCGCTTTAATTCCTCCTGCCCGACGATCGCCGGAAAGGGAAGTGACGACACCTTTTTGTCCCCGGCGTTGACAACCATGCTTGAGCTAATACAATCGAGGTTTAAAAACGCCATGACACGGATCGGGATTTACACCGCGACGGAGAACGAACTCGGCTCGATCGGGCGCGCGGCGGAACGCCTCGAGAGCGAGGGCGTCGACCTCGTCGTCAGGTCTGAGAGCGACCTGGACGACGAGGCGGCGGTCGAGGAGTTCGTCGAAGAACTGCGAGAGGCCGCGGCGGCGGTCTTCTGGCTCCACGGGGCCGAGGACAGCATGCCGGGGTACGACTACGCGACCGGCGCGCTCGAGGAAGCGGGCGTTCCGCTGATCGTGAAGGCAACGGGGGACGCCTTCGCGTTCGAGGACACGACCGTGAGCGAGGAACACCGCGACCTCGCCTACGAGTACCTCGAGAAGGGCGGGACGATCAACGTCGAGAACCTGTGTCGGTTCCTCGTCGAGACGTTCGAGGGGCGGGACTTCGAGGTCCCCGCGGACGATCCGACGCCGCTGCCGACCGAGGACGTCTACCACCCCGATCACCCGGGGATCGAGTACGAGGAACTGCTCGAGACGTTCGACCCCGACGCGCCCACGGTGGTCATCTGGTTCTACGAGTCTCACTGGACACACGAGAACACCCGGTACGTCGACGCGCAGGTGCGCTCGCTCGAGGAGAAGGGTGCGAACGCGCTGCCGATCTTCTGCAACCCTGCGACGGACTCCGACGAGCAGGAGGACGCCGAGTGGGTGACCGATAATTGGTTGATCGACGACGACGGCGAACCGATCGTCGACGCGGTGCTCTCCTCGTTCATGTTCTCCCTCTCGATGGACGAGCGCGGTCGCAGCGCCAGCGACGAGGGCCAGAGCGCCGAGGACGTCTTCCTCGACCGCCTCGGCGTGCCCGTGGTCCAGACGATCACGACGATGCGCTCGCGCTCTCGCTACGAATCGAGCGACACGGGCGTGATGGGCTTCGAACTCGCCCTCTCGGTCGCCCTGCCGGAGTTCGACGGGAACGTCATCACCCACCCCATCTCGGGCAAGGAGCGCACCGAGGACGAGGCCGGCATCGGCTCGGCGCCGAAACACCACTTCCCGATCGAGGACCGCGTCGAGCACGCGACCAGCCTCGCGCTCAACTGGGCGCGACTCCGTCACACGCCAAACGACGAGAAGACGGTCGCCGTCGTCCTGCACAACTACCCGCCGAGCGACGACGGCATCGGGACCGCCTTCGGCCTCGATAGTCCGGAGTCCACCGTCAACTTGCTCGAGGAACTGGCCGAGCGCGGGTACGATCTGGGGAGCGAGGCGCCAACGGACGGTCAGACCCTCGTCGAGACGCTGACCGCCCAACTCACCCTCGAGGACCGCTGGGTCGCCCCCGAGGACGTCCGCGACCTCTCGGTCGACGTCGTCTCGACCGAGCAGTACGAGGAGTGGTTCGCCGAGGCGGACGAGCGCTTCCGGGAACACGTCGTCGAGGAGTGGGGCGAGGTTCCGGACCGCCCCTTCGCGATCCCCGGAACCCAGTTCGGAAACGTCCTCGTGACGGTCCAGCCCCCGCGCGGGTTCGGGATGGACCCCTCGAAGGTGTACCACGACTCGGACCTGCAGCCGCCGCACGACTACTACGCCTTCTACGCGTGGCTGCGCGAGGAATTCGAGGCCGACGCCGTGGTCCACCTCGGCACGCACGGCAGCCTCGAGTGGCTCCCCGGCAAGACCGTCGGGCTGAACGGCGCGAGCGCGCCCGATCAACTCGTCGCGGACCTCCCGAACGTCTACCCGTACATCGTGAACAACCCCGGCGAGGGGACCCAGGCCAAGCGCCGGTCCTACGCCGCCATCGTCGACTACCTGACGCCCGTGATGCGCGATGCAGGTGTTTACGACGACCTCGCGGAACTCGAGGAACTCGCCAACCAGTACCGCGAAGCCGGGATGGAGGACGCCCGAACCGACAACGGCGAGCACCTCGAGACGCTCATTCGGGAGGCGGTCGAAGACCTCGATCTGGCCGTGGAACTCGGTATCTCCGGAACGATCGACGAGACGGTCGACGTTCGCGGCCCGGACGAGGCCGGATCGACGCTCGCTGAGGGCGAGGTAGACGGAGACGACCTCGAGATCGACGACCTCGTCGAGCGGATCCACGAGTACCTCACGGACGTGAAGACGACCCAGATCCGCCTGGGGCTGCACACGATGTCCGAACCGCCGGAGGGGGAGCGCCTGATCGAGTACCTCGTTGCCCTCACCCGCCTCGAGAACCCCGGCGCGCCCAGCCTGCGCGAGAGCGTGGCCGGCGCGCTGGGGGTCGACTACGAGGCGATGCTCGAGTCCCCCGGCGCCTACGACGAGGACCTGGGAATGACCTACGCGGAGGCGGCCGATATCGTCTACGAGACGAGCGTCGAGTTGATCGAGACGCTGGCCGAGCACGACTTCGACGTGCCCGTTTCCGAACTCGAGGGCGGTCCCGAGGACGAGGTCAACGTCAACCTCCTCATCGTCGACCTCGAGACGATCGGCGACGCGAAGGCGAAGCCGGGCGCTCACGACGACCTCCGGGAAGTCCTCGCGTACATCTGCGAGGAAGCGGCTCCGCGCGTGCGCGGCGCCGAGGACGAGATCCCCCGCACCGCGGACGCCCTCGAGGGCGAGTACGTGCCCCCCGGCGGCTCCGGCGCGCCGACCCGAGGCGGCGTCGACCTGCTGCCGACGGCGCGCAACTTCTACACGCTCGACCCGCGCAAGGTGCCCGCCAAAGCGGCGTGGCAGGTCGGCAAGGAGGTGGCCGAGGGGGTCCTCGAGCGCCACCACGCCGAGGAGGGCGAGTATCCCGAGGAGGTCGGCGTCGTGGCGTGGGGCACCCCCACCGTCCGCACCCGCGGCGAGACCGTCGCCCAGGTGCTCGCGATGATGGGCGTCGAGCCGAAGTGGACCGACGCGGGTCGGATCGACGACGTCGAACCGATCCCGCTCGAGGAGCTGGGTCGACCGCGCGTCGACGTGACGACCCGCGTGTCGGGGCTCTTCCGGGATGCCTTCCCCGCCGCTGCGGGCGTCATCCACGACGCCGTCGACGCCGTGGTCGACCTCGACGAACCCCACGAGATGAACTTCGTGAAGAAACACGTCGAGGAGGAGCAGGCCGAACTCGAGGCGGAAGGTTTCGACGAGTCGGAGGCCAAAAAAGCGGCCCTGCACCGCGTCTTCACGACCAAGCCAGGCGGCTACGGCGCCGGGACGAACAAGGCCGTCGACGAGGGTAACTGGGACGACCGTTCCGATCTGGCGAGCGTCTACGTCCAGTGGGGCGGCTACGCCATGGGCAAACGCGGGAAGGTGTCGGACGCCCACGACGCCTTCGAACGGCGCCTCTCGAGCGTCGACGCCACCGTCAAACTCGAGGACACGATGGAGCAGGACGAGTTCGACTCCTCTGACTGGTACGCGTTCCACGGCGGATTCATCTCCGCGGTGGCCGAAATCTCGGGCGAGGAACCCGCTTCCTACGTCGGCGACTCCTCGGATCCGGACAACGTCTCGGTGTACACCAACGAGGAGAAGGTTCGCAAGGCGATGCGCGCCCGCGTCCTGAACCCCGACTGGCTCGAGTCGATGGAGGAACACGGCTACAAGGGCGCCGGCGACCTCTCGACGACCGTCGACGTCACCCTCGGCTGGGACGCGACGACGGGCGTGATCTCGGATACGCTCTGGGCGGAGGTCGCGGAGAAGTTCGCCTTCGACGACGCTCGTCAAGAATGGATGCGCGAGGTGAACCCCTGGGCCCTCGAGTCCATCACCGACACGCTGCTCGAGGCCGTCGACCGGGGCCTCTGGAACGCCGACGAGGAGACGGTCGACCGCCTGCGCGACCTCAACCTCGAGGTCGAGGGCGACCTCGAAGCGCGAACGACCAACGACGCCGTGGGGGTGACGAACGATGACTGACGAAGCGATCCGGTCGCCGACTACCGACCGGGCGGAACGCGTTCGGCCGACGATCGACACCCGGTACAACGAGAGTGATACTCGATGAGCGACGCCGATCAAAATCAGGAGCGAGACGGAGAGTTCGAGAAGGAGTACGCCGACCTCGGCGCGACGACGAAGAACGCGATGGACATCGCGCAGACGAGCCTCGACATCGTCCGGCAGTTCGTGCCGGACGAGACGCTGGCCGACCGAGTGCGTCAAAAATCGGTCCACTCGATGGGCGACATCGAGTTCCAGCACATGATCCGCTTTACCGGATCGGACGAGGTCGGCGACGACGAAGACGCCCCCGTCCGAGCGGGTGCGCGAGCGGTCCTCGAGGAGGCCGACATCGTCACGGACATCACGATGGTGAAAGCCGGCGTTACGGGTCGGGGCCACAACTGTGAGGTCTACAAGGCCATCGGCCACGGGACCGAGCTGGCGAAGGAGACCGGAATGACCCGGACCGCCGCGGCGATGCTCGAGCTGGACAAGGAGGGCGCCTTCGAGGGGTCGATCGTCTCGATCGGCAACGCGCCGACGGCGGCGCTCGCCCTCGCCGACTGCATCGAGCAGGGAACGCGACCCGCGGTCGTTGTCGCGAACCCGGTCGGCTTCGTCAAGGCCGAGGAAAGCCGACGGCGCATCCGCGAGGTGAGCGAGGAGTACGGCGTCCCGGCCATCACCCACGTCGGCCGGCGGGGCGGCAGCGGCCTCGCCGCCGCGCTGACGAACGAACTGATCCACGTCGCGAAGGACGCTCGAACCGCCAACCTCGAGCTGGACGTCACCGCCGAGGAGCGGGCTCGAGACGGGCGGAATCGGATCGTCGACGAGGCCGAGTCCGAGGACGGAGACGGGGACGAGTAGGATGGGCGACGACTACGACCTCGAGTCGGGACCGGATCCGGCGACGTTCGCGGCCGCAGCGCCCGAGCCGGACACTGATGAGAAAGGGGACACCCCGGTGTACGCGGTCGGCGTCGGCCCGGGGAACCTCGAGTACCTCACCCCGCGCGGCGAGCGGGCGATCCGCGAGGCTGACGTGGTCGTCGGCTTCACCACGGTCGTCGAGTTCGTCGAGGAGTGCACCGACGCGGACCTGCTGACCTGCGGGTACAGGGACGAGGCGGAGGCGCTCGAGGCGTTCGCCGAGCGCGTCGCCGCCGGCGAGCGCGGGACGGCCGTCGCGATGGGCGATCCGAACCACTCGGGCTACCAGTTCGTCGGGAAGGTCCAGCGGGCGGTCCGCGAGGCCGATTCCGAAACACCGGTCCGGGTGATCCCCGGCATCTCCTCGCTGCAGGTGGCCGCTAGCCGCGCCCGAACGCCGATGGAGGACGCGGAGTTCGTCACGCTGCACAAGAGCGGCGACCTCGAAGCCGACGTGGAGCGCCTCGTGAGCGCGGTCGTCGACGACGAGCGACACGCGCTCGTCCTCCCGCGACCGTACGATCGGATGCCGGGCGATCTCGCTCAGATGTTGCTCGAGAACGGTGCAGAACCGGACCTCGAGGCGCTGGTGCTCGAGAAGCTGACCCACGACGACGAGGGGATCCACCGCTTCACGCTCGCGGAGCTATCGGAGCACGCCGGCGGTGACGGTCCCGAGGACACGCCGTTTTCGGATCTGGTGGTGCTGGCGGTTCGGCAACGAGTGGTGATCGAATGACCGCCGCGCCGTCGACGGGGCCGCGAGGGTTCGTCCTCGGCGGCGTCAGTTCCGGCGTCGGGAAGACGGTCGCGACGCTCGCGATCGCGAAGGCGCTCGAGTCGGCCGGCTACGAGGTCCAGCCGGCGAAGGCGGGGCCGGACTTCATCGATCCGAGCCACCACGAGGCGATCGCCGGCCGTCCCTCGCGTACGCTCGACCTGTGGCTCTGCGGCGAGGAGGGCCTGCTGCGAAACTACCACCGCGGGGAGGGAGACGTGTGCGTCGTGGAGGGCGTCATGGGCCTGTACGACGGCTCGGGCTCGAGCACCGCGATGGTCGCCGAGGCGCTCGACCTGCCCGTGGTCCTCGTGGTGGACGCCAAGGCTGGGATGGAGAGCGTGGCCGCGACCGCCCTCGGATTCCAGCGGTACGCGGAAGAGATCGGCCGCGACATCGAAGTGGCTGGCATCGTCGCCCAGCGCGCCCACGGCGGACGCCACGAGAACGGGATCCGGGACGCGCTTCCGGCGGACCTCGAGTACTTCGGGCGAATCCCGCCGAATTCGGACCTCGAGATCCCGGACCGCCACCTCGGCCTCCACATGGGCGAGGAGGCGGCGCTGCCGGAGGCCGCGCTCGAGGCGGCCGCGGAGACGATCGACGGCGAGCGACTGGCGGCGGTGGCTCGCTCGCCACCTTCGGTGGACGACGAACCGATCACCGACGCGGTCGACGCCACGGTCGCCGTCGCCGACGACGCCGCCTTCTGCTTCCGCTACCCGGCCACCATCGAACGCTTCCGCGAGCGCGCGAATCTCGTCACCTTCTCGCCGGTCGCGGGCGACCCCGTCCCCGACTGCGACGGCGTCTACCTCCCCGGGGGCTACCCGGAACTGCACGCCGAAGGACTCAAGACGTCGGGGACGCTCTCCGAACTGGGGGACCTGGCGAGCGAGGGGCTCCCCGTTCTGGGCGAGTGCGGCGGCCTGATGGCCATGAGCCGGTCGCTCACGACGGCGGAGGGCGAGCGCCACGAGATGGCCGGCATCCTGCCCGCCGACGTGACCATGCACGACCGGTACCAGGCGCTCGACCACGTCGAACTCGAGGCGCTCGAAGGAACGCTGACGGCCGCGGCCGGCGAGCGGATCCGAGGTCACGAGTTCCACTACTCGAGCGCGGACGTCGATGGCGACGCCCGGTTCGCCTTCGAGACGGTCCGGGGCGACGGCATCGACGGCGACCACGACGGTCTGATCGAGTACGAATCGCTCGGGACCTACGTCCACGTCCACGCCGAGAGCGGCGCGTTCGATCGGTTCCTCGAGTCGCTCGTCGAGTGAGGCGCTCGAGCGAGACGCGCGGCCGCTGAACCGAACGGGGGAGGACGCTCAGGAGAGTCGCTTGAAGTCGCCGTCGCCGCACGTACACTCCTCCGCGACGCCGATCGGTCGAATCGCTCCGTCCGGCTTCACCTCGGAGACGTACACCGAATCGCAGGATTGACACACCGCGATGACCTTCGAGACCGATTCTGACTCACTCATCACCCGTACCAACGCCGCGGTCGGGTTTCGCTATTGTTCCAATTTGTGTTGGGCCGGCGCCGGCACGATTCGAACGCTACACGCGCACGCCGGCCGCCCAGACCCCCGCGACGGTCCGATCTCACACCGATCGCGGTGCGCCGACGTTCGACGGGCGTTCACCGCGAGTTCGACAAGCTACGTTGTCCTATCCCAAACAAAATTGTTTTAGGGGAGCGTGCAGAGATGACGGGTGATGCCACCCATCGCGCTTCCACACGACGCCAAGGCCGGGCCGACGAAGCCGGAGGTCCGCGCCGTCGTCCGTTCGAAGCTCGCGCTCGAGCCGGACGACCACTTCGCGGAGGTCGGCTCCTGCACGGGGGCCGTCACCATCGAGGCCGCACAGCGGGCCGGCCGGGTGACCGCCCTCGAGCGGAAGCCCGAGCGGCTCGAGACGACCGAGAAGAACCTCGCGGCGAACGCGGAGACGGTGCGCGCGGAGGTCGGCCTTCGGAACGCGGAGGCGCCCGAGGGCCTTCCGGACGACGCCGACGCCCTCTTCCTCGGCGGCAGCCGCAACTTCGAGGCGGTGCTCGACCACGCCGTCGAGACCGAGGTCGATCGGATCGTGATGAACGTCTCCCGCCTCGAGGTCGCCGGCCGCGCGACCGAGGCCTTCCGAGAGCGCGGGATCCTCGAGGAGGTCGTCCAGTTCCAGGTGAGCCACGGCTACGAACTCGCCGGAGCGACGAGTTTCGAGTCGGACAACCCGGTGTACATGCTGGTCGGGAGCGCCTCACCCCCGGACGAGGAATCTGACGAGGACGACGGGAAGACGGTCGCCGCAGACGGGGGCCGGGAGGCGACCCGATGACCCTCTACGGCGTCGGCCTCGGCCCCGGCGAGGCGGACCTCGTCACGGTTCGGGGAAAGGCGGTCCTCGAGAACGCCGACGTGGTCTACTCGCCCGGCAGACTCTCGCGATCGGTGGCGCTCGAGCACGTCGACGAGTCGAAGATCGGGGACCTGGACTTCCCGATGACGAAGGACGAGGCGAAACTGCGCGAGGCGTGGAAGGAGGCCGCGGCGGAGGTCGCACCGCGGGCGACGGAGGGCGACGTGGCGTTCGTCACCCTCGGCGATCCGAACGTCTACTCGACGTTCGGCCACCTCCGGCGGACGATCGAGGCGTTTCACCCCGACGTGGAGACGGAGATCGTCCCCGGCGTGAGCGCGATGACGGCGTTCGCGACGGCGCTGGGCGTCGAGATCGAAGCCGGCGCGGGCCTCTCGCTGCGGGAGGCGGCGAACGGGGAGAGCCCCACCGGGCCGGACCGGATGATCCTGTTCAAGGTCACCGACGCGCCCACGACCCACGAGGGGCTCGTCGAGGCCGGCTACGACGTGATCTACGGCCGTCGGCTGTTCATGGAACAGGGAGAGACGATCGTGACGGACGATCCCGAGGAACTCGCCGAGCGCGACTACTACACGCTCGCGTACGCCGAGAAGCGCGACCTCGAGATCGAGTCGGCGACGGCGGTGTTCACCCAGGAGGCCGCTGGCGACGGCGACGAACCGGCGGACGTCGACGAGGCGACGGACGACCCGAGCGGTGAGACGATCGCGGACGGCGGGGAGGCGGTCGAACTCGAGCGGACGGAAGCCTGCGAGGGTGGCGATTGCGGCGGTCACGGAGGGCACGAGCACTAATGACGGACACGGACGAGAGGACGGCGGAGGCGGACGGCGGCGACCCCCAGGCGGCGATCGACGCCCAGGGCGAGCGCCGCCGCGAGGAACTGGACGACAGAATCTTCGAGTACAGCGCCGGCGACGAGCAGGAGGGGATCCCCTTCGTCGGCGCCGGCCCCGGCAACCCGCGGCTGCTGACCGTGGCGGGCAAGGAACTGCTCGAGGCGGCCGACCTGGTCGTTCACGCCGGATCGCTGGTCAACAGCGAGGTGCTCGACCTGTACTGCGCCGACGCCGAGTTGGTGAACTCCGTCGGCAAGGATCTCGAGGAACTGATCCCGCTGATGCGGGACGCCTACGAGGACGGGCAGAACGTGGTCCGCCTGCACAGCGGCGACCCCGCCATCTACGGCGCGGCGCTCGAGCAGATGGACGCGCTCGAGCACGAGGGCGTCCCCACCTACTTCGTTCCGGGCGTCACCTCGGCCTTCGCGGCCAGCGCGACCCTGCGAACCCAGCTGACGCTCAACGAGGTCTCGAATCACGTGGCGTTCACCCGGCCGCAGGGGAAGACCCTGACCGAGGAGGAGGACCACATCTCCGACTTCGTCGGGATGGGCGACGTGACGACCTGCATCTACCTCGGCACCCACGCGGTGCGCGAGACGATGGATCGGCTGCTCGAGGACGGCCACGATCCGGACATTCCGGTGGCCGTGGTCTATCACGCCTCGTGGCCGGACGAGGACGTCATCGTCGGGACGGTCGGGACGGTCGCCGATAAAGTGGAAGACGCAGGGTATCGAGCGTCGGCGCTCGTGCTAATCGGCGACGCGGTGACGGGCGCCGGCTACGAGCGCTCGTTCCTCTACGGCGACTGGGCCAATCGAGGCTCTTCGAAGGGCACGAGCGAGACGGAGGCGGGCGATGACTAGGATGGGTGCAACTAGTCGTCGAAAACATGGTGAAAGCCCCCAGCGCGCTCGACGGCTGCGACTCGCTGCGCTCCTCACTCGCTTCGCTCGTTCCGGTGCTTACGTCGTCTCGCTCGCCGAGCGCGCTGGCCCCTTTCAGTCCCACCCGAGCGGTGGTTCGGATGGCTGTTTTGAGCGTGGAACGTTCGGTACGCAGGTGGTTACGACATGAGTTCAGGATCAGACGATAAGACGAGTTCGAGTACAGGATCGGGATCGGGGTCGAGCGGCGGTCACTGTTCGACCCCCGACAGCGACGGGGAGGTCGCGGAGGAGATCGCGATCGTCTCCTTCGAGCGGAAGATGGACACGGCCGAGGAGATCGTGGAGGGAATCGGCGATCGGTACGAGTCGATCGACATCCTCGAGTACCACGGCGACGTGTTCGAGGAGCACTGGGGCGAGTACGACTGTTTCGTCGGCCTCATGGCCTCGGGCATCGCGATGCGGAAGACGGCCCACCTGCTCGACGACAAGTGGGAGGACCCCGCGATCGTCGTCATCGACGAGGAACTGACGTGGGCCATCCCGATCACGGGCGGCCACCACGGCGCGAACCAGGTCGCACAGGACCTCGCGACGATGGGCGCGATTCCCGCGATGACGACCGCCAGCGAGGCCGCGGGCAAGCAGGGCGTCGAGTCCCGCGCGAAGGCGCTCGACGCCCACGTCGTCAACGGCGACTCGACGGTGAAGACGAACCTCGCCGTCCTCGACGATAACCTGGGGCCGGTCGCCCGACTCGACGGTCCCAGGGCCGTGCTCGTCGGCGACGACGTGACGGTCCTCAAGCGCAACAAAGAGGGCGGCGTCGTCATCGGCACCGGCAGCGTCTCCGGCGCGAGCAAGGAGTCGTTCCTCGCCGCCTGGGAGGAGGCCCTCGGCCGAACGGACTACGACTTCGACGACGTCGAGTTCGTCGCGACCGCGACGCGCAAGGAGGACGAGGAGGGGCTGCTCGAGGCGGCCCGGGAACTCGACCTCGGCGTCGTGGTCTTCGATAAGGAGACGCTGCTCGAGCACGAGGGGCCGACCCCCTCGAAGTCGAAGGAACTGATCGGCTGGCCGGGCGTCTCCGAGGCGTCGGCCATCGCCGGCGGCGCCGAGCAGGAACTCGTTCTGGAGAAGATCGGCTACGAGAACGAGGTCACGGTGGCGATCGGCCGATGAGCGTCGACGACACCGACTCGAGCGGAGACGCCTCCGGCGAGGGAACGCCCGACGAGCACGGCACCCTCTACGTCGTCGGCATCGGCCCCGGCCTGCCCGACCACACGACCGCGAAGGCCAAGCGGGTCATCGAGTCCGCCGACGTGGTCATCGCCTCGAGCCTCTATCAGGAGTTCCTCCGGGCCGACGGCACCCTTCCCCCCGAAGACGCCGTCGACGAGGACGGCGTCGTAACCCGCGAGGACGGCTTCGAGCAGGAGATCGTCCGCTCGACGATGGGCCGACAGATCGAACTCGCTCGAGCGGCGTTCGACCACGTCCGCGAGGGGAAGGACGTCGCCCACGTCTCGGGCGGCGACCCCTCCGTCTACGGCAAGTCGGACCTCATCTTCACGATGGCCGAGGAGGAGGACGCGACCGACGTTCCGATCGAGATCGTTCCCGGCATCACGGCCGCCCTCGGCGGGGCGGCGAACGTCGGGGCGCCCCTGTGTAACGACTTCTGCACCGTCTCCCTGTCGGACAAGTGGCGCGGCTGGGACGAGATCGAGGAGAAGCTTCGCGCGGCGGCGATCTCGGGGTTCGTGATCGTCCTCTACAACTGCTGGCGAAACTACGAGAAGGCTGTCGAGATCGTCCGCGAAGGGCGCACCGACGACGCCCTCGTGGCCATCGTCAACGACGCGGGTCGCGCGGACGCCGGGCGAAACGGCGAGAGCCACTTCATCACGACGCTCGGCGAGGCGGCCGACCACGACGACAAGGTGTCGGGGATGGGCACCTCGCTCATCATCGGCAACCACGAGACGGAGACCTGGAGCAACGACGACCGAACGTACCTCGTCACCCCGCGCGGCGGGCGTGACGTCGACGATTTCTAACCAGACCCATGAGCACGGACACCAACGCTGACGCCGACGCGAACGACGAATCGACATCCGAGTGCGGCGCCTCGACGGCGAAGACCGGGAGCGAGAGCGGCGGTTCGAAGTGCGGTGCGTCGAAGCCGACGGAGGAGCGCAGCGCCTCGAGCGGTTCGAAGTGCGGCGCCTCGACGGACGACTCGAGTTCGTCCTCGTCGGAATCGAAGTGCGGCGCGTCGTCGTCCTCGAGTTCGTCGGGTTCGAAGTGCGGGGCCTCGTCCTCGAGTTCCAAGCGCGAGAAGACGAAGGAGAAGGTCGGCTCGACGGTCGACGACTTCGAGGGCGAACCGGGCAAACTGACGGCCGTCGGCCTCGGCCCCGGTCACCCCGAGGGGATGACCGAGCGCGCGAAGACGGCGTTACTCGAGGCCGAGCACATCGTCGGCTACACGACGTACATCGAACTCATCCCGGACGAGATCACCGAGCAAGCCGACGAACTGTACGACACGCCGATGTGCGGCGAGGTGTCGCGGACGGAGGAGGCGATCGACCGCACGCTCGCGGGTAACGACGTCGCCATCGTCGGCAGCGGCGATCCGAACGTCTACGCGCTCGCCGGACTGGCGCTCGAGATCCTCGAGTCGAAGGGCGCGACGGCGTCGATGGTCGGCTTCGAGGTGGTTCCCGGCGTTCCGGCGGCCCAGTCCTGTGCGGCACGACTGGGCGCGCCGCTGGTGAACGACACCGTCTCCATCTCGCTGTCGGACCACCTCGTGCCGATGCCCGAGATCGAGTCGCGCCTGCACGCGGCGGCCAAGGAGAACTTCACGATCACGATCTACAACCCGTGGAGCCGCAAGCGCCGCGACAACTTCCAGAAGGCCTGCGAGATCCTCACGACCCACCGCGATCCCGACACGCCGGTCGGGATCGTTCACGCCGCGGGCCGCGAGGACGAGAAGGTGATGATCACCGAACTGTCCGAACTCGAGGACCTCGGCGAGAGCGAGATCATCGACATGACGACGACCATCGTCGTCGGGAACGAGGAGACGTACGTCTGGGACGACCGGATGGTGACGCCGCGGGGCTACGAGACGAAGTACGACTACTGAACTGCCGAACTCGAGGATCAGAATTTCACTATGCCACGATACGAAGTCACGGTCGAGAAGGAGGCCTGCGACGGGATCTTCGCCTGTCTGACCCGCGACCCCCGATTCGTCGAGGGCGCGGACGGACTGGCGACGCTCGACCCCGACGCGGACCCGATCTACGACTGCGAGGGCGAGGTGACCGACACCGCCGACCGCGTCGTCGCGACGTTCGACGACGACCGAATCGACGAGGCGAAGCAGGCCGCCGCGGCCTGTCCCACGGACGCCATCGTCGTCCGGGAGGTGGGAAAATGAGCGAGAGCGAACCCGCATCCGAGATCGAGGCTCCCGCAGATATCCTCGCGGGCCACCCCGCGTCGGCGTACTTCTGGGGCCACGTCGCGGGGAGCGGTGAAATCAAAGGTGAGAGTGTCGAGGTCGTCACCAACGACGAGGAGTCGGCGCGAGTCCTCTCGGTCATCGCCGGCGGCGACCTCGAGCACGACACCGCGACCCGCGAGTACGCCCACGACACCTCCGTCATCCGTACCGAGGACGAGTACACGCTCACGATCGAGGCCGGCGAGGACGGCCTGTTCGGCCGCAGCGCGACGAGCGGCCTCCCCGTCGACGGCCGCGGGAACTACCGATTCGCCGCGTTCTCTAACTACGACCGCGAACTGCTCCGCGGGATCCTCGAGGGCTGCGGCACGGTCTGCTTCAAATCGAAGAGCGGCACGGTGGGCATCTCGTTCGTCCACGACGACCGTGCGTTGCTCGAGCTGGTCCGGGATCTGATCGACGACTGTCCGGTCGAGGCGCCGTACGGCGATCTCGGGGAGACCTCCTCGGGCGGCTACTGGTTCGGCGTCGACGACGACGCCGCGCCCGACTTCGGCACCTGGCTGTACGAGACGGGCGAGGAGACGGGGCTGTTCGCCCCCAGTCGACGGCGCAAGCTCGAGAAGAGCCTCGAACAGGCCGAGGCGTACGACTGAGACCGAGACTCCGCGCGATCACCACCTCCTTCGCATGAGCACACCCGACGACTCCGACACCACGCCCGCGACGTCCGCCGACGCCTTCGACGACGAGGCCGTCCTCCTGGTCGGCCACGGCTCCCGTCGCGAGAAGTCGAACGAGCAGGTGCGCGAACTGGCCGCCGGCCTCGAGTCGCGCCTCGGAATTCCCGTCGACGCGGCGTTCCTCGAGCTCGCGGAACCGGCCATCGACGAGGCGTTCGAGGGGCTCGCGTCGGTCGCCTCGCGGGTGACGGTCGTCCACTGCTCGCTGTTCGCCGCGAGCCACGTCAAGAACGACGTCCCGCTGGCGGTCGAGCAGGCCCGCGCCGCTCACGGCATTCGGATCGACAACGGTGCCCACCTCGGGATCCACCCGGCGATCCTCGACCTGCTCGACGATCGGGCTGCGGAGGTCGAGCGCGAACTGGGCGTCGACCGCGAGACGGAAGACGTCGCGGTCGTGCTCTGCGCCCGGGGCTCGAGCGACCCGGACGCCAACGGCGACGTGCACAAACTCGCCCGCCTGCTGTACGAGGGGCGGGAGTTCGGTCGGGTCGAGACCGCGTTCGTCGGCGTCACCGAACCGCTCCTCCCGGAGGCGCTCCACGGCCTCTCGAAGCACCGCCCGGACGCGGTCGTCGTCCTCCCCTACATGCTCGGCGACGGCGTCCTCACCCAGCGCGTTCGGGACTGGACCGCCGAGTTCGATTCGGACTACCCCTACGTCACCGCGGCGGCCGGCGATCCGCTCGGGACCGACTCGCGGCTGCTCGACGTCTTCGCCGATCGGTGGCAGGAGGCCCGTTCGGGCAGCGTCGAGATGTCCTGCGACACGTGCAAGTACAAGGTGGATCTCGAGGGCTACGAGGAGGACGTCGGCGGCGCCCGGGCGATGCTCCGGGCGCTGGCCCACCGGGAGGCCCACGCCGACCGATCGGACGTCGACGAGGAGCCCCACAGCCACGACGCGCCCGAGAAGCACGTCGCGGTCTGTACGAACCGCACGTGTGCGGATATGGGCTCTCCCGCGGTGCTCGAGCGACTCCGCCAGGAGGTTCGAGACTCCGATCACTGCGACGCCCGGATCACCCGGTCGTCCTGTCTCGGCCGCTGCGGGGACGGGCCGATGGTCGCCGTTTACCCGGACGGCGTCTGGTACGGCGACGTCGACGCGGACGACGCGGAACGAATCGTTTCCGACCACCTGAATCGGGACCGGATCGTGAGCGATCTGGTCGATCAGACCCTGTAACGTCAATACCCATGAGCTGCTACGAAATCGAAGCGCTGAAACTCGGACTGATGAACGTCCTCGGCGTCGAGGACCGACACGCCCGCGAACACGCGGAGAAGGACCTGGAGGGCCACCTCGAGGGCCCCATTCGGGGTCTCGCCGAGGCCGAGAGCCTCGCCGACCTCGAGCGCCACCTCGACGCGGCGCTGGTCGACCTCGAGGAGGAGGTCGCGACGATGGACGCCGACGATCCCGAGTACGACTACACCCGGGGTCGACTGCTGGCCGTTCGGGACGCCGAACGGGCCGTCCACCGGCTGCGCGCGCAGGGCGAGAGCATCGTCGACGGCCTGGGGGACGCCCACGATCTGCTCCACGAGACGTTCCCGGTGGAGGAGTGAGCATGGCCCAGCGCGAACGCGAAACCGGATTCACCCGCGTACGGTTGGGCGAGATCGACAGCGCCCGCAGCCGGCACATGTGGACCCGATCGAGCGTCCACCTCGCGGACGACCTCGTCGTCGCGGGGCGGTGGGACGGCACCGTGACGGCGTTCGAGCGCGACTCGCTCGAGGCGGCCTGGGAGGTCGAACACCCCGAGAGCGCGGTGACCCTCGCGACCCTCGGCTCCGACGGCGCGCTGATCGTCGGCGGTCGGGGTGAGGAGGGGGTGATCGCCGCCTACGACCTCGAGAGCGGCGAGCGTCGCTGGACGTACGAGACGAGCGCCGACCTCGGCACGCCCAGCCAGGACAGCGTCTTCTACCTGCCGTACGTCGTCGCCCTCGAGACGGGCACCGACACGGACACGGACACGGACGGGGACGAGGCCCCCGTCCTGTACGCGGCCGCGCGTCGATACGAGCGCGACGGCGAAGAACGTCGGTGGCACAGCACGGTCTACGCCCTGGACGCCGACGGAAGTGTTCGGTGGCGCTACGAGGCGGACGCGTCGCCGATCTCGATCGATCTGGACTCGAGCGGCGAGCGGTTGGCCGTCGGCTACAACCGCTGCATGGGCGACCACGACAACGGCCTCGTCGTCCTCGATACCGCCACGGGGGACCTCGAGTGGTCCTGGGACCCCGGAACGCCCGGCGATCGGCGGGTGGGCGACGTCTCGTTCGTCAGTGGAGGTAACGGCGACGGGGACGGTGGACGGATCGCCGTCTCGAGCCACGGCGATAAGCGGGGCTACCTGCTCGGCCCCGGCGGCGCCGAACAGTGGGGCGTCGACCTCGCGGTCGAGACCGAGATCGGCGACGAGACGCTTTACGCCTACCCGAACCACGTCCACGCGGCCGGCGACCGGATCGCGTTCGTGACGGGTAACACCTACGCGGTCGAGAGCCGCGAGACGGAGCACCGTCACCCGAACGAACACCGCGTGGCCGCCTTCGACCGCGAGGGAGAGTTGGCGTGGGACGCGGCGGTCCGCGGATTCGTCCACGGGCTCGCCGCCGACGACGGGACGATCGTCGCCCCCTGCGCGCAGAACTTCCGGGTACGCGACCCCGAGACCCACGCCGTCCGCTGGTTCGACCTCGAGTCGGGCGCGGGCGGCCGCGAGCGCATCGACGGCATCGCGACGGCGGCGGCCGCGGACGGCGACACCGTCGCCGCTATCGAAGAACCCGTGGAATACCACGACGAGGGGACGACTCGAGGGGAGTACGCCCTCCGTGTCGGTCGGTCGTCGTGAGGCGGGGGTCGCCAATCCGACCCAACCCGTTCTCGCGGTGACCCAACCCGTTCTCGCGGTAGTCGATTCGTAGCACGCACGTCCGCGTGATTTTATCGCACACGCAAGGCCAACCCCCACAACCCTGTCCGTTGTCGGTTCGGACGTACAATGACCTCCCGTTTCGATACCGACGCGGAGCGTTCGTGGTCTCGACCGGCCGGTCCGCCCTCGCACGACCGCCGCGCCGACGGATACCTGGCGTTTTGGGATCGCCGCCGGCGACGGGTGATGACCGACGGCGGACAGGCCGAACTCGAGGACGAGGAAGCCGAAGGGGAAGGTGACGACGAGAGTGGGGCGGAAGCCGAGGAGGGGGATGCGAGCGAATCGGAAGCCGAAGCGGCCGAGGGCGAGGCCGAACAGGAGGAAGAAGGCGAAGCGGACGAGGAATCGGAGGGTGAAACGCAAGGAGAAGATCAGGAAGCCGAGGAGGCTCAGGAGGGCGAAGAGGATGAGGAAACGGAAGGCGACCAGGAACTCGAGGACGTCGAGGTCGAGGATGCCTCGGATACGGAAGCCGAGGAAGGCGAAGAAGCTGAAGGCGAAGAGGAAGGTGAAGAAGCGGAAGCTGAGGAGGAAGAAGAGCCCAAAGCCGGCCCCCCCGAAGGGGAGGGCGCCGAGGTCGTTCACCTCGACCTCGAGGGCCTGTTCCTCAACGTGCTCGGGCTCGAGGTCGACCTGAACGAGGTCGTCCTCGACGTTTCTGCCGTTCCGGGAGAGAATCGACTGCTGGGGAACCTCCTGTCGGCGGTAACCGGACTGCTCGACAGTCCGGGGGCGCTGTTACAGAAGCCGAAGGAGCTCCTCAGCGGGTTGCTCGAGAAGCCGAAGGAGTTGCTCGGCGGACTGCTGGATAAGCCTCGAGAGTTGTTGAGCGGCCTGTTGAGCAAGCCCCGAGAGCTGGTGTCGAACCTGGTCGGCAAGGCCAAGTCGCTCATCGGGTCGCTGTTCAGCAAACCGCGGGAGCTGCTCGCCGGCGGCTCCGCGGGCGAGAGCGAGGGTGAGGGCGAATCCTCGGAAGAGGAATCCGAAGCGGAGGGCGACGAAGGCGATGAAGCGGAGGACGGGGAGGAAGAATCCGAGTCGGAAGGCGGCATCGTGGCGTCGCTGATGGGCTGGGTCGGCGACAAGCTGCGAAGCCTGTTGTCGAAGCTACCGCTCGAGGAACTGGTGTCGACGATCGTCCGCGAGACGGTCAAGGCGCTCGTGGAGTCAACCGAACGGGATCAGGCGTCCGAATCCGGCGGGCAGTCCCAGTCCGACTCCGGAACGCCGGCGCAAGCGGAGGCGGGATCGTAACCATGAGCTCCGAATCCGAAGCCGAAGCGCGATCCGAGGAGGAAGAGGAAGCGTCCGAATCCGAGACGACGGAGGGCGAATCGGAAGAGACGGAGGCGTCGGAGACCGCGGAGTCCGAAACCGAGGCCGAAGACGCCGAGTCTGAGGAGGAAGCCGGCGGCGAGTCACAATCTGCGGAATCGGAATCGGGCTCGTCCCTGCTCCAGGTCGTCGACTACGACAAGATCGCGGAGAACGTCGACCTCGAGCAGCTCCTCGAAGGGACGCAGTGGGAGGGCGAGATCGACGAGGATCAGCCCCTCGGCGAGGCGCTGGGCGGCCTCATCGGGGCAACGGTCGGTCGACAGGTCGGCCAGGCCCTCGGTCGGTCGATCGGCGACGTAATCGTCCGGGAGCTGCTCGGCGAGGGCGAGGCCGAAGAGTCGGCGGAGGACGAGGGCGAAGAGCCGGAGGACGTCGAGGCGGAAGAGGAGGAAGTTCCGGTACAGGAGCGAGAACCCGAATCCGAGGCCGACGAGGAGTCCGAAGACGAAGCTGAAGCCGAAGACGAAGCGGAAGACGAGGAAGCATCAGAGGACGAAGCGGAAGCGTCCGAGGATGAGACGGAAGCCGAAGACGACTCCGCGGACCAGGCCGAAGCGGAACAGGGAAGCTCCGGGGACGATTCGGGGTCCGAAACCGACGAAGCGGAGGCGGAGCAGTGAGCAGATGACGTCGATCAATTCACCCGGACGCGAGGACGCCGGCGCCCGGTCCGCGGTCGCGGACGGTGATTCCCGTGAGTGAAAGCGAGGACGCGTCCTCGGGCGTCAAGGACCTCGTCGTCGACGAGGTGAGCGAGCAGGTTGGCGTCGCCGACCTGCTCGGCGACGGGAGCCTCGAGGACCAGCTCGACGGCAGCGAGATCGGCGCCTCGGTCGGCGGACAGGTCGGCGAGCGGATCGGCCGCGAACTGGGCGCGTCGATCGGCCGGGAGGTCCACCTGACGCTCGCCGACGGCGTCCGGGAGGGCAAACGCGTCACCGAACTCCGACGTGACGTCGTCTCGGCGGTCAAGGATGGCGTGCGCGAAGCGCTCGCCGACGTCGAGGGCCGGGACGCCCTCGAGTCGGCCGCCTCGAGCGCGGTCGGCGAGGGCGGCGTCGGCGGCTTGCTCGGGGGCGACGAGTCGGAAGGCGAGGGCGTCGAGACGGAGACGGATGAGAGCGACGGCGAATCGGAAGCCGAAACCGAGGGCGAGGCGGCGGAAAGCGAAGCCGAGAGCGAGGAGGACGAAGCGGCGGGCGGAGACGAAGGCGACGGTGGTGACGCGGTGAGCGGCGTCGTCGAGGAGGTCGACGAGCTGGAGGAGACCGAGGCGGCGGACCTGATCCCCGGCGATCGCGACTCGGCGGCCGAGGAACTCGAGGGAGTCCGTCGGGAGACCCTCGAGGATTTCCTCGGGGTGATGACCTACCAGGACCTGCAGTCGGTGGCCAAGGAAGTGGGGGTGAAGGCGAACCTCAGCCGGGAGGAGATGACCGAGCGGATCATCGAGACGGTCTCGGACGGCGACGAGGCCGACGGTGAGGGCGAGGACGAGACCGATAGCGACGCCGAGGCCGACGACGCCGAGGAATCCGGGGCCGAGTCGGCGGACGAGGACGGCGACGACGAGTCTGACGACGGAACGGACGACGCGGAAGCGGAAACGGAGGTGGAGGCCGAGGAGTAATCGTCCGCGGCCACACCGCTCCGCCGGAGAACGACCTTCCGGAGGGGAACGGAGAACGACTTTCCGGAGGGGAACGGAGAACGACCCTCAGAGGGGCCAACGACCCTCCTGGAACGGTACCCGATCGAACGACACCAATGAGCGAGACTGATACCCTGGACGAGCGCGTGAACGCCCTCCTGACCGAGGCCGAAGAGCACGCCGGATCGTTGCTCTCGAGCGGCGACGAGGGAGCGGACGGCGACGGCACCGCCTTGCTCGAGGCGGCCGAGGAAGCAGCGAACCTCGTAGAGGGGACCCCGCCGCGTGATCTCCTCGAAGCCGTCGGCCTGGATCGGCTCGAGGACGGCGGCGAACCGGAGACGATTCCGGAGGCGATCGCGCGGGGCGACCCGGAACGGGTCGAGGACCTGCGTCGTCTGCTACGGCTGGCGAAACTCTCCCACACCGCGGACGACGGTTCCGACCTCGAGGGGTCGGTCGGGGCGTTCCGCGAGCGACTCGAGCAGCGGGCCGACGCGACTGACGCGGGATCGATGGAGCCCGGATCGTCGGAAACGGACCCCGCAGACCGGGAGGAGAGCGAGGGCGAGGAGGACGTCGACGAGTCGACGGGCGATACGGACCTCGGTGACGAACTCCGGTCGTCCCTCGAGTCCAGCATGGGGGAGTTCGGCGACGACGTGCGAGCGCTCCGCGATCGGCTCGAGGAGGCGGCAGGGTCCGACGCGGGCGACGAGGACGAAGCGGCGGCCGAACGAGCGGACGCCGACGAGGTGGCGACCGAGGAAAGGGACGCTGACGACGTTGCGGAAGACGACGTTGCGGAAGACGAAGCGGACGCCGACGCGAGCGGTGATGGTGAGGAGGAGTCCCGGTTCGTCTCGAACGAATCCGCGCGGTTATCGACGGTGGCGCCGCGCCCGACGGAGCGGGCGGACATGAAGGCCGTCAGGCGGTTTTCGACGATGCCACGGAAGCGCCGCTGAGGGGGACGCGCCGACGAGATTGCGGCGGCGAACGACGGCATTCCGAAACGAGCGTTCGGAACCCCGCCGACCCGAGCCGACCTGAACCTCTTTGCGCCCCCTCCGCGTACGTCCGAGCATGTACGACTCGATTCTCGTCGCCACCGACGGGAGCGACGCCGCGACCGACGCAGTCGAACGCGGGGTCGAACTCGCCCGCCGTCTCGAGGTGCCCGTCCACGGCGTCGCCGTCGTCGAGGAGCGGACGGCCTACGACAACGCGATCGTCGACCCCGAGGAGGTCGAAGCGCGACTCGAGGAGCGGGCCCAGGCCGCGCTCTCGGCACTCGAGGAGGCGGCGCTCGAGGCCGGCGTGTCGGCCGTGACGGCGATTCGCTCGGGCGTTCCACACGAGGAGATCCTGACGTACGCGGCGGAACACGACGTCGACGTTATCGTCGTCGGGGCCCGCGGGCGGTCCTCGTTCCGGCGGGCCCTCCTCGGGAGCACCGCCGACGCGGTCGTACGGTACGCGGACGTTCCCGTGTTGCTCGTCGGCGGGGAGGACTCGAGGTCGCAGTAGGCGTCGCCTCGACCGGTCGACAGCAGCGGGGGAGTCCCACATGGATCTATCGTGGTGGGCGTCGGCGTTCAAATCGACCGCCGACGGCGCGGTTGACCGAGCGCCTGCGGATTCGGAAGCCGAACATTTACCAGGTCGCTCGTTGGAAGGTTGGATATGTCACTGCTCGTTCCCTTCGATGGGTCGGAACTGGCGACGCTGGCGCTGGAGAAGGCGTCGAGGTTCGGCGATCTGCTCGACGAAGAACTGGTCGTCCTGACGGTGATCCCCGACGACGCGGAGTACGCCCGCGAACGGGGCTGGATCGCCCGGGGCGAACCGTTCGACGTCGAGGCCATCGAAGTGGGGATGGAGACGCGGGTGTCCGAGGTCGCCTCGGAGGCGACGTTCCGAACCGAGCGGGTCTCCTCCGACGAGCCGACGTCGACGGCGACGACGAACGTGGTTCGGGAGATCCGTCGCGTCGCGGGAGAGATCGACGCCTCCGTGCTCTTCATCGGCTCCGAGAACGCCGGCTCCGTGATCGCGCCCCAGTCGAGCGTCGGCAGCCCCGTCGCGAGCGATCACCGATACGACGTCTACGTGGTCCGCGCCCCCATCGATCCCGCCGAGCGCGACGTCGAGTCGGTCCGGGATCGGGAGTTCGAGGACCTCGAGGACTGACGCGGCGGGCGGCCGTCTCATCTGCTCACCGTCAGAACGTTTATTCGTCTCTCTTCCGTCGGTACACACGAGACCATGGTCCATCGTAGCGGGGGGACGCGAGACGCTTCTGCCCCTCCCGACGCCCCCGATCGGCACAGCCCTCCGCGATCGTTCGTCGAACAGGCGAACGTCACAGACGACTCGATATACGAAACGTTCGACGAGGAGTGGCCGGACTGCTGGCGACGGGCCGCGTCGTTGCTCTCGTGGGATCGGCCGTACGAGACGGTGCTCGAGGACGACGACGCGCCCTTCTACCGCTGGTTCACCGGCGGGACGCTCAACGCATCGTACAACTGTCTCGACCGGCACCTCGAGGCGGGCCGGAAGAACCACGCCGCCATCCGGTGGGAGGGGAAACACGGCGAGACGAAGACCTACACCTACCGCGACCTCTACGTTCGGGTGAACGAACTCGCGGCCGCCCTCCGAGGCCTCGGCGTCGAAGGGGACGACGTCGTGACGATCTACCTCCCGATGATCCCGGAGTTACCGATCGCGATGCTGGCCTGCGCCCGCATCGGCGCGCCCCACTCGGTCGTCTTCGCCGGCCTCTCGGCGGACGCCCTCGCCACCAGGATGGACGCCGCCGAGAGCGAGTACCTGATCACCTGCGACGGTTACTACCGCCGCGGGAACGCGTTCAACCAGAAGAGCAAGGTCGACAACGCGCTGCTCTCGCTCGAGCAGGACGTGACGACCGCCGTCGTCGACCGATTGGGCGACGACCTCCCGCACGTCCTCGCCGAGACCGAGTTCGACTACGACGAACTCGTCGGGGAGTACCGCGGCGAGACGGTCGAACCGGTCTCGCGGGACGCCGAGGACATGCTGTTCCTGATGTACACCTCGGGGACGACGGGGCGGCCGAAGGGCGTCGTTCACACGACCGGCGGCTACCTCGCGTACGTGGCGTGGACGACCCGGACCGTCTTCGACGTCGAACCCGCCGACACCTACTGGTGCGCGGCCGACATCGGCTGGATCACGGGCCACTCCTACATCGTCTACGGGCCGCTCGCCCTCGGGACGACGACCGTGATGTACGAGGGGACGCCGGATTATCCCGACCGGGACCGCCTGTGGGAGATCGTCGATCGGAACGCGGTGGACGTCTTCTACACGGCGCCGACGGCGGTCAGGGCGTTCATGAAGTGGGGGAAGGAGTACCCCGAGAAGCACGATCTCTCCTCGCTGCGCCTGCTCGGTTCCGTCGGCGAACCGATCAATCCGAAGGCGTGGGAGTGGTACCACGAGCACATCGGCGGCGGCGAGTGTCCGATCGTCGACACCTGGTGGCAGACCGAGACCGGCGGCGTGACGGTGTCGACCCTGCCCGGCATCGGCGATATGAAACCCGGCGCCGCTGGGCCGCCGCTGCCGGGGATCGTGACGCGCGTCGTCGACGCCGACGGGAACGAGGTCGACCCCGGCGAGTCGGGCTACCTCACGCTGACTCGGCCGTGGCCGGGGATGGCCCGGACCCTCTACGACGGCGGCGACCGGTTCCTCGACGAGTACTGGCGGCGGTTCTCCGACCCCGACGCCGGCGAGTGGGTCTACGAGAGCGGTGACGCCGCTCGCGTCGACGAGGACGGCTACGTCACCCTGCTCGGTCGGGTCGACGACGTGATCAACGTCTCCGGCCACCGACTGAGTACGATGGAGATCGAGAGCGCCGTCGCCGCCGTCACCGGCGTCGCCGAGGCCGCCGTCGTCGGTCGCTCGAGCGGCCCGGGGGGAACCGAGGTCTACGCGTACGTGAGCACCGAACGGGACGCGGATCCGGAAGCGGAGATCCGCGCGGCGATCGAGGCGAACATCGAGGAGTCGATCGGCCGACTCGCCCGTCCCGAGTCGATCGTCTTCACGCCCGAACTGCCGAAGACGCGGTCGGGCAAGATCATGCGTCGGCTCCTCGAGGACGTCTCGAACGACGAGGAACTCGGGGACACGAGCGCCCTCCGGAACCCGGAGATCGTCGGCGAGATTCAGGAGGCGATCCGGGACGAGGAGACGGGCGATCGGTAGGGACCGACTACCGGTTCGCGAAACCGAAAAGACCGAAATCTCGGTGGCCGTCACTTAGGCGGAACGTGTGGGGTTCTGATCGAAGTCTCCCGCCGCTAAACGACACTATTATATTCGCGTTTCCGGATATAGCGAAGCATGGGTCTCGAGGGGGGTCGGTCGACGGCGCTCGAGCGCGAGCAGTACGAGCGCCTCCTCGACGCGGCGGAGACGTACCGGGAGGTGCTGGTGATCCGGCTCTGCGCGGAGGTCGGTCTCCGCCCGGCCGAACTGACCCGGCTGTCGACCGCGGACGTCGACCGCGTGCGCGCGGATCCGCCGCGGTACCTGCTGCGAGTGCCGCCGGACGATGAGGGGAGGGGGGATCGAACCGCGTACCTGCCGACGAGCGTCGAGCGCGAACTCCGGCGGTACGCTCGGAGCAACGGGCTGACCGACGACGACCCGATCGTCTCGGTCACGCCCCGGCGCCTGCAGATGCTCGTCTCCGAGGTCGGCGAGCGTGCGAGCAACCTGTTCGGCGACCCCTCGCTGGCGTCCGTCTCGACCCACGACCTCCGCCGGTTCTTCGCGTCGCGGTCGCTCGTCGACCGGGGGATCAACCCCCGCGTCGTGAAGGCCGCGGGCGGGTGGAAGAGCTTCGAAGCCCTCGAGCCGTACCTCCCCGAGCCGTCGGACGAGGAGATCGTCGCCGCCTTCGACCCGGTCGAGCGGGAAAGCGGGAATAATACTCACGCGTACGCGAGCGAGGCCGCAATCGACGGCGGTGAACGGTCGGTGCTCGTCGGCGACGGTCGGGTCCTACGGTCGATCCTGGCCGCGACGGACCGGTTCGCCCTGCTCCGACTCGACGCGGACGGCTACGTCGAGCGGTGGAACCGCGGGGCGGCCTCGACGTTCGGCTACCGGGCCGGCGAGATCGTCGGCACGCACGTCTCGGCGCTCTACGCGAACGACGACGTCGAGGACGGCGTCCCCGAGCGGGTCCTCGCCGACGCGCTGGAGGCGGGCGATGTCGAACTGGACGGCTGGCGGATCCGCGAGGACGGCTCCCGGTTTTACGCGACAGAGGTCGTCTCGGTGCTGCGCGACGAGGGCGGCCGCCACCGCGGATTCGCACTCCTCGTCGCCGACGTCTCGCCGTTTCACGATCGGTACGAGGACGACCGCGTCGAGCGAGCCCAACTCGAGACGCGGTACGAGGTCGCGAGTCGCCACCGCGCGGTCACGGACGCGCTGCTCGACGCGACGGAACACGACCAGGTCGAGACGGAGACGTGTCGGGCGCTCGCCGAGGGCGACGCCTACGAGTTCGCGTGGATCGATCGGACGGCGGTGGCCAGTTCCCGATCGGACTGGCGGGCCTCGAGCGGGATCGATCCGACGGCCGTCGATCGCCTCCTGTCGGCGATGACCGGGGACGGAGACGGTGACGGTGGCCGCGAGGGTGTCGGGAACGGCGTCGGCGTCGACGCGAACGCGATCGTCGACGGGGCGGCGGACGCCGCTCTCGACGACGCCTCGATCTCGATCGTGGCGGACGTCGACGCCGACGTCACGGACGACGACCGATTCGTCGGCCACCTCGCGCGCGTTCCGCTCCGGTACGGCGATACGACGTACGGGACGCTCTGGGTCGCGACCGAGCGCGACGAGGCGTTCTCCGCGGGCGAACGCGAGTGGCTCGAGACGATCGGCCGACAGGTCGGCTACGCGATCGCCGCCATCCGGCGGCGGAACCTGCTGCTCTCGGACACCCTCGTCGAACTCGAACTCGAGTGTCGCGACGACGGCTCGTTCTTCGTCGACGCCTCCCAGCGGCTGGGCTGTCGGTTCGAACTCGACTCGCTCGTCCACGTCTCGGCGTCGACGCAGCTGTACTACGTCCGCCTCGAGGGGGCGTCGCCCGCGGAGGTCTTCGACCTCGCCGAGTCCGACGAGGGGATCGGCGACTGCCGGCTGATCGACACCTACGAGGACGGCTGGCGCGTCGAGTTCGTCGTCGAGGGCTCCTCGCCGACGCTCACGCTGACGGAGTACGGCGTCACCGTCCGCGAGGCGACGTTCGAGGAAGGCGTCGCGACGATCACCGCCGAGTGCGCGGTCGACGCCGACCTCCGGACGATCGTGGGCGGCCTCCGCTCGGCCTTCCCCCACTCCGACCTCCTCGGCAAGCGCGAGGTCGAGCGGTCGGTCCAGACCGCCCGCGAGTTCCGGGAGGGCCTCGAGGAGCGCCTGACCGATCGCCAGCAGGCGGCGCTCCGGGCGGCGTACTTCGGCGGCTACTACGACTGGCCGCGCGAGAGCACGGCCGAGGAGGTCGCCGACGCGATGGGCGTCTCCTCGCCGACGCTCCACAATCACCTCCGGAAGGGCCAACACGAGCTGTTGCGGACGTTCTTCGACGCACCCTCGATCGAGGAGTGAGTCCCACTGGGTGAGGTCCCTCGGTGGCCTCCACTTGCGCCGTCGGTCTCGAACCGCCCACGGATCGTGGGAGGGTGACTCGAGGCGGCGACCGAGTACTGGTCCAGTCGGGATGACTCTAGCTACCTAGAGGGCTATCCCCGCTCCGACGCGAGCGCCCTCGAGGAGGCCGTTTCGCTCCCTCGCAGGACCTACAGCGTGACTCGACGGACGGTCTCGACCGCACGTTCGGAACTCAAACCGACTCCTGACAGTCTCGAATTCACGGATATTCTCATCGAATGCAGTTGAGACTTTGTACACCTAGATACCGTGTTTACTACGTTGCTTGTGCATCGGTAGTACGTATCATGAGTCAGGAGAACGTCGATCTCGAGGCGCGACTCGAAGAGCAGGAGGCCTTCGAGCCGCCGGAGTCGTTCGTCGAGCAGGCGAACGTATCCGACGAGGGGATCTACGACGAGTTCGAGGAGAACTGGCCGGAGTGTTGGGAGCGGGCCGCGGACCTGCTTTCGTGGGACGAGGAGTACGACACGGTACTGGAGGACGACGACGCGCCCTTCTACCGCTGGTTCACCGGCGGGACGCTCAACGCGTCGTACAACTGCATCGATCGCCACGTCGAAGACGGCGCCGGCGACCGCGTCGCCATCGAGTGGGAGGGAGAACTCGGGGAGACGCGAACCTACACCTACGAGGACCTCCTCGAGGAGGTGAACGCGTTCGCGGCGACGCTGCGGGACCTCGGCGTGGAGGAGGACGACGTCGTCACCCTCTACATGCCGATGGTTCCGGAGCTGCCGATCGCGATGCTGGCATGCGCCCGCATCGGCGCGCCCCACTCGGTCGTCTTCGCGGGCTTCTCCGCGGAGGCGCTCGCCACCCGGATGAATTCAGCGGAGAGCGAGTACCTGGTCACCTGCGACGGCTACTACCGCCGCGGCGACCCGCTCGACCACATCTCGAAGACGAACGAAGGGCTAGAGGACGTCGACCACGAGGTGTCGGACGTCGTCGTCGTCGACCGCCTCGGCGACGAACTCGAACACGACCTCGCGGAGAACCAGCACGACTGGGCCGACCTGGTCGACGACAACCGCGGTGAGACGGTCGAACCGGTCTCGCGGGACGCCGAGGACATGCTGTTCCTGATGTACACGTCGGGAACGACGGGCCAGCCCAAGGGCGTCAAGCACACGACCGCCGGCTACCTGGCGTACACCGCCTGGACGAGCCACGCGGTGCTCGACATCGAGCCCGACGACACCTACTGGTGTTCGGCCGACATCGGCTGGATCACCGGTCACTCATACATCGTCTACGGCCCGCTCGCGCTCGGGACGTCGACGGTGATGTACGAGGGGACGCCCGACTACCCGGAGAAGGACCGACTCTGGGAGATCATCGAGAAGAACGAGGTCGACATCTTCTACACGGCCCCGACGGCGATCCGTGCGTTCATGAAGTGGGGCAAGGAGTACCCCGAGAAGCACGACCTCTCCTCGCTGCGGTTGCTCGGCACGGTCGGCGAGCCGATCAATCCGAAGGCGTGGAAGTGGTACTACCAGCACATCGGCGGCGGGGAGTGCCCGATCGTCGACACCTGGTGGCAGACGGAAACTGGCGGTATGATGGTCACGACGCTCCCGGGCGTCAACACGATGAAGCCCGGATCGGCCGGACCGCCGCTGCCGGGGATCGACGCGCGGATCGTCGACACCCAGGGCGAAGAGGTCGACGCCGGTAACGCCGGCTACCTCACGGTACACAACCCCTGGCCCGGCATGCTCCGGACGCTGTACAACAACGACGAGCGCTTCATCTCCGAGTACTGGGAGGAGTACTCCGACGAGGAGGCCGACGAGTGGGTCTACTTCCCCGAGGACGGGGCCAAGATCGACGACGACGGCTTCATCACCGTGCTCGGACGGGTCGACGACGTGATCAACGTCTCCGGCCACCGCCTGGGCACCATGGAGATCGAGAGCGCGATCGTCGGCGTCGAGGGCGTCGCCGAGGCCGCCGTCGTCGGCGGAGACCACGACGTCAAGGGCGAGGCGGTCTACGCTTACGTCATCCCCGAGGACGGCTACGAGGGGAACGACGACCTCCGCGACCAGATCGTCACGGGCGTCGAGGACGCGATCGGCCCGATCGCACGGCCCGAGCAGGTGGTGTTCACGCCCGAACTGCCGAAGACGCGATCGGGCAAGATCATGCGCCGCCTCCTCGAGGACATCGCGAGCGGGAACGAACTCGGAAACACGTCGACGCTACGGAATCCGGAAGTCGTCGACGATATCGCAAAGGAGGTTCAGGGCGACTAGCCCGTTCGGCCGAATTCTTTAAGGAGGACACGGACAAGGACAAACCATAACGATTCATAACATGCCAGACAATAACACTCAACGAAACGGCGACGAATCGCTCGAGACGGACGGGGGCGTCTCGGACGTCGAGCGAGAGAAACAGATCGACTACCTGGACGTCGAGATAAACTTACTGAAACCGAACACCCCGTTCATGCGGGATCACAACCGACTGATCGTTCGCGGATTCGTCCTCTGGGCGATCATCATCTTCGGGCCGATCACGGCCACGCGACTCGCGCCCGACGTGATGACTGCGGCCATCCCGGGGATCGGCTTCCCGCTTCACTACTTCCTGATCGCGATCGTAGGCCCGGCCGGCGCGCTCTTGCTGTCTGTGTGGTACGTCAGGGCGCGCGATAAGATCGACGAGAAGTACGAGATCGAACAGATCGAACCGGTGGAACCCGGGTCGACCGACTCGGGTACGGAGGGCGCGACCGCCACCGACGGAGGGGTTGACGAATGAGCGAACTCGCGCTCGCGGCGGTCGACGCCCTGCAACCGCTGGGCGAGGCGGCCGCCCCGTTGCAGGCCGATCAGGAGTTGCTCCCGGAGGGGATGGACGTCGGCTTCAAGCCCGTCCCCGCGATCATCGTCCTGTTGATGATGGGATCGTTCCTCGCCGTGGGCGTTTTCTACAAGGTCGCGGACACCTCGGACATGTGGGCCGCGGGGCGGTCGATCGGGACCGTCGAAAACGGGATGGCGATCGGTTCCAACTGGATGTCGGCCGCCACCTACCTCGCTGTCGCGGCGACCATCGCGACGGCCGGCGTGTACGGACTGGCGTTCGTCGTGGGCTGGACGAGCGGGTACTTCGTCCTGCTCATCTTCCTGGCCGCGCAGATGCGTCGGTTCGGGAAGTACACGGCGCCGGACTTCATCGGCGACCGATTCAACTCCGACACCGCCCGGGCCATCGCCGCGGTCACGACGTTCCTGATCGGGTTCGTCTACTCGATCGGACAGGCCCGCGGGATGGGCCTGGTCGGCCTCTACATCCTCGGGGACCCCAACCTTCCCGGCCTGAGCGGCTACCAGGCGATGATGATCGTGTTCATGGTCATCACCATCGCGTACCTTGCGCTCTCGGGAATGCTCGGCGCGACCAAGACGATGGTCCTGCAGTACATCATCCTCATCACCGCGTTCCTGGTCGGACTCTGGGCGACCGGGTTCGCGGGCGGCTACTCGACGGTGTTACCCCAGCTCGAGTACGGGATGTTGATCGAGGACCTCAGCAGGGAGTTCTACGCGCCGTTCGCCGGCGGGAGCTACTACCTGTGGATCGCGACGGCGTTCAGCCTGGTGTTCGGGACGTGCGGTCTGCCCCACGTCCTGGTCAGGTTCTACACGGTCGAGAACGAGCGCACGGCCCGCTGGTCGTGCGCATGGGGGCTGTTCTTCATCTGCGTGCTGTACCTGTCCGCACCCGCCTACGCCGCGTTCGGGACGGATCTGTACTCGGCGAACGTGCGCGACGCCTACGGCGATCCCGGCATGAGCGCGGAAGCCAGCGAGGTCATCGTCGTGTTGGCGACGCAGATCGCCGGAATGCCCCAGTGGCTCGTCGGATTCGTCGCGGCGGGCGGCATCGCCGCGGCGGTCGCCACCGTCGCCGGGCTGTTCATCGCCGGTTCGTCGGCCATCTCCCACGACATCTACGCGAACATCATCAACCCCGACGCCACCCAGCGCCAGCAGGTCCTCGTCGGCCGGCTGAGCATCGTGGCCCTCGGCCTGTTGACGATCCTCTTCGCGTTGGACCCGTCGGCGCCGATCGCCGCGCTGGTCTCGTTCGCGTTCTCGCTGGCGGCCACCGTGTTGTTCCCGATGTTCTTCCTCGGACTCTGGTGGGAGAACGCCAATCGTGAGGGCGCTCTCTCCGGGATGATCACCGGATTGATCATCTGGTCCATCCCGATGTTCAACGAGGGACACTTCATGAACGAGCCGTGGGGGATCGACGCGATCGCGACGTGGATGCCGGCGATCGGCTCCGCGCTCATCGGCGTCCCGATCGTCTTCGCGGTGACGATCGTGGTCTCGCTGGTCACCGACGAACCGCCGCTCAGGACCAAGCAGCTGGTCCGGCAGTGTCACAGCCCCGACCCGATGCCGAAGAACAAGACGGCAGAGGACATCGTTCGGGAGCGAAACGAGGGCGGACCCACCCCTGCTGACGACTGACCATGTACGAACGCATACTCATCCCGACCGACGGAAGCGACGTTGCGGAAGTAGCGGTCGAGCACGCGCTCGACCTGGCCGAACGGTACGACGCCGAGGTGCACGCGCTGTACGTGGTCGACACGGACGCCGTCGCCTACGGCCTCGGATCCGAGCAGGTCGACCGGCTCAGGCAGGGGAACTTCGAGGGGATGACGGAACTCCGCGAAGCCGCCGAGGAGGCCACCGGCTACGTTCGAGAGCGGGCCGACGAACGAGGGCTGACGGTGATCGAACACACCTCGGGCGGTCGTCCGCACAAGATGATCGCCGAGTACGCCGAGGACAACGACGTCGACCTCGTCGTCATGGGGAGCCACGGTCGCGCCGGCGTCAGGCGCGCCCTCCTCGGGAGCGTCACCGAACGCACGCTGCGCTCGACCGACGTTCCGGTCCTGGTCGTCGACGCCCGCTAACGGACCGTCGTCGAACGGGTATTTTTGCGCGCGACCGAACGCGGAGCGGAATCTCCGGCGTTCGGCCGTCTTCGCGAACGGAACTCGTATCTCCAGACGTTCACCGTTACTCGGACTGAGACCACTTTCTGGCCAGGTCCATGTTCCAGACGAACGCGAAGTAGGCGACGACCCCCATGAACATCATGAGGTAGTACGCCCACGTCGGTCCCGGCACGACCTCGAACAGGAGGTCCACCAGCGTCACCCAGACGATGGCGAACAGCAGGTCCACCAGTACGCCCCAGCGCTCCTCCCGGGCGGTCTCGAGCCACTCGCCGACGCCGCTCACGCCCCGGTCACCTCCAGCGATTCCGCGGTATCCATACTCCGTGGTATCACGGTGCGAGCAAAAAGCTACCGTCGTCCCGTCGACCTGCCGGGAACGCGTGGCGCCGTTATTCCGTCACTGTCAGTAGTCGACGTCGCCCCACTCGAGGTCGGATTCGTTGACACCGTTCGTGCGTCCCGTCGGTACAGAGCACGGCGAGTTGCCGATTATCGGGGCCCGCCACGAGGACTCGCGAATCCGAACCCACATATGGGTGACGAGGCAATTTTCGGCCATGAAGGACGCACCCGAGGTCGCCGTCTGTCGGCTCGGCCACCGTCCCGGCCGGGACGAGCGGATGACCACCCACGTCGGGCTGACGGCCCGCGCGCTGGGGGCCGACCGCGTGATCTTCCCCGACAACGCCGCCGGCTCCCTCGAGACCGTCGCGGACATCACCGATCGATTCGGGGGTCCCTTCGCGGTCGAGCGGACGGACTCCCAGCGAGCCGTGATCCGCGATTGGGAGGGGGTCGTCGTTCACCTGACGATGTACGGCGAGCCGGTCCAGGAGGTCGAGGACGCGATCCGAAAGGCCTCCCTCGAGGCGGGCGAGCCGCTGCTGGTCGTCGTCGGCGCCGAGAAGGTTCCGTTCGACGTCTACGAGGCCGCCGACTGGAACGTCGGCGTCACGAACCAGCCCCACTCCGAGGTGGCCGGCCTCGCGGTCTTCCTCGACCGGCTGTTCGAGGGCCGCGAACTCGAGCGCGAGTGGGAGGACGCCGACCGTCGAGTCGTCCCGCAGGAGACCGGCAAGCTCGTCGAACCGGTCGACGAAGCGTCCGAGTGACGCGCTCGGGCGACCGCGTCCGCGCGACCGAACTCGATCGATCCGTTCACCGATCCTCCCGCCTCGAGTCCGACCCGGACAATCCCCCGCCGCTCGTCTCGATCTCGAACCGTGCACCCTCGTCGCCGTCGACGACCTCGATCGACCAGCCGTGGGCGTCGACGATCGTCTCGACGATCGCGAGCCCGAATCCGGTCCCGTCCGGGTCGGTCGTGTACCCCCGGTCGAAGATCCGCTCGCGCGCCTCCGGTTCGATCCCCGCGCCGTCGTCGGCGACGAAGACTCCCCCCACGCCCTCGAGCGGACCGACGGTGACGGTGATCGCCGCGTCCGAGGCGGACTCGTCGTCCGTCCCCGTCTCGGCGCGGTCGGTGCCCGTCTCGGCGTGATCCGCCCCCGGTCGTCTCGAGCGGGCCGCCGATCCGCGTTCTACGGCGTCTACGGAACCGACCGGTTCCGTGTGGCTCGTCGAACGGTGCGCTAGGGCGTCCTCGAAATCGTGCGAGCGAGGGTTCGTGGAACCGTGTTCAACGGAATTTCGAAACAGGTTCTCGAACACCTGCTGGAGTCGCTTGGGGTCCGCCTCGAGCGTTCCCGGGTCGTCGACGACCTCGAGTTCGGCGCCGACCGTCTCGACCGATTCCCACGCCGCCCGAACGACGGCCTCGACGTCGACGGGGCGCGGGTTCCGGACGCTCCGACCCTCGCGAGCGACAGCGAGGAGATTCTCGATCAGCGTCTCCATCCGGTCGTGCGCCCGCGCGACCTCTTCGAGCGCGGATCTCGTCTCGCCGTCGGCCGTCTCCATCGCCAGTTCGAGGTGGCCCTGCGCGACGTTCAGCGGGTTGCGCAGGTCGTGGCTCACCACCGAGGTGAAGGACCTGAGCCGCTCGTTCTGTCGCTCGAGTTCCCGTTCCGTGACCTTCTGCTCGGTGACGTCCTGAAACGCGTGGATCGTCCCCCGGAACTCGCCGTCCTCGAGCGGGAGCAACGCCGTGTAGACGTCGTGGATTCGGGTCTCTCCGGCGAGTCGGTGGGTCTCGACGAGGTAATTTCGTTCCGTGGCCTCCGACGTCGAGGAGAGGAGGTCGCGGACCGCCTCCACGTACGTCTCGACGACGGTCTCGTCGTAGTACCCCGCCTCGACCAGGTCGACGAACGGCGTTCCGACCAGCTCCGCTCGCGGGATCTCGAGGGTGTCGGCGAACACCTCGTTCGTCCACGTGATCACCCCCTCCTCGTCGAGGGTGATCAGTCCGGTGGGGGCCGCCTCAACGATCCGCTCGTACATGGACCCGGGTGGGTTTCACGACGTTCGTGAAAGTCATTCTCTCTCAATGGTCGCGATGAATCGTAGTAAATGAATCGGTATGCCGGGTTCGGTATTGATGTCGGTGGTACACAAAGAAGCACAACCCCGTCGTGAAACCTTCCCCCTGCGGATAGACCGCTCGAGTGAGAACGTGAATGGTGTTCGAGGGCACCCTCGAAGCGAGCGCGAGGAGTAGCGACCGTCAGTTCGTCGCGTCGACGCCGTCGGCGAGCAGCCGCTCGCGAACGGCCTCCCGATCGACGGTTCCCGAGGCCGTCCGCGGGAGCAACCGAGCGAAGCCGATCGTCTTCGGGCGCTTGAAGCCGGCGAGGCGCTCGTCGCAGTGGCCGAGGATCTCCTCGAGCGGGGGCCGGGTTTCGGGATCGGAGGGAACGAGCAGCGCCGCCACCCGTTGCCCCCACTCGGGGTCCTCGAGGCCGACGACCGCGGCCTCCTCGATCGCCAGGTGCGCGCGCAGGGCGGCGACCACTTCACCGGGGTCGACGTTCTCGCCGCCGGTGACGATCCGATCGTCCCGGCGGTTGAGCACCCACAGTCGGCCGCTCTCGTCCCGGTACCCGATATCGCCCGTGTGCAATCCCCGCTCGCCGAAGGCGGTGTCCGCGTGGGGATCCTCGAGGTAGCCCGGCGTCACCGTCGGCCCCGAGACGACGAGTTCGCCGGGTTCGCCCGCCGGAACCGGGTCGCCCGCCTCGTCGACGACGGCGACGTCGGTGAACGAAAGCGGCGTTCCGACGGTCGCGCGGCGCTCGGGGGCGACGATCTCGGCGGGCGTCGCCGTCGCGATCTGGGAGGCCGTCTCGGTCATCCCGTAGGTCGGGTGGACCGGCACCCCCGACTCGAGGCAGCGCTCGAGCAACTCCTCCGAGGCGGGCGCCCCGCCGAGGAGGACGAACCGCAGCGTGTCGGCGGGCTCCCAGCCGGCGTCGAGCAGCCGCTTGCACATCGTCGGAACGAGCGAGACGCCGGTGACGTCGCGCTCGGCGAGGGCGCGTGCCGTCGAGTCGGGACCGAACTCGCGCTGGATCACGAGCGTCGTCCCGTACAGCGCGGAGCGGATCGCCGGCGCGAGCCCGCCCATGTGGTACATCGGAAGACAACAGAGCCACCGGTCGGCGGGATCGACGCCGAGGCGGAACGCCGAGGCGGTCGCGCTGGCCACGAGGTTGCCGACGGTGAGCCGGACCCCCTTCGGATCGCCGGAGGTCCCGGAGGTGAACAGGATCAGCTGGGTGTCGTCCCGCTCGAGGGGGGCCGGTTCGACGGTCTCGGCACCCCCCGCGTCGACGGTCGTCTCGGCCCCGGGAAGCCGACTCGCGCGGGTCGACGCGGGATCGTCGACGGAGAAAACGGGTTCCTCGCGGTCGAGCAGGTCGAGGGCGAGCGACTCGGTGTCGCGCTCGCAGACGATTCTCGACACCTCGGTTCGCTCGACCTTCGCGGCCAGTTCGGGTTCCGTCTCGCGAACGTTCAGCGGCACGACGACGGCGCCGAGGCGCATCGCCGCGAAGAAGACGGTGGCGAACGCCGCGCGGGTCCCCATCAGCACGCCGATCCGCTTGCCCCGGAGGCCGGTCCCCTGGAGCGCGGCGGCGACGCGGTCGACCCGACGGTCGTACTCGCGGTAGGTCCACGTCCACTCGCCGTCTGATTCGGTGTCGGCGACGGGACCGGTATCGGCGTCGATACCGAAGCCGGATTCGGCGCCCACCTCGAGCAGGGCCGGTCGATCGGGGGTCGTCGCGGCCCGGTGGCTCACGAGGTCGCGCGCGGGCCAGTCGACTGTCTCTCGCATGTATCGGTCACTCGTTCCATACGCCTTCGACGCCAAGACCCTTCGCTTGCGGAACGACCGCGGCCCCCTTCTCGAAGAGGACGGGGTCCTTCGCGAGGTCCGCGGCCAGCAACTCGCCGGTCGCGAGCCCGGACGCGGGTACGTCGGGGATCGACGCCGCGAGGTGGACGGCGCCCGTCCGGGCGACGACGGCGTCGATGGTCGTCGTCACGAGCGGAACGATCTCGAGTTCGATCGCCCAGGCCGCCACCTCCCGGGCGACGTCGACGCCGCCGAGGGCCATCGGCTTCAGTACGAGGACGTCCGCCGCGTCGGCCTCGGCGACGGCGTCGATGCCGTGCTGGAGCAATCCCTCGTCGATCCCGATCGCGACGCCTCGACCCCGCAGCGCGGCGTGGCCCTCGAGCGCGCCGGCCGGGAGTGGCTGTTCGACCAGCGAGACGCCGAGGTCCGCGAAGGCGTCGATCGCCGCCGCGGCCTCGTCGTACGTCCACGCGCCGTTGGCGTCGACGCGGAGTTCCACGCTCGGGCCGACGGCCTCGCGAACCCGACGGACGCGCCCGACGTCCGTCTCGACGGTCTCGAGGCCGGCTTTCAGCTTACAGCAGGTGAATCCCCGTTCGACGGCCTCGCGGACGGCTTCGACGGCGTCGGCCGGCGAGCCACCGCCGATCGTCGCGTTCACCGGGACCCGACCGACCATCGAGGGTTCCCCGAGGTGGCGGTACAGCGGCGACGCCGCCCGCTTCGCCCGTCGATCCGCGAGCGCGAGCGAGACCGCGTGGCGGGCCGCCGCGGTTCGGTCGACGACTTTCAGCGCCGCCTGGGGGCCCTCGGTCTCCATCGCCGCGCTCGCCCGCTCGAGGGCCGCCTCGCAGTCGGCGTACGACTCGGTGAACCCCGGCAGGGGCGTCGCTTCGCCGTAGCCGACGAGGTCGTCGCCGTCGGCGCCGTCTTTTTCCCCAGCGCCGTCGCCCCCCTCGGCGCCCACCCGGACGACGAACCCGTCGCGGCTCTCGATCGTCCCGTGGGCGGTCTCGAGCGGCCGCGTCAGGTCGAGCGAGAACGACCGGTACTCGAACGACAGCGGCCCCGCGTCGTACTCGAGCGTCACGGGATCACCACGCCCGCGGCGAAGGCGAGGGCGTACAGCGCGAGCAGTTTGCCGGTCCCCTCGAGGGCCGGGTTGAGCGCCTCGCCGTCGGTTCGCGTGCAGACGGTCCCGGCGACCGTCGCGGCGTACGGGAGGGTCAACAGCGGCAGGAGGACGCCCGCCCCCACGTCCGTCGCGAGCCAGAACCACGGCGGCACCGCGTAGGCGAGCGCGAGCATCGAGACGTACTCGACGCGGCTCCACCGGTAGCCCAGTCGGACGGCGAGCGTGCGCTTCCCCGCGGCCTCGTCGGTCTCGAGGTCGCGAACGTTGTTGACGACGAGGATCGCCGTCGAGATGCCGGCGATGGGGAGGCTGGCGACGACCGCCTCGGTCGTGATCGCGCCCTCGGGGATGGTCGTCGCGAGCGGTTCGACGGGGAGCGACGCGGCCGCCTGGACGTAGAACGTCCCGGTGACGGCGACGACGCCGAAGAAGACGAAGACGAAGAGATCGCCGAGGCCGTGGTAGCCCAGCGGGTAGGGGCCGCCGGTGTACGCCCAGCCGCAGAGGACGCTCGCGAGGCCGATCGCGAGGATCGGCAGGCCGCCGACGTAGACGAGGTAGGTGCCCGAGAGGATCGCCAGCCCGAACGTGACGATCGTGGCGAGTTTGACCCGCTCGGGTGAGATCAGTCCCGACTGGGTGACCCTGGTGAACCCCTCCCGGTCGTCGGTGTCGGCGCCCTTCACGGCGTCGTAGTAGTCGTTCGCGAAGTTCGTCCCGATCTGGATCAGCGCCGCGCCGACGAACGCGAACAGCGCCGGCAGCGGCGCGAACACCCCCTCGTAGGCCGCGACCCCGGTCCCGACGATCACCGGCGCCGCGGCGGCCGGCAGCGTCTGCGGGCGAGCGGCCATCACCCACGCCTTCGTCCGTGAGACATCCGCCGTACTCATCACCCCTCACTCCCACTCGAGGGAGTGAAAACGTTGGCATTGCCGACGATCGACGCCTCCGTTCGCGTTCGATCATCCGAGACGAGTCCCGGAGTTGGCGCACGCCAAATAACCGGTTTCAGTGTGCGGCCCCTAGGAGGGAGTGATGAGCACGCCCTCCACGGAGGAGGACGCGCAGCGTTCGAGTCGCACGCTCGCGCTGCGGGTCCCGGAGATGGACTGTCCGTCGTGTGCGGGCAAGGTCGAGAACAGCGTCGACCGCCTCGAGGGGATCGAGAGCATCGAGGCGCGCGTGACCAGCGGACGCCTCGTCGTGGAGTACGACCCGTCGCTGGTGAGCGACGCGGACGTCCGCGAGCGCGTCGAGGCGGCAGGCTACGCCGTCGAGGGCGAGGTGGCCGAACGCTCCTACGCCGTCCCGGAGATGGACTGCGCCTCCTGCGCGGGGAAGGTCGAGAACGCCCTCGAGGGCGTCGACGGCGTCGACGAGATAGAGACCCGGCCGACCTCGGGTCGGGTGACGGTCTCCGTGACCGAGTTCGGCACGGACGCCGGCGGCGAGGCGATCGACGACCGGATCGTCGCGGCAATCGGCGAGGCGGGCTACGAGGCCGAACCGATCGGCGGCGACCAGGACGACGCCCTCGCCGGCGCACGGGCCGTGTGGCGCTCCCGACGAGCGGTCACGACCGGGATCGGCGCCGCGTTGTTGGCGGTCGGGCTTGCCCTCGAGTTCGCGCTCACCGGATCGAACCTCGAGCTGTTCGCCGTCGCCGGTCGCACGTACCAGCTCTCCCACGCGCTCTACATCCTGGCCGCGGCGACCGCGGGGGTACCGATCCTGCGCAACGGCTACTACTCCGCGCGCAACCGCAGCCTGGACATCGACTTCCTGATGAGCGCGGGCATCCTGGCCTCCGTCGCCGCCCACCACCCCTTCGAGGGGGCGACCCTGGCGGTCCTGTTCAGCGTCGCGGAACTGCTCGAGCGGTACTCGATGGACCGCGCCCGCGACTCGCTGCGGGAACTGATGGACCTCTCGCCCGAGACGGCGACGGTCCGCCGCGAGGACGGGTCCGAGGAGACGGTCCCCGCCGAGACGCTCGCCGTCGGCGACGTCGTGCTCGTCAGGCCGGGCGAGAAGATCCCGGCCGACGGGACGGTGCTCGAGGGCGAGAGCGCGGTCGACGAGTCGCCGATCACCGGCGAGAGCGTCCCCGCCGACAAGGCGGCGGGCGAGGAGGTGTACGCCGGGACGATCGCCGAGTCGGGCTACCTCGAGGTCGAGGTCGAGCGCGAGGCCGACGACTCCACGCTGTCGCGGATCGTCCGGCTGGTCGAGGACGCCGAGCGGGAGAAGACCGACCGCGAGCGGTTCGTCGACCGCTTCGCGGACGCGTACACGCCGATCGTCGTGGCCCTGGCGATCGCGGTCGCGACGCTCCCGCCGCTTCTCGTCGGCGCCTCGTGGAGCACGTGGTTCCTGCGCGGGCTGACGCTGCTGGTGATCGCCTGTCCCTGCGCGTTCGTCATCTCGACGCCGGTCAGCGTCGTCTCCGGGATCACCAGCGCGGCGCGAAACGGCGTCCTGATCAAGGGCGGGCGCCACCTCGAGGCCGTCGGCGAGAGCGACGTCCTCGCGGTGGACAAGACCGGGACGCTCACCGAGGGCGACCTCTCGGTGACCGACGTGATCCCGCTCGAGGGCGCCGACGATGCGGACGTCCTCCGGCGGGCGAGCGCGTCCGAGCGACGGAGCGAGCACCCCATCGCCCGAGCCATCGTCGGCCACGCCGAGGAGCGGGGGATCGACGACGACGGCGACCTCGAGGTGGGCGATTTCGAAGCGCTGACCGGCAAGGGCGTTCGGGCGGAGATCGACGGCGAGACTCACTACGTCGGCAAGCCGGACCTCTTCGAGGGCCTCGCCGACCTCGAGCACGTCCACGCGACGACCGACGGGGGCGTTCCCGTCGGGGCGTCCGCGTCCGAACCACGGCCGGAGTGCGACCGCGACGACTGCCTCGACGTCCTCAGCGAGGTCGTCCCCCGGCTCGAGTCGGAGGGGAAGACCGTGGTGGTCGTCGGCACCGAGGACCGACCGATCGGCGTCGTCGGCGTCGCCGACCGCGTCCGCCCCGAGGCCGAGTGGGCGGTCTCGCGGCTGCGGGATCGCGGCGTGCGCGTCGTGATGCTCACCGGCGACAACGAGGGGACCGCCCGCGCCATCGCCGAGCGGGTCGGCACCGACGAGTACCACGCCGAGTTGCTCCCGGACGAGAAACTCGAGTGGATCCGCCGACTGGACGACGAGACGGAGGGCGGCGTCGTCATGGTCGGCGACGGCATCAACGACGCGCCGGCGCTGGCCACCGCGAGCGTCGGCATCGCGATGGGCGCGGCCGGAACCGACACGGCGCTCGAGACGGCGGACGTGGCGCTGATGGGCGACGACCTCACCCGGTTGCCCTACCTCTACCGCCTCTCGCGGGCGGCTAACGGCGTCATCCGCCAGAACGTGTGGGCCAGCCTGGGCGTGAAGGCCGTGCTTGCCGCCGGCGCCCCGTTCGGGCTCGTGACGGTGATCCACGCGGTGGTCGTCGGCGACATGGGGATGAGCCTCGCCGTGACGGGGAACGCGATGCGCCTCGCCCGCGAGGTGCCGGAAGTACCCGAGGAGCACCTCGAGGACTAGCCGCGTCTTCGTCCGCCATCCGACTCGTCGCCGACGGACCCCTCGTTCGAGGAACCGAACGCGGGCGAACGACGCCGCACGCGACGCGGACTCGAGGCCGATCCGATTCGGGGAGCGACCGAGACGCATTTCTTCGTTCGGCACCGACTCCGCTACCCGGACGAGGACAATGCTCGAGGAAGCCCTACCCGTACTGCGTCAGGACCCCGTGATGGCCGAACTCGTCGAGAAACACGACCCGTACGTCGAACGGGAGTGGGACGAGTACGAGCGGCTGTGCATCTCCATCATCAACCAGCAGCTCTCGACGGCGAGCGCCGCCGCGGTTCGCGAGCGGTTTTTCGACCTGTTCGGGGGCGAGGTGACCCCCGAGAACGTGTTGGCTGCGGAGGACGAGGCGTTGCGGGCGGTCGGCCTCTCCCGGAGCAAGATCGAGTACGTGCGAAACGCCGCCCGGGCGTTCCGGGAGGACGATTACACCCGCGAGGGACTCGCGGAGTACGCCGACGAGGAAGTCGTCGACCTCCTCACCGAGATCAGGGGCGTCGGGGAGTGGACCGCCCGGATGTACCTCCTGTTCGTCCTCCGACGCCCTGACGTCCTGCCGCTGGGCGACCTCGCCGTCCGGCGGGGAATCGAGGCGCTGTACGCCGACGGCGACGAGCTAACGAGGGCGGAGATGCGGGAGATCGCGGAGGTCTGGCGCCCGTACCGGTCGGTCGCGACGCGGTACATCTGGGCCGAGTACGAATCCGACCCGGAGTGAGTCGGACGGTTGCTGCGTCCCCGAGACCGCAGGACGGCTTCCGGTCTCCGGAACTGACGGACCGCGGCCGTACGAGTCGTCCGCGCCTCGCTCCGGCCGGCCTCGGCGCGCAATTCGGGTCACCGTGCCGCCCACCGGTTCGTTCATCGCTCGGTAACGAGATGTTGTCCGCGTCCCTCCTGGGATCGCGACCGCGAGCGCGTGAAGATGGTGGTTCGAATCGTCCTAAAATCTGTTTACTCGTCCACGAGGTGGGTTTACCGGTCCTTACGCGCGAGTAAACGCCGATCACGCCGGCGGCTCTCGAGCCGCGGTCGGCCCGACCGAGTTCCTCGGGCAGCCGTCCCGCATAAATATCTAACTGGGAGGCGAGACGGCCACGCCGACTCAAGTGCGCGGCTCGCCGAGGTCCGGCGATGGCACACTATCCATCCGACGAACCGGAGCAGCGGCAGATGACGACCGATCGGGACCAGATCCGCGAGTGGGCCGATCGACGAGACGCCGTTCCCGTCACGACGAGCGGGAGTGAGGAGTACACGTTCGTCCGCCGCGAGGACGTAGAAGACACCCACGAAGAGCGATCGTGGGACGAGTTCTTCGAGACCCTCGAGGACGAGGATATGGTGCTCATCTACCACGAGGAGGATGAGGCGGAGGCGGGTTCCGACCTCGGCTACTTCGAACTCGTCGAACGCGACCGTGCGATGGACCGAGCCGACCTCGGCCACGACGAGTTCGAGGACGCGCTGCGCCGCGGCGAAACGGTGACGACGGAGGTCGTCGAGACGCAGGTCGTCGAGCGCGAAGTGGTCGAGCGCGACACGATCGAGAGCGAGATCGTCGACTCCGACGTGACCGGTCGCGACGTCGTCGACTCCGAGCGGCTGAGCCGCGAGATCGTCGAGAGCGAGTTCGCCGGCGACGACGAGATCGAACTGCTCGTCGTCGAGCGACGCCTCGACACCATCGAGGAGATCGAACACGTCACCGTCGAGAGCCGCGTGGTCGACGTCGACATCGACCAGCGGGACGAGGTCGAGCGCGACGACGTCCGCGCCGAGGTCGAACTCGAGAGCGTCCAGCGGTCCATCCTCGAGAGCGACGTCGTCCACTCGGACATCACCCCGGACGAGGTGCTCGGCGAGGAGCGCATCCGGAGCCAGCGGAAAGAGGGTGACACCGTCCACACCGAACTCGTGGAGCGACGGACCGTCGAGGAGGAACTCGAGGAGCGGATCCGAATGCTGTTCCGGCTGACGGAGTCGGAACTGATCGAGTCGGAGGTGCTCGAGCGGACGATCATCGAGGGCGAACTCGTCGACGTCGAGGAGCACGGGCCCGCCGAAGCGGCCGGTACCGAGATGGGTGCCGACGCGGAGGCGACGACCGGGACGGGAACCGAGGCGACCGCCGGCGAACCCGCGGGATCCGGAAGCCCGGCCCCGGCGACCGAGCCCGGAACCGCGGTCGATATCTCGAGCGACGACGAGGGGAAGACGGTCGTGGACGAACACGGCGAGGAGATCGGCATCGTCCAGGAGGTCGACGACTCGGGAACGGTGTACGTCGATCCGCAGCCCGGGCTCACCGATCGGCTCAAGGCGCGCTTCGGCTGGGGCGGCCACGGAGACGACGATTACCCGGTCGAGCCGGCCCAGATCAGGGAAGTGACCGACGACGACGTGATCCTGCGAGGGGAGGAGTAGGGCTCCCGGTTCGGGAGGCCGATACCACGCTCACTCCTCCTCCTCGGGGCTGTCCGGCGCGTCCCGGTCCGCGCGGCGGCCGACGTCGACGCGGTAGTTCCCGAGGATGTCCCGACCGAGGATCACGGGGTAATCCATGTGACTTCGGTCCTCGACGCTCGCGGTCACGGTGTGTCGGTTGCCGCCGACGCCGACGACGACGTCGACGACCGGGCGGCTCCTCGTGGTCTTGGAGCTGCCGGATTTCACCTTCGTGATGGACTTGATCGGACCGGCGCCGATCTCGGCGGCCAGCCGGGTGTCGATGCTGGTGCGTGTCGCACCCGTGTCGGACTTCGCGGTCACGGACGTGGAGCCGCTGGTTCCCGAGAGGACGACCTCCTCGGTGTAGCCGATGACCGACGGCTCCTCGTCGGGTCGGGTCGCCTCGGGCGGCTGGGCCGTCGGCATCGAGTCGTCGAGCACCGTCGAGAGCTCCTCGACGCGCTCCTCGTCGACCTCGCCGCCGGCGCGCTCGATGGCGAGCCTCGCGATGTACGGCGCGGGGCTGACCCGCGTCGCCTCGTGGAGGCCCTTGAAGCCCGCGGTGGGGTTGACCTCGAGGACGAACCAGCCCTCATCTCCCTCGACGAGGTCGACGCCGGCGTAGTCGAGGCCGATCGCCTCGGCGGAGCGAACGGCCATCTCCGCGGCCTCTTCGGGGAGGCTGTCGGTGGCGTCCTCGACGGTGCCGCCGAGGGCGACGTTCGTCCGCCAGTCGTTATCCGGGGCGTACCGGGTCATCGCGCCGACGATCTCGCCGCCGACGACGTAGACGCGGACGTCCCGGTTTCGCGTGTCCTCCCGGTCGATGAGTTCCTGCAGGAAGGCGTAGCGATTGCCGACCTTGGCGTTGACGGGGTCGTCCGGTCCGACCTTCCAGGTGCCGCCGCCGTGGGTTCCGATCGCTGTCTTGTAGACCGCCTCCTCGCCGAAGCGCTCGCGGACGGCGTTCAGCTGGTCGCTGTTGAGCCCGAGGTACACGTCCGGGACGCGGACGTCGTTGGCCGCGAGGACGGCCGCCGTCGAGAGCTTGTGGATCGCCGTCATGACCGAGCCCGGTTCGTTGAGCATGGGGACCAGCTGCGCGAACGTGTTCGCGAGACCGAGTTCCTCGCAGGGTTGCTCCGTGTTCGAGAGCAGCATCCGGTTCGCGATCACGTCGACGTCGGGCTCCAGGATGACGCTACCCTGGCTGACGTGGATGCTCGTGTTCTCCGCTCGAAGCCACTCGGTGTCGTGTCCGAGGTCCTCGACGGCGTTGAGGATCGCCTTCGTCTCCTTGCTCGTGTGGAGGCTCAGTACGCCGACGGTGACGGGATCGCCAGTAGCCATATAAACATATCACGCAGGGCTGGCGGAAAAACGTTGTCAGTGAACTCACCCCCGGCAAGCGGTATCAGGGACCCCGATCGGGCGCGTCGTGTCACCTGGACTGACGGTCGACGCGACCGCTTCCGTCGGAGGCGATCACGGCGACGGTCAGCCGAGGGGGTGCTCTTGTCGGCGTTCCGGACGCGACGAGCCGAACCGGATCAGCTCAACACGGTCCGAACCTCGCGCGGATCGACCAGCCCGCTCGCGACCGCCAGCACCGCCCACGTCGCGACCCCGAGGGCGATAACGCCGACGAGCGTGAGCGGGCTCGAGACCATCGGTACCACGAGGACCACCGCGGCGGCCATCACGCCCGTGATCGCACAGACGAGCCCGGTCGTTCGCAGGAGCGAGCCGACGTTCAGCGCGAGTTCGCCGTGGACGATCCAGAGGTTCACGAGGACGTAGACGGTGTGCGTCGCCACCGTGGCGATGGCAGCGCCGGCGACGCCGATCACCGGGATCAGTGCGACGTTGAGCGCGAAGTTCGCGACCGACGTCGCCCCTTTCACGACCGCTCGGTGTCGGGCCCGACCGAGGTAATCCAGGCCGTCGCTCGTGAGGTTGTTGATCGCCCCCAGGACGATGAAGCCGGAGAGGAGTTGCAACACGACGACCGCGCCGGCGTAGTCGGGGCCGAAGACCATCGTGACGAACGGGTCGGCGACGAGGGCGAGGCCCGCGGCCGCCGGGACGTACAGCGCCAGGACGTTGGTTAGCGCCGCCTCGTAGATCGACCGCGCCCGCTCCAGTCGGCCCGCGGCCTTGTGCTCGCCGAAGTTCGGCGAGATCGTAAACCCGAGCGACTCCGCCGGGGCGAGCACGAAGTCGGTGACCTGTTTGCCGAGGGTGTAGAACGCGACGGCGGTGGGGTTGAGGAAGACGCCCACGAGGACGACGTCGATCTGCTTGTCGATCACGTTCGCGCTCTGGGTCGCCATCAGCGGCACGCTGTACTCGAGCAGTCGACGGGACAGTCCGGGCTCGTAGCGCTTGGCGGGATGGTATCGCCCGTAGACGCTCCGGTAGAGCAGGATCATCCCGACGGCCCCGGCGACCGCGTAGCCGACGATGTACCCGAAGAGCGCGCCGAGCGCGCCGAACCCGAGGAGGACGAACCCGACGGCGAAGACGAGGCGGACCACGCCGGCCGAGGCCTGAACGGTCGCGCTGTAGACGAGGTCGTTGAACCCCTGGAACCCGATCATCGCGAAGCCGTGGAACGTCTTGGCGAAGACGTAGAGTGCGCCGGCGGCGAGGAACGGCGCCGCGTTCGGATCGCCGAGCAGGGACGCGAGGGGGTCTGCGAGCAGGAACAACCCGACCGCGACGACCGCGCCGAGGACGAACTTGTACCACGCCGACGAGCGGACGAGGTGGGGGATCTGTCCCGGGTCTTTCTCGCGGTACTCCGCGAAGTACCGGGCGGCGGACTTGCCGAGGCCGACGTCGGCGAACAACTGCACGACGGCGAGCACGCCGATGGTCCAGTACAGCGTCCCGTAGCCCTCCGGTTCGAGGAGGTAGCGCGCGAGGGCGACCATCAACAGCGCGCTCGAGACCATGTAGACCGCTCTGGCGAGGAGCGTCGCTTTGAACCCGCGAACGATGTCCTGTCCGTCCATGTGAACGTATTGCGTCCGATTTCGAACGCGAACGAAGGGGTGGGCGTTCGGTGCACCCGACCGTCGATTCGACGTCGAGCGGTACCGGGTCGGTGGCGGTGGATGCCCATAGTAATGGGCGCCGAACGCCGCTAAATCCCCGCGTACACCGACGCGCGTCGGACGGGGGCTCGTCCCGCCGTCAACGCCCGTCGCGACCGTCGCGATCGACGCGACGGCCACTCGCGGACTCGGGGCGAGACGACACGGTGAAAAGCGGGGGAGTCGATCGGGGGGTGACCCGATCAGAGGTACGACGCGTCCCAGCGGGTGGCCTTGCGGCGGTTTCCGCAGGTGTTACACTCGATCCGCCCCATCGCGTCCATGGCGTTGTCGACGGTGTCGCAGTTGCCGCAGAACCAGCCGAACCGGTCCTTCCTGTCTTCGGTCCGGTAGGCGGCGTAAAACGGCGATTTCGACCCCTTCGCGGCCTCGCCGTAGCTCACGTAGACGGTCTCGTCCTCGATCTCGAGTTCGTCGACCGCGGCCCACCCCTCATCTTCGGTTCCCTCGACGTAGACGTTTTCGGTGAACGTTTCGCCGCCGATCTCGACGTCGCGCTGGCCGGCCCGGTCGAAGCCGTGGTCCCGGTAGAACTGGTTGCCGCCCTCGTTGTCCGCGAGGACGAAGCCGTGGATCTGATCCGCCCCCTCGTCGAGGAGTTTCTCGCGGGTTCGCACCAGGAGGCGAACGCCGATGCCGCCGCCCCGGTGGTCCGGGTGGATGTGCAACCAGAGAATGTTCCCGGAATTGTACCGTTGGCCGACCAGTTCGCTCTGGGAGAAGCCGGCGAGTTCGCCGTCGCGCTCGACGAGCAACGCGATCGTGTGCTCCCCCGCGAGTTCCTCCTCGAACTCCTCGCCGTACCAGTTCTCGAGGGCGCTATCGATCAGTTCTTCGTCGAGAAAGTCGGTGTACGACGAGTTGAGCGACGCGCGGGCGATCTCGCGAATCTCGTCGACGTCGTCTGTCGTGGCTTCACGAACGTCCATGCCCCGACCTACGATGGCCTGTTACAAAACAGCTGTGCGGATCACGGTCCGCCGGGAGTCCAGATCGTGCCGTAAAAGCGATCGTTCGTACAATTATTGCCGACTGGGGTCAGCTGTCCGACGAGTTGGCGGACCGCGGACCGTGAGGTCGCACCTTTTATACCGCTGCCCACGCAGTGGGGGATATGAACGACGACGCCTCGGCGTCGGACGAGTCCGGCGACTCCGACGACCGTGGCACCCTCGAGGACGCGTTCACGTACAACGGTGGGCGGGTCGACCCCGGCGAATCCGCGAACATCCGGTACGGCATCAGCGAAACCTACCTCGGCGATCCGGTCAGGATCCCGGTGACGGTTATCAACGGCGAACACCCCGGTCCGACGGTCTTCCTCTCGGCGGCGGCCCACGGCGACGAACTCAACGGCATCGAGGTCGTCCGGGAGGTCGCCCACGACTGGGACCACTCCGACCTCCACGGCACGCTCGTCTGTCTGCCCGTGATGAACGTCCCCGGCTTTTTAGCCCAGGAGCGGTACCTGCCCATCTACGATCGGGATCTCAACCGCTCGTTCCCTGGCCGGGAGGGATCGACGAGCGCGCGGCGGATGGCCCACCGCATCTTCACGAACTTCATCGAACCCTGCGACCTCGGCATCGACTTTCACACCTCCACGCGCGGGCGGACCAACATGCTCCACGTCCGGGCGAACATGGACCGCGAGCGGACCGCCCGCCTCGCCTACGCGTTCAGTTCGAACGTCGTCATCGGCGGCGAGGGCCCCTCCGGAACCCTCCGGCGGGAAGCGACGGAGGCGGGCGTCCCGACGATCACCGTCGAGATGGGCGAGGCCCACCGGTTCCAGCGGACGCTGATCGACCGGGCGCTCACCGGCGTGGCGAGCGTCCTCGCCGAGTTCGGCCTCCACCCCGACTCGTCGGTCTACTGGCCGGGCTGGCGAACCGTCATCGAGGGGAGCGACGAGAAGACCTGGCTCCGGGCCGACGCCGGCGGCATCGTCGACATGAAACGCGGCCGCGGCGCGCTCGTCGACGTGGGCGACGTCATCTGCACGATCACCAACCCGTTCAAGGAGGACGACGAGGTCGTCACCGTCGAGGCGCCCTTCACCGGGTTGATCGTCGGCGTCCTCGAGAACCCCGTCGTCTACCCCGGCAATCCGCTGTGTCACCTCGTCGGCCTCGACGAGGACACCCTCCGGGCCCTCGAGCAGGAACTCTCGGGGGACGAGGTGCTTTCCGAGATCCGGTGAACTCGACCCCCGAGGCGGTGACGCGGGGCGACCGCTGACGGACGCGCGCGTCGGATCGGCCCCCGCTAATCGGCGCGCGCTACCGGCGCGCGGGCCCACGAAACGCGGTGACCGCCCTCGAATCGGGGAAATAATTTACTACTTGGAGAGTACGCGCCGGTACTTTCCCCCTCGACCGCGAACGTGTTCGGATCTCGCGGCCGGACGCCGCGGCGTTTCGAACACGTGTCAACTGCCGACGAGGTGGTCAGCGGCGTAAAAGTAACTTCTATACCTACGGGGTCTAACCCTCAACGTGAGCGCATGAGTCAGTCTTACAATCGCGGCCTCATCGAGGACTTCGGCCGCTGGAAGGAGTTCTCGGCCGGGATGTGGGCGTGGATCTTCCACAAGTTTACGGGGTGGATGCTCATCGGCTACCTCTTTACCCACATCGCGGTGTTGAGTACGGCAATCGGCGCAGCGAGCGGTGATCCGGGATTGATCGCCGCCGAGTCGGACGTCTACACGAGCACGATCCAGGGACTCGAGGAACTGTTCATCGTCCGCATGCTCGAGGTCGGACTGCTCGCGGTGGCGGTCTTCCACATCCTCAACGGCCTCCGGCTGTTGATGGTCGACCTCGGGGTCGGCCTGGACTCCCAGGACAAGAGTTTCTACGCGTCCCTGATCCTGACCGGCGTCATCACCGTCGCGAGCGTTCCGACGTTCCTCAGCGGGGTGGGCTTCTAATGGCCGAACGCTACTCCTCGTTCACCCCCGGCGGCACCGCGTGGTTCCTCCAGCGCATCACGGCGGCGTTCCTCGTCGTCGCGCTGGCGTTTCACTTCTTCCTCCTGCACTTCGTCAACCACGCCGCCGACGTCACGTTCGCCATCTCACAACAGCGCATGGAGAACGTCGGCTACTTCATCACGATGACGCTGTTTCTGGTCGCCGGCACGTTCCACGGCGTCAACGGCGTCTACAACGCGCTGGTCAACCAGGGACTCGACGGCACCCAAAAGAAGGTCGTCCTGGCCGTCCTGGTACTCGCGGGCGCCGCGTTGATCTTCCAGGGTACCTGGGTCGCACTCGCAATGGCGGGGTGGATCTAACATGAGCACGCAACAGCAAGAACCGGAAACCGTTGAATCGCCGCAGGATCCGGAGATGAAAGGCGCCGAGTCGCCCCAGCAGGAGCGACTCAAGGAGAAGCGCGACCGGGCCGCGGAGCGACCGACGGACGAGTCGGAACTCGAGGGCGAGACGGTCCACATCAAGGTGTTCCGCTACGACCCCGAGGTCGAAGCCAAGCAGGAACCGCGGTTCGACGACTTCTACGTCCCCTTCGAGAAGGGGATGACCGTCCTCGACGCGGTCATGTACGCGCGGGACAACTACGACTCGTCGCTGACGTTCCGCCACTCCTGCCGGCAGGCGGTCTGCGGGTCCGACGCCTTCTTCGTCAACGGCCGACAGCGACTCGGCTGTAAGACCCAGATTTCGGACCTCGAGCAGCCGGTGCGGATCGAACCGCTGCCCCACCAGGAGGTCATCAAGGACCTCGTCGTGGACATGGACCACTTCTACGAGCAGATGCACGCCGTCGAGCCGTACTTCAAGCAGGAGGACCTGCCGGCGGGCGACCTCGAGGAGCAGCGTCAGTCGCGGGAGAACCGCGAGAAGGTCAAGATGTCGACGCGCTGCATCTGGTGTGCCTCCTGTATGTCCTCGTGCAACATCGCGGCGGGCGACAACCAGTACCTCGGCCCGGCGGCGATCAACAAGGCCTACCGGTTCGCGATGGACGAACGCGAGGACGAGGAGATCAAGGAACACCGACTCCGCATCCTCGAGCAGGAACACGGCGTCTGGCGCTGTCAGACCCAGTTCTCCTGCACCGAGGTGTGCCCGAAAGACATCCCCCTCACCGAGCACATTCAGGAGCTCAAGCGTGAGGCCGTGAAGAAGAACCTGAAATTCTGGTAACCATGTACGAACACGACGTCATCGTTGTCGGCGCCGGCGGCGCCGGCCTCCGGGCTGCGATCGCAGCGCACGAAGCGGGAGCGGACGTGGCGATGGTCTCGAAGCTCCACCCGGTCCGCAGCCACACGGGCGCGGCCGAGGGTGGGATCAACGCCGCCCTCCAGGAGGGCGACGACTGGGAGCTCCACGCCTACGACACCATGAAGGGGTCGGACTACCTCGGCGACGCCCCCGCGATCGAGACCCTCGCGAAGGACGCCCCCGAAGAGACCATCACCCTCGAGCACTGGGGCATGCCGTTCTCGCGCGAAGAGGACGGCCGCGTCTCCCAACGACCGTTCGGCGGCCTCTCCTACCCGCGCACCACGTACGCGGGCGCCGAAACCGGCCACCACCTGCTGCACACGCTGTACGAGCAGGTCGTCAAGCGCGGCATCCAGGTCTACGACGAGTGGTACGTGATGCGCCTGGCGGTCACCGACGAACCCGACCCGAACGACCGGACGTGCCACGGCGTCGTCGCCTACGACGTCCAGTCCGGTCGGATCGAGGGCTTCAAGGCAAGCGGCGGGGTCATCCTCGCCACCGGCGGCCCCGGCCAGGCGTTCGACCACACAACTAACGCCGTCTCCTGCACCGGCGACGGCCACGCGATGGCCTACCGCGCCGGCGTCCCGCTCGAGGACATGGAGTTCATCCAGTTCCACCCGACCTCCCTGCCGTCGACCGGCGTCCTCATCTCCGAGGGCGTCCGCGGCGAGGGCGGCATCCTCTACAACGAGGAGGGCGAGCGGTTCATGTTCGAGTACGGCTACGCGAACAACGCCGGCGAACTCGCCAGCCGCGACGTCGTCGCCCGCGCCGAGTTGACCGAGGTCGCGGAGGGACGCGGCGTCAAGGACGAGTACGTCCACCTCGACATGCGCCACCTCGGCGAGGAGCGCATCCTCGACCGCCTCGAGAACATCCTCCACCTCGCGGAGGACTTCGAGGGCGTCGACGGCCTCGTCGAGCCGATGCCGGTCAAGCCCGGCCAGCACTACGCGATGGGCGGCATCGAGGTCGACGAGAACGGGAAGACCTGCGTCGACGGCCTCTACGCCGCGGGCGAGTGCGCCTGCGTCTCCGTCCACGGCGCGAACCGCCTGGGCGGGAACGCGCTGCCCGAACTCATCGTCTTCGGCAAGCGCGCGGGCTACCACGCCGCCGGCGAGGACCTCGGCGAGGCCCGGATCGAGACCGGCTACGCCGACGACGTCGAGGACGAGACGGACACCGACCTCCCCGTCACGCCCGGCGAAGCGGGCATCGAACCCGCGGGCGAGGACGGCGTCGCCGCCGACGGCTCCGGACAGGTCACCGACGCCGACGCCGCCCTCGAGCGGGCCGTCGAGGCCGAGCGCGAGCGCGTCGACCGCCTGATGGACAAAGACGACGGCATCCAGCACGCCGAGATCCGAGCGAAGCTTCAGCAGGCGATGACCGACTACGTCAACGTCTTCCGCACGGGCGACGGCATCAAGAAGGCGCTCAAGGTCATCCGCGAGTGCCGCGAGGAGTACCAGCACGTCTACGTCGACGACCCCTCGCGCACGTTCAACACCGACCTCCAGCAGACCTACGAGACGCGCAACCTCATCGACGTCGCCGAGACGATCGCCCTCGGCGCGCTCGTACGGGACGAGTTCCGCGGCGCCCACTGGCGCCAGGAGAACCAGATCCGCGACGACGAGAACTGGCTCAAACACACCCTCATCTCGTGGAACGGCGGCAAGCCGTCGATCTGGTACCGCCCGGTCATCCTCGAGGGCGAGGACAAGGTCTACGAGCCGAAGACGCGAAGCTACTGAGCGAGCGAATTCCGTTTTCGAGTCGACTCGAGCGGTTTCCGTCGGGTTTCGGGGACGTCGAGCGACGTCGATCGGCGTCGCCGCGGATCGACGGTCAGAGTCCCAGACTGTCGAGGAGGTCGAAGCCGAGGCCCAGGTGGTCGACGATCCGGTAGCCGACGTAGATGCCGACGATCCCCATCAACCCGGGTAACTCGGGTGGGGCCGGGATCGGTACGTGGAGGTATCGAAACAGGCCGCCGGTGAGCAGTCCCGTCACCATCGCGAGCAGGGTCAGCTGTGCGTTCATCGGTTTGCAGATGCCCGACGGCGTACAAAAACGATCGGTATCGGCCGGCGGTCGCCCCGGGGTTCGACGATCGTCGCTCGCTCGATCGACGGTTCGCGTCCACGATGTCCACGTTCGGACCCCGACGAGGGGAAATCGACCGTTCGCGGTGCGATGTCGGGGCGCACGGAAACGGCCGGTGGGGGACGAGTCCCCCCTCTGAAATTCGACGATCGACGTAGGGAAGTTTGAATATCGTCGAACTACATGGTCCACCCGATTCGATATGCGTACGGACGCACGGGCGGACGCGCCGGATGGGAGCGAGGACTCGGGAGCATCGACGCTCGAGAGGGAGCGAGCGCCGGCGGTCGCGGTTCCGGCGGACCTCGAGTCACCGCGGGCGAAACTGGTCTACCTCGCGGTCGCCGTCTGGGGCGAGATCTCCGCGGACGACCTCTGCGAGCGACTGGCGCTGCGGAAAGGGACGGTGCTCTCGATCGCGAACGGGCTTCGCGAGCGCGGCTACCTCGAGCGGCGGGGGATGGAGTACGCGCTCGCCTGATCGCGCGAACGTGCGGTCGGCGGAGAACGGGCCCGGTGCTACAACTCGATTCGTTCGACCAGTTGCTCGCGGTTCTCGTTCGTGTTGACCGCGACGATCCGGATCTCCTCTTCCAGCCCCGAGCCCTCGAGTTTCGCCTTCAGCAGGTTGTCGACCTGGTAGACGCCGGCGGCGTTGGTCATGGCGATTTCGACCAGCACTGGCGTGCTATCGCCCTCCTGGAGGGAGACCCGGCTGATGGCCTGGCTCGAGAGGGTGTTGATGCCGCGGCCGCCGTGTTCGTAGGGGATGCGCGAGCGCCCGCGCTCCATATCGAGGGCGTCGGCGACGCGAATAACGCCCGCCTCGGTGGTCAGCGGCGTCTCGGAGCGGTGGTGACAGAGGATGGCGTGGAGGGCCTCGCCCTTCATGCGGACGGAGTCGGCGACGTCGTAGAACTCGGGGAGGATCCGATCGAGGACGTCGGCGGCGAGCGGAATCGAGTAGTAGGCGTGGCTGTCGCGGTGGACGACGTGGCCCACGTCGTGGAGGGTCGCCGCGAGCGCGATGATGACCGACTCGTCCTCCTCCTCGAGGCCCTGCTGGCGCGCGCCGTTGAAGTCGACGTTGCTGGCTTTGAGGAGGTCGTAGAGGCAGAGCGCCCGGTTGCGGACGATCTCGATGTGCTTCGCCCCGTGATCGTTGTACCGCATCCGGTCGACGGCGTTGACGTTCTGGGCCTCGAGGTAGGTCCGGATCTCCTCGTCGGCTTCGACGAACGCGAGCACCTCGTTTAGCTTCTCGTCGGGAAAGTTGTGCTCGGCGTCGGGGTCGTAGACGCGGCCGGCGGTCTCGTCGTCGCTCGAGTCGCTCATACCTCACCCGTCGGCTGCGGGCTAAAAAAGCGCTCCGTCGTCGGCGGATTACCGTCGTCCTTCGTCGGATTCAGGCGTCGGCGGCGGCCGCTTCGACCTCGTCGTAGTCCGGTTCGAGGCCCGGATCGTCGCTGACCCACGAGTAGACGACCTCGCCGTCCCCGCCGACGACGAACACCGCGCGCTTCGCGACGCCGAAGACGCCCAGGTCCGCGAAGTCCATCTCGACGTCGTAGGCGTCGACGACCTCCTTGTTGTAATCGCTGAGCAGGCCGAACTCGAGGTCGTTCTGCTCGCGGAACTCGTTGAGCGTGAACGGCGAGTCGCGGCTGACGCCGTAGACGGTGGCGTCGACGTCGTCGAACGCGGCCAGGCGGTCCTGGAACGTGCACATCTCCTCGGTGCAGACGCTCGTGAACGCGCCCGGGAAGAACGCGAGGACGATCGGCGCCTCCCCCTCGAGGCGCTCGGAGAGCGTGAACGATTCGACGTCGCCGTTTGCGAGCGGTACGGTGAAGTCCGGTGCGGAATCTCCCGTCGAAACCATCAGGTTCCCATTTCGTTCACGGAGGAAAGACGGTTTCGTTCGCGGAACGACCGATGGGATAGACTGGCACGCACGCGACCCGTCGGCCGTCGTGCGTGTAGGCGTCAAGCAAATAACGGTGGCCGATGAACGGGCGGTGATGGCATCCATCCCCGAACAGTACCACGACCTGTTCGAAAAGAAGACGTTCGCACACGTCGCGACGCTCACGGAGGAGGAGACGCCGCACGTGACGCCGGTGTGGATCGACTACGAGGCCGACGACGATCTGCTGTTGATCAACACCGAACGCGGTCGCCGAAAGGAGCGGAACGTCGATCGGAATCCGGCCGTCGGGGTGAGCATGACCGACCCGGACGATCCGTACCGCCACCTCTCCGTGATCGGCGAGGTCGAGGAGGTCACGACGGAGGGTGCCCGCGAACACATCGACGAACTGGCCGAGCGGTACACGGGCGAGTCAGAGTACTCGAACCCGATCGAAACCGAGCGGGTGATCCTTCGAATTCGCCCGGACGAGGTGCTGTGAGCGAGAAGGACCGTCTCGCGGCCGACACGCGTGACGTCGCGTCCGTCGATTCGCCGGCGAGAGGGCCACGGAGCGATCGTCGCGATCGCGCACTCGTGTCAGGTGTCCGATCGGCTAGCCGATCGTACCCGCACACGCGGGTTTCGAGCCGTCGTTCGGGGCGTTTTCGGACCCTCCGCTCCAAAAAGGTTATAATTGCCAGCGGTCAAGCCACGCATAGAGATGGTAGTCGAAAATGCACCGCTGTTCGTCCCCACGCCGGGGGGTCCGGAGTTACTGATCATCCTTTTCATCGCCATCTTGCTCTTCGGGGCGAACAAGATCCCGAAGCTCGCCCGCTCGACCGGTGAGGCCATGGGCGAATTCCAGAAGGGGCGTGAAAAGGTCGAAACGGAACTCGAGGAGATGCGCGAGAAGGGGTTCGAAGAGGAAGACGAGGACGGGGACGACGACTTCGTCGACACGAGTTCGGTCGCCTCCGAGGGAACCGAAACCGAAACCGAAACTGAGACGGAAACGAACTGAATTTTTTCTGCCGGGGGCGTGTGGCCTAGCGGAGAGGGCAGGAGGTTCCTAACCTTCTGATCGCGGGTTCGAATCCCGTCACGCCCGCTATCGTGCCGAGCGCACCGAGGTCGATAGCGGACCGTGCGGGATTCGAAGTAGAGAAGACGCGCGCAACGGAGCGAGCACGTCTTCGCGTAGTTCGAATCCCGTCACGCCCGTTACCGGTCTCCACCAACGATGGGCGACCTCGAGGAATTCGAACACACGAAGACGATCCATCGAGTCCTCCAACATCCACCGTCACGTCGCCTCGAGCCGTTCGACGCCCGTCATCGCATCACTCGAGCCCGATCCCGACCGTTCGACGCCGATCCCGTCCGAGGAGGCGGTCGGTCCGCACCGGGTGTACGCCCGGTCGAAGTCCACCGACTCGAGTCGCCGTCCGACGGTTTTACCCGTCACCCGACGTCCGCTCGAGTCGGTAGACCGAAATTCCGTCGTACTGCCCGTCGTCCACCGGGCCGCGGTACGCCTGGTGGTTCGCCACCGCGCCGACGATCCGCCGGTCAGTCGACGAGTCGGTGTACGCGAGGACGACCCAGACGTCGCCGCGTCCGTCGACGGCGTCGCGGACGTCCTCGGCCGACGCGTCCGGTTGGATCCGGACGGTCGGTACGCCCGAGCGGTCGAAGTAGAAGCTGAACGGCCGCTCCGCGTACGGCGCGCTGACGAGGACGACGTCGTCGCCGTCGGCGTTCGCCTCGACGTCGGCGGCGGCCTCCCGCCACTGTTCTTTCTGGTCCTCCTGGTAGTAGGTCGGAAGCGGGAGCACGAGGCCGACGACGAGTACGCCGACGACGACGTACCGGAGCGGCGGGAGCGAGATCGTCCCCGCGCCCTTCGCCACGAGGAGGAAGAACGCCAGCGACGCCCCGATCGAGTACCGGTCCACGAAGATGGGCTCGACGACGTGGGAGATCGCGATCGGGACGAGGATCGGGACGACGAGCCAGAGGACGACCAGGTACGTGGCGTTCACCGGTTCGTCCTGACGGGAAGCGTCCGCGGTCGCTCCGCGGTCGGAGTCGGTCGACTCCTCTCGGTCGAGAGTCGTGGTTGTCCCACCGTCGAAACTCGTCCCCGTCCCCGTCCTCGTCCTCGTTCTCGTTCTGCGATCGCTCGAGAGCGCGAGAACGAGACAGCCCGCGACGACGAGGGAGACGAGGATCGGGAACGACTCCTCGAACAGGTACCCGCCGAGGTACGCCGCGAACGTCGTCCAGACCGTCTCGGCGGTCGGGAGCGGAATCCACGACACGTTGGTCGCCTCGCCGCCGCTCGCCGCGAGCGTTCGGCGGAGCAACCGCACCAGCCACGGGGCGAGCAGGAGGGCGGTGAGCGCCTGGAGGGTGACCCAGCGGCGGATCGTCGGCCGCGACCGGGGGACGGTCCGGACGAGCGGTCGCGAGAAGACGTACGCGTTCTGGGCGAGGATCGCGAACAGGCCGAAGACGTGCGTGTAGCCGAGCAGGACCGTGGCGACGACGTACCAGACGTCGTTCCGGCCCCAGCCCTGGTCGGTCGTCCCGTCCGTTTGCATCCGCACGAACCAGTAGACGGAGAGCGCGGTCAGCAGTCCGAGCAGGGCGTACATCCGAACCTCCTGGGAGTACCAGACGTGAAAGGGCGAGACGGCGACGAGCGCGGCCGCGATCGCCCCGACCTCGCGATCGAAGAGCCGTCGGCCGATCGCGTAGACGACGATCACGGTCGCGATTCCGGCGAGCGCCGACAGCGATCGCGTCGCCAGTTCGCCCGTTCCGAAGACGGTGGTCCAGGCCGAAAGGAGGAGGTAGTAAAGCGGCGGGTGCGGGTCGTTCCCCGGTACGGTGACCAGGAGATCGTACGGGGAGTTCGACGCGACGAGGTCCACCGAGACGACTTCGTCGAGCCAGTAACTCTCGGACTCGAGGCGGAACAGGCGCAACGCGGCCGCCGCGAGGGCGATCGGGTAGAGTTCGATCGGAACGCCCGCCGGAGACGGAATCCGCTCCGCGAGATTCTCACCCGCGTTCTCGATCGTCGGGGGCGTTGACATACTGGCGACTGCACCGACGACGCGTATGAATGTTGGCCGGCGATCGGGCGTCGTCGCTAGCTCGAGCGGTTCGGTTGACCGAACCTGGTCAGCGGCTCGAGTTCCGCCTCGTCGAGGTCGTCGAAGGCGTGGCGGGCGATGACCCGCTTGTGGACCTCGTCGGCACCGTCGACGATGCGGAACATGCGGACCGCCTCGTAGAAGTCGGAGACTGGGAGATCCTTCCCGATGCCGTTGGCGCCGCAGCACTGGACCGCGAGGTCGATGGCCTCCTGGGTCACGTTCGCGGCGAACACTTTGCACATCGAGACCGGAACCCGGGCTTCCTCGCCGTCGGCGATTCGGTCCGCGGCGTCGCGAATCGACGTTCGGGCGACGTGCAGATCCGTTTCGGCTTCCGCGATCTGGTAGCGCAGGGCCTGTTTCTCCGACAGCGGCCCGCCGAACCCCTCGCGCTCGTCGAGGTAGGCCTTGGCGATCTCGAGCGAGCGCGTGGCCATGCCCGTAAAGCGCATACAGTGTGTGAGCCGCGCGGGCCCGAGGCGCTGCTGGGCGTGGGTGAACCCCTGGTTGAGGTCGCCGAGCAGGTGCTCCTCGGGAACGCGGACGTTCTCGTAGACGATTTCGGCGTGGGACTCGCCGTGGCCCATGTGGGGGACGTCCCGGATGACGTCGACCCCGTCGGCCTCCGCCGGGACGAGAAAGAGCGAACAGCCCTCGTAGGGGTGGGCGTCCTGGTCAGTACGAGCGAGCACGATCAGGATGTCCGCCTCGAGGCCGTTCGACGTCCACCACTTGTGGCCGTCGATGACCCACTCGTCACCGTCGCGCTCGGCGGTCGTCTTGATCATCTTCGGGTCCGAGCCCCCGCCGTCGAGCGGCTCGGTCATCGAAAAGCCGGACTTGATTTCTCCGTCGACCAGCGGTTTCAGGTAGGTCTCCTTCTGCAAGTCGTCGCCGGCGAGTTCGAGCAGGTGCATGTTGCCCTCGTCGGGAGCGTCGACGCGCATCGCGGCCGGGCCGAGCTGGCTCCGACCCGCTTCCTCGAAGACGGGGAGCACGTCGCGGAAGTTTTCGCCCATGCCGCCGTACTCCTCCGAAATCTGGGGCGCGTAGATGCCGTATTCGCGCGCCTGTTCGCGGAGATTCGCGATCGTTCCGCTCGAGACGGCCATTCCTCCTGCTCGCTCCCGCTCGAGCGGGAGGACCACCTCTTCCATCAGATCGCGAGCGCGGTCGGCGAGTTCGTTCGCTCGAGATGAGTCAGCGTATTGCATATGCCGTCCCGGTAGCGTTCCTCCCTCATTGTTGTAGCGCTTTTTCCCACGAATCTGGGGGAACGTGCGTTGTACACCCGTCATATGGCCCGTCGAGGGATGTGTGCGTTCGCCAACTAGGGGAAAATACCACCGGGAAGTTCGGCGTTCGTCGGATAAAATGCGTTCGTGCGCGTCGCCGCGACGAGTCCGAGGCCGACCGATGTCCAGCCACCCGGCCAGCGACGGTGCTGTGATGACGGCGTCGACCCCGTTCGGAAGAGTTATGCGTTAGCAATGCCCACCACGGCGGACACTCGGTGTATCCTCCGGGAATAATTCTTCGAAAACGCTTTTAAATGTATGATCTATACAAGCGGGTAAGAATCACGATGGAGGAACGCTTGCGGAGCAAATGGCACTTACCTATCACGTTCTCGGCCGGGAACGGGCGTGAAGTTATCAGAAATGGTAATGGGCGGATGAATTTTTTGTCGGGTGGGAGATTCGGTGAGTGCAATGGCTATTGACGAGGCCGACCAGTCAGATGTCGGCGGATATTCTGACGGCGATACATCTGCCACTGCGTCGGACGAGGAACGCGTCCACGAACCGACACGTGGGTCGGACGTACGCGTCGGGGAGTACACGTGGGCGGATTTTCTGGACGAACACGGGTACGGAGACGAAGTTTCAACCCTCTACCCCCACGGAACGACGCTCCCCGACGATCAGCTCAAACTCGAGACGGGCGAGGACGAAAAACCGGTCGTCCCCCACGGCTCGGACTGGGATCGGGTGTCGTTCGATCCGGAGGACGTCCTCGGCTTCCACCCGGACGACCTCCCGGACCTGATCGGCGAGATCGCACAGCCGAGCGCGGACGTGCTCACCGATCTCTTTCTCGAGTACGTCGACCCCGAAACGACGCCCGTCGTCAAGGACGTCTGGAGTTGGGAACATTACAAGTGGGAGTACTACTACGAGGACGACGGGAGCCGACCGCGAACGTCCAACGGGGAGATCGACCGCTTCGACGGGGAGGAGGCCCTCGGCTTCGATCCGGACGACATCGAGGAGAAACTCTTTCAGGCCGACAGCGTGGCGCTCACCATCGACGACCTCGTCGACGAACGAACCGTCAACGTGCAAGACGACATCGACGAGGACGAGTTCTTCTCGAACGACGACGGGACGACGACCGTCACGAATCGCTACGACCTCGAGAAGGCCGTCCCCCTCGAGAAGAAAAAACACTTTCGCGAGGTCGAACGCTACTGGGTGAACAAACCCTACGCGTTCGTCGTCGTCTTCCACTCGGAGAAGGAAAACGAGAAGAAGTACTACGTGATCGAGCCGTACCTGAACGAGATCGAGTCGGACCTCCAGGAGTTCCTCACGGGCAAACTCCGAACGGCGATCAAGTACTCCGACGAGGGGATCAAACAGAAGGAGACCGAGGAGGGTCGTCAGGAGGTCATCGAGGACGAGACCCGACGGCTGTTGAAACGGTACGACCTCTTCGAGAAGACGGCCGACGACGCCGACGTCGGCATCCTCGAGACGATCAAATCGCTGCTCAACGACGACGAGGACGCGGCTCACGAGTCCCTCGAGGCGCGAGAACTGGAGGGGATCGAGGTACGGCCCGAGCCGGTGATCCTCGCCGAGGATCCGGACACGCTAAACGAGTACCAGGTCGAGAAACTGCTGTACCTCCTCAAACGAAACTTCATCGGGTACGAGCGAATCGACGCCATCAAACACGACATCAACGTCGAGGACATCTCCTGTGACGGGTACGACTCGCCCGTCTTCGTCTACCACTCCGAGTACGAACAGATCATCTCCAACATCCACCACGGAACTGACGAACTCGACGACTTCGTCGTCAAACTCGCCCAGCGGTCGGGGAAGGGGATCAGTAAGCGACTGCCCCAGGTGGACGCGACGCTCCCCGACGGGTCGCGTGCGCAGTTGACCCTCGGAAAGGAGGTCTCGGACCACGGGACCAACTACACGATCAGGCAGTTCAAGGACGTCCCGTTCACCCCGATCGACCTCATCAACTGGAACACCTTTAGCCTGGACGAGATGGCGTTCCTCTGGCTCGCCATCGAGAACCACAAGAGCCTGATCTTCGCGGGGGGTACCGCGTCCGGGAAGACGACCTCGCTGAACGCCGTCTCGCTGTTCATCCCGAGCAACGCCAAGATCGTCTCCATCGAGGACACCCGCGAGGTCGAACTCCCCCAGCGCAACTGGATCGCCTCCGTCACCCGTCCGTCGTTCTCCGACGACGCACAGGGCGACGTCGACGAGTTCGACCTCCTCGAGGCCGCGCTCCGTCAGCGTCCGGACTACATCGTCATGGGCGAGATCCGCGGCGAGGAGGGACGAACGCTCTTTCAGGTCATGTCGACGGGTCACACCACCTACACGACGTTCCACGCCGACTCCGTCGACGAGGTCCTGAAACGGTTCACGACGGACCCGATCAACGTCTCGAAGACGATGTTCACGGCCCTCGACCTGGTGTCGATCCAGACCCAGACCCGGGTCCAGGGACGGAAGGTCCGCCGAAACAAGTCGCTCACGGAGATCAACCACTACGAGGCCGAACACGACGAGATCAACGTTCAGGACGTCTACCAGTGGCAGGCCGAGACCGACGAGTACCTCAAAATGGGGGACTCGAACACCCTCGAGGAGATCAGATTCGACCGCGGCTGGACCGCCGAAAAGCTCGAGGAGGAACTGTTCAAACGCCAGGTCATCCTCGCCTACCTCATCAAGAACGGCCTCAACACGTACGCGGAGGTCGCCGCCACGGTCCAGGCGTTCATCAACGACCCCGACACGATTCTCACGCTCATCGCCAACGGACAACTCGAGGAGAGCCTCGAGGACCTCCGGAAGATGGAGAGCGTCCTGATCGACGTCGACCCGGAGAAGGAGGAACTCGTCCCACGGCCCGCGGCGACGAACGAGACGTACAACCTCTCGATGGACATCCTCGAGCGAGCCGAGGAGTCGCTGTTCGAAGAGTACCGCGGGCGATCTCCGAGCGGTCTCTCGAGCGCCCTCGGCGGTATCGACCAGGCCGACCCGATCGAGGTCGACGCCGACGCCGACGAGTTCGACCTCGGCGGCGTGGCCGACGACGCGATGGACGACGACTGGGGATTCGGTTCGGCCGACGACGAGTTCGGCTTCGGCGACGCGGAGGGTGCCGAAGCCGAGGCCCCCTCCTGGCTGAGCGACGACAGCGGTTTCGACTTCGGACCGGACGAAGGGACCACGGGGTCGGACGCCGCCGAAGCCGCCGGCCCGGGAGCGGAGGCCGCTGGCTCGACCGCCGCGGATGCGAGTGCGACGCCGGAAGGGGAACGGGACTCAGACCTCCCCGCGCTGGTCGGGGACGCCGACGCGGAGGCGCCGACCCGGACGGAGTCGCAGCCAACCACCCCCGGGCCCGAATCGGATACCGACGAGTCCGCGCCGAACCCGATCGATTCGTCCACACCGAAATCGGACCCGTCCGCTCACGAACCGCCCACCGACGACACTCACGAACTGCCCACCGACGACACTCACGAACCGCCCACCGACGACACTCACGAACCGCCCACCGACGAGTCGGTCCATGACGACGTCGACGAGCGGTCGGGAGACGCGGACGCTGCACCCGCCGGGGCGGCTCAGGAGGGAGGCGACGAAGACATCGGCGGGCTGTTCGACGACATGGAACGAACGCTCGAGGGACTCGAGGCGACCGACCGCTCGGCTGCCTCGGAGGCAGACGGCGCCGACGCGGACCGGACGGACGACGGTTCCGAAGCCAACGTCGATACATCGCAGTTCGACGCGATGTTCCCCGAACGGGACCTCGATTCGATCTTCGGCTCCCGGTCGACGAGGTCGTCCGCCGAACCGCCGGGGCGAAGCCCGGAGAACATCGACGAGTTCGTGTACGAAGACGACGGCGTCGGGACGGACGACTCGCTCGAGGAAGGCGACGACGGTACCGGAAACGACGGATCGCCCTTCGGAAACTCCGGTTCGTCGATCTTCAGCGACGAGGAATCGGACGGCAAGACCGATCGCTCCCCGTTCGGTGGCGACGACGACGCGGACCGGGGCGGCGAGAACTCGATCTTCTCGCCGGCCGACGAGGCGTCGGATTCGAGCGGTTCGACGGGCGGCCCTTTCGACGAGACGGACTCCGAGCGCGGAGACGGCGAGACCGACGACCCCTCCGAACGCACGGATAACGGAGAGGAGGACGAATGAGCGTACGAACCGACGACGGGGGTTCCGGCACCGGGGTGTCCACCGGTTCGGACGCACTGGGCGATTGGTTCTATCCGCTCTACGACCGGCTGTTCAGCGACGACAGCGAGTTCGTGGCCGACGTCGAGACCAAACTCGCCCAGGCGAGGATGACCGACACGGTCGAACTCTACCTCTCTCGAGCGCTGGGGATCAGCTTCATCTGCGGATTCGCCCTGTGGATCGTGGGGATGATCCTGGGATACGGAATCTTCGCGACGGGGCTCATCACCGTCGACACCATCATCGGCATGCCGATCGGGAACGAGACGCTCCGCACTCTTCTCGTCTCGCTCAAAATTCCGGCGCTCGTAACGACGACCGGGCTGGTGTTCGGATCGATCGGCTTCGCGCTCGGCTTCGGGTCGCTGGTCGCGATCCCCTACTCGCGCGCGTCCGCCCGAAAGCGCGAGATTAACATGCTCCTCACGGACTCGATCTCGTTCATGTACGCCCTCTCGGTGGGCGGACTCAACCAGCTCGAGATCCTCGAGGCGATCGCCAAAGCAGACGACACCTACGGCGAGGTCGCCAAGGAGTTCCAGAGCATCGTCAAGGAGACCGAGTACTTCGACGTCGACTACCGGACGGCCATCCGCAAACAGGCCCTCGAGACGCCGAGCGACGAACTCGCACAGTTCCTGACGGATATGCTCTCGGTCGTCAACAGTGGCGGCGACATGGAGCGCTTCCTCGAGGACAAGAAGGAAAAGCACATGCGAACCGCCAAGCAGCAACAGGAGCTGACCTTGGAGACGCTCGAACTGTTCGGCGAGATGTACATGACGCTGTCGCTGTTCCCGCTCCTCCTGATCATCATCATGGTGATCATGCAGATGGTTCCGCAGGCGGAGGTGAGCGACGCGATGCTCTACCTCACCGTCTACGCGCTGATCCCGCTAACGGGGATCGGATTCCTGGTGCTCGTCTCGACGGTCAAACACGACGAACCCGGCGACGGCTACCTCTCGATGCGCGGGCGGAGCGAGAGCGAAGAGCGTCGCGCCCGGGGCGTCCAGGAGCAGGGGCTGCTCAACCTGGGGCTGGTCGAGCAGTTCACCGGCGAGCACGGCGTCTTCGATCGGATCAAAAACCGCGAGGGGACGTACGAGACCCTGCAGGTGCTCAAACGTCCGCACATCTTCTTCCGCGATAATCCGCTGTTGACGCTCGCGCTAACGGTTCCCGCTGCGCTCGTGATCGTCGCGACGGCGATGGTCAACGGCACGGCGCCGATGTCCACGGCCGACCTCCTCGAGAACCCCGTCTGGGGGACGTTCATCTACCTCTACTTGCCGTTGTATATGACGTTCGTGCCGCTAGCGGTCTTCCGCGAGTGGAACGTTCGCCACCGGAAGGCGGTCATCAACAAACTCTCCGAGGATCTCCGGAAGCTGGGGAGCGCGAACGACACCGGGTTGACGCTCCTCGAGTCGCTGAAATCGGTCTCCGAGACGACGGGCGGAACGCTCGCCCGCGAGTTCGAAGTGATGCACACGAAAGTCGACTACGGGATGAGCCTGAAGGAGGCGCTCATCGAGTTCAACAACAAGTACCACGTCCCGCGGCTCGCCCGGACGGTCAGGCTCATCAGCGAGGCCCAGGAGGCGTCGAACCAGATCTCGAGCGTGATCCGGACGGCCGCGCGGGCCAGCGAGAACCACGACGACATCGAGCGGGAGCGCAAGTCCCGCACCCGGATGCAGGTCGTCATCATCATCATGACGTTCGTCACCGTGCTCGCGGTGATCGCTATCCTCAAGACGCAGTTCATCGACACGATGGCCGGCCTCGAAGGCGGTTCGAGCACGAACGTGGAGGCGAGCGGCACCGGCGGTCAACTCGCGGACGCCGACCTGAGCGAGAACGTCGACACCGATCTCCTCTCGGTGCTGTTCTTCCACGCGGTGACGTTCCAGGCGATCCTCTCGGGATTCATCAGCGGCTACATCCGCGACGCGGACCTGCTCAGCGGGTTGAAGTACGTGATCGCGCTGATGACGATCGCGCTCGTCGGGTGGACGATGGTGGCCTGAGATGAGTCGCGCACGCACCGACCGGAGGGGCTCGACCTCGAGCGCCGGGGGACGCCGCCAGCGGCCGCGGACGGTGTCGATCTCGATCGATCTCGACGTTCGAAAGCGAACCCGCGTCCGCGGCCAGACGACCCAGGACTTCGCCATCGGAATCGGCGTGTTCTTACTCGCCGTGGCCGCCGTCTTCATGATCGTTCCGACGTTCGTGACGCCGTTCGAGACGTCGACCGGCAGCGCGGAGGTCGCACAGGCGGACCGGATCGCGGATACGATCGTCGACGATCTCTCGGAGTCGTCGGAGCATCCGAACGAACTCGACGAGACCGAGTTCGAAGCGTACCCGGACGATAGCGAGGGCTTAGCCGCAGAAGTCGGCCTCCGGACGAACGGCGAAGTGGCGTTCGACAAGGTGAACGTGACGATCGAGTCCATCGACGCCAGTTCCGAACCTCCGGATCCGAAGGGCGACGATCCGAACGACGCGACGACCGTCAGTTCGACCCGCATCGTGACGCTCGATGAAAGCGACCCGGACGACGTCTACAGACTGGTGGTGAGGGTGTGGTGAGATGATCGACGAGCAACCGACCTCGAAAGGCGGTTCAGATCGCGGACAGGCCTACACCCTCGAGGGATTCATCGGGGCGATCGTCGTCCTGCTGGCGGTGCTGTTCGCCCTCCAGTCGGTCGTGATCGCGCCGACGACGGGCGGACTGGCCGATCGGAGCGTTCAGTCGCAGATCCAGCAGGAGACTCAGGACGCGCTGGTCGTCACCGAACAGGACGAGAACCTCACGGAGATGATCGAGGAGATGGACGATGACGAGGCCTTCGATGAAGAAAATCGAAGCGACCCCTACTACGACGATACGGAGGATTTCGAGAAGAACACGACGCTCGGAAAGATCCTCGAGAGCGAGGACCGGTCGTACAACGTGGAACTGTACTACCGAGATAACGAGTCCGACGATTACCTGGAGACGTCGGTTGTCAGGCAGTCCGGTTCGGCCGGCCCGCCGTCTTCGAGCGCGGTGTCCGCGAGCTACGTCGTCACCATGTTCGGCGACGAAGGCGACTTCGATTCGCTACCGCAACATCCGAACCACGACGATTCCGACGATCCCGTCTACACCCTCGTGGAGGTGAGAGTAATCGTATGGTGACCGAAAACGCGGATCGAACGGCTGACCGCGGACAGTTGATCCTGATCGGCGCGATCGCGATCGCGTTCATCGTCCTCGGTACCGTGGTCGTCTTCAACGGCCTCCTCTACACGGAGACGATCTCCTCGAGCAGCACCGATCGCAGCGCTTCCGACGCTGAAGTGACCATCGACGAGATCGAGCGGGGGCTGGAGGGGATCGCCAGTGAAACGAATATGTCAGACGAGGGGCAAGCGAGGGATAATATCTCAACGTTCAACGAAAGTTATCAAAACCAGACGTCAGAAAACCGCCCTGCAATCGTCAACATCTCCGTTCAGGAGGTGGATACCGATGATCCGGATTGGGTCAGGGTGAGGGTCGTCTACGACTCGAGCGAGGTCTCGTTCAATCGAACGGTCGAGATCGACGGTGGTTCGTCGTGACGGGTCGAGGCGGGCTGCGTTTGACGGGGTGCGAAAACGACGGCCGTGAGCGGGGGTTGACCCCCACGGTCACGCACGTCCTCACCCTGGGGATCACCGCCATCCTCATCGCGGGGCTCATGATGGCCGGGAGCACCATGCTCGAGACGGAGACCGACCGGAGCGCGGAGGGGTCGCTCGAGACCGTCGGTGAGCGGGTCGCAACGGAAATTGCGCAGGTGGACAGACTCGAGAACGATTCGGACGACACCGCCTCGATGCGGGTTTCCCACCCGCGTTCGGTCGCCAACTCGGGGTACACGATCACGCTCTTGGACAATGAAACGTGCGAGGACGCGCCGCTTCTCGACGGATCGACCGACTGCGTCCGCCTCGAGGGCCACGACTCCGAGACGGTCGTCCACGTACCCGTGAAGACGGAGGCGACGCTCGAGGCCGGCGAATCGGTTCGCGGCGGAACGTTCGTGATCAGAAACGAGGGTGGAAATATTTCGATCGAGGCTGATCGCTGATGATCTCGAACATGGGTTTTAGGAACGACGAGCGCGGGATCTCCGAGGTGCTCGCGTTCATCTTCGTCTTCGCGATCATCATCACCTCCGTGGGGGTGCTCTACTCGGTGGGCTTCTCGTCGATGAACGACTACCAGGAGAACGAACAGCTGCGAAACGCCGAGCGGGCGATGGAGGCGCTCGGCGATAACTTCGACGACATCCACCGCCACGCGGGCGTGGGGCAGCGCCACGGCGAACTCTCGCTCCGACAGGGGACGGTCGTCGTCGACGATGAGAGCACGCAGATGAACGTCACGGCCGGGTCTGAGGGCCCGATCTTCGAGGACGAGAATGCGTCATTCGTCGACGGTGACAACGTCACCCTCGGCACCTTCGAGTATCGGACCGGCTCCGACTGGATCGCCTACCAGGGAAGCGGCCTGTTCAGGGGCGACGACTCGGGGAGCGCCGTCCTCGAGGTCCCGCCGATCCGGAAGACGGACGAGGGAACGCTCGTGGTCTCGATGGTCGCCATCGAGTCCGACGGACGCTCGCTTCAGAGCGGCGAGATGACGGGGTTCACGGCGACGGACACCGACGAGCGCGTGGCCGTCACTGACTCGAGCCTCGACGACGAGAACGTCACGATCACGATCCACCCCGAGCCCGGTTACGAAACCGGATGGGTACGCGCGCTCGAACGCGCCGGAGCCGAGACCGAACCAGAGTTCGATGAGACCGATGGGACGATCGAAGCCGAGTTCACAGATATCGACGCGTACACCGTCAACGTGGTCGGGATCGAGATCGACTTCTGAATAATTCGCCCCTCCGTCCACTGCGAGGGTCGGTCCGCGGATTATTCACTCCCCGTCCCGTTCCCAGTCCCAGTCGCCCGTCAACATCGGCCGCGTTCCCGCTCGAGCCGCGAGCGCTTCGATGCGCGCCGCGCACGCGTCGGCGTCGCCGGCGGCTTCGAGGTACCAGCCGTTGGGAAGTTGCACCGGATCGGTCATCGGCGAGCCGTCCCCGCGACGGGGCGAGTCGTTCAGGACCGTCGGCCCGATCCGACCGTCCTCCGCGTCCGGCCAGGGGAGCGAGACGCCGGCGAGCCCCCGCTCGAGCAGGAACGTCGTCGCGCCGACGAGCGCTCCCCGCGGACTCGAGTGACCGATCGCGCCGATCGACCCCCGCTCGCGGAAGAACCGGACGACGTACTCGCCCTCGTCGGTCCCGTCTCGGTCCCCGTCTCGGGTTTCGGTCCCGGCGTCGCGTTCGTTTCCGCTCGAGACGTCGTCCTCGTCGGATCGTTCGCCCCCCCTGGAACTCGGGGTCTCGGACCCGGCCGCGGGATCGACGCGAGGGCCGTCGTCGCCCTCCGCCGGCGCGTCCCGTTCGGCGTCCGCGCCTGCCCCGCCCACTACGTCGGAATCGGCGTACGAGAGCGATCGTCGTTCTTCGGCGGACTCCGCTCGAGCGTGTTCGTTCACGGTCGCCTCCGGGCCAGCGTCGGCTTCGGCGAAGGCGTCGACGAGCGACTGGAGGAAGCGATCGACGGCGGCGGAGAGTTCCTCCGCGTGCGCGTCGCCGGCGACGGCCGCGAGCCGATCGGTCATCGACTCTGCGAGCGCCCCCCGCTCGAGGGCGAGTCGGCGGGCTACGTGGTCCCTCGAGTGACCCTCGAGGCGTCGTCGGAGAGCCGACCGAGCGAAGCGGGCGATCGTCTCCTCGTGGTCCGGGAGGTCAGATCGGTGGCACGCCAGTCGATCGTCGCCGGTCGGGTCGGCGAGAAAGAGGAACTCCTCCCCGTTCGCGTAGATCGCCCTGTCGATTCCCGTTCCGGCCATCGCCTCGAGGAGGTCCTCGGCTCGAGTTCGCTCGAGGGGCTCGGCGAACGCCTCCGTCGCGACGAGCAGGGCGGGAACGTCGCCGATCGAACAGACGTAATCGAACGTCGTCCCGTCGAGATCCGCGTCGGCCTCGCAGTCGTCGTGGACGGTCCAGCCGAGCGCTTCGAGGAACGGGGCGACGAGCCAGGCGGTCGTCTCCGCGCGCGTCGTCGGCGGCGTCGCCTCGACCAGCGCCCCCGTTCGGGCCGCGTACGAGCGGAGGTCGAGGTCGGTCATCGGTATCGCTACTCACGGCCGGTTCTTGTAAGCCTCGCTTTCGCGTCCGGCCGAACCGATCCGGCGGTCCGTCGCGGATCATCGCGGGGGAGGCGCTAACGCAAACGGCGATCGGCCAACGCGCACGCGCTCTCGATCCCCGGCGACGGTGGCCGGAGTCCGCTCAGTCCCCGCCCTCGTTGCGCCGGTAGATCCGCAGGCGCGCGTCGCGGACGGAAAAGGCCGACTTGAGCGTCGCGGGTATCGTCTCCGCCTTCCCGATCACGAGGAACCCGTCGGGGCCAAGCGAGTCGGCGATCGTCTCGAGCATCGAGCGCTTGTACTCGTTGTCGATGTAGATGAAGAGGTTGCGACAGACGACGAGGTCGAACCCCGACTTCGCCACGCCGTTGATGAGGTCGTGGCGCTCGAACGTCACGTTGCGCTTGACGGCGTCCGCGACCCGGTACGTGTGGCCGTCGCGGTCGACGTACGACTCGTAGTCGTCGAGGAACGCGAGTTGGTCGCCGATGTCGACCGTCCGGGACTCCTCGTACTGCCCCTCGCGGGCGGTTTCGAGGGCGTCCTCGCTGATGTCGGTCCCGAGAACGTGGACGTCCGAAGCGTCGATCCCTGGGTCGTCGTGGGCGAGCATCGAGAGCGAGTAGGGTTCTCGCCCGTCGGCGCAGGCGGCGCTCCAGACGTGGACGCTGTCGTTCTCGGCCGAGAGCGTCCGGAGCACCTCCCTGATTCCCTCCCAGACGTCCGGGTTGCGGAAAAAGCCGGTGACGTTGATGCTCATCGAGTCGAGGAGGGCGTCGGCCTCCTCAGGGTCGTCCTTGAGGTGCTCGAGGTACGCTTCGTAGGTCTCGATCCCCGTTCGTCGCATCCGCGAGGAGATTCGACGGTCGAGGTAGCTGTCGTTGTAGTGGCTCGTCGCGAACGAGAGTTCGGCTTCGACGTACTCGAGGAGGGCGGTAAACGGGTCCGATTCCGCGTCGGGGGTCGCGTTTCGGTCGTGGGCGGCGGTCACAGCTCTTTCACTCCGTGCGCCTCGTCGGCCGTCTTCACGATAAGTGTCCCTGTTCCGGGCGTGAACTCGACGGTCCGACCGTGGGTGCCGCCGACGTCCTCGGCGATCAGGGGGACGCCGAGTTTCTCGAGTTCCTCCTTCGCGGCGGCGACGTTGCGCTTGCCGACGCCGTCGCCGAAGCTCTCGAACTCGAACATGTCGCTGCCGCCGGCGATCTTCGCCTCGACGGCGGTGTAGTTGGCGCCGCGCTCGACCATCCGGCGCAACAGCGCGCGGATCGCCGTGTCGGCGTACTTGCCCGGTTTCACGTCGCTGTTGTCCGCCGCGTCGCCGTCGGGCAGCATGATGTGTGCGAGGCCGCCGATCCCGGCGTCGGGGTCGTAGAGGCCGATCGCCAGGCACGAGCCGAGGCCGTACGAGCGGAGGGTGTCGTCGCCCTCGCTCACGGCCAGTTCCGAGATGCCTACCTGGACCGGCGTCGGTACTCCGGGTTCCGTTCCGTAGGTCTTCATGCGTTCTCGACTTCCTGGAACTCCGCCGTCGTCGGCGCGTCCTCGATTCGGTCCACGTCGAGGTCGTTCAGCGCCCGCTCTAGGTCGTCCTCGTCGGGGATCGCGTACACCTCGCAGTCGAACTCCTTCCCGTCGGCCATCACCAGCGTGTCGAAGACGAACGCGAAGTCCTGATTCTCCCCGAGCTGGATGATGACGGGATCGACCGCCGCGGCGCCCAGGTCGTGGATGAACTCGGGCGTCGAGTGGTCGATCGCCGTGTCGAGGACGTTCGCCCAGCCGTCGAGGAAGCCGCTGGCCATGATGTTCCCGAGCTCCATGATCGCGCTCTGTCCCATCTCGCCGAAGCCGCCCTCGTCGCCGACGTCGGTCTCCATCGGAACCATCGCGTCGACGATCTCGCGCGCGGACTCCTCGTCGAAGAGAAAGAGCAGGTAGCCGCTGGGCGTGCCGTCGAACTCGAAGGCGACGCCGACGAGCATCTCCTCGGCCACCTGCTCGGGGATCGCCTCGAGCGAGACGAAGTTGAGCCGGCGGATCTCGACGCTCGTCTCGATGCCGGTGAGCGTCGTCGCCGTCTTGGCGACCTCCTCGGCGCCGCGCTCGGCCATGCGGTCGAAGCCGTCGAGTTTGTCGTAGTCGATGCCGTCGCTCGTGCGAAGCCGTTCGAGCAGTCGGGCCATCGACCGCTGCCTGGGGAAGAGGTAGTGTCTGAAGCCGGTCTCGGCGCCGACCGTCTCGATGTGGCTCTGGAACAGGAGGGCGAGATCGTTCTCGCCGGGGGTCTCTTCGATATCCCCGAAGAAGGGCTCGGCCGTCACCCCCTCGACGAATTCGGGTGTGGAGACGTCGATGACGGCCTCCAGGACGTCGGCCCAGCCGTCGATGAATCCGCTGTTCATGATGTGGCCGACTTCGGTCACGGCGCTGCGATTCATCTCGTCGAACTCCTCCGCGTCGGATTCGGAGACGAGCGTTTCGACGATGGAGAGCGCGGCCTCCCGATCGAAGACGATGACCGAGTGCCCGTCGAGCGCGCCGGTGAGTTTGACCCGGACGCCGACCTTGTCGACGCCGTCGTCGAAGTCACGACTGATCTCCTTGCCGCGCATGAAGTTGAGCTTCGTGACGCCGACCTGGGTCTCGACGCCGGTCATGTGGCTGAGTCGGCCGGCGGCCAGTCCCGCTCCTTCTCGCGCCATCCGGTAGAACGTTCCGAGGGCGTTGACGTCGAGTTTCATGCGGTGGGCACTTCGATTCCGTTGACCATTTCGACGAACTCCTCTAAGTCCGGGAAGGCGTAGATTTCGGCTTCGATCTGGTAGCTCGGCACCGAGAGGTCGGAGTCGAAGAAGAGGGCGAGGTCGTCCCCGCCCAGCCCCGCGGTCCGGACGACGATGTCGCCGGCGGGTGCGTAGACCAGTTGCGGGGCGGCGATGTCGATGGCCCGACCGAGGACGTCGGCCCAGCCGTCGATGAAGCCGCTCGCCATCATGTTCCCCATCTCCTCGACGGCGCTGCGGGCCATCTTTCCGGAGACGTTGCTCATGTCGTCGACGACGTCCTTGAGCATGATCGCCGTGATCTTCTTCGCGCTCGCCTCCGGGAAGAGGATGAGGATGTGTCCGTGGGGCGGATCCAACAACCGCACGCGCACGCCGACCCGCTTTCCCTCGTCGAGCTGAGAGTGGATGTCGTCGATGTCGATGAAGTTGGTCTTCGTCACCTCCATCCGCGCGTCCTCGCCCGTGAGTTTACTCATGTTGGCCGCGACGCCGTTCGTCCCGACCTTCGCCATTTGATTTATGAAACCTAACTTCCGAATGTCGACCATCATCGTCATTGAATTTATTTCCTCCGTGGGTGTGTACGTCCGTTCATAGTGTGCTCACGTCCAGGATATTTACAACTTCTCCCCGACCGCGAACCGTCGCCCCGCTGAGGCCGGGGATGCCGCCCATGAAGCCTTCGAACGGCTTGACGACGACCTCCTGCTGGCCGCTGACGTAGTCACAGCGCAGGGCGATCGGACGGACGTCGTCGCGTATGCGCACGATCATCCCCGCTTCCTCGTCGTCGCCGTCGGCCCGCACGCCGGCTCGCGGCGTCTCGAGCGCGTCGTCGAGCGAGAGGACCGGATACTCGGCGCCGTCGACGACGAGTACCTCCTCGCCGTCGACCGTCTCGAGCGCGTCCAGAGAGTCGATGTCCTGGACGGCCTTGAGGGGGACGCCGAACTCCTCGCCGCCGCACTCGACGAACAGCACTTCGGCGATCGCGACCGTCACCGGCAACTCCATCGTCATCGTCGTCCCTTCGCCCGGCTCGCTCTCGACGTGGAGCGTGCCGTCCAGTTCTTCGATCGTTCGCTCGACGACGTCCATCCCGACGCCGCGGCCGCTGACGTCGGTCACCTCCTCGGCCGTGGAGAGGCCAGGGTGGAAGATCAGGTCGTACGTCTCCTCGTCGTGGAGGGCGTCGGCGTCCTCCCGCGAGAGCAGGTCGGCGTCGACCGCCGCGTCCCTGAGGTCGTCGGGGTCGATGCCGCTTCCGTCGTCCTCGACCGTGATCGTGACGCGGTCGCGCTCGCGGTCGGCGTGCACCTCGACGGTTCCCTCGCGGGGTTTGTCCGCCGCCTCGCGTTCGGCCGGCGGTTCGATGCCGTGGTCGACCGCGTTTCGAACGAGGTGGATCAGCGGATCCCTGATCCGATCGAGGATCCCGCGGTCGAGTTCGACCCCCTCGCCGGTGAGCTCGAACTCGACCTCCTTGTCCTGCTCTCGAGCGATGTCACGGACGACGCGCGGAAGCCGGTTCGCGACCGTCTCGAGGGGCACCAGTCGGACGTCCATCACCGTCTCCTGGAGGCCGGTGGTCAGCTCCTCGAGGTCGTCGAGTTCGCGGTCGAGCGTCTCGGCCACCCCGAGCTCCTCCGCCGCGTGGCGGAGTCGCACGCGCGTGGTGACGAGCCCCTCGACGAGGCGCAGCAGCGAGTCCACCTGTTCGACGTCGACGCGGACGGACTGGCGCCCCTCGACGCCGTCGTCGGTCGTCGCCCGGTCGCGGGTCTCGGGGACCGTGACGTCCGGGATCTCGAGATCGGGTTCGTCGACGATTCGGACGACATCGTCGTCGCCGTCGTCCTCCCGATCGAGGACGGAGTCGTCGCCGAAGGAGTCCGCCGCGTCGGCGTCGCGGTCTCCGTCCGCCGCGTCTCCGCCGGCGGCGTCGACGTCGGCGACGTCCGGCGACGCGTCGAACGCCGCATCGACGGCGTCGAATACGGCGTCCTCGAGGCCGTCATCGGCGTCCGCCTCGAACTCGTCGTCCGGCCCGTCCACGGACTCGTCTTCGAACCCGTCGTCGGCGAACTCGTCGTCCCCGAATCCGTCGTCGTACTCGGTCGCGTCGAATTCCTCATCGTCGTAATCGGCCGCGTTGAATTCCTCGTCGTCGAACTCGGTATCGTCCTCGAACGCGGCCGCGGCGTCGAAGTCGGTCGCGCCGGCGTCGAAGGAATCGTCGAATTCGACGTCGTCGTCGAATCCGTCCGCGTCCGCTGCGGGCGCGAACGAGTCGTCGACGTCGGTGGCGTCGAACTCGCCGTCGTCGGTCGCGATCGACGTCGCCGCTTCGTCGTCTTCGCCCTCGGGTGACGCGACTTTCGAATCGGTGTCCTCGGTCCCGTCGTCAAACGGGCTGTCAGCGTCCTCGGCCCCGTCGTCCGTCAGGTCGTCGGGGTCCTCGACCTCGGTGTCCGCCGATTCGTCGGAAGCCTCGGTCTCGAGGGCAGCGGCGGAATCGGGCTTCGACTCGGCTTCGAGGTGAGGTTCGGCTTCGAGGTTCGACCCGGACTCGTCCGGTGCGGGTGTGCGGACTTCGTCTTCGACGGGTTCGGCTTCGCTCGTCGTCTCCACGACGTCATCTCCGACCGCGTCTTCGTCGGGGGCATCGGACCCATCTGCGTCCGACTCGGCCGATCGATCGACCTCCCAGGGATCGCCAGCTTCGGTGTCCCCGACGTCGGCGTCCTCGAGCGCAGCCAGTACATCGGTGTCGTCCGCGGCGTTGCCCGCTGCCCCGACCGGGTCGTCGTCGGCGCTCGCTTCCGACGCGGCGTCCGGTTCGGCCTCGGCGTCGGTAAACGAGAAGTGTTCGACGTCGTCGACGTCGTCCCCCGCTTCATCGACGTCCTCCGGCGACGAGTCGTCCGCTATCGACCGCTCGTCAGGCTCGGACTCGAGGGGCTCGTCCGCAGCGTCCGTCGCGGCGGTCGGTTCCAGGGGTTCTTCGTCACCGCGTTCGCCCTCGGCATCGCCGGAGGTGCTCTCGTCGTCATCGGCGGTGACATCGTCGGCGGGGACTGCGTCGGTTCCGGACTCCCCGCCTGCGCCGATTTCGATCCCGGCTTCGGGGTCGGCGTCGACGTCGAGAAACGCCTCGTCGTCGGCGTCGAACTCGTCGCCGAGCAGTTCGTCCATCCCGACCTCGTCGTCGGCGTCGAACTCGTCGAACTCGAGTTCCTCGAGTTCCTCCTGCAGCTCGTCGAAGCCGACCATCTCGACTTCCTCCTTGAGCTCCTCGAAGACCGCGCTGGCGTCCTCCACGTCGTCGCCCGCGTCGTCGGCGTCGGTCGCGTCCTCGGCACTCGAGTCGGCGGATTCGGCCGCGGCTTCGGCGCCAGGGCCCGCGTTGGACGCCGCCCCGTCGTCCGCGTCGTCCGCGAAGTCGACGCCCGCCTCCTCGAAGAGGTCGTCGAACGAGCCGGCGTCGCCCATTCGGTCGAACGCCTCGAGGTCGTCGTCGTTCTCGACCTCTTCGACCATCTCGTCCAGATCGTCGAACTCGTCGAACTCGTCCAGGAGTTCGTCGACGGACAGCTCCTGTGCGTCGTGGGGCGAGAGGTCCGCCTTCGGATCGTCGGCACCGAGATCGATCTCGGAGCCGGAATCGCCGGTGGCGGCGACGGCGCCGAACCGTTCGGTGACGTCGACGATCTCGAAATCGGCGACGGCCTCCACAGGCTCGAGGGCGGCGGCGATCGCCGTCTCGCCGACGGCGGTCGCGAAGACGGCGTCGAAGCGGCCGTCGTAGTCGCCGTCCCGGATCTTTCGTTTCGAGGGCGTACAACCGACGAGGTCGAACGCGTCGATCAGCGCCTCGACGACGAGGTGACCGTCGGTGGATTCGCTCGCGCCCCCCTCCAGGACCTCCTCGAGGTCGCTCTCGTTGATCGAGAGCCGGACGAAGTAGGCGTCGTGGCGCTCGTCCGCCGGCGGGTCGAACCGCTCGAGGACGGCGTCGATCTCCTCGTCGGTCGGCGGGGAGATCGGCGGCGCGTTCCTCGCCTCGGCGATCTTCCCCCTGAGGCGGTCGATCGTCGCCGAGGGATCGGTGCGAATCTCGCCGTCGCGGGCGACATCCTCGACCATCCCCTCGAGTTCGTCGACGGCGTCGAAGACGACGTCCATCACCTCGGGGGTGACCGGGAGGGTCCCCGACCGGACCGCGTCGAGGAGGTCCTCGATCGCGTGGGCGAGGTCGCTCGCCTCCGCGAGTCCGACCGATCCGGCGTTCCCCTTGAGGGTGTGGGCGATCCGGAAGATCTCGTCCATCAGCTCCGCGTCTTCGGGCGTTCGCTCGAGGGCGAGCAACGCGTTGTTCAGCGCCGTGATGTCCGCGCGGCTGTCCTGAACGAACTCCGTCCAGTAGTCGTAGTCGTGGTGTTCGTCGTCACTCATCGGTCTCACCGTCCGTCGTGAACGCGTCGACGATCGCCCGCGCGATCGATTCGGCGGGGACGACTTCGTCGACGCACCCCGTCTCGATCGCCCGACAGGGGATGCCGAAGACCGGACTCGTCTCCTCGTCCTGGGCGATCGTTCGCCCGCCCGCGCCGGCGATCGCTTCGATTCCGGCCGCGCCGTCGCGGCCCATTCCGGTGAGGGCGACGCCGCAGAGCCCCTCGTCGACGCACTCGGCGGCCGACTCCATCGTGACGTCGATGGCCGGTCGGACGCCGTGGCGCCGCTCCCCGTCGTCGAGTCGAACCGCGAGTCCGCCGTCCGGGCCGGCGCCGGCGATCTCGAGGTGACGCCCGCCGGGGGCGACGGCGGCCCGTCCGGGGCCGACGGTGTCGCCGTCCCGGGCTTCCCGAACGTCGTACTCGCCGATCGAGTCGAGCCGGTCGGCGAACCGTTGGGTGAACTCCTCGGGCATGTGCTGGACGACGAACACCGTCGCCTCGAGGGCCGCGGGCAATTTCGCTAGGATCCGCTCGACGATCTTCGGACCGCCGGTCGAGGCACCCAGGACGATCGTCGGTCGGGTGGTGAGGTCCCCCTCGAGGCGGATCGGTTCGGCGGGTTCCGTCGACCGATCGGCCTCGGGGGAATCCTCGCGAGCGGCGTCCGCGGCGCCGGCGACCGCGACAGGTCGCCGCGCACCCGCTCGGTTCGCCCCCGTCGAGTGGACCGCCGCGGCCGCCCGGGCGAGCGCGAGCGAGGAGACGTCCGCGTTCGCGAGGTCGTCCACTTTCCGGACGACGGCCTCCGTCAGGTGGCCGATGTTCTGCGACCCCGATCCGTCCGGTTTCTGGAGGACGTCGGCGGCACCCCGCTCTAAGGCGTCGAGCGTGGCCTCCGCGCCGTCGGTCGTGTAGGCGCTGAGCATCAGAATCGGAGTCGGCTTCGTTCGCATGATCCGCTCGACCGCCTCGATCCCGTCGAGTTCGGGCATCTTCACGTCCATCGTGATGACGTCTGGATCCGACGCCCGGACGCGTTCGATGGCCTCGCGTCCGTCGGCTGCGACGTCGACGTCGTAGCCGGCCCGGGTCAGCGCGTTGCCGACGACTGATCGCATAAACTGCGAGTCGTCGACAACGAGTACTCGCGTCATGCCGCGACGACGTCTGCGATGGCCTTCCGGACGCTCGGCTCCTCGAACGGCTTCGTGACGTACCCGTCGGCGCCGGCTTTCACCGCCAGTTTCATCTTCTCGCGCTGTCCGACGCTCGTACACATGATCACTCGTGAGTTGGGATCGAGCTTCTTGATCGCCGCCGTGGCCTTGATCCCGTTGCACTTGGGCATCACGATGTCCATCATGACGATGTCGGGTTTCTGTTCTTTGTACAATTTGACCGCCTCGGCCCCGTTCGACGCCTCTCCGACGATGCGGTAATCCTGCTCTAATATTTGTCGCAGTAAGTTCCGCATAAAATGAGAGTCGTCGACGATAAGAACCCCTGTCGTCATTCGTTGTACACCAGCCAGTGATAGCAATACGACTACCATAAATGCTGTCTCCCGATTATCACACGTGATAAACGTTGGCTACCGGTTGATTGTACGGCGACCGTCCGTCGTGAGAACCCGCGTCGGTGAGAATTGACGTCGGCGAACGGGTCCGCCCCCGTCGAGACCGACTACCCGAGGTGTCCCGAGGCGAGCAGTAACCGTTCGACGTCGACGACCGGCGTGACCTCGACGAGTACCTCCCGGGGTTCGTCCCGCCGGGGCTCCCCCGCGTCGTCGGACTCCTCCGAGAGGTCGAGTTCGAACACCTCGCCCGTTCGGTCGGTGTTCGCGTCGCCGAGGCCGAGCCTCGAGCGACCGGTTCCCCGCTCGACCCCGCCGAGCCGTGTACCGGCCTCGGTCGCCGATACGCCGTCGGCGTTCTCCCCCGTCCGTTCCGCACCCGCGGTCCCGACCGCCACCGGACTCCGATCCGGGGTTCGTTCTCGCTCGCGCGCGATGAGGCCGGTGACGAGCGGGTGCTCGAGCGCGTTTCCGTCGACGTCGCTCCCCTCGACGTCCTCACGGCCGAGAACGTCGCGTTCGGGGACCGTTTCGACCCCGTAAACCTCGTCGACGCGGATCGCCGCGGATTGCTGGTCTGCGGGGTGGTCGAAGACGGCCAACTGGTTCAGTTCGGCCCCGTCCTCGGCGTCGGGGAAGTGGACCCGCGGATCGATCACCGCGGTGATCTCCCCCCGGAGGTCGGCCACGCCCTCGATCGCCGGGGGCGCGCGGGGAACCCGCGCCAGTTCGTCGGGGACGTCGGTGACCGTCCGCACGTCGTCGACGGGGAAGGCGAGACGGAGCGAACCGATTCCGAGCACGACAAATCGCTCGAGCGTCTCGACCTCGTCGTCGCCGGCGTCGCGGGGGTCCCGATCGTCCGGGTCGTCGATCGTGATGCCGAGTAGTTTTTCTGGGAGGTCCGAGGCCATGTTCTCGTTCGTCAATCATACCCCAGCGATAAAACGTTGACTCCGGTCTGCCTCCGGCAGAGTTTCGACGAACGGGGACGACCCGATCACCGCACACCGCGCGACCCGGATCGTGCGCGTCTCGAAAGACCTACAACACGGACTTCCTTCCCCGGTATCGGAATGACTGCGGTCACGGATCGAAACGCCGACCGGGTTGCGACGGTGCTCACGTTCGAACTCGAGGGCGGGTGGTACTGCGTCGAATCGGAGCGAGTCGCCTCCGTCCTCGGCGTCGCGGGCGACGACGCGCTCTCCGACGCCGAGGATCCGTGGAACGCGGGGACGGTTTCGATCGCGGGCGAGCGGGTCCGAGTCGTCGACCTTCCGCGGGTGTTCGGCGCGTCGGCCCACACCGTCGAGCGCGTCGCGGAGCCGAAACTGCTCGTGTTCACAACCACCGACGCCGATGAGACCCACGTCGGGTGGCTCGTCGACGAGGTCGACGGCACGGCGACGGTCCGGATAGGCGACCTGCGCGCACCGGCCGTCGAGACCGAGGCCATCGCCGGACGGGTGGAGATCGCCGATCTCGAGTGCGTCTGGCTCGACGATCTGGCGCTCAACGGCGGCGAGGAGACCGGGGACTGAACTGGGGCTGATCGGGCGCCGCTCCGCCCGATCGAGCGCGACCGTCGGCCGTGGGCGTCGAAGGGCGATCAGAGTCCGGGCGGTCGCTTCCGCCGATCGTCGTTCGCGTCGACGTCGATCCCGAACTCCTCTCGCTGTTCTTTGAGCCGCTTGAGTTCGCGGTAGTAGTAGGCGATGCCGATCCCGCCGAGGGAGACGGCGACGCCGATCAGTCCGAGGAACAGCGGGACGTCCCGCGCGAGGTAGTACCTGATCGAGATCGAGGCCCCGTCGTCGATCTCGTCCCAGGTGAGGTGCTCGGTGTCGCCGACGATCTCCCGATCGTACCCGTCCGGAGAGACGTCGCCGAACAGGAAGTTTCCGGTCCGGTGATCGTCGGGGAGCGTCACCTCGTAGGACCCCCCGACGAACGCCGGGAGGTGGAACGATTTGCCCCCGGATTCGCTGGAGAACGCGAGCGTCCCGTTCTCGTCGGGGACGCGGACGGTCGTCGCGGATCGGCCCTGGTCGACCTCGAGTTCGGAGCCCGTCAGTTCCGTCCCGTTCGGGTACCAGTAGCGGACGCTGTGAACGTCGAGCGCTTCCTCCCGCACCAGCGACGAGCGGTACAACTCGAGTTCCTTCGTCCCGTCGAGGTGGTAGACTGCACGGAACTCGCCGCCGCCCACGAGGCTCGCGCCCTCGACGTCGACGGCGACGTCGGCGTCGCGCTCCCTGAGGTCGTCGTAGTCCTCCTCGCGGTCGAGTTGTTCGTCGGAGATGCCGCCGAAGACGGCCGAGCAGCCGGCGGTCGTGGTGAGGAGGGCGACCGCGAGCGCCGCGAAAACGAGGCGTCGATTCGGGGTCATGGCGTTCCTGTCACCGTCGTCGTCTCTGTCACCGTCACGGTCAGGGGACCACGCAGCGCAGTTCGGAGGGGAGGTAGCCGCCGACGCTCGCCAGCAGCCCCGGCGGATCGGTGTCCTCCGTGCAGATCACGCTCTGCTCGAGCAGGCCGAGGCGTTCGATCGTCACGTAATCCTGGGCGTGGCCCGCCCGATTGAGCGTGGCGCGCACCTCCGCACGCGTCGCGCTGTTGACGTTCAGTCGCCCGTTCCCGCGGGTCCACTCGTAGAGGCGGTCGCGCTCGTCGTCGGAGAGGCGACTCGGTTCGTCGTCGCCGCCGTAGACGAACTCGAGCGGCAGGTGCTGAACGAGGCCGAACCGCTCGCGGACCTGCGCCGGGGTGCCGGGCCCGAGGCCGAGTTCGCCCGCCGGAATCCGAACCGGCTGGCCGGCGTCGAGGACGAACCCCTCGTCGTCCCACGACTCGAGCGTGCCGACGGAGGTCTCGCCGGGCGCGAGGTCGGGGACGATCTCGCCCCACTGCTCCCGGAGGACGTTGCGGGCGACGACGGCGTCCTCGCCTTCGATCGTCACCGAGGGGAAGTCGTCGTGGCGCACGCCGAGGTCGTACTCGACGTCGAGTTCGCCGATCTCGTTGTCGACGAGCGAGCGCAGCGAGTCGAGCGCCCGGTCGCGGGCGTCCCCGTCGACGTAGAGCTTCGTCGCGAGTACGACCATCAGACCTCCGCGTCGAGGTTGAGTTCGTCCTCGAGTTCCGCGATTCGCTCGTCCATCGAGTCGACGAGGCGGTCGTTGTCCATCGCCTCCATCGGCGAGCCGCACTCCGGACACTCGAAGCCGAAGTCCATCGCCTCGCCGAACTCGAAGCGGATCGAGCAGATCTCACAGAGGTAGAACTCGTGGTTTCGCTCGTACTCCTGGCGCTCTTCCAGGGCGTCGTGGAGCCGGTACATCTCCTCCTCTAAGTTCTCCGGGATGTTGTCGTACTCGAAGGTCCAGAGGTAGGTGAGCCAGCCGGAGTCCTCGTCGCGGAGCCGCCGGTAGGTGGCGAGATCGTTTTCGTAGAGGATAAACAGCGCCCGGCGAACGTCGTTCAACTCGAGGTCGAGCTCCTCGGCCAGTTCCTCGTCGGTCACTTCCCCGTCCGGCGGCGCCGCCGCGACGGGCATCCCCTTCGGACCGACCAGCTCGTGCAAGTACTTCTGGATGACCGGATCCTCGAGCAGGTCCTCAAAAGCCATTACGTACCTGTTACCCCATAGCGCCATTAAGTCTTTTGAGGGAGACTCGCGAGCGGCGACGTCCGATCCGTTCGGACGGGGCGCTCGAGTCCGATGGCCACGTCACGCCGCCGGGAGGGTGAACGAGAAGGTCGACCCCTCACCGGGGTCGGAGTCGACCCAGATATCGCCGCCGTGGCGCTCGACGATGCGCTGGCAGAGCGCCAGCCCGATGCCGGTTCCCTCGTACTCGTCGCGGCTGTGAAGGCGGTCGAAGACCGTGAACACCCGCTCGGTGTCCTCCGGGTCGATCCCGATCCCCTCGTCGCGCACCGAGAGCACCCACCGTCGCCCCCGCCGTTCGGCCCCGACGTGAACGCGCGGCGTCTCGTCGCCGCTGTAGGTGATCGCGTTCGACAGCAGGTTCTGCATCACCTGCCGGATCTGATCGGGGTCCCCTTCCACCCGCGGCAGGTCCTCGACGGTGATCTCGGCGTCGCTCTCCTCGATGCGAAGCTGCAGGTCCTCGAGGACGTCGTCGACGACTTCGTTCATCTCGAGCGGTTCGAACGGATCGCCCTGGGTCTCCACCCGGGAGTACTCGAGGAGGCCGTCGATCATCGCCCGCATGCGGTCGGCGCCGTCGATGGCGAACTCGAGGAACTCCTCTCCGTCCTCGTCGAAGACCTCGTCGTACCGGCGCTCGAGCAACTGGAGGTAGCTTGTCACCATTCGCAGGGGCTCCTGGAGGTCGTGGCTCGCGGCGTAGGCGAACTGTTCGAGGCGCTCGTTCGACTGCTCGAGTTTCCGCTGGTACTCCCGGCGCTCCGTGACGTCCTGCACGACGAGCATCCCCGCGATAATTTCGTCGTCGGCGTCCCTGACGGGGAGGGTGTGGGCCGAGAGGTATCGATCGTGGAACTCGACTTCGAACGCGTTCGTCTCCCCCTCGAGCGCCGCGTGGAAGTACGGTTCGACCTCCTCGACCAGCGGGTCCGGATAGAGGTCGTAGACGCTGTTGCCGACGCGATTTTCCGCTTCGACGCCGACGTCGCCGAGCAGTTGGCCGCCCGCGACCGTGTACTCGAGATTCTCGTCGTACATGCAGACGGCGCCCTCGGGAAAGCTCTCGACGAGCGTGCGGTAGCGGCGCTCGCTCTCGGCGAGCTTTCGCTGGTACTGCCGGCGCTCGGTGATGTCGGTGAGGGTGACGACGCCGCGTGTCACCTCGCCCCGGGCGTTTCGCACCGGCATGCCTTCGACCCTGATGATCCGCCGGTCGCCGTCGTCGGAATCGATCTCGAAGACGTCGGGGTCGGTAACCTCCTCCCCCTCGAGCACGCGGGCCAACGTCCACTCCTCGGGCGCGACCGGTTCGTCCGAATCGACCCACCGCGCCGAGTACCGGTCGTACTCCGAGACGGAATCGGCGTCGAAGACGTCGCCGCCCCAGATCCCCTTTGCGGTCTCGTTCGCCTCGACCAGCCGCCCGTCGGCGTCGGCGACGATGACGCCGACGGGGAGGATCTCGAACAGCGTCTCGAGTTGCTCCGTGTTGCGCTGAAGCTCGAGTTCGGCGCGCTTGCGATCGGTGATGTCGGTGACCGCGCCGGGGAACGTCGTCGGCTCGCCGTCCTCGTCGGTCTCGACGCGTCCGCGGGCGACGACCCACCTGATCTCGCCCTCGTGGTTACGCACGCGGTACTCGGCCTCGTACTCCCTGCCCGCTTCGACGGCTTCTTCGATCTTCTCCTCGACCCGGTCGCGGTCGGCGGGGTGGATCGCCGAGACGAACCGGTCGATCGAGACCCCCTCCTGCGCCGCCTCCGGGTCGACGCCGAACGTCCTCGCGAACGAGGTGCCCGCGACGAACTCGTCGGTTTCGACGTCCCACTCCCACGTCCCGACGGCCCCGGCCTCGGTGGCCGCCTCGAGCTGGGATTTGGCGTCCCTGAGGTAGCGCTCGTGTTCCTTCCGTTCGGTGATGTCCTGGGCCATCGTCATCCCGGCGAAGACGTCCCCCTCCTCGTGCGTGATGGGAACCGCGTGGACGATCCACTCGCGGCCCGCGTAGCCGAACTCGACGGACCGCTCCTCGCCGTCGAGCGCGGCCTCGACCGCGGGCTCGAGCCGATCGGCGGCCGCTTCGCCCCACGCCTCGCGGACGGATCGCCCCTCGACGTCAGAAGGGTCGACCGGCAGGTACTCGAATGCCTTGCCGGCGGCCAGCGTGTACTCGAGGTTCTCGTCGAACAGCGTCACGAGGCCGTTCGGGAAGTGCTCCGCGAGGGTGCGGTAGCGCCGCTCGGACTCCTCGAGCTGCCGCTGGTACTCGCGGGGCTCGGTGACGTCCTGGGACATGCCGAGCGCGGCGAACACCTCCCCGTCGTCGTCCCGAACGGGAACGACGTGGAACTCGTAGATGCGCCCGTTCGAGGTCTTCTGGAACGCGTTCGACTCGCCCTCCTCCAGGGCGGCCTCGTACCGCGGGACGAGTTCGTCGGCCAGCGCCGTCGGGATCGCCTCCCGAACCGGTTTCTCCTCCACTTCCTCGGCCGAAACGTCGGCGACGTCGAGCGGACTGCCGCCGACGGTCTGGTACCGCAGGTCCTCGTCGACGAGCGCCACCGCGCCGTTGGGGAAGTGTTCGACCAGCGTTCGGTAGCGCCGCTCGGACTCCTCGAGTTCCCGCTCGCGTCGCGTGCGCTCCGTGACGTCGCGGTCGGAGACGATGACCGAGACGACGTCGCCCTCGTCGTTCGTGACCGGCCTGAAGACGCCGTTCAGGGTGTAGCGTTCGCCGTCGGGCCGTTCGAGGTCCGCCTCGAAGTCGACGTACTCGCCGGACGCCGCCCGCTCCGTCCAGCGCTTCACGTCGCTGCGGACCTCCTCGCCGACCCCCCACCAGGGGGTCTCCCAGAACGGCTCGCCGGTCACCGCCTCGAGGTCGGCGTCGATGTACTCCATCGCCGTCTCGTTGATGTCGAGGACGGTGCCGTCGGGCTCGAGCAGGCCCACCAGGATGTTCGGGTCCTCGAAGATGGCCTCGAACCGCCGCTCGGTGCGCTCGAGGTCCCGTTCGCGCCGCCTGCGCTCGGTGACGTCGCGGAAGTAGACGGAGAGTCCCGTCTCGGAGGGGTAGGCCCGCACCTCGAACCAGGCGTCGAGGGGCTCGGGGTAGTACTCCTCGAACGAGACGGTCTCCTGCTCGTACATCGCTCGCTCGTACTTCCGCTGGAACTCCCTCGAGACGGCCTTCGGGAACGCCTCCCAGATCCGCTCGCCGACCAGCTCCCGGCCCTCGGGGTTGATCAGTTCGTGAGCGCGTTCGTTGATGTGCGTGAACCGCCACTCCTCGTCGAGCGCGAAGAAGGCGTCCGAGATGCGTCCGTAGATCTCCTCGAGTTCGGTCCGGGCGCGCTCGTTCTCGATCGCCGAGGCGAGGATGTTCGCGACGCCCCTGACGAAGTTGGCGTCGGCGCCGTCGAACTCCCGCCGCTCGGTCGCGTAGACCCCCAGGATCCCCCGGGGATCGTCGACGGGTCCGACGAGCGCCTCGATACCGCTCTCGAGGTCGCACCCCGTCAGGGACTCGCGGTCGATCAGGCGTCCATCCGCGTCGGCGCGGACGACTCCCTCCGGCGAGCGCGCGAGTTGCTCCCACGAACGCGGGTTCACCGGGGCCGTTGCAGTCCCGACGGACGCGCCCTCCCATCCGATTCCCGCATCCAGTCGCACCTCCCCGTTCGGCAGCAGCTCGAAGACGCCGCACCGCTCGGCGCCGAGCGTCTCGGCGACCGCCGTCGCGGCGTCGTTCAGCAACTCATCGAGATCGTTAGCGGTCAGCGCGCGTTGGCTGAGTTCGGTGACGACCGCCTGCTGTCGAACGCGCGTTTGCTGACCCCCGCGTGAAGACGATCCCATTCTTGCGTTGAAAAGCGGTCCCAGCGGTAAAACCTCTCGGTCGTCTCGCACGTCGGTCGAGCGGGCGACCGATCGACGCGCCGGCGATCTCGGCCCGATCCGACGGTCCGTCGGACCGCCGACATCGGTATTCGTATGGTGGGGCCCGCCCACAGGGCGACCATGAACGTCACCATCGCGCCCTCGAGCGTCCGCGGGACCGCGCGGGCGCCCCCCTCGAAGAGTTACACCCACCGCGCGATCCTCGCGTCGGGCTACGCCGACCGGGCGACCGTGCGCGACGCCCTCTGGAGCGCCGACACCCGGGCGACCGCCCGCGCGGTCTCCCGCTTCGGCGGCAGCGTCCAGCGCGGGGACGACGGCACCCTCGAGGTGGACGGCTTCGACGGCCGTCCCGACGTCCCGGCGGACGTGATCGACTGCGAGAACAGCGGCACGACGATGCGGCTGGTGACCGCCGCGGCGGCGCTCGCGGACGGGACGACCGTCCTCACCGGCGACGAGTCGCTCCGCTCGCGTCCCCAGGGGCCGCTGCTCGAGGCGATATCCGACCTCGGCGGCGACGCGTTCAGCACCCGCGGGAACGGGCAGGCGCCGCTGGTCGTCACGGGCCCCGTCTCGGGCGGCGAGGTGTCCATCCCGGGGGACGTCTCCTCCCAGTACGTCACGGCCCTGCTGATGGCCGGGGCCGTCACCGACGAGGGGATCGAGGTGGACCTCGAGACCGACCTCAAGTCAGCCCCCTACGTCGACGTCACGCTCGAGGTCCTCTCGGACTTCGGCGTCGAGGCCCGGGAGACGGAGGCCGGCTTCGCGGTCGACGGCGGCCAGTCGTACCGCCCCGCGGACGGGGAGTACGCGGTCCCCGGCGACTTCTCCTCGATCTCCTACCCCCTCGCCGCGGGCGCCATCGCTGGCGCCGAAGGCGAGTCCGTGCGCGTCGAGGGCGCCCACCCGAGCGCCCAGGGCGACACGGCCATCGTCGAGATCGTCGACCGGATGGGCGCAGACGTCGAGTGGGACCGGGAGAGCGGCGTGATCGACGTCTCGAGCGCGCCGCTGTCGGGGATCGAAGTCTCCGTCGAGGACACGCCCGACCTCCTCCCCACGATCGCCTCCCTGGGGGCTGCCGCCGACGGCGACACCCGCATCGTCGACGCCGAGCACGTCCGGTACAAGGAGACCGACCGGGTGAGCGCGATGGCCGAGGAGTTAGGCGAGATGGGCGCCGAGACGACCGAGGAGCGCGACTCCCTGACGGTCCACGGGGGCGACTCGACCCTCTCCGGCGCGACCGTCGACGGCCGCGGCGACCACCGCATCGTCATGGCGCTCGCCCTCGCCGCCCTCGTCGCCGACGGCGAGACGACGATCCTGGGCGCCGAACACGTCGACGTCTCCTTCCCCGGCTTCTTCTCGGTTCTGGAGGATCTGGGCGTCGCGCTCGAGCGAGAGCGGTCCGACTGATCGGTCGACGGGTGCTCGTTCCCCGTTCCGTCGGCGGGCGTTTCGATCTTCCGCCTTCTGGCCGCTTAAGGCCCTGGCACCCCTCCCCTAGTCCGTGTGTACCCTCACGATCGCCTGGCGGACGTTCGACGACGCGCCGGTCGCGGTCGCCGCTAACCGCGACGAGGCGATCGGCCGGGCCTCGAGTCCGCCGGACGTCTATCGCGAGGACCCGCTCGTAATCGCGCCCCGCGACGAGCGCGCCGGCGGCACGTGGATCGGCTACAACGAGCGCGGCGTTTTCGCCGGCGTGACGAACCTGTGGACCGACGCCGACCTGGCCGGTGAGCGATCCCGGGGGCTCCTCGTCGTCGACGCGCTCGAGACGTCTTCCGCCGCGGAGGCGGCCGAGCGGGTCGAACGAACGACCGAGGAGTTCGAGTACGACGGCTTCTTTCTCGTCGTCGCCGACGCCGCGGACGCGATCTGTTTCCGATGGGACGGCGCCCTGGAGCGAACGGAGTTCGAACCGGGCGTCCACGTCGTGGTCAACGTCGCCGTCGACGACGACGCCCGAATCCCCTCCCACCGCGCCGACGTCGCGCGCCGACAGGCCGAGAACGCGCGGGCGGTCCGTCGCGCCCTCGAGCCCGAAGCCGACGGATCCGCCCACGAGTGGCTCGACCGGGTCGGGGACGTCCTCGGCGACCACGACTACGGCGTCTGCGTCCACGGCGACGGCTTCGGGACGCGCTCGTCGTCGCTGATCGCGCTCGGGGAAGCGTCCCCGGGCGACGACGAGCGCGGACGCGACCCCGCGGTTCGTCACGAGTACGCCGACGGGCCCCCGTGCGTAACGCCTTACGAACGGGTCGACGTCGAAAGCCAGCTTTAAGCGGGTCGCGGCCGCTTGATGGCACATGGACGGATCCGTTTTCCGAGCCTCGCTCGCGGCCCGGAGGTGGTCGCCGTGAGCGTGTCGTCGGTCGAAGCAGAGCTCTCCGAGGACGAACGCGCCGGCCTCGAGCTCGTCCGCGAGACGGGCGGCATCCACCAGAGCGACTTCTGGAAGGAACTCGACGTCTCCTCGCGAAAGGGCAGTCGGATCGTCGAGTCCCTCGTGGAGAAGGGCCTCGTCGACCGCGAGGAGACGGTCTACGCCGGGCACAACACCTACTACATCACGCCCACCGCTCGAGACCTCGATTTCACGCTGCTGATGGCCGGCGACATGCTCTCGCCGTTCATCGGCGAGGAGGAGGTCGACCCCAACAGCGACGCCTTCTCCCAGTGGATCATGAACCTCGCCTACCAGGAGTAGACCCGATCCTCCGGCCCGTCAGGTTCCGTTTTCGCGACCGGCTGAACAGGCCGCGAGTCACGCGAGCGCGTCGGGATCGGCCTCGAGCGTTCGCATCGCGAGCCAGTAGTTCGCGAGCGGGTGGTACCCCGGCTCCACCGCGGGTCCGCGGTCGGGCTCGATACGCGCGTTTTCCCGATCCACCCGCTCGTACCAGTTCCCGCGGCGCGGATCGATCAGGTGCTCGAGGGCGTACGCCCAGAATCGGTCGTACCACTCGGCGTACGCGTCGTCGTAGCGACTCAGGAGCGCGCTCGCGCCGATCGCCTCCGCGTGCGCCCAGCCGTACCTGTCGGCGACGACCGGCTCGCCGTCGGCTTCGACGGTGTAATAGAGGCCGCCGCGCTCGTCGTCCCAGCCGAGGTCGACCGCCGCGTCGAACAGCTCCAAGGCCCGCATGAGGAGCCACTCCTCCTCCCGGTGCTCGGACGCCAGCGCGAGCAGCTTCGCCCACTCCGCGTGGTGGCCGGGCTGGTACCCCGGCGGCCGGAACTGGTGGGTCGGCTCGTCCTCGTTGTACGAGCGGTCCGGCTCCCACTGCTCGGTGTAGTGTTCCCACAGCAGGCCGTCGGTCGCGCTCGTCACCTCGCGGGTGAACCGGTCGGCGACGTCGAAGGCGCGCTCGAGGTACCGCTCCTCGCCTGTCGCCTCGTACGCCGCGAGCAGGGCCTCGCAGGCGTGCATGTTGGCGTTCGCCCCGCGGTACGGCGCCACCGTCTCCCAGTCGGGGTCGGCCCGATCGGCGTACAGGCCGTGCTCCGGTTCGTAAAACCGCTCCTCGAGCACGTCGAAGGCCCGTTCGAGTTCCGCCCGCCCGCCGGGGATTCCGGCCTGGTGGGCCCGCGCCCCCGCGAGGAGGGCGAAGGCGTGGCCGTAGCAGTACCGAGTCCGGTCGACGGGGGTTCGGCCGTCCAGCAGCCAGTCGTAGCCCTCCCGGTCGTCGTCCCAGTGGACCGTCGAGAGAAAGCGCAGTCCGTGCTCGGCGGCGTGACGACACCAGCGCGGGCCGTCGGCGAGCGCGCCGAGACTGAAGTTGTGGACGCCTCGCGCGGTGGCCACGAGGTGTCTACTCCGCGCGTCGTAGACGTGGCCGTCGCGCTCGTCGAGTTGGGCGACGTACCCGCCGACCGACTCGTCGAGCATTGCCGGGTAGTACGCGTTCAGCACGTCTCGGAACGCGTGCCGGAGGCCCGCCCGCGTCCGATAGATGTTCGTGTCCTCGGTCACGTCCCTCGAGGGTTTCACTCGAGAGATCTTGTCGATTGCGCTGAGTCCCGGCGCACCGTCGCGGCCCGCCGAGACGACGCTACTCGTACTCGTAGGGGTCGAACCGGTCGATGAGGACGAACGGGTCGCGTTCGCGGTTGTAGTACGGGACGTCGCCGTCGATGGCCTCGATGAGCCGCCGGTGGACCTCTCGAGCGGCTCGGCCCTCGTCGGGCTTGAGGTGGTGGAGCCCCCGCATGTCGGTCCAGAAGCCGCCGTCGAGCCACAGCACCGTCTCCGCGTCCGACTGGTAGACCACCTCCCCTTCCTCCGTCAGCCCCTCGATGGCGAGTTGGCGGCCCGACAGTTGGGCGCGAGCGAGCACGGCGACGAGCTGGCGGCGCGACACGGGCGCGTGCAGGGCGACGTCGTCGATCGTCTCGCCGAAGTACCCCTCGACGAGGTCACACGCGCGCGAGAACTCGTCGAACTCGACCGAGTGATTCTGCGCGATCTTCATGAAACTCCCCCCGTTCGATACGTACTCTGTTCGATACGTCGCTATAAAAACTATTCGTCGGGGATAGGGGGGTCGGTTTACGTCGGGTCGTGGTGGAACGCTGGCGCACGCCGTTCAGGCGAGCGCGCTCGCCGCCCGGATCAGCGCCGCCTCGTCGAAGGCGGAGCCGACGAGCTGGAAGCCGACCGGGAGGCCGTCGGTCTCACCCGCGGGGACCGAGATCGCCGGCAGGTCGGCGAGGTTGACCGGGACCGTGTTCGCGTCGGCGAGGTAGAGCTGGAGGGGGTCGTCGAGGCGCTCGCCGAGTTCGAACGGCGGCACCGGCATCGTCGGCGAGGCGAGCACGTCCGCCTCCGAGAGCGCCTCGTCGAAGTCCCGTTTCACCCACGCGCGGGCGTCCTGTGCCTTCTTGTAGTACTTGTCGTGGTAGCCCGCCGAGAGCGCGTACGTCCCGAGCAGGATCCGGCGCTTGACCTCGTCGCCGAAGCCCTCCTCCCGCGCTCGAGCGAACGCCTCGTTCCAGTTGCCGTCGTAGCCTCCCGAGTGGCCGTAGCGGACGCCGTCGAACCGGGCCAGGTTCGAGGAGGCCTCGGACATCGCGATCACGTAGTAGGCCTCGACGGCGTGCTCGACCGACGGGAGCGAGACCTCGTGGTAGTCGGCGCCCTCGTCCTCGAGCGCTCCGATCGCGTCCCAGAACGCCTCGACGACGCCCTCGTCGGCGCCCTCGAGCAACTCCGTGGGAACGCCGATCGTGAGGTCGTCGACGTCGCCGGTGGCCGCGTCGGCGTACGAGTCGACTTCGTCGCGCCCGGACGCCTCCCGGGTCGTCGCGTCCCGCTCGTCCGGCCCCGCGATCACGTCGAGCAGTTGGGCAGCCTCCTCGACGCTGTTCGCGAACGGTCCGATCTGCTCTAAGCTGTTCCCGTAGGCGACGAGTCCGTACCGCGAGACGAGCCCGTAGGTGGGCTTGATGCCGACGACGCCGCAGAAGGCGGCCGGACAGCGGATCGAGCCGCCCGTGTCGGTGCCGAGCGCGAGGTCGGCCTCGCCGGCGGCGACCGCGGCGGCCGACCCGCCCGACGAGCCCCCGGGGACGTGCCCCGGCGCGGCGGGATTGTCCGTCGGACCGAAGTACGAGGTCTCCGTGGTCGTCCCCATCCCGAACTCGTCCATGTTCGTCTTTCCGACGATCGTCGCCCCGGACTCCTCCAGCCGGCGAACGACCGTCGCGTCGTACGGCGGGACGTACTCCTCGAGCATCTTCGACCCGCAGGTCGTCCGGACGCCCTCGGTCGAGATGTTGTCCTTCACCGCGACGGTCCGGCCCGACAGCGGGCCCTCCCCGTCGCCCTCGATCGTCTCCTCCGTGATGTAGATGTTGTCGCTCATTGTCGTATCCTCGTCGTTCGGGTCAGGAGACGTTCGGTCCCTTGAAGTAGCCGTCCTCGGTTTCCGGGGCGTTCTCGAGGGCCTCCTCGCGCTCGAGGGAGGGACGAACCTCGTCGGGCCGCATGACGTTCGCCAGGTCGGCCTCGCGGTCGACCTCGGGCACCCGATCCAGCGTCTCGAAGTACTCGAGGATGTCCGCGAACTGGTCGGTGAACCGCTCGACCTCCTCCTCGGCGAGGTCGATGCGGGCCAGCGTCGCGACGTGGCGGACCTCCTCCGGACTGACGGCGTCGGCGTCGTCGCTCATACACAATCGCACCCGCCTGTCGGGAGTAAGGGTTTCGATACCGTCGGCTCTCGCTCCGAGCGAATCCCTGTCCGGACCTCCAGTCAGTAGACCACGAGCACGACGCCGGTCAGCGCCATCGCGACGGCGATCCCGACCAGCAGCAACAGGAAGAGCTCCTTCTCCGAGAGTCGACGGCTCGAGTCGGGGTTCGATCCTGTGGAGGACACGACTGCGTTTCCCTACCACCCGGACCGAGTTAACTCTCACCGGCTACTCGACGATTCGACGAACCGGACGACCCGACGAACCGGACGATCTCGAGCGAGACGGCCGCTCGAGACCGTGATCGATCCTCTGCGACGTTTTCATCGGCACTATCGACGGTCCAGTGACACACGTCGCACCCCGTCTCTCCGCGGTAATCGTTGGAGGACGTCTCTCCGGACCCGACCGCAGGGCCGGATCACCCGCGGCGGGCGGTTCGGCTCGGGAGCCGCTCGAGGCAGTGCCGGCAGTAGGTGAAGAAATAGTCGTTGTCGGTCCGGCAGTGCGGACAGGTGCCGGGTCGTTCTGCACCGCCCATTGCACCGGTCATGTTTGTCATCACGCTAGCTCCACATCCGGTGGTAAAACGCCCTGTGCTGACGATTGCAGGCCGTGCGACGGCGCTCGAGTACGGCCTCGAGCGCGGGGAATCCCCGGTCGCAGATCGTCGCCCAGGGTGTTCCTCAGAGGGACGACCGAAAGGGAAGCTCTCGTTACGATAGTTATTGGAAATAGCCAAAAGTACTTTACCTTGGCTCTTCGTACCGTTCGGGGACAGACCGATGTATTCGATGCAGCGGACCGAAGAACGACAAGCGAGGGAACTCGTCGATCAGTTCCTCGAGCGCGAGCTGGTGCCGGACGACGTCCTCGAGGACGTAACTGCACTCGCACGGGAAGACGAGAACCTGCGCGCGCTCGACGTGATACTCCGCGCTCGAGACGGTAGTCGGTGATCGGACGACCTCGAGGAGACCGAATCGGAGGCGATGAACGATGAGTAGCGCGCAAGAGATCGACGGCGGTCGCGAGACCGCTGGTACCAGTGTTGAACCCTATTTTAAGCTATCTGGAGTTACGGGCTCTCCACAGTGAGGGCACTTTCCATGATTGGTAGACTGGGTGACTGAGACGTATTCAGGCGATAAACCGTCCGAATAGGCCTTCTGTTTTGCCTTATATTTCGCCCTATCCTCCCTCTCAGCTGATCCTCCATAGGGACCTACATCAACAATATACGTCCGAGTACCTTCGCATCCCGTTCTTCGGTTAATCCCTCTGACCGCCGCTTCATAGACACCAGTGATATTGAATACCAGACAAAAAATATACTAACAATTATTGGGATGATGGTTGAGGGTTCGTTGGCGTTTATTAACGGAACTCAGATTCTCTAAGTCTCCCGTCGCAGTCGCGCTGACCGAATTCAGCGTTCACTACGAGAGCGCCGATCCCGAACTCGCCGAACACGCGTGGCAGCTGGCCGCCGACCGTCTCGTCAATCACGATGTCAAACCTCGCGAGGCCGTCGACGCACTCGAGATCAGGAACTGTCGGTGCTATCAAAATGAGTACGGCTATTAAAGTTATAATACAGGCACTATTGGATAGCATACACCCAGTTTTGCATCATCTTATGAGCACTGATCATACAATATTTCAACTTCTCTTATTCGACCCGTGACAAGTATTCGTGGATCATCACATCCGCTTTGAGAATATGTTCTCTCATATTTCTCACCTTTATCATATACAATAATGGTATAATCACTATCATCAACTCCAGTATCGAAATATTTGTTTTCATCAAACCCAACTGTGGCTGTTTTTTCATATACGACCTCAGATCCGTCACGTGACCTGATTTCGACTGAAAGTTTCGTATCGGACCTTTCTCGACTGCGTAGAACGAGTGTGAGTGTTTCTCGACCAAATGAGAATGTACATCCGGAAAGAGCGACAGAAAGCGCACTTAGGCAAACGTGTCGTCGAGGGACGTTACCATTATCCATCTCTAATCGTTAAAATCATTCTATTCTTCCCATTATATTCCTTTCTAATGACGAGCATCTATTTAGATAGATACGTATATTATAAAGCCTGTTTCTTCTATAAATCTTCTTTGGTTTAGGATATTTTTCTCTACTCCAAATTATTGAATACTGAATAGACAATCTATGAAATATGGGAAAAAACCCATTGGAGATTAGCAGGCGAAAGGCACTCTCAACCGTCGGCCTCGTTCCCGTAGGTTTAGCGAATTTCACTAATCCTGCTCAGGCAGGCTCATCAGCGAGATTTAATGGGGTAGCTTATGATGTCGACACCTTCGAGATAATCGGCGATGCGTCTGGGCAATTTAATTCAGTCAAGGAAACTTTAGTAGGTAACCTTCGCGTGAATGGGGAAAAGTGCAATATGAACCAGGCGAGTCCGGAATTAACTGAAAACACTGAGTTTGGAAAATACTATCGATATTACCAGACCGATAGGAATGAATCGAACTCAATTACACAGCGGATCATGTTGTACACGTATAACGGTCAGGCGATCTCTGGCTATGTAGAGAAGCCAGAAACTGGTAAAGTCGGGTTCGTACTAGAGAAGAACAGTTCAAAATCAAGCACTGAAAATTCCGTTAATAAAATGCGACTTAAGAAGAACGAGGGTGAATAATAATGGGATATAAGGACGTGAACTACACGACAACGAGTAGTAGTAGAAATGATGAATGGGTGACGGATTACGAATATTTCTCATTTGTTGCTGCAAGTGATGAGAGGTCATTTGATTATGACCAATTAAAAGATGGGTATAAAAATAGATGGACATACCAGTCGTTTTACCCAGACCCTCCAGATGCATCAGAAGATAAAAAAGATCAGAACTCTACTCAAAATCGACTAAGGGAGTCAGAGTTTAAGATCACCTATCCATCTCTTGAACGCGATCAGACTGACATTCGAACAGACGCACATGAACCACAAAGTGAGGATTCTAGCGGCTCGTTTTCTGTTGACCTTAGTGTAGCATTTGGTCCTATATCCGCAAATCAATCACTAACATCAGCATACTCTGGCTCAACGGAACTGGATTGGGAACCTAATAATTCCGTAGTCTGGACAATGAAGCATGGATCAAGTGGTCAAGCAACCATGCCAACAGGAAATGATAATTCAATTGGTGTGAGGTTTGATTTGGAGGCATATGAGAATGTGTCCGGAGAGATAGATATTAACTTTGAAGATAAATAATACTTCGAGATAACGAAGTTCCATGATATTTATGGCACACCACGAACAATGTATTCTGAAGAGCACGGACATACGCATTATTCCTCAGTAGAGATAATTGACTGAGGCTAGAGTCCTAATTTATTTCATGGAAGTATCTCACATCCGCTCACTGTTCCGTTGCGTCCGCTCGCGAATCTCCTGAACGGCCTCCTCGTACGACTGCCTCGACGTCGTTAGAAGTCCCGGAACTGTCGGGAGTTGAGATACCCGCAGATAGAGGCTTTGAACCTAAGGATTTAAGCCAGGGCGGGGATTTGAACCCCGGAAGTCTCGATTACAAGTCGAGTGCATGAACCACCCATGCTCCCCTGGCGCTGTCCGTCGGTAAGCCGTCCTCCTTTGAGTGTGTATCGTTTTGGAACTACGTTTCGTCGGCGGTAGCTTCGCCCTCGTCCGCCGGTTCGACCGCCGAATCGGCCTCGAGTACCTCGTCCGCGTCCGCGTCGTCGTTCGTGTCGTCCTCGAGTCGGCGCTCCATCCCCACGCGAAACGGTACGTAGCCCGCTCGTCCGTAAAACCGCCGCGCGGCCTCGTTGCCGGCCATCGCTTCGAGGATCACCGCGTCGACGCCGCGGTCGGCGAGCGCGTCTTCGACGGCCTCGAGCAGCCGGGTTCCGATCCCCCGCCCGCGGAATTCGGGGACGACGTAGAGGTTCGAGAGGTGGCCGCGGGTCGCCTCGAGTTCGAGCGCACCGCGTTCGATCGAGAAGGAGGTGAAGCCGACGACGCCGCGGCCGTACTCGCGCTCGACATCGCGCTCGTCGCCGCTGTCACCCTCGAGTCGGGCGACGAGCAGGCCGTCGTCGACGCGGTAGGCGCCGAGGGTCTGGAACATCGTCTCCCGATTCGCCTCCGGGAGGACGTACGAGCCGTACCGCCGTTGCTCCCGGGCGAGTCTGACCCAGCAGTCGACGACCGCCTCGAGGTCGTCGGCGGTCGCGAGTTCGATTCGGACGTCGTGGTCGGAGGATCCGTCGGGGGCGGGCACTCGAGATCAGTCGTTTGCGGTCTGCTGAGGGCTCTCCCTGAGCGCCGTCACGGCGGGCAGGGGCTCGGCGGTGAGCATCTTCAGCGCGGCGCCGCCGCCGGTGCTGACGTGGGTGAAGCCCTCGACGCCGAGTCGGCGTAGCGCAGATGCGGTGTCGCCGCCGCCGACGATGCTCGTGGGCGCCTCGGTCGCCGTCCCGTAGAGCTGTCGAGTCCCCTTCTCGAATTTGTCGTCCTCGTAGACGCCCGCGGGGCCGTTGAGGATGACCGTCTCGGCGTCCGTGAGGATGCGTTGGTAGTAGGCGAGCGTCGAGTCGCCGACGTCCATGGCGGCCTCGTCGTTGCCGGGCGGGAGGGCGTTGACGCCGATCTCGGTGCGCTCGCCGTTGCGGGCGACGGCGACGTCCCGGGGGAGCGCGATCCGTTCGCCGTGGGCGTCGAGCAGGTCCGCCGCGCGGTCGATCTCGTCCCAGTAGCCCTGATCGTAGATGAAGTCGGAACTCGAGTCGCCCAGGTCGACGCCGTCGGCGATGAGGAAGACGTTGCCGACGACGCCGGCGGTGAGGACGTGGTCCGCGAGGTCCTTCTCGAGGACGGACCAGGCGACGTCGAGGGAGTCGGAGACCTTCGCCCCGCCGAGGACGTAGACGCGCGGGCGGGCGGTCTCCTCGATCGTTCCGAGGACGTCGAGTTCGGCCTCCATGACCCGGCCGGCGTAGCTCGGGAGGACGGACGGGAAGCCGACGAGCGAGGGCTGGGAGCGGTGGGCCGCCGCGAAGGCGTCGTTGACGTAGGCGTCCAGGACGGGTGCCAGTCCCTCGACGAGGTGAGTCGTCGCCGCGCGCTCCGGTTCGAATTCCATGTACTCCTCGCTGTAGAAGCGGGTGTTCTCGAGGACGAGACACCCCCCGTTCTCGAGGTCCTCGACGGCGGTTCGAGCCGCGTCGCTGAAGGTGGCGTCGACGTAGTCGACGGGTCGCTCGAGGAGGATCGAGAGGCGTTCGGCGTGCGGTTCGAGGGAGACGAAGTCGTCGCCGCCGGGGCGACCCTGGTGGGCGAGGACGACGACGCGCCCGCCGCGCTCGAGAAGATCCGAGAGCGTGTCGACGTGGGCGCGAAGACGCGCGTCGTCGGCGAGCGACCCGTCGTCAGCTATCGGACTGTTGACGTCGACGCGGACGCCGACGGTAGTCCCTTCGACGTCCAGATCGTCGAGGGTGTCGATCATTACGGGTGCATCCACCGCCGTCACCGAAAGGTCTTTCCATCCCCCCGATAGATACGCTGCGTGATATCACGGCGCAGGAAATAGGCCTCCGCTTCGAGGGGGCCGACGGTCGGACGAGTGCGACCTGCGTTCGCGGATCGTCGCGATCCGCGACTTGTCGACCCGCGACTCGCTTCCGGCGCATAACCCGACGGTGCGGGCGGTCTGCGGTACCGATCAGACCGATCGGCAGTCCGAACAGATGAGCTGCCCGTTCGAGTTCCAGAGCGATTCGACGAGCGACCCGCAGGACTCACAGACCCCCTGACTCGAGTACTCCTCGCCGCCGTTGGTGCGCACGTCGCCGTCGACGTCGGCGCTCGAGTCCGCCGGCACTGCCTCGCGCGTCCTCGAGTCGAGGGCTTCGGTCGCGTTTCGCTCGGCCGCCGTCTCGGGAATCCTCGCGGTCGCCCCCTGGAACGAACCGGCGGCGGCGATCACGTCGCGCTGGGTGAGGACGCCGACGATGCCGTCTTCGGTTTCGACGCCGAGGTTGCGGATGTTCTCCCGAGTCATCGTGTCGGCGGCGTCGGTGACCGACCGATCCGGACCGACCGTCACGACGGGTTCGGTCATGACGGACCCGACGGTCGTCTCGGCGGGGTCACCTTCCTCGGCGACGAGTCCGAGAACGTCCCACTCGGTGACGATGCCGACGGCTTCCGAACCGCGAACGACGAGGGCACAGCCCGCGCGGTCCTCGCGCATGAGCCGAACCGCACCGAGGACGGTGTCAGACTCGCTCACGCCGACGTATTCAGTTGTCAGGACGTCCCTGACCGACAGTTCCGATTCCATGTGTGAACGAAACACACGGCTCGGCTAAAAGCTACCCCCGCCAGCTTTAACCGCCCGAGGGGAGAACGATCAACGTTTGGCGCGGTTCACCACTCGAGGACGATGCGCGTGCCGTCGGCCCGGCAAGTTTCGAGGGCGTGTTTGGCGGCGAACCCCGCGGCGTGGGCCGTCTTTCCGCGGCCGACGCCGACCTGCATCTCGACGTCGACGGCCTCCTCGACGTGGGTGAGGGCGTCGACGTAGTCGTCCTCCCCCAGGTCGGGACAGACGACGATGACGTTGTCGCCGCCGACGAAAAACGAGAGGCTGTCGTGGGTGTAGCGCATGTAGCGCATCAACTCGGCGTACCCCTGTTCGATCTCGATGAAGCTGTCGAAGGCGTTGAGTTCGTCCGTGTACTGCCCCGTCGCGTTGATCACGTCGAAGTGAGCGATCTGGACGTCCTCGTCGGTCCGGTGGGGGTCCTCGATCGCCCGCCCCTCGAGGATCTCGCGGCGCGTTTCGTCCTGGGCGCTGCCGGCGTCCTGGATCAGCGAGGTGGCGTCCGACAGGGCGTGGACGGGCGTGGCCCCGGTAGCGACGCCGAGGCTCAGGGTGACCGGATACCGGTTCCCGACCGACTCCTGGAGGAGCGCGTGATCGTCCATCGTTAGCCCGTTGGTCACCGCGATCATGTTGTCGAACCGAGTGAAGAAGGTGTAGCCGTCGCGGTTCCCGACGAACTGGGAGATGTCGGCGTAGAGGCGCGACTGCATCGTCTGCAGGTCGGCCTCCCGCCGCGGCTGGGGGGTCACCGTCCACGGACCGTAGTTGTCGATCTGAACGAGCGTTACCTGCGTATTGGTCACTGTGACGGACCCTTTCGAACGCCTTCGTATAAGGGATACGCAATCCAGATTCGTGATGGCCGGGCCGGCGCGCGCTCGAGGCCCGGCGCGTTCGGTGGTGGAGTGACGCACCGGTTCGATTCGGCGGTCGAAAATCGCCCGCTCGAGGTCGGTTCAGGCGTGTTTCTTCTCGGGCTCCGCCCCGACTGGGTGGTAGTCCCAGAAGTTGCCCTCGCGCATCGCGTTGCCGACGGCCTTGTGCATGTCGATCATCGTCTCGAACTCCTCCGGTTCGACGTACTCGAAGATGTCGCGGAGCGCGACGACCCGCTTGTAGTTGATCCGGATCGGGTCGTCGCCGTACTCGTCGACGAACTCGTCCCGGTTCAGGGGGAAGTCCTCCTCCTCGTCGACCTTCTTGGCGATGATCGCCATGTCGTACTTGCGCATCCCCTCACTCCCCTCCTCGCCGTCGGGGTCGTGTGGCCAGTCGCTCATGCTTCGACGTCTGCGCGGGGGGTGCAAAAGGATTTCTCTCCGTCGGTGACCGCCCTCGGATCGTCCGATCCACGATCCCTCGGTAGAAACGAAGACCCTCGATCAGTCGTCAGCGGCTTCCGCGTCCGCGTCGGCCGTCTCCCCGAGAATCTCGTCGCGGTGTTCGTCGAGCAGCGGCGCCCGGCCCCGAGGCTCGGGGTTCGTCTCGCTCATCTTGATCGGCGAGCCGGCGATTTCGACCTCCGCGTCGGCGCCGGGTTGTTCGACTTCGTACAGCATCTCGCGCGCGTGAACGTGCGGATCGTCGAAGATGTCCTCCGTGTTCTGCACGGGGGCGACCGGGACGCGCCCCTCGAGTTCGTCGCACAGTTCCTCGCTCGTGCGTTCGATCGCCCAGTCGGCGATCACCTCGCGGAGGTCGTCGCGGTGCTCGAGGCGGTCGGCGGCGGTGGGGTACTCCTCGGGCAGGTCCTCTCGGCCCATCGCCGCACAGACCTCCTTCCAGTGGTTGGTGCCGAAGGCGGCGATGACGGCGTAGCCGTCGGCGGTCTCGAAGGCGTCGTAGGGGAACAGGGTCGGGTGGGAGTTGCCCTGTCGGGTCGGCGCCTCGCCGGTGTACGACTGCTGGTAGATCGCCCGCTCGGTCATGCTGATCATGGCGTCGTACATGCCGGTGTCGACGTACTGTCCCTTCCCGGTCTGCTCGCGGTAGTTGACGGCGGCGAGGATACCGATGCAGTTCAGCGTCGCGGTGAAGAGGTCGCCGATGCCGGGGCCGACCTTGGTCGGCGGCCCGTCCTCCTGGCCGGTGATTTCCATGACGCCACCGAGCGCCTGGGCGATGAGGTCGAAGGAGGGCTGGCCCTGTCGGTGGGTTTCACCCGTGCGCGGGTCGCCGAAGCCGCGGATCGAGGAGTAGATGAGCCGCGGGTTGTGCTCTTTCAGCGTCTCGTAGCCCAGGTCGTACTTCTCCATCGTGCCCGAGCGGTAGTTCTCGACGAGCACGTCGGCCTCCTCGACGAGCGAGAGGAAGTCCTCGCGATCCTCCTCGTCGTTGAAGTCGAGTTCGACGCTCTTTTTCCCCCGGTTCACGCTCTGGAAGTAGCCGCCGTAAGCCTCCTCCTCCGGATCCTCGACGAACGGCGGATTCGACCGGATCAGGTCGCCGCCGGGACGTTCGATCTTCACGACGTCGGCGCCCATGTCGGCCAGCAACATCGTGCAGTACGGTCCGGCGAGCACCTGCGTCAGATCGATAACGCGCAGATTCGAAAGCGCTCCCATAGGGCGAGATTCCGAGACGGACCCAAAAACCTTTGCTATCGATCATGAAGGTGTGATTGTGTGCCAAAGAGACGTTCCTAGGATGTATTAGGAGTATTATCATGAAAGACCATTAGGTTTATGCGGGGGTAACTCATCGGAGCAACTACGATGTCCCAAACGGTCGTCCTCGGCGTGATCGGCTCGGACGCTCACGTCGTTGGCATCACGATCCTAGAGCAGGCCCTGAGTGCAGCGGGATTCGACGTCATCAACCTCGGCGTACAGACCTCCCAGGAGGAGTTCGCCGAGGCCGCGGTCGCACACGACGCCGAGGCTGTACTCGTCTCCTCGCTCTACGGTCACGCCGAGCAGGACTGTCAGGGATTCCACGACGTCCTCGAGGAGGCCGGCGTGGACGCGGTCACCTACATCGGGGGCAACCTCGCGGTCGGGCAGGACGACTTCGAGGAGACCCGAGGGAAGTTCGAGGAGCTCGGCTTCGACCGGGTGTTCAACTCCGAGACCGACCCCGAAGATGCGATCGCCGCCCTCAGAGAAGACCTGCAGATCACGACGAGAGAGACGGAACGTGCTACTATCAGTTCCTAGATGATACGAGACGAACGTATTCCTTCCGACGAGCTACGGCGCATCGACGAAGAGATCCGCTCCGACTGGCACACGGGCGAGCAGGTCGACTTCGAGGAGGCGATCGCGTACCACGAGTCGCTCCCCGACCACAAGCGATTCGCGGACGTCCTCGAGTCGGCCGACCACCCGCTGCTCCAGCCGCGGGCGGGCGTCCCGCGCCTCGAGGACCAGATCGAACTCCTCCAGTACCTCCACGAGGAGGGCGCGGCGGACCTCCTCCCGACGACCATCGACTCCTACACGCGCGACAACGAGTACGGGAAGGCCCAGGAGGGCCTCGACAAGGCCCGCGATACGGGCGAGGACACCCTCAACGGGTTCCCCGCGGTCAACCACGGCATCGACGGCTGCCGCGAACTGATCGAGGCGATCGACGCCCCGATCGAGGTTCGACACGGCACGCCCGACGCCCGACTGCTGGCCGCGATCACCTTCGCGGGCGGCTTCCAGAGCTTCGAAGGGGGGCCGATTTCGTACAACATCCCGTACACGAAACGCCACGACCTGGCGAAGACGATCGAGCACTGGCAGTTCGTCGACCGGCTCGCGGGGGCGTACACCGAACGCGGGGTGCGGATCAACCGCGAGCCGTTCGGCCCGCTCACGGGGACGCTCGTGCCCCCGTCGATCGCCATCGCGGTGATGCTGATCGAGGGGCTGCTCGCCGCCACGCAGGGCGTGCGCTCGCTCACGCTCGGGTACGGCCAGGTCGGGAACGTCGTGCAGGACGTCGCCGCCCTCCGCGCCCTGCGGAAGCTCGGTAACGAGTACCTGCCCGACGACGTGGTCGTGACCACCGTCTTCCACGAGTGGATGGGCGGCTTCCCGCCGGACGAGGCCCGCGCCAACGGCGTCATCAGCCTCGGCGGGATGACCGCCGCCATCGCGAAGCCCGATAAGGTCATCACCAAGTCGCCCCAGGAGTTCCAGGGCGTCCCGACCAAGGAGGCCAACGCGGCCGGCCTGCGAACGACTCGACAGATCATCGACATGGCGATCGAACAGCAGATCGACATCGACGGCATCGAGGAGGAGCAGGAACTCATCGAGCGCGAGACGCGGTGTCTGATGGACACCGTCTTCGACCACGGCGACGGCGACGTCGCCTGGGGAACGATCAAGGCCTTCGAGTCCGGCGCGCTCGACGTCCCCTTCGCGCCCAGCGACAGCGCGCGGGGGGACGTCCTCCCCGCGCGTGACGACGACGGCCGGGTCCGCATCTTCGAGTTCGCGGACCTCGAGATGGACGACGAGATCAAGGAGATTCACGCCGCCCGCCTCTCCCAGCGGGCCGAAACCGAAGGACGAGACCAGTCGTTCCGCATGGTCGCGGACGACGTCGACGCGATCAGCGACGGGAAGCTGATCGGTCGCCCCCAGGGAGGTGCCTGACCGATGAAGATCCAAAACGTGTACGCGACGCCCGGGTACTCCGGGTTCTTCTTCGACGACCAGCGCGCGATCAAGCGAGGTGCGAAACAGGAGGGGTTCACCTACGTGGGCGAGACCGTCACCGACGGCTTCGAGGAGATTCGCCAGGCCGGCGAGACGATCATCGTCGACGTCGAACTCGAGGACGGAACGCTCGCCCGCGGCGACTGCGCCGCGGTGCAGTACTCCGGCGCCGGCGGGCGCGACCCGCTCTTTCGGGCGGGGGAGTACGCCCCCGTCGTCGAAGGCCCCGTCGCGGACGAACTCCGCGGGCGGGACGCGACCGACTTCCTCGAGAACGCCGAACTGCTCGAGGAACTCGAGGTCGGGGGCGACCGCCTCCACACGGCGATCCGCTACGGCGTTTCGCAGGCGCTGCTCGACGCCGCCGCGCGGGCGCAGAACACCACGAAGACGGACGTGATGGCCGACGCGCTCGGCACCGAACCGGCGACCGAACCGGTGCCCGTCTTCGGCCAGTCCGGGGACAACCGGTACGTCAACGCCGAGAAGATGTTCATCAAGGGCGTCCCCGTCCTCCCGCACGCCCTCATCAACAGCGTCGAGAAGATCGGCGAGGAGGGAGAGGTGCTGCTCGAGTACGTCGAGTGGCTGGTCGAGCGATCCCGGGAACTCGGCCCCGAGGGCTACGAGCCCCGGTTCCACATCGACGTCTACGGCATGATCGGCGAGGTCTTCGGCGCACCGTACGACCGCGACGAGGTCGTCGACTACTTCGCCGCGCTCGAGGCGGCCGCCGATCCGTTCCCGATCCAGATCGAGGGGCCGATGGACGTCGGCGACCGGCAGGGCCAGATCGAGGCGATGTGCGAGCTTCGAGACGGGCTGAAGGCGGCGGGCGTCGGCGTCGACATCGTCGCCGACGAGTGGTGCAACACCTTCGAGGACGTGCAGGCGTTCGTCGACGCCGGAGCGGCCGACCTCGTACAGGTCAAGACGCCCGACCTCGGCGGCATCCACCGCAGCGGGATGGCGGTCCGCTACTGCGACGGGACCGACACCCGCGCGTACCTCGGGGGCACCTGCAACGAGACCGAAACGTCCGCGCGCGCCTGCGCCCACGTCGCCCTCGCGACGAACGCCGCGCAGGTGCTCGCGAAACCCGGTATGGGCTTCGACGAGGGCTACATGATCGTCGAAAACGAGATGCGACGGACCGTCGCACGACGGCAACGCGAACAGCAGACGCAAACCGACGAGGTGACCGCAGATGACTGACTGGACCGATCCGGAGACGTTCGCACGGGCGCTCGAACAGGTCGAGACGAAGGAGAAGGGCAACTGCTTCGAGGACTTCGAGGAGGGGGACGTGATCGAACACGACCCCGGCCTCACCCTCACGAAGTGGGGCAACGAGGCGTGGATGAGCCAGACGCTCAACCACGACCCGGCCTACTGGCGCCCCGACGCCGCGGCCGACCGCGGCTTCGACGAACCGCCGATCCACCCCGACTATCTCACCGCCGCCACCCTCGGCATCACGGTCGAGGACCTGAGCGAGAAGGGCGGCTACTTCCTCGGCCGGACCGACCTCCGGTTCGAGAAGGACGCCGTCTACCCGGGGACGGACATGTACGTCGAGAGCGAGGTCGTCAACACGGCGACCTCGAGTTCCCGGCCCCGGTACGGCATCGTCTCGTGGCGGACGCGCGCGAAGGACCTCGAGACGGACGACCTCCTGCTGTCCTACGAGCGGACGAACATGATCCCGCGGCGCGAGCCGGTCGAGACGGACGGGGGTGAGCGAACCGACGGTTCGCGATCCTCGTCGGATCTCCGATCCGACGGTGGGTCGGCCGCCTCGCAGGAAGGGGACGGTGAGAAAGAAGACGGCCTCCCCGAGACCTTCGTCACCCCCGAAGGTGGTTACTTCGAGGACTTCGTCGAGGCCCTCGAGGTGGCCGAGGCCGAAAATGGCGCCGTCGCCTACCGCCACGAGCGCGGGCGGACGCAGGACGACGTCACCGTCGCCTCCCTGCCGTTGGCGACGCTGAACACGGCGAAACAGCACCACAACGTCGACGTGATGGCCGACTCGCCGTCGGGCGACATCGTCACCTACGGCGACGTCACCCGGTCGACCGCGCTCGGCCACGCCCGCTCCGACGAGGAGACGTGGCGCGAGGTGGGCTTCGACGACGAGTCGTTCCACACGTTCGTCACGCCCGGCGACACCGTCTACGCGTTCACGCGCGTACTCGAGGCCGAAGACAGCGTCGAGGAAACCTCGACCGGCTCTCGGACGTCGTCCGAGAACGACCCGAGCACCGACGAGGCGGGCACGGTCCGCTTCCAGCACATCGCGTTCAACCAGGACGACGAACCGGTCTACTCCGGGACCAGGACCGCCGAAATTCGAAAGCGTTCTAACTAACACGATCGAACATCATACACGATTTCGAACACGTAGGATCACACTACTGATTACGACCACGACACAAGCATGACAGACGACATTCGACTCTGCCGAACGTTCCAGACCGCACCGGCCGCCGTCCCGAAAGACGACACGGCGAAGTACCTCCGCTCCGGCCTCGAGGCCGAGGGCTTCCAGGCCCCCGACTGGCTCGTCCCCGACATGGAAGACGGGACGGCCCCCGACATGAAAGACCAGGGCCTCGAGAACACGATCGACCTCGTGCCCCAGTACGACTTCCCGGGCGAGATCTGGCCCCGCGTCGAGTGGAGCTACGAGGACGAGACGTTCCGCGACCGCGGTCGCGAACAGATCGATCGCCTCGTCGCCGAAATCGGCGACGAGATCGACGGCGTCGTCGTTCCGAAGGTCGGCCGCCTGGACGACGTGAAGCGCGCCGCCGAGGCGGTCGCCGAGGCGGAGGCCGAACACGGCCGCCCCGACGGCTCCATCGGCCTCTCGATCATCGTCGAGACCGGCCGCGCCCGTTCGGACCTCCGGGACATCGCGAAGTTCGGCGAGGACTCCCGACTCACCGCGCTCGTCTTCGGCCCGGTCGACTACGCCGCCGAACTCGGCGCTCGCGACCTCGGCGACGGGCGGCCGCGCTGGGACGGCCTCCTCGAGCGCCTCTCGAACGAGGCCAGCGCCGCCGGCCTGCTCTCGATCGGCGGCCCGTTCGACGACCTGTTCAAAGAGCGCGCCGGCCTCACCTACTACAACGCCGACGCGTACGCCGACCAGGTCGAACACGAGGCCCATCTGGGGCTCGACGGCTCCTGGTCGCTGTACCCCAAGCAGACGATCCAGGCCAACACCGTCCACATGCCGACGCCGGAGGAGCTCGAGCGCGACGTGAGCAAGATCGAGCGGTTCAACGAGGCCAAGCGCGAGGGCACCGGCGCGGTCACCCTCGACGGTCAGATGGTCGACGAGGCGACGTTCAAGGTGTTTCGCAACACCATCCTCCAGGTCCGGGCGATCGACGAGACCCGCCCCGCCCAGACCGAGGAGTACTACGACGAGGACCTGCTCGAGCGCGCACGCACCCTCGAGCTCTCGTACCGGTAAGGTCCGTTCGCCGTTCCGCGGACGTCGGAGGTGGCGTCCGTCCGCTTCTCGCGTTCGTTCTCGAGACTTTCGGTTCCACGGCTGACGGGCGGCCGACGGGGGACGAATCGGGCGCTGGAACCGCTTACGATGGAAAACAATTACTAAGGGCCCCATCTGAGTACTGGGTATCGAATGTTTGTCGATTGCCGTCCGATGCAGCCAGGTGACGCCCCATGACGGGGGGGTCGACCGAAGCGGTCGATCGCGTCCGGTCCGTGGTCACGCGCAACCGATTGCGAGTGGTCTTCGCCGTCGTGATCCTCGTCTCGGCCGCCATGGTCGCGGGCGCGTCCGACCAGGAGATCTCGACCGCCTCCGAGGAGGACGTTCCCCGCGCCGAATCCAGCGACGGGCACACGGTCGTAACCGAGTCGGGACGAGCGGGAACGATCACGGCCTACGACCCCGACGGTGAGGTGCTCTACTACAACAACTCGCGGACGAAGTACTTCGACGTCGATCCCACCGAGGACGACCCGATGACCGTCGAGTACACGGCGTCGGACACGATCCACTCCGAGGGGCCGACGTGTAGCGATCCACCGTGTACGAGGAACGTCATCGAGCGCGCGAACCTCACGACCGGCGAGGTCGAAGTGCTCTACGAACGCTACGACTACAAGGAGATCGCCGCTGAGTGGCACGACGCCGATCGCATCGACGATGAGCGCTTCGTCGTGGCGGACATCGCCGCCGACCAGGTGTTCATCGTGAACACCGAGACGGAGGTCGTCGAGTGGCTCTGGGACGCCCAGAGCGACTTCCCCGTCGAGGAGGGCGGCCCGTACCCCGAAGACTGGGCCCACATCAACGACGTCGAGTACATCGAGGAGGGCGAGATGGAGGGGACCATCATGGCGAGCCTCCGGAACCAGGACCAGGTCGTCTTCCTCGACGAGGAAGAGGGACTGATCGAAGACTGGACGCTCGGCAGCGAGGACGACTACGACGTCCAGTACGAACAGCACAACCCCGACTACATTCCGGAGTCCGAGGGCGGCCCCGCGATCGTGAGCGCCGACTCCGAGAACGGTCGCGTCCAGGAGTTCCAGCGCGAGGACGGCGAGTGGAACCGCAGCTGGGAGTGGTCCGACGACCAGATGCAGTGGCCCCGCGACGCCGACCGACTGCCGAACGGGAACACCCTGATCACCGACACCCACGGTAACCGCGTCGTGGAGGTGAACCCCGAGGGCGAAGTCGAGTGGGAGGCCGAGTCGACGCTCCCCTACGAGGCCGAGCGTCTCGAGTCGGGTGACGAGAGCGAGGGCGGACAGAGCGCGGCCGAACTCGGCCTCGAGTCTCGGACCCCCGCCGAGGATGGTGGCGACGGCGGCGACGGCGAGAGCGGGCTCCTGTCCGCGTTCGATCCCCTCGACTACCTCGGCGGACTCGTCGAGTCGATCCTTCCGGACCGGATCTACAACGGACTGCTGTTCGCGACGCCCGTCTGGATGGGATCGTCGGAGTTCGCGGCGATCGGCGTCGCGCTGCTGACCGGCCTGGCTTGGGTCGGCACCGAGGTGCGGTGGCAGCTCAGGGACGCCGGCGTCCGATTCAGGCTCCCGTTCTACCGAAAGGAGAACTGATCGGCGTCGGCCGCCCCCGACTCCTGACGGGGCGACGCGCGATTCACCCGCCCGACTATTTTCGACGCGGCGACGGCCGCCGGCGGATCAGGGGACGAGCATGATTAAAAGACGAGCAGGTAGTCTCCGAGCAGGTAGAGGCCCGCGAGGATCGATTGGAACGAGAGCGAGCCGACCGCCGAGAGGACGACGAATTTCCGGGCGTTCATCTCGGAGAGACCGGCCGGGACGGTGAGCAGCCCCCGGACGAACAGCATGGTGTTGCTCACGGGGACGGCGATCGGCCCCCAGCGGTCGAACCAGCCGTCGAAGCGCTCGAGTCGATCCTCGGTGAGGGGGAACCACCGCTTCCGGATGACGTACTCGCGCCCGGCCTTGCGAACGAGCGCGAACAGGAAGAGCTGTCCGGCAGTCGTCCCCACGACCGCGATGGCGACGATGGCGACGATATCGGGGACCGTGGACCCGATCAACGCCAGGGCGGTCGGAACGACGAGTTCGCTCGGCATGAACCGGAGCATCATCGCCCCCTCGAGGACGCAGATTCCCAACAACACCGCGAACGCGAACTCCGACGCCAGCATCGACTCGAGCCAGGTGGGCGTCTCGTCCAGTTGCAACGGCAGCATTGGCTACCACTATTCCGCCGTTCCCGTAAGTGTTATCCATCGTCGATAGTTGTGCTCGTCGTCACGTCTCTCGATTGCCCGAGATGATAAAGGATTTTTATATATTTTACCGACAGGTTCGGTGGGCCGACCACGGTCGGCCGCGAGGGACCGCAACGTTTGACTGGGTATCACCCGAACGGAGGCCAATGGAACCGGAGCGAGCACTCTTCCTGACGGTGGCGTTCGCCACCCACGCCGCGGTCGGGTACGCGCTCGTGCGGGGATTTACGGACGCCGATCCTCGTCTCGGTGCCGTCGTCGGGGTCGCGCCGGACGCTGACTTCCTCTTTCCGGCTGCGTGGGGGTGGCCGTTCGTCCACCGCGGAATCACGCACGCGCCCCTCGTCGCGGCGCTCGTCGTCCTCGGCGTAGCCGCGGTCCGTCGGAACGGAACCCGATCGATCGCGTCGGCGATCGGCCTGGCGCTCGGTTCGCACCTCGCAATCGACTCCCTCTCCCCCAAGGGGATCCCGTTGGCGTTTCCGCTCGAGGCGACGTGGAGTCCGGGGCTGTCGGTTCACGGTCCGACGGCGACCGTCCTGTTGCTCTCGTTCGCGGGCGCCGTCCTGGTGTGGCGAACGGACGGCCCGATCACCTGATCGCCCGGACGCCGAGGGCGGAGACGGCGATCCCGCCCGCGAGGGTTGGGAGCCAGTAGATCGCAACCCGGAAAATGAGGACCGCGGCGGTGATCGCGGAGGCCGGAACGCCGGTGGTCGTCGGAACGAGCAGCGTCACGAACGCGGCCTCGATTCCGCCGAGGCCGCCGGGGAGCGGCGCCGCGCCGGCGAGGTTCGCCAGCGGAATCACGAAGATGGCGACGTGGAGGGGGACGCCGTAGCCGAGCGCGGCGAAGGCGGCCATCAGCGCCGCCGCCTGGAAGAGCCACCCGAGCAGCGAGAGGCCGATCACGATCGTGAGTCGCCACCGGTCGGTCGCGACGACCTCGATGTTCTCGAAGAAGCGCTCCAGCCGGTTCGCGATGTCCGCCTCGAGCGTGTCCGACTGGAGGCGTTCGATCCCCAGGCGCCCGATTCGCGGCGCGACGATCTCGGGGAGTCGATCGATGATCGCGTTCCTGTATCGCCAGATGATCGCTATGACGAGGACGATGGCGGCGATCACGACCACCGCCGACGTCACGGCCGTCTCGAGACGCCCCTCCACGGCGGTGGTGGTCGCGTAGTAGGCGACGCCGACGAGGATCAGCGATATCGAGGGGACGACGTTGGAGACGTCGACGGTCGCGATGCCGACGAGGCCGGTCTCGTATCGCGAGCCGGACACCTTGGAGATGAGCAGCGCGGCGACCGGCTCGCCGCCCGCCTGCCCGAACGGGGTAACGTTGTTGGCGAAGACGGCGCCCGCGTAGACGAGAAACGAGGTGGCGATCGACACTTCCACCTCGAGCGACGCGAGGACGGTTCGCAGCATCAGGCTCCACGAGAGCAGCCAACCGAGTCCGAGGAGGATCGTGACGGCGACCAGCGAGGGCTCGGCGGAGAGTACCGAATCGATGACGCGTCGCGTGCCGACGACGAAAAAGAGGACCGCGAAGACGACGATCGTTCCGAGGGACCCGAGGATGAACGCGCGCCGCGTTCGATCGTTCATGTCTCCACTGGACCCTCATCCGACTTGAAACGTCTGATCCGCGCCGAAGCCGACCCGCTCGACCTTCGCCGCCGATCGGCCCTCGTTCAATCGTTTTATTGGGGTGGGGGTGAAGTCACCGACTAATGGACAGATCACGACCGTCGAACGTCCTCTTCGTGGTTCTCGATACGGTACGGAAAGATCGCCTGGGTCCGTACGGGTACGAGCGCGAGACGACGCCGACGCTGTCTGCGTTCGCCGAGGAGGCCACCGTCTTCGAATCCGCAGTTGCGCCCGCTCCGTGGACCCTCCCGGTGCACGCGTCGGTGTTCACCGGACTCTACCCGAGCCAGCACGGAGCGGACCAGGGCAGTCCGTACCTCGACGACGCCGTCACGCTCGCCTCGAGCCTGTCGACCGCCGGATACGACACGGCCTGTTACTCCTCGAACGCCTGGATCACCCCCTACACGGGGCTGACTGAGGGCTTCGACGAGCAGGACTCGTTCTTCGAGGTCCTCCCGGGCGACGTCCTCTCGGGGCCGCTCGCGGGCGCTTGGCAGGCCGTCAACGACAACGACTACCTCCGCGAACTGGCGTCGAAACTCGTCAGGCTGGGGGCGATGGCCCACGCCAAACTCGCCAGCGGCGAGGGGGCCGACTCGAAGACGCCGTCGGTTATCGACCGCACGAGGGGCTTCATCGACGGCAGCGAGAGCGACGAGGGCTGGTTCGCGTTCGTCAACCTGATGGACGCCCACCTGCCCTACTACCCGCCCGAGGAGTACCGCGAGGAGTTCGCTCCCGGCGTCGACCCCGACGACGTCTGCCAGAACTCCAAGGAGTACAACTCCGGCGCGCGAGAGATCGACGACGACGAGTGGGGGGCGATCCGCGGCCTCTACGACGCCGAAATCGCCCACATGGACGCCGAAATCGGCCGACTGTTCGCCTGGCTGCGCGAGACCGGCCGCTGGGACGACACCGCCGTCGTCGTGACGGCCGACCACGGCGAACTCCACGGCGAACACGACCTCTACGGCCACGAGTTCGCTCTCTACGATCAGTTGATCAACGTGCCGGTGCTGGTGAAACACCCCGACCTCGAGCCCGGGCGACGCGATGACCTCGTCGAGTTGATCGACTGCTACCACACCGTCCTCGACGCCCTCGAGGTCGATCCCGGGGAGTTCGCCGACGACGCGAGCGGGGGCGACGGCACGAGCGTCGTCCCCTTCGACCGGACGCGATCGTTGCTCTCGAGCGAGTACCGCGCGTTCGAACGGTCCGAGGCGCCCGATCCCGGCCAGCGCGCCGTCCTCGAGGGGATCGACGACGAACCGGCTGCGAACGATTCGGGTGAAATCGACGCTCGTACCGACGTCGGTGACGACGCCGGCGACGGCGAGCGCCGCGGCGAGGGGTACGCGTTCGTCGAGTACGCCCAGCCGGTGATCGAACTCCACCACCTGGAGCAGAAGGCGAGCGAGGCGGGGATCGACCTCCCGGACGATCACCGGGCGTACGCTCGACTGCGCGCCGCGAGGAGTACCGACGCGAAGTACGTCCGCGCCGACCGCATCCCCGACGAAGGGTACCGACTCGACGAAGACCCGGGCGAGACGTCCCCGGTCGACCCGGCCGACGACGAGGTCGTCGCCGCGGCCGAACGGGCGCTCGCGCGATTTGAGGACGCGGCCGGCGGAGCGTGGACGGATCCGAGCGACGCTCCGGCCGACGACGGGGACGCGCTGTCGGAGGCGGACGAGGAGACCCGCGAGCGACTGCGCGAACTCGGTTACCTCGAATAGCCCGACGCCCGCCGCCCGCCGCGTTCGCGGTCGGTCGATGGCGGACGCTCGACGGTGAGGGGGATCCTTCGGCCGGTTGAAGAGACTTTCCGGGAACCAATAAGAATACGTAGACCCAATCGAAAGGTAGCGCTAACCGATGCAGAACCAGCGTTTCCTCGAGTCTGAGTGGGACTACTGTCTGGTGCTCGACGCGTGCCGGTACGACGTGTTCAGCGACGTGTACGACGAGTACCTCGACGGAACGCTGGAAAAACGCCGGAGCGTCGGCTCGTCGACGCCGGAGTGGGCCTACCGCACGTTCACCGGCGAACACGACATCGCGTACTTCTCCGGGAACCCCTTCATCAACGACCTCGGGATCCCGCTGAACGAGCTCAAGTGGGGCGCCAGCTGCGACTACGAGTGGTCGGCGTCGGACCACATCAGCGACGTCCACGACGTCTGGAAGTTCGGCTGGGACGACGACCTCGGAACCGTCCCCCCGGAGAGCCTCGAGGAGGCGTTCTACGACCATCAGGGGGCCGTCGAGCGCGCCGAGCGCACGGTGCTCCACTACATGCAGCCACACGCACCCTACCTCTCGCGGGGCAAGGGCCAGAAGCTCAAGCAGATACAGAAGGGGATCCGCGAACAGGGTGAAGGTGCCGACGGCGGCGCGCTCGCCTCGATCGGCGATTCGATCCGACCGAAGGTCGAGAGCGCCCTCGAGGGCGTCGAACTCGCCCAGAAGGCCGGCCTCTGGTTGGAACTCGACCCGACGGACCTGGTCAAAAACGGCACGCGCGAGGCGGCCCTCGCGCTGTACGAGGAGAACCTCCGGATCGCCCTCGAGGCCGTCGCCGATCTGGTGCCGGAACTCGACGGTCGCGTCGTCGTGACCGCCGACCACGGGGAGGCTTTCGGCGAGGAGGGCGTCTGGGAGCACCACATCGAGACGCACATCCCCCCGCTCGTGGAGGTGCCGTGGCTCGAGGTCAGGTGACGGCGCGACGGACGGGAGCGTGCGCGAACGAATCACCACACGTCGGTCGACGCGGAGGCGTCGACCGTCTCCCGGCCGCCGACGCGTTCGACGCGTCGGTCTCGGCGGGGGCGAACGACGCGATCGCGGGGAGATCGGAATGGAAATCAGCCACTACTTCGAGTTCGAACGGTACGTGACCGGCGGAATCCGGCGGTCGGTCGCCCACCAGCGGAAGATGCTCGACCGACTCGGCCTCGCGTACACGACCGAGCCGTCGCTCGAGGCGGACGTGTTCCACTGCAACCTCATGGGGCCGCGGTCCGCGTGGTACGCCCGACGCGCTCGGTCTCGCGGGGTTCCCGTCGTGGCCCACACCCACGTCACCGCCGAGGACTTCGGCGACAGCTTCCGATTCACGAACGCCCTCTCGAAACCCCTGCGGCCGTACCTCGAGCGGGTCTACGGGCTCGCCGACGCGCTGATCTGTCCCTCCGAGTACAACCGCCGGCTGATCGAGACGTACGCGGACGCGCCGACGACGGTCGTCTCGAACGGCGTCGACCGCGAGCGCCTCGAGGGGTTCGAGGCGCTCGATACCGAGTACCGCGAGCGCTACGACCTCGACCCGCCCACGGTCTTCCTGGTCGGGCACGTCATCAAGCGCAAGGGGCTCGAGACGTTCGTGGAGACGGCCCGTCGGATGCCCGACGTCGACTTCGCCTGGTTCGGCCCGCTCGACCGGCGGCTGAAGGGTCGGGAGACGAAGGCGCTGATCGACGGGTCGCCGGACAACTGCACGTTCACCGGCTACGTCGACGACGTCAGGGGCGCCTACGCCGTCGGAGACGTGTTCTTCTTCCCGACGCACGAGGAGAACGAGGGCATCGCGCTGCTCGAGGCGATGAGCGCGGGTGCGCCGGTCGTCGTCCGCGACATCGAGACGTTCTCGTGGCTCGACGACGACGAGGACTGTGTGAAGGTCGACGGGTCGGGCCCCGACGCGTTCGTCGAGGCCCTCGAGCGGCTGGTCGACGACCCGCAGTTGCGCGAGCGACTGGGAGCGAACGCCGCCCGCCGTAGCGAGGCGTTCTCGCTCGAGCGGGTCGCACGGCGATACCGCTCGCTGTACGACGAGGTGGTCGCATGAAGATCGGATTCTTTACGGACAGCTACTTCCCCGAGATCGACGGCGTAACGTACACGATCAAGCTCTGGCGCGAGGAACTGGAGGCGAAAGGCCACGAGGTGCACGTCGTCTACCCCGACGGCGACTACGAACCTGGCGAGCGCGAGCACCCCGTTCGGTCGCTCCCGAACCCGTTCTACGCGGGCTACCGGATCCCGACGTTCAGGCGGCCCTCGACGCTGCCGGACTTCGACGTCGTCCACTGTCACGGGCCGGCCCCGGTCGGGCTCCTCGGGCGCTACTACGCCTGGAAGCACGACCTGCCGACCATTTACACCCACCACACGCCCCTCGAGGAGTACTTCCACCAGAACGTCAAGTCGAGGCGGATCGCGGCCGCGCTCGGGGCGGTGTACGTCCCGTGCGAGAACGCCTTCCTCCGTAGTTTCGACGTCGTGACCGCCTCGACCGGCCGGATCGACCGGAACGTCGAACACGTCCAGTTGCCGGTGGGGATCGACACGGCGTTCTTCGGGCCGACCGAGGAGGAGTGGTACCCCGACCGGACGGTGATCGGCTACAGCGGCAGACTCAGCATGGAGAAGAACGTCAGCGAGATCCTCCGACTCGCCGAGGCCCTCCCGGAGTACGACTTCGTGATCGTCGGCGAGGGCCCCTACCGCGACAGCCTCGAGCGGAACGCGCCCGAGAACGTCGAGCTACGGGACTTCCTCCCCCGCGAGGAGTTGCCGGTCTTCTACTCCTCGATCGACGCCTTCGTGACGGCCTCGACCGCCGACACCCTCGGCCTCTCGACGCTCGAGGCCAACGCCTGCGGGACCCCCATCGCGGCGTCGGACGTCCCGCCGTTCGACCGGACGATCGGGCCGGAGAACGGCGAACGGTTCGAGTACGGCGACCTCGACGCGATGGTCGAGGCGGTCGAGTCCTGCCTCCGGGGGGACCGAGACACCAGGGCGGCCATCGATCGGTACGACGTGCGCCTCACCCTCGAGAACCTGGAGCACCTCTACGAGTCGGTCAGCGAGTCGGTCGACGAACTGACGTCGGACGTCGACTCGGAGTACGGATGGGGCGCCTCGGACACCGAGGACTGATCCCCCGGCGGAGCGCTTCTCGGTCCGGCGCTCGATCGTTCGTCGTCCACCGTTTCGACGTTGGACGCCCCGTTTACCGCGTTTCGTTCTCGCCCCCTCGCCTCACCGCCACCGCGTGGTCACCACCGGCATCGGCGCCGTCCGCAGGACGCGTTCCGTGAAACTGCCGAGCAGGCGCTGATCGATGCCGGTTCGGCCGTGGGTCCCCATCGCGATCAGGTCGACGCCGTGTTCGGCCGCGTACGATCGGATCTCGGCCGGGACTGATCCCGACCGGACCGCGGTGACGACGTCGTCGACGCCGGCCGCTCGCGCGGCCGCCTCGGCGTCCTCGAGGACGTCGCCGGCCGCGCTCTCGAGGCGATCGGGTACCCCTTCGTCGTCGGATTCCGCTCCGTCGACGCCGACGAGTCCGAGGACCGCGTCGTCGACCACCGTCAGGAGGTGAACCGACGCGCCGTGTCGCGTCGCGAACGCCGTTCCGAGGTCGAGGGCGGCCCGGGCGTGGTCGCTCCCGTCGGTCGGGACGAGGACCGACCGGTAGGGGTAGTTCGCGGTCGCGTCGTCGCCCGATCTGACGGTCAGTACCGGCATCGGGCTCGCGTTGACGACGCGCTCCGCGACGCTCCCCAGGACGTAGCCCTCGATGCCCCGCCGACCGTGGGTTCCCATCGCGACGAGGTCGATCGCGTTCGATCCCGCGTAGTCGACGATGGCGGACGCCGGTTCGCCCTGGACGACGTCGTCCACGATCGGAACGTCGGGAGCCCGCTCGTCGGCGCGATCTCGGGCCCGCGACAGTTCCTCCGCTCCCTCCTCCTCGAGGACGTCGACGACCTCGACGCCGAGTCGAACCTGACTCGGTTCGTTCGTGTCCGCGACGTACAGGAGGACGACGGTCGCGCCCAGGTCGTCGGCGATCTCGAGGGCGTGGTCGAGCGCCGCCCGAGCGGGATCGCTCCCGTCGACCGGAACGAGAATTCGATCGATCATACGCCACCGGTTCGCGTTCCATCACATAATGTGTGTGGTCGAACCGGTCGCTCGGGTCGCACACATTGGTAACCCATAGTTACAGTACAAACCGATGATATTATTATCGATGTCACAAAAGGAATACCAACGGACGACGGTGGGGATTTGAACGCTCGGATCGGTACCGTTTCGGACCGCGTCAGCCGCCGCGACGGCCGAATCGTACCGAGCAGTCACGGATACCGCCGCCGCGTCCGCCCAGACTCAACGTATGCCACTCCTCATCGTCGCTACGGTCACCGCGCTGGTCGCCCTCGCCGGCCTCGCGGTGACGTGTACGGTTTGTATCGATCGAGAACAGCTTCGAGACGCCCCGGACGTACTCGATACCCGATTTTTCGACGTCGGCCCGTACCTCTGCGCTGCGGGTCTGTTCTTCTTCCTGAAGCGACTCACGCACGAAGAGAGCGTTCGACTGTCGAAGTCGATCGGCTGGGACATCACGGCCCGGATCTACGACCTCGAGGGGTTGTTCGTCGCCGGCCTCCAGGACGTCCTGCCCGGGGTGCTCTATCCGGTCCTGTCGGCGTTTTACATGTTCGGCTTCCCCTACTTGCTCGTCGCCGCGCCGGTCCTCTACTTCCTCACCCCGACGTTGGGGTCGTTGAAGGAACTCCTCGTGGCCTACCTCCTGAACTACGTCGTCGGCTCGATCTGTTACACCCTGTTTATCGCCTACGGGCCGCGGGTGCACGTAAGCGAGCACGTCGACGGGATGATGTACGACCTGTATCCGGAGACCCAGGAGCTGACGTCGGCCGTCTCGTCGAACACGGACGTCTTCCCGTCGTTGCACACCTCGCTCTCCGTGGTCGTCCTGCTGTTCGCGTGGCAGACACGCCGCGAGCAGCCGAGATGGTTCACGGTCGCCTCCGTCGTCACGGCGAGCGTCGTCCTCTCGACGATGGCGCTCGGGATTCACTGGCTGACCGACGTTGTCGCCGGGGTCCTGCTCGCAGTCGGAAGCGTCGTCGTCGCACGGCGGCTGGTTTCGACCGTCGACGGCGAGCCGACGCCCCCGTCCGAATCGATCGAGGGCGCGCCGAACGAGCAGCCGTCGATCAGGTCGGACGACTAACCGGTCCGGTTATTTGGACGACTCCTCGGCGGACGGTCGTTCGGACGCTCGAGCCCCGCTAATCACCACGGTGGAGACCCGAGCACCGTCGACGCGCTCGACCTCGAGCGTGGAGCCGTCGACGTCGATCCGGTCGCCCGCTTTCGGCGCTCGACCGATCTGCTCGAGCACGAAGCCGCCGATCGTTCCGAACTCCTCGACTTCGAACTCGGTCTCGAGCCGTTCGTTCACCTCGGAAACGGTGACGGCCCCGTCGACCGCGTAGGTTCCGTCCTCCCGGCGCTCGATCGACGGCTCGCGTCCGTCGACGTCGAAGTCGTCCCGGAGGTCGCCCACGATCGCTTCGACGACGTCCTCGACCGTCGCGATCCCCTCGAAGACGCCCCACTCGTCGATGATCGCCGCCATCTGGCGCTGTTCGGCCTGGAACTGGGTTAGCAGTTCGGCGAGGTTCCCGGTCTCTGGGACGATCGGCACCTCGCGAGCGATGTCGCCGGCCGTCGGCTCCTCGTCGCGCTCGCCGCCGGCGCCGATCTCGATCGCCCGGAGCACGTCCTTGACGTCGACGAACCCGACCACCCGGTCGTCGTCGTCGGCCTCGAGGACCGGGTAGCGGGTGTGGCCGGACTCGAGGACCACGGAGCGAAGCTCCGACAGCGGGAGGTCGGAGGGAACGCTCACGACGTCCGGGCGGGGCACCATCACCTCCCGGGCGGAGGTGTCGTCGAGTTCGAAGACGCGTTCGATCATCTCGACTTCCTCCTTGTCGACCTCCCCCTCGTGCCCGGAGCGCGTCAGGACCGTCAGGATCTCCTCCTCGGTGAGGGTCTCGTCAGTCTCCGAGGCGGGCGGAATCCCGATCAGGCGGGTGAAGTAGTTCGCCGTTCCGTTGAAGACGACGATGCCGGGGACGAACAGGTAGTAGAACATCTTCATCGGCGGCGAGACCAGTAAGGCGACGCGTTCGGCCTCCGCGATGGAGATGGTCTTCGGCGCGAGCTCGCCGAAGACGACGTGCAGGAACGTGATGAAGCTGAACCCGACCGCGAACGCGACCAGGTGCAGCAGGTTCTCCGGTAACACGGGCGCGAGGATCGGCTCGAGGAGGTCGGCGACGGCGGGTTCGCCGAGCCACCCCAGTCCGAGCGAGGCGAGCGTGATCCCCAGTTGCGTGACCGCGAGGTAGTTGTCGAGGTTGTCGACGGCCTCCTGGAGGATCGCCGATCCCGTCCGCCCCTCCTCGACGAGCGCCTCGACGGCCGTCGCGCGGACGCGGACGTAGGCGAACTCCGCGGCGACGAAGAAGCCGTTGAGGAAGACGAGGAAGAACGCGCCGGCGAGTCGGGCCAGCGAAATTGCGAGGTCTACCATCGGTTCGCCTCCCGGGGTTCGGTCGACGACCGTCGGAAATCGTCCGCTCGCCTCGATCCGCGTTCGGACGGTCGGACGCGCTCCAGACGCTGGTTTCGTCCCGTGACAGGTCTCGAGGCGTCGGGGGAACCCGCACGGCGGACGATCGATCGCCCACCGAGGGAAACGAGTGTCTCGTCGTTCATGGTCGAGCGTGCGCACCCCGACTACAAAATTGCACGGGTCGCGGGTGCAACGAAATCGGAGGTGGAACGAAGGCGGCGGGGAGCCGGCCTCGCCCTTCGACCGATTCGGATCGGACCCCCCGTGGGAGTCAGGAGTTGATCTTGTCGACGATTCGCTTCGCCTCGTCTTTCGCCTCGTCCTCGTCTTCGCCCTTCGGGATCAACACGCTCTGGATCTCCCAGTCGTCGCTCCCCTTCTCCTTGCCCGTTCGAACCTCGGCGCCGTCCCTGACGGATCCGGCCGCGTTCTGGGCCCAGTCGGGCGTTCGAATTGTGTCGAACTCGTCCGGATCGCGGAAGCGAACGTGGACGTAGTCGTCTTCGGTGTCGACCGCCTGGACGTCTGGTACGTCTCCCATGCGCGCGGACACGCCGTGGAAGCGTAAAAGCGACGGGCCGGCAGGTACGGGGTTGGAACGAACCGGCCGACGACAGGGATCGACGTCAGGAAGTGCCGCGGGAGCCGTCCAGTCGGCCCCTGATCACGCTGGCGACGCCGTCGAAGTAGCCGGTCCCCCAGAGGGCGACGAGCACGGCGCCGACGGCGTTGAACAGGAGATCGAGGGCGATGTCGTCGGCCCCGAACTGGGCGAGGATCGGTTCGCCGCCGATCAGGATCGAGAGGCCGCCCGAGGCGAACTCGAGGATCTCCCAGGCGACGCCGAAGGCCAGCACGAAGACGACGATGAAGACGAAGCGGAACTCCGACGGGAACTCCACGGCCGCGCTCGAGCGGTCGATCGCGTCGACGACGGCGTAGCCGACGCCGGCGACGAGGCTCGCCGAGACGGTGTGGGCGAGCTGGTCGTACCAGCCGAACCAGGTGTACGGGCCGATCGCCCCGGCGCCGTGGAGGAACGCGGCGGTGGTGATCCAGAGGGCGAGTCCGCCGCCGATTTCGTGGCCGAATTCGCGGCGGACCAGCGCGGGGGTGAACGTGAGGGCGAGCGGAATGGCGGCGTTGACGGCGAGCCCCGCGTTGGCCGTGAGTACCGCGTACCCGGCGAGCAGCACGAGTGCACCCTGCAGGAGGCGGACGGCCTGCCAGCACCGGCGCTCGGAGAGGCCGAGGACGGTGTCGTCGTCGGTCGTCACGGACTCACCCCCGTCGGTCATCCCGAGTCAGCCGTCGATCTCGCATCGGTTTCGCCGGCCGATCTCGCGTCGGTTTCACCCGCTACGGTTTGGTTCCGTCCTCGCCGTGGCCCGCCCGCGGTCTCGAACCGGAAGAAGTAGACGACGAACAGGACGCCTGCGAGCCCGCCGAACGCCGTCGCGTAGACGAGTTCCCACATGACCGGGACGATCCCCTCGAGGTGGGTGGTGCCGAACGCCGAGTCGGCGGCCCATCGGGCGATCACCCAGCAGGCGGCGACGGCCATCGTCGCGAGGACGACGAACGCGGCGGCGAACCGCGCCGTCATCTCGACCGGCGTGTAGGCGTCCAGTTCCACGGTGGCGAGCAACGCGATGGTGGCGACCGTGAGAAAGCCCGCGATCGGGACGTCCCACAGCAGGGCGAGCCAGAGCGGCGCGGCCGCCAGCGCCAGCACCTCCCACGGGAGCATCGCGAGGGCGTCCCAGCGCCGCACCGTCGGTACGAGCGCGAGGACCATCGCCGTCGCCGCGAGCGCCGCCCAGACGTACGACCCCGAACCGGCGAACGCGGCGGTGACGACGACGATCGCGACGACGATCGGCCAGGCGAGCGCGGCGTTGACCCGTTCGTCCTCGACGAGCCGCTCGAGTACACGCACGGGTGTGAGTACGCGTCGATCCCCCCTAAGTCGGCTGCCTGCGACTGACCCGAAGCCGTCCCCGAGACGTCTCGCACGATCGACCGTCACGTCGAACTGTTCGTCCGATCGTTCCTCGAGTGACTACCCCGACCACTCGGTCGAACGATCAGCCGGACGGGCCACAGTGGACCGCCGTCGGAACTGACCGTCTACTCGGCGCCCGCCGGCGGAACCGACCGTCTACCTGGCACTCGTCGGCGGTGGACGGAGGTGGCGAGCTATGTACCCCGTCACGAACTCGGTCCCACCATGGTCAACGCCTTCTGGCTCGACCGCGACCTCGAGCGAGCGGCGCGGTGGCTCGTCGACCGCCACGTCTCGAGCAGCGTCTTCGAGTGCTCGATGGTGCTCACGACCGCGGTCCAGGAGAACGGCTACCCCGCGTCGGACGAGCTGTACTTCACCCACCCGAACCACCCGCTGACCCGGTGGGCGGCGCGGTCGCACGCCAACTGGGAACGGCTCGAGGCCTACACCGAGGCGACCCACGAGGAGTGGCGCTACCGCTACGACCACGGTCCCGACGAGCGCCACGGTAGCTGGGTGACGGTACGGACGCTGGATCCCGAGACCGTTCGCGACCTCGAGTGGCCGACGACGGGACTCGAGGAGCCGCCGCAGGTAACCGGCGAGTGGACGGCCGACGACTACGTCGACGCCTACCGCTACTACTACGCGAACGAGAAGCGCCACCTGTTCTCATGGTCGAAGGATCGATCGATGCCGCCGTGGGTGCCCGAGTACACGGTGACCGATTGACGGGGCGAGCGACAGGTAGGGTGACGGTCGGTTCGTCCACGATCGACGCGTCAGGGCGGCGCCGACGTCACCGGCACCTCGACGAGCGCCATTCCGTCGCCGATGGCGTCATCGAGCGCGTCCTCGAGATCCGACGCCGTCTCGGGACGATAGCCGTCGATGCCGAAGCTCTCCGCGAACGCGACGAAGTCGGGGTTGGTCAGACGGGTGCCGACGGCCTCGCCGCGGTGGTCGCGCTGCTTGCTCGAGATGAGGCCGTAGTCCTCGTCGTTGAAGACGACGATGGTGAACCCGCAACCGAGTCGGGTCGCGGTCTCCATCTCGGCGGCGTTCATCAGGAAGCCGCCGTCACCCGTCGCCGCGACGACGTTCGACTCCGTCGCGAGGGAGGCCGCGAGCCCGCCGGGGACGGCGATCCCCATCGACGCGAAGCCGTTCGAGATGATGCACGTGTTCGGCTCGTACGTCGGGAAGTTCTGCGCGATCGCCATCTTGTGGCTCCCGACGTCCGACACGAGGACGTCCTCGGAGGCCATTGCCGATCGCATCACCGGGATCGCGTCGCGGAGGTCGAACGGCGCCTCGGCGTCGGGGTCCGGCTCCCGATCGACGTCCGAGACGATCCGCTTTCGCAAGTCGACGTACCACTCGGCGTCGAACGAGGTGGGCGACTCCCCCGAATCCCCCTCAGACCTCGAATCTCCGTCCGATCCGGAATCCTCCCCGCCCGTCGCGTCCGATGCGGGCCCCGACCCACCCTGGACCCACTCGGTCAGCGCCGCGAGCGTCCGTCCGATGTCCGCGATCACCTCGGCGACGGGGTCGTACGCCTCTGACACCTCGGCCGGTTCGCTGTCGACGTGGATCACCGGAGCGTCGTGTCCCCACTCGGCCGGATCGTGCTCGGCGATGTCGAAGCCGACGGCGAGCAGGAGGTCCGCCTGCGCGATGGCCTCGGTCGCCTCGCCGCCCGCCCCCGAATCGAGCGTCATCAGCGATCGGTGGTCGGCGTCCGACACCGCCCCCTTGCCCATGTACGTCGAGACGACCGGGATCCCCGTCCCCCGAACGAACGCGCGGAGGTAGTCGGATGCCCCGGTGCGAACCGCGCCGTTGCCGACGACGACGATCGGCCGATCAGCCTCCTCGAGGTGGTCGATCACCCGCCCGAGCGCCTCGGCGTCCGGGCCGGCGATTCGCACTCGATCCCGACTGGGGAGCGGCCGGGCGTCGGTCTCCTCGGCGGCGACGTCTTCCGGAAGCTCGAGGTGGGTGGCACCGGGTTTCTCGTACTCGGCGACCTTGAACGCCTTCCGGACGGACTCGTGAACGACGTCGGGGTCCGACAGCTGCGTGTTCCACTTCGTCACCGGACCGAACGCGTCGACGACGTCGATCGTCTGGTGGCTCTCCCTGTGGAGGCGGTCGAGGGCGGCCTGGGCCGTGATCGCCACCAGCGGCGACTTGTCGAGGTGGGCGTCGGCCACGCCCGTCAACAGGTTGGTCGCCCCCGGGCCGAGCGTCGAGAGGCAGACGCCCGCGTCGCCGGTGAGCCGGCCGTGGACGTCGGCCATGAACGCCGCTCCCTGCTCGTGTCGCGTCGGGACGAACGTGACCTCGGAGTCGCGAAGCGAGAACAGGAGGTCCTCCATCTCCTCGCCCGGGACGCCGAAGACGTGTTCGACGCCCTCGCGCTCGAGGCCGGAGACCAGGAGGTCCGCGGCGTTCATCGGTTCCCCCGCGATCGCCGTCGAGGTTCGACCGCAGGCGAGCCTCGACCGGTCTCGAGTGAACTCGGAATCATGGATGCAGTGGACGTGGCCGCGACGGATGAACGTTCAGCCGGCGTTCGGAGGCTCGCCGCGACGGCCGGAGCCCACCCCACGTCAGCCGCCCGTTTCTCACGTTCGTCACGTCCGCCACTGACTCCACACGAACGCCGCGACGACGAGCACGGCGAGTCCGACGAACAGGATCCAATCGCCGATCGCCCCCGCGATGTCGACCATTCCCGTCGCTTGCATGAGGCCGAACGTGAGCAGCGAGATACCGACGATGGATACGAGACCGACCGCGACCATCTCCTTGACCATCCAGTAGGTCTCCTCGGCCTCCTGCTCGCTGTCCTGCGTCGGCTCGTCGATCGCCTCCTCGTTCGGCTCGTTCCCGACGAGACGAGCGTCCTCGTTTACTTTCTCCTGGTCGGTTCCGGGGGTGTCCGTCGCGGTGTTGTCGGCGTCGCTCATTACGGTTCAGTCCAGTCCGAATGCGGGTGTACGTTACACCTGCAACGACAGGCTTCGCAGAGTAGGTTCCCCATTCGAATCCGCGGGAACGAGCGTTCGACGAACGCTCGAGCGGGAATCCGAGATCCGGTCACTCGATACAGCGAACTGCCCACCTATGGGCGCGCTCACTCGAGCGCCGACTCGAGCGAGAGGGCCCCCGTTCGTCGTGTTCTCCTGGGCCAAAATACGGCGGGGATGGGATTTGAACTACGCCCAGACGTGCTCGCTCCGCTCCGCGCGTCTGATTTACTTCAAATCCCATTATCTCCGCTTTGCTCCTCACGTCCGTTCGTCGCAAAAACGGTGGGGATGGGATTTGAACCACGGGAAGACGGTCGCGCTCACGTCGTTCGCGCGCTGCGACTTCCCTGATTCAAATCCCGCCGTCTCGGTTTCCACTCGAGAGATTCCTCGCTTCGTTCGTCGTATTCTCTCGTGGAAAACGGTGGGGATGGGATTTGAACCCATGAGGCTTGACAGCCACCTGCTCTCAAGGCAGGCGCGTTGGGCCGCTCTGCCACCCCACCTCGAGTACGTGTTCCCCGGCCGGTCAAAAAGCGTTGTCGGTCCGTTCGCTCGAAGCCGTCACTCGATTTCGATAGAGCCGTCGAGGGCGACGTACAGTCCGAGATCGGCCACCACCTCGGCCGTCGCCTCCCCGCCCGGACGGCCGGCGACGAGTCGCGCCTCGAGGCCGGCGATCGTCGACGCGAGGCCGGATTCGGACGTGATCGTCGGCAGCATCGGGGCGAAACCGAGGCTCAGGTCCGCCCCCTCGACGCGACGGGCGAGCGTCGACAGCGCCGGCGTCCCGTAAGCGTCTTCGAAGTCGATCGGTTCGGCGAACCCCGAGAAGTACACCTCGCCCCCGTCGGTCGGTCCGAGGACGACGTCGTGTCGTCGGAGCGCCATCGCCGCCCCGTCGATCTCGGTGCGGGCGACCAGCGGGGCCGTCGGGTCGCAGATCCCGACGCTCTGCGCCCCTTCGCGCTCGAGGAGGTGCGTGACCGTGTTGCCGATCCGGGCGGCGAGCGTCGAGCCGACCTGCCGCTCGAAGCGAACGTCGTCCGTGCCCCCGAGAGCGTCGACGGTCACGGCGCGGAGTTCCGCCTCCGGACCGTCGCCCGCGTACTCGTCCGGGAGCGTCTCCTCGTCCCGGTAGTTCACGAGGAGGTCGCCGCCGCTCGAGGCGGCGGCCCGGAGCACGTCGATCAGCGCGGCTTCGGTCAACCGCGCCGCCTCGGCTTCGGTCAACGGCGTCGCGTCGACGAGGGTCGAGGGGACGAGTTCCGCTCGAGGCGGTGCGGCGGGAACGACGACGATCATATCGACAGGTGGGAGGCGACGGCCCTTGAACGCGGCGTTGTTTCAGCCGGCGGATCGGTCGCGCGTCGACGAGTCATCGATCGGTCGCTCGCCGACGGATCACCGTCCGGCTACTCCTCGGCGGCGGTTCCGCGACGACCCGGCGAGCGGTCGGAGCTGCCACCGCGGACTGCGGCGTAGATGCCCACGAGCGACAGCAGGACGATCAGCCCGCCGAGTACCGCGTTGACCACGATGGTGAGCGTCCTCGAGACGCCTAACACGAACGGCGAGGCGACGACCCACAGGCCCAGCGCGCCGAGCACCGCCGCCGCGACGACGCTCGCCGACCCGTCGATCCAGTAGACGTACGCCGAGGCGGCGACCGCGATCACCGCCCCGACGACGACGTTGTGGATGCCCATCGTGCCCGTGATCGTGGTGACGATGGTCGACGCCAGGATGAGGGCGCCGATCCCGGCGATCAAGCCGGCCGATCGCGCGGCGAGTACGACTCCGTTCGTGTCGGCTGTCCGATCGCTCATGGTCGCGGATTCCACGCGAGTTATCATTAAGCTGGACGAACGTCAGCCGACACGACGCTCGATAAAGGGGCTATTGGGCGGGCGTATCGCTTCCGTAAGCGGTCGTTTATCCACGATGGTGCGGATCGAGTACCGCCCCCGATCGGTCGGCGGACGGCATCGTCCCGATTTCGAGATGGCGGTCGAGACGCCGGTCGTCGCCGGCGGAGGGACTCGAGCGCTCGAGATCGCCCCGTCGGTGGTTCGCCTCGTACCGAGGACCGACGTCGGACCAGTTATTACGAATGCGTTCGACTCCCGACGTATGGATTCGCGAACGGTAGCCGGACTGCTCGGAACGATCGTCGTCACCGTCGTCGCCGCGCTGGGCCTCTACGGATTCACGAACGGGTACCTGATCGAGTCGCCCGGCGATCCGGATCTGTTCGCACCGTCGATCGGCGTCCTCGCCGTCGCGGTCGCGTTCGTCCTCGCGCTGAGCGCCGTCGGCGCCCGGTCGAGCCGCTGGCTCGAGAACCCGTACTGGTAGGAACGTCGGTTCCCTTTGGTAAACCGTCGCGGTTCTATTCGGTGAACCGTCGGGGTCCACCGCGTCTCGTATCGGCAGGATCGCTCGAGCGATGCCGGTGCGATTCAGCGCCCGCGGCGCCCTTTCGTCTGGCGGTAATCGGATGCCATCAGGTCGACGAACGCCTCGAGCCACCGCTGGGTCTGCTCGTCCGTCTGGGCCGACGGCTCGAGCATCGGGACGAGTTCGAAGCCCCGGCCGCGGACGCGCTCGCCGTGGGACGCCTCGAGGTCGAGGTCGTCGACGGACCGCGTCGTGTACTCCCCGGCGAGTTCGGCGAGGGCGCGCTCGCCGACGGGAACCAGGATCTCTGGGTTGATCATTCGGATCTCGGCGTTGAGGAACGGCTCGCAGGTCGCGACCTCCTCGTCGGTCGGCGGGCGCTCTGGGTGGCGACACCGCGTGAGGTACGTACAGTAGGCGTTCTCGAGGACCGGCCGTTCCGGCGGCGAGGTCGCGTCGCAGAGGCCGAGGCGCTCGAGGATCCGCCGAAGGTCGGTCCCGTCGTCGCCGGCCGCACCGTCGGGTCGGTCGGCGTCGTCGTCGACGTCGCCAACACCCCCTCGAGCGAACGGCACGCCGACCCGATCGGCGGCGGCGCTCGGTCGTTCGCCCACGAACAGGAAGTCCGCCGCAACGTCCCCGTACCCGTGGACGACCTGCGTCCGCGTCTCGCGCAGCGCCGGACAGTTCGGACACTCCTCGTCCATGCCGAACGGGTTCGCTCGGGAGCCCTGGTTCGCGTTCACACTCGAGTCTCGGGGCACGGACGCAAAAGTGGCGCGGCTGCGGTCGTCGCGCTCGTTCTTCCCCCGGTCCGGGGTCGGCTTACTTCTCGAGGGCCGCGTCTCGTTTCGCGCCGCGGGAGACGCTCTGTCGGTGGACGATTCCGGTGTTGTTCGCGACGGTTTCGGTGATCTCGCGGAACGCCGCGCCGGCCTCGCTGTCCTCGTCGAGGACGACCGGCGCGCCGGCGTCGCCGCCCTCGCGGACCTCCGGGTCGATCGGTACCGAGCCGAGGAACGGCAGGTCGTGCTCCTCGGCGAAGCGTTCGCCCCCGCCGGCGCCGAAGATGTCGTGGGTGCCGCCGCAGTCCGGACAGACGAACGACGCCATGTTCTCCGCGATGCCGAGGACAACGGTGTCGTGGCGGGCGAACATCTCGAGGCCCTTCCTGGCGTCGTCGAGGGCGACGTCCTGCGGGGTCGTGACAACGACGGCGCCGGTGACGGGCATCGTCTGGAGCATCGTCAGCTGAGTGTCGCCGGTCCCCGGCGGGAGGTCGACGACGAGGTAGTCCAGGTGGCCCCACTCGACGTCCTCGGTCAGCTGGGTGATGACCTTGTGGACCATCGGACCGCGCCAGATGACGGGATCGTCCTCGCCGGTGAGGAAGGCCATGCTCATCAGTTTCACGCCGTACTTCTCCGGAGGGACGAGCGTCTCCTCCTCGGTCGCCATGGGCGGCTCGTCGGCGTCGACCATCCGGGGGACGTTCGGCCCGTAGACGTCGGCGTCGAACAGGCCGACGCGCGCGCCCAGCCGTGAGAGCCCGGCGGCGACGTTGACGGCCATCGTCGACTTGCCGACCCCGCCCTTCCCCGAGGCGACGGCGATCACGTTCTTCACGCCCGGCAGCACCTGGTCCTCGTTCGGCAGGTCGTCCCGGTCGGGCACGGTCGCCGACAGCTCCGGCTCGAGGCCGGCCTCGACGAGCACCTCGCGAACCTCCTCGGCGATGGCCGTCTCCGTGGGGGAGTACGGCGCGCCGAGGGCGAGGTCGACGTCGACGCGGTCCCCCTCGACGGCGACCTCGTTGACGAGTCCGAGCGAGACGATGTCCTCGCCGAGGTCCGGGTCGCGGACCTCGCGCAGTCGGTCGAGAACGGCGGTTTCGTCCATGTCGGTAGGAACGGCCCGCCGTCGAAAAGCGTTGTGTTCGCCCGCACGCTCGTCCATCGTCGCCGCCGGAGATTCACATCCCCCGGGCGATCACGGCCGGAAATCGAACCGCGGTCCGCCGTAGGTCGGCGGGTTCGGCTCGAGTTCGACCCCGCGCTCGAAGCGCACGAAGTTCAGGTAGAAGGGGCGGCCGCAGCCGTCGATCTCGTTCCCCTCGAGGTCGGTGACGGAGTCGTCGCCGCAGCGGAAGGCGATCCCGTCGGCCGACTCGACGTCCTCGTCGGGCGTGGCGTACTCCCACCCGGGCTGGGGTGCCATCGTGACGGACCGATCGGCGAGGTCGGGCCGACGCTCGAGGCTCACGACGGCGCCGCAGTGGGGGCAGGTGTACCGGACGGTCACGGTGTCGGTCATCGACGGCTCTAGGGCGGGTGACGAGGTAAGTCTGCGGGGGATCGCGACGAGCCGGAGAGCCGCGGATCCGTTCCGGTCGGTGCGTATCCCGAAACCCGAGCGTACCCGGAAGGTCTTTTGCGCCGACGGGAGACTCATCGAGTATGATCGACGAGACGGCCGAGGAGATCCGGGAGATGCAGACCCACAGCTCCTCGGTGGTCGCCGTGAACGCGACCCAGGCGCTCGCAGAGCTGACCGAACGGGAGTTCGCCACCGTCGAGGAGTACGTCCGCGCTCTCGAGCGAAACGGGACGGTCCTCAGGCGGGCGAATCCCTCCCACGCGTCGCTGCAGAACGCGATTCGGGGCGTCGTCGACGCGGTCACCGAGGCGGATCCGGCGACGGTCGACGAGGCGAAAGAACTCACGGAACGTCGGATCGAGGAGGTCGTCGACCGCGTCGAGTCCGGGAAGCGCCGGGCCGCCGAGAACGCCGCCGAGGTCCTCGATGACGGGACGACGCTGCTGACCCACGACTACTCCTCGACCGTGATCGAGGCGCTCTCGATCGCCGTCGAGGCGGGCAAAACGTTCGACGTCTACGTCACCGAGGCCCGCCCGCGGTACATCGGCCGCAAGACGGCCCGGACGCTCGCCGACTTCGACGGCGTCGAGACGACGCTCATCACCGACAGCGCGAACGGTATCTACCTCGAGGAGTGCGACCGCGTCGTCATCGGGATGGACTGCATCGTGGAGGACACCCTCTACAACCGGGTCGGAACGTTCCCCATCGCGGCGACGGCGTTCCAGCTCGACGTTCCCGTCACGGTCCTCGGTTCGGCGGCGAAGATCATCACCGAGGGATTCGTCTTCGAGAACGAGTACCGCTCGGGCAGCGAGGTGATGCCAGAACCCGCCGAGGGCTTCGACGTTGCGAACCCCACCTACGACGCCACACCCGTCAGGCTGCTCGAGAGCGTGATCAGCGACGAGGGGCGACACGAGTTCTGACGTACTGGTCCCCCGTCAATCCCGCTTGCCGAACGTCCGCGGCGAGCCCTCGGTAGGACTCGCCCAGTCGACGGCGTTTCGCAGCACCCGCCCCACGTTCTCGTCCTCGTAGATCGGGTACGTTTCGTGGCCCGGCCGGAAGTAGAAGATCCGTCCCTTGCCGCGCCGATAGCAACAGCCGCTGCGGAACACCTCCCCGCCTTCGAACCAGCTGACGAACACCAGTCGATCGGGTTCGGGGACGTCGAACGGCTCGCCGTACATCTCCGTCCGCGGGAGGTCGAACGACTCGGCCACCCCGTCGGCGATCGGGTGGCCGGGATCGACGACCCACAGCCGCTCGCGACCGCCGTCCTCGCGGTACTGCAGGTCGCAGGAGGTCCCCATGAGGCGCTTGAAGGGCTTCGAGAAGTGCGCAGAGTGGAGCACGATCAGCCCCATCCCCTCGAGCACCCGCTCCTGGACCCGAGCGACGACCTCGTCGGCCACCTCGTCGTGGGCCTCGTGGCCCCACCAGCAGAGCACGTCCGTTTTCTCGAGGACGTCGGGCGGCAGGCCGTGGTCGGGTTCGTCGAGCGTCGCCGTCCGGATCTCGAGGTCCCGCTCGGGGTCGGACTCGAGGGCGCCGGCGATCGTCGCGTGGATACCGTCCGGGTAGACCTCCCCGACGGCGTCGTGCTCGCGCTCGTGTCGGTACTCGTTCCAGATCGTGAGGGCGACCATCGGTCGAACGACGGTTCTCAGTCGTATAGAACGACGGGCCGTCGCCGCGCTCGACGGCGTTCTAACTTTCAGTTTATTTTAATTGTTGGCGGGAATCAGATGAGCAATGTGGAGAAAATAATGAATTACCGGACGGCCGTATAGATTAATTGGTCACAAACCTTATTTCGATCGCACTCCCCTTACCGTCTATGGACTCCTGGCACCGTGTACAACTGACGCTCGTCGCTCGCTCCGCAACCGGTTCGACTCCCTCCGCTCTCTCCACTTCGGCCGCGTCGAAACCCGACGTTTGCCCCTCCGTAGGCACCGCCTCCGACGAGAAATCGGGGGTTTTCAGATGAGCGGCGCCGGAATCGGCGTCGGCGTCGTCGGACTCGGCGGGATGGGGTCCCTCCACGCGCGCAACCTCGAGTCGCTTGGCGCGGACGTCGTCGCCGGGGCCGATCCGGTCGAGGATCAGCGAACGCGCTTCGCGGACGCGTTCGACGCGCGCACGTACGAGACCCACGACGACCTCGTCGTCGACGACGACGTGGACGCGGTGATCGTGACCACGCCCAACCGGTTCCACGAGCCGATCACGGTCGCCGCCCTCGAGGCCGACAGACACGTCCTCGTCGAGAAGCCGCTGGCCCACTCGCTCGAGAGCGCCCGGCGGATCGCCGACGCGGCGGCGCGATCCGACGGCATCTGCATGGTTGGCTTCCACAACCGCCACGCGGCGTCGATGGCCCTCTTCGACGAGTACCGCACGCGAGGCCGCTTCGGCGACCTCACCCACGTCGAGGCCAACTACGTCCGTCGACGCGGCGTCCCCGGCCCCGGGTCGTGGTTCACGAACCCGGAACTCGCCGGCGGCGGCGCGCTGCTCGACATCGGCGTCCACGCCCTCGACCTCGCCCTCTACGCCCTCGACTTCCCGGAGATCGTCGAGGTTTCCGGCGTCGCACGGAAGACGTTCGGCGAGAAGGAGGAGGTCGCCGACCCCGACGGGTTCGGTGCCAACTGGAACGCCGAGGCCGACACCTACGAGGTCGACGACTCCGTGAGCGCGTTCATCCGGTGTGCGGACAACCGCACCATCTCCCTCGAGGCCGCGTGGGCGACGAACCGCGTCGAGAGCATGGACTTCATCGTCCGCGGCACCGAGGCCGGCGCCCACTTCGACGTCGGCGACACGAAACTCAGGATCCTCGAGGCGGGCACCGCCGGCTGCGATCACTACGCCGACGCCACGCTCACGGGCGACGAGTCGATGACCGGCTACCGCGAGCAGGACGAGGCGTTCCTCGAGGCGATCGTCGCCGGGACGGAGCCGACGACGAACACCGTCGAGGAGGCCCTGATCGTCCAGCACGTCATCGACGCGATCTACCGCTCGAGCGAGGAGGGTCGCGCCTACCGACCGACGATCCCGTCCTTCGAGGACGGCGCGCGCCGTCCCGTGCGGGGACGGGAGATTCGCTCCCGCCTCGACTGATCGACCGAGTCCGATTCGCGCGAATCCGTTCGTTTCGTTCTCTTCAGGTGCTCGGGACCCGTCGCATCGAGCCCACCGCTTTCGTCGCTCGTTACGACACCGACCGGTCGCGTGCCGACTGTCTCCTGAACCGTGACGCTCGCCGTTCGACGTCCCTCACCCGTCGTCGGGGACGATCGACGACGCGAGGAGCGACGACCGAACGCGGTCGCTCGAGACCTCGACCCGTCCTCGTTCGCCGTCTCGCCGGCGGTATCGATCGCGAAAAGAGGTTCGTCCGTCTCGCACGCACGTTCGTCGTCGCGAACCGCCGACCGGAACGAACCGGCGGTACGGACTCGAGGGGGTCGGTTCCCCGATCCGGCCGATCAGAGGACGTCGTCGAAGTCGTTGTGGCCGTGGATCTCGACGTCCTCGTCGGTGATCTCACAGAGGAAGACGCCGTTGCCGGAGCCGGTGTCGCGCTCGACGGCGGACTTGATGCCGCGGGCGGCGATGGTCATCGCCTCCTCGTTCGAGAGGCCCTCCTCGTAGGACTGCTCGAGGTGCCCGTAGGCGAGTTGCATCCCGGAGCCGGTGACGGTGTAGTCGTCCTCCATGACGCCGCCGGCGGGGTCGATGCTGTAGACGTGGCTGCCCTCCTCGTCGACGCCGCCGAGGATGGGGTGGATGGCGAAGAACGGGCCGCCGCGGGCGAAGTTCCCGGCGAGCGTCGCGAGCGCGTCGATGGACATGTTTTCGCCCCGTCGCGCCTCGTAGAGGTTCACCTCGGCGCGCAGGCTCGAGATGAACGACTGGGCGCCGCCGACGCTGCCGACCATCGTCAGCGCGCCGGTGGGGTGGATCTGCTCGACCTTCTGAACGTTCTTGTTGGAGACGAACCGGCCGCCGAGGCTGGCGCGCATGTCCGTCGCGATGACGACGCCCTCCGCGGTCGTGAGACCGATGGTCGTCGTCCCCGTCTTGTTGACGTTCTGGAGGTCGGCCCGCGAGACGTCGTTGTTCGGGAGCGAGCCGAGTTCGGGCTCGTACGGGTTCGAGTCGGTCGCCAATCGGTCGGTCGTTCGGGAGAAGTCCGAGTCGAAGTTGGGCGTTCGCATTGACGATGCTTACGGTCGGAACCGTATAAAACATCGGCGTTCACCGCCGCGGTTTCCGCTACCGTCAGCCCGAGGGGCGGACCCGACGAGGGCAGCCGGGTCGTGGCGTTCGGCGACCGCTACCGACGATGGCGTCGACGATCGACGCTACTCGCAGGCGACGGACGGGGACAGCGCCGGAAGAATCTCCGAACCGGCGCGTCGTGCGTTCTGACGGCGAAGCGACTGATCGGTTTTGTTTCGCGAGAAACGGCGGTTCGCGGTCGTCGGATTAGTCCATGGTCTGCTGTGCGTTCTCGTACGCGTCACCGACGTTCGTGATCAGCCGGTGGATCGGGAGGCTGAACCCGACCTGGTGGGCGGCGATTGCGAGCGGCATTGCGACGATACCGATCACAATGCTCAGCTGGTACAGTGCGAACAGCGTCGCGTGGTGCACGCGGGATTTCATCAGCGTCAGTCGGGGCTCAGCAGCCGGTGGTATATAAGGTTTCTTGCGGCGGACAATTCATAATGATAGAACGTTACCTACCGGGTCGGCGCCGTCGTGCGATTCAAGTGTTCTTTTCACGGGCGCAAGTTGAGACGCACTCGAGGCGCGATTTGGCTATCCCGGCGGAAATCGACCCGATCGTTTCTCGTAAGTTACGACCATTATCCGGCTCACGTCCGCACCCCTCGCGCGCCGGCGCGCACCGCCACGGCGCACGGGGCGATCGGCGACGAGACGGAGAAGAGAATCGTAAGAGGGGAATCCCCCCGGACCGACCACGAGGTATGGGCAATTACCTCGTCGCGATGGAAGCCGCCTGGCTCGTCCGCGACGTCGAAGAGATCGACGACGCCATCGGCGTCGCGGTCAGCGAGGCGGGGAAGCGACTCAACAGCAAGAACATGGAGTACGTCGAAGTCGAGGTCGGCGCGACCGGCTGTCCGGCCTGCGGCGAGCCGTTCGACTCGGCGTTCATCGCCGCCGACACCGCGCTCGTCGGCCTCGCCCTCGAGATGGAGGTCTTCAACGCCGACGGCGAGGAGCACGCCTCGCGCATCGCAAAGAGCGAAGTCGGCGGCGCGCTCCGGGACGTCCCGCTGTCGGTCGTCGAGGTCTTCGAGGTCCCGGAGGACGACTGAGCCGTCCCTCGAGCGCCTCCGCGCGCCGCGGAGCCGACCGCGCGAACCGTACCCAAACACCTTTCTATAACCCGTGGTTATGTAGTCGTATGGAACTGCCGACGCCCGCGGACCTGCGTCAGCGCCGAACCGACCTCGGGCTGACCCAGAGCGAACTCGCCGACAAGGCGGACGTCTCCCAGCCGCTGATCGCCCGGATCGAGGGCGGTGACGTCGACCCGCGACTCTCGACGCTGCGGCGGATCGTCAACGCCCTCGAGGAGGCCGAGAGCGACGTCATCCGCGCGGAGGACCTCATGAACGAGGCGGTCGTCTCCGTCTCGCCGGACGACCCGGTCAGCGAGGCCGCCCGAAAGATGGAGGAGGAAGCCTACTCGCAGTTGGCCGTGATTCAGAGCGGGATCCCCGTGGGTTCGATCAGCCAGGGCGACCTCGTTCACCTCGACTCGGACGCTCGCGACGAAGCCGTCGAGGGACACATGAGCGAGAGCTTCCCGACCGTCTCGAAGGACGCCACCCTCGACGAGATCAGCAACCTCCTCGAGCACTACAAGGCGGTGATGATCACCGAGGCCGGCGAGACGGTGGGGATCATCACGGAGGCGGACCTCGCCTCTCGGCTCTCCTGATCCCGAACGGCCGGGTCACCCGCCCGTGTCCTCCGGACGCTCGTCCTCGGGTCGCCGCTCGTCGGCTTCGATCGCGCGGGCGGCCGCGTACGTGACGATCACGAGCGCGGCGATCACCGACGCGAGGATGGCGAACTGCACCGTCGACTGCAGGGGGTCGACCCCCCAGGGGTTGTACACCGCGAACAGGCCGACGAAGAACAGCAGGATCGACAGCGGGACGAGGTTGACCACCAGGTCGAGCGAGAACTCGGTGTCGAAGGTGCTCCGACTCATCGGTCGTCGACCCCTCCGGACGCCCACGCTCGAATTCGCTCGCGGAGACCGGCGCCCCCGACCGCCGTGAGCGCGCCGGCGGTCGCGATCGCGAGCCCCCGACTCGAGAGACCGACCAGTCCGTCCGCCGCCTCGAGCGGGATCGTCCCGGTGCCGACGGTGTACAGGAACGCCCCCACGGCGACGAACCCGGCCCCGACGCCGACGACGAGTCGCGCGGGGCGGGCGACGTGGTCCGACTCGGCGAGGATGCCCGCGACGCTCCCGGCCAGCAGGACGAGGCCGACGACGGCGACCGGAAAGAGTCCGAAGAAGACGCCGGCCTCCGAGAGGGCGAATCCGAGCGCGACGAGGATCGGCCACGGACTCGTCCGCTCCGCGGCGCGGGGGCGAGCGGACGTCGTCCGGTTCGAGTTCGCCGTCGCGGCGTCCGTCTCGTCCGAGCGATCGATCATGCTCTCCGGTATGACGGCGGGAAACAAAGTCCTGGTCCAACCGATCCGACCGCGTGATAGTCACCGAAACCGACGCGCGTGTCGTCGATTCTGAGCCCTATACGTCGCGTTCGACGACGAACGACGAGAACTCGCGCAGTTTCGCCGCCGCGTCGGGCTCGAGGTCGAGCCGATCGAGTCGGGCACGGGCCTCCGCGGAGAGGGCGAGGGCCCGCTCGCGTGCGTAGTCGATGCTGCCGGCGGCGTCGATGATCGAGAGCGCCTCGAGGACCTCCTCGTCGGTGTTCGTCTCGGCCTCGAGGAGCTCCCGGAGGCGGCGGGCGTCGTCGGGATCGCTCTCGTCGATGGCGTGGATGACGAGGAGCGTCTTCTTCCCCTCGCGGACGTCGTTGCCGAAAGCCTTGCCGAACTCGCCGGCGCGACCCAGCGAGTGCTCGACGTCGAGGATGTCGTCGCCGATCTGGAAAGCGACGGCCGTGAGTTCCGCGTACGTGGCGAGCGACTCCTCGACCTCCGGCGGCTGGTCGGCGATGATGGCGGCGAGGCGGGCGACGATCCGGCCGAGACAGCCGGTCTTGCACGCGCACATCTCGAGGTACTGCTCGGGGGAGACGCGGATCCCTCGCTCGTTGTGCCAGCGTATGTCCATCCCCTGTCCGAGGTGGGTTCGGTTGAGTTCGTGCATCAGCATCTCGTAGACGGCGAGTCGGCGCTCGGCCGGGAGGTTCGCCGGATCGTGCGTGACGACCTTCAGCGGGAGGAAGTACATCGCGTTGCCCGCGTTGAGGGCGACGTCCTCGCCGTAGACGTGGTGCAAGGCGGGACCGCCCCGGCGCAACTCGGCCTCGTCCTCGACGTCGTCGACGACGATCGTCCCGTTGTGGAGGATCTCCGGGATGCACGCGTACGGGAGGTACTCCTCGGGGTCCTCCCCGAGCGCTTCGATGATGACGAGGAAGAGGACCGCCCGCCAGCGTTTCCCGCCCCGGTCCAGGAGCTCCCACAGCGGGTCGGACAGCGCTCGCTGGATCCCCTCCGTATCGTACTCGTAGGTGGGTTCGCCGAAGAAGGACTCGAGGTACTCGGCGTCGACGTCTCGTGGGAGGAGGTCGGCGATCGCGTCGTCGATCGCCGGCCGCCAGTCGGCAAGCGTCTCCCGCATACTCGTCCCCGAGACAGAGCGACGGTAAATAGATTGCACTCCGGTCGCGACGGACTCGTCCGAGCGGCAGTCGCGTCGACGAACCCGAACCGCGACGCCGGTTCCCGAACAGTTACCCCCTCGAGCGACTACACTCGTCGCATGAGCCGGACGGAACGGACGGCGTGGATCGGCGACGTTTACACGAGCGACGTCGGCTGGACGCACCTCGAGGGCCTCGTCGATATCGGGAATCGCATGGCCGGCAGCGAAGGCGAACGCCGGGGAGCGGAACTGACCCGCGACGCCCTCGCCGAGGCGGGCGCGCGGAACGCCCGACTCGATCCCTTCGAGATCCAGGGCTGGACGCGCGGCGGGAGCCAACTCGTCGCGAGCGCCGACGGAACGGCCGTCGATCTCCGGTGCATCGCGCTCCCGCGGAGCCCCGGCGAACGCGTGTCGGGCGAACTGGTCGACCTCGGATACGGCCTTCCTGAGGAGTTCGAGGGGGCGAACGCGGGCGCGGACGACGGCACCCTCGAGGGGAAGATCGTGCTGGTCCGAAGCGACGTGCCCGACTACGCCGAGCGGTACGTCCATCGCCGGGAGAAGTACTACCACGCGGTCGAGGCCGGCGCCGCCGGGTTCGTCTATCGCAACCACGTTCCCGGACAGCTACCGCCGACCGGGAGCGTCGGCACCGACGAGGATCCGATCGGCGAGATTCCCGCAGTGGGCGTCTCGAGCGAGGTCGGCGCGCGCCTCGCCCGCCGGTTCGACGGCGAGGAGGTCGAACTCGCGGTCGATGCGGTGATCGGGGACGCCGAGAGCCAGAACGTCCGCGCCGAACTCGGACCGGAGACCGACGAGCGCGTGCTCGTGACGAGCCACGTCGACGCCCACGACGTCGCCGAGGGAGCGATGGACAACGGCGCGGGGACGGCGATGGTGGTCGAACTCGCCAACGCCCTGGCAACCAGGGAAGAAGATCTCGAAACGCGCGTGGAGTTCGTCGTCTACGGCGCCGAGGAGGTCGGCCTCGTCGGCTCGAGTCGCCACGCCGAGCGGACCGACCGCGGGACGATCGAGGCGATCGTCAACAACGACGGCGTCGTCGCGAACCGGACGCTCGCGTTTTACACCCACGGCTTCGACGACCTCGAGGCGGCCGTCTCGGCGGTAGCGGATCGGTACGACCACCCGGCGGAGACCAACCCGAACCTGAGCCCTCACAGCGACCACTGGCCGTACGTGCAGTGGGGCGTCCCCGGCTACCACGTGGCGAGCACCTCGGACGAGGTGGGGCGGGGTTGGGGTCACACCGAGGCCGACACGATCGACAAACTCGAGAAGCGCGACCTCCGGGAGCAGGCGATCTTCCTGACGGACCTCGTCGTCCACCTCGCCCACGAGGACGTCTCCGTCGAGCGCCGCTCGCCCGACGAGATCCGGGCCGACCTCGAGGCCCAGGACCTCGCCGAGGGGATGAAGATCACGGGCGACTGGCCGTACGACGAGTGAGACGGTCGGGTCGGGACGCCGTCGCCCTCCGGCGGGTCGGACCCACACGCTTTTGAACGGAACGACGAAACTGGGGGTATGGTGACCGACGAGTGGACGGTTGGGGACGACCCGGTCGTCGGCGTCGTCCGCGAGCGCGACGGCGACGCCGCGCGCGGGAACGACGCCACCGAGTCCGCGGTCGCCGACGCCGTCGACGCCGTCGACGCCGCCGACGCCGTCGCGTCGGAGCCTGTCGTCGGCTCCGTCCCGGACGTCCTCGAGTCGGACCCGTCGCTGCTGCTCGCCGTCGGCGACCGCTCGCTCTCGGCGACGGCTCGAGCGGGCGCCGACACGCCGGTCCTCGCGATCGACGCCGGGCCCGGGATCGTCGACGTCCCGCTCGCGTCGGTGCGGGCGGCGCTCGACCGTATTTTCGCCGACGGAGCGGACGCGCGGATCCGGGAGCTGTCGGTCCTCGGCGTCGACGCCGGGGGGACCGACCTCGCGGGCGAGCGGGCGCTGTTCGACGCGACGCTCGTCACCGAGGAACCGGCGAAGATCTCGGAGTACGCCGTCTCGAGCCGGGGCGAGCGCGTCGGCCGGTTTCGCGCCGACGGCGTCGTCGTCGCGACCGCGGCGGGCAGCGAGGGCTACGCGAACGCCGTGGGCGCACCCAGGCTCTCGCCGGCGGTCGACGGCCTGACGGTCGTTCCGATCGCGCCGTTCGTCACCGACCGGGACCAGTCCCAGTGGGTACTCCCCGACGACGACCTCTCGATCTCGATCGTTCGGGACGAGAGCGCGGTCTGCCTGGTGGTCGACGGCCGGACGAGCACGCCGCTCCCGCCGGGATCGCGGGTGTCGATCGTGGTCGCGGATACGCTTCGCACGCTCGTCGTTCCCGAAATCCGCGAGGAGTAGCGCTCGAGTGGTCGTCGTGGACGAGATCGGACTCGACGGCGCGGAAGACTCATTGTGTACTACATCGTACTACGACGTATACATGCCCTCGATCAGCGCCCGCATCCCCGACGAGGACGAAACCGCCCTGAACGAAGTCGCCGAATTACTGGAGGAGGACAAGAGCACCGTTATTCGAAAGGCCCTCCGGGAAGGGCTCGTCGACCTCCGAATACGGCGCGCCATCGAACTGTACCAGACCGGCGACGCGTCGGTGAACCAGGCGGCCAGGATCGCGGGAGTGAGCGTGGCCGAGTGGCTCGAGATCGCCCGCGAGCGGAATCTTACGACCCAGCTCTCGCCGGACGACCTCGAGGCGGACGTCGACGGCGCGCGGGAGTTATGACCGACACCTACGCGGACGCGACGACGCTCATCGCGCTCGGGACGATCGGCGAACTCGAGGTGCTCGCGTCGCTCGAGGGGCCGATCGTCGTCCTTCCGACGGTCCGGGACGAGGTGACGACCGAACCCGCGCGTGCCACCGTCGATCGATTCCTCGAACGCGACGGGGTGAAATCGACTCCCGAGCCCGAGTTACGGTACGACGATCGCGCGCGGAAAATCCTCGGCGAATCCGAATCGAACGGAGACGTCCGCCTGATCGCCGCGGTGCTGTCGTACGTGACCGCCGACGAACCCGTCGGGGTCGTGTCCGACGACAGACGCGTGCGGACGGTCGCCCGAGGCCTCGGCGCGACGGTGACCGGAACGATCGGCGCGATCGTCACGGCGGTCGAGGCGGGGCTTCCCGCCGACGAGGCCAAGGGGATGGTACGCCGCGTCGACGAGCACGGACTCCACATGACGGCCGAACTCCGGGCGAAAGCGGACGAACTCGTCGACGCCGCCGCGACGGACGCGGTCGAGTGACGCCGTCCGTGACAAACTGAACGTTCGCCGTGCCGAACGCGATCGCACACCCCGAACGAGGCTCGACTCGATCAGCTGTTGTACGGCTCCTCGTCCCGGTGGTGGTCCGGGTTCGCGTTCTCGAGGGCGTCGCTCTCCCGTTCGACCGTCCGCTCTTCGATGTCCTGCTTCCGCTCCGCTTCCTCCCGCTCGCGCCGGGCTTCCTCCTGTTCCTCCGCGAGTTCCTCCTCCTCGGCCTCCCGTTCCTCCTCGCTCTTCTCCTTCGCGAGTTCGACGTCGCGCCCGTGTTCGTCTTTCCGGTTTACGTCCCGGTCGTCCGCGGATTCGTTGTCGGACATCGTGATCCCGCTCGGGGCTACCGGACCTCTCTGAAAAGGGCTTGGGCTTGCGATGCCGAGTGACCTCGGCCGGTCGAGATCGTTGGCTGGTGCGCGTCAGAACGGGTTTCGCCGCCGCTCCGTTCGGGGGATTCGGCCTTCGTCACCGAGCGGCGTTCCCGCGCCCGCATCTCCCGTATCCGTCGACGAAGTCGTCCGCATTCCTTCGACGGACGATCGCTCACCGGAGCCGATCGACGGCCCACGCCGCCCGCTCTCGCACGTTCGGGTCCGGATCGACCCTCGAGAGGTCCTCGAGTCGGCCGACGGCGTCGTCGACCTCGCCGTAGCCGAGGGCCACGCAAGCGTTCGCCCGCACGACCGCGCGGTCGTCCTCGAGCAACTCGAGGAGACGGCTTCGGCCGGGTTCGATCGCCGCCGCGGGGTCGTCGACGCCGGCCGCGACGCGGGCGAGGGTGACCGCGGCCGTCGCCCGCGCGTTCGGGTCCTCGCCGTCGAGCGCCGCGACGATCGTCGGACAGCGCGGGCGTACGACCGCCGGCGCGGTCTCGGCGGCGTCGCTGAGACAGCCGAGAGCGGTGGCGTGCAGCGTCGTGTTCTCGAACGAGCGGTCGTCCTCGAGCGCGTCGGCGGCGACGGGGACGACCGCGTGGGGCTTCGCGACGTCGGCCCGGACGAGCCGACCGAGGGCCCGAAGCGCCGGAACGCCCGCGGCCTCGGCGTCCTCCTCGACCGCCCCCGCGAGCAGGGGGATCGCGGGCTCGATCGCCGTCGGGTACTCCGCCGAGAGGCGCGCGAGGAGCGCGATCCCCCACCGGTCGTGGCCGTCCAGCGACTCGAGGAGCGCGACGACCTCGTCGACGCGGTCGACGACCGCGTCGGGCCGCTCGGCCGCGACGGCGGCCAGACAGCGCAGGAGGTCCGTCCGCGCGGGGTGGTCGGGCGCGTCCGCGACGACCGAGACGATCACCTCCGCGGAGGGGGCGACGTCGTCGGGCGACTCGACCGCGAGTTTCGCGAGGCAGTACGCGATATCGAGTTGCAGGTCTTCGATCGCGGCCCGAGTGATACCTTCGGTACCGTCGTCCGATTCGTCCGTCTCGGCCGCCTCGCCTGCGCCGCCGGCATCGTCCGACGCGGTGAGGTCGGCGTCGGTCTCGTCGTCCGTCTCGGTAACGGCGGGCGCTTCGTCATCGTCCGTCTCCGTGACGTCGTTCGCTTCGCTGTCTCCCGACTCGTCGACGTCGTCCGCACCGTCTCCGCGCGGGGGGTCGTCGGCGTCGAGGGCGAGCGGTCCCGCCTCGAGCAACGACCGGAGTTTCGGCACCGTCGGCAGGTACGGCTCGGGATCGTCGTCGACCGCGGATCGGATCGCCGTGACGGCGCTTCGCAGCGTCTCGAGGTCCCCGTCGTCGAGGCGCGCGAGCATCGAGGGCAGGTCGAGGTTCGAGGAGTCGAAATCCCGTCGCTCGACCGTCTCCCCCCCGTTTCGGTCCATCGTACCCCTCTCGTATCGTACTGAGCTAAAAGGGTTGCGATCGTTCAGAACCGAGGCGAACTGGCGTTCTGTCGTCGAGAACGACCGGGCACGTTCGGTTTCGACGACCGTCGGGCGTCGACTATCGGGTCGTCCATGCGCCCGACCTCGAAAAGGCCAACCGCGTTCGAGCCGCCGGATTCGCGGCGATCAGGCGAGCCAGTCGTCGGGCTTCGTGTCGTAGTCGACGTCGTCCGCGTCGAGGTGTTCGACCTCCTCCCACGGGACGTCCTCGATCGTGACCTCGCCGCCGTCGTACCGGATGAGTTTGCCCCGCTCTTCGGGTTCCGGCTCGCGGTTGCGCCGGCGAGCGACCTCGATGTCGTGGTCGTCGGCCTCCTTGACGATCGTGAGCAGATTGACCGGCCGACCCCAGAGTTCGAAGATCCGCTTCAGGACCTCCCGGGCCTGCCCGACGTCGAGCATGACGCCGTTGTACTGGTGGCCCAGCAGCAACTCGTTCGCGTTGTTGTAGTTCCCGTCGTAGACGGCGATCGTCGGCTTCCCGAAGTTGGTGAACTGCAACAGCAGCTTCTTCTTCACGTCCTCGGCGTCGGTGCTCGAGACGTGGAACTGCCCCGTCGCCCGGGAGTGCTCGTAGGTGAAGTAGTCGTTCTCGGTGATGAACTCCTGGGTGAGGAACTCGTCCAGGAACGTCACGTCGTTGTGGCTCTCGCGGATGTCGAACATCCGGTTCCAGCCCGCCGCGAAGTCGACGTCCTCGAGGGCTTCCTCGACCGTCTCGTAGCGGGCGTCGTCGAACAGGTAGCGACCGATCCGCTCGAGTTCGTTCTGGTTCACCCGCGAGAGGAACCCGCGGTTCTGGCGTTTGACCAGCGAGTAGTGGCGCCGAGCCAGCCCCTCGAACGTCAACACCTTCCAGGGGTACCGATCGACGTCGATCTCGCCCTCGCGGGCGGCCTCGAGCGCCTCGCGGTCGATCCACTCCTCGGGCACCTCCTTAAGGGCGTCGAGCGTCCCCGACGTGATCGTGTCGATGGCTTCTGGCGGCTCGAGATGTGCGAGGACCTCGTCGACGTCGACGACGTCGGTGAGGTTGCGCCAGGTGACCCCCTCGACGCGGAGCAGGTGCTCGAGCACTTCGCGCCGGTTCGTCGTGTTTTCGACGTACTCCCACAGCTCCATGCCGAGGCTGTAGGGATTGAGCCCGGGGGAGGCGAGCACCCTCGCCATGTGGTCGGCGTAGTTGAGGAACTCGTCGTCGCCGGCGAACGCCTCGTCGGTCATCATCGTCGACTCCCAGTAGGCGGCCCAGCCCTCGTTCATCACCTTCGTCATCTTCTGGGCGGCGAAGTAGTACGCCTCCGACCGCATCATGTCGAGCACGTCGCGCTGCCACTCCTCCATCTCCACGGCCCGACCGGTCTCCTCGTCGTACTGCTTGCCGAACTCGCGGACGAACGCCAGCAGGTCCTTCTGGGGCTCCTCGGGGAAGCTCGTCGGGCCGTCGTCGGCCTCGAGTTGCTCGAGCCACTCGTCGTCGAACACCTCGCCTTTGACCTCCTCGGAGAGGCCGAGCTCGTCGAGCTTCTCGGCGAGGTCGCCGTCGATCTCCCGCGGATCGCCCTCGATGTCGAGCCGGCGCTCGAACACCCTGTGCTGGTCGATGTTGTCCTCGAGGGTGAGCGCGTTGTCGATCCACTTCTCGACCTCGGCGCGCTCGATCTCCGGATCGGACATGTAGCCGTCGATCGCCCGGGCGTGGCGCTCGAGCATGGCCGCGGCGTTCACCTGATCGTCGTCGGACCGCCCGCGGGTGAAGAGGCCGAACCACTCGTTGTTCGAGAAGAAATCGGCGTGGGCCTCGACGTGGGTGATGACCGCCTTCTGGTCGGCGACCGTGTTCGACTCCTGGAGGAAGGCGTGGGACGGGTTGTCGTTGTTGACGATCTCGAAGGCCTTCCCGCCGCCGTACTGGCCCTGCTTCTGCTGGCGGTCGTACTGCATGCCCCACCGCCAGTGGGGGTACCGGCTCTGGAAGCCCCCGTAGGCGATGAGCTCGTTCATCTCGTCGTAGTCGATGATCCAGTACTTGACGGGGTACGGCTCGAGGCCCAGCTTCTCGGCCAGGTTCCTGGCCTCTTCGACCGGTTCTTCCAGCTCGGAGGCGATCGCCTGTTTGCGGAATCTGTCTATGTTACTCATGGGTATCCCCGATGTTACTCATCGGTCTCGCCCTCCGTGGAGAGGATCTCGTAGATCGCGTCGGTCACGTCCGCTTCCTTGTTCACGTACGCCACCGCCACGTCGTCGGAATCGACGCCGAAGTGGCGCTCGAGTTCCTCCGCGTGGGTGGCGTTGATCGCGTTGCCGCTGGGCTGGGTCTCGACGTAGGCGTGGAGGTTGGCGTCGATCTCCTCCATCAGCGGGATCACGCGCTCTTCGGTGTCGTTGCTCGAGTTCTCGGAGTCGCCCGCGGCGAAGACGTACCGGTTCCAGTCGCTCCAGGGGTACTCCTCGAGCAGCTCCTTCGCGAGTTCGTAGGCGCTCGAGATCTTGGTCCCGCCGCCGCTGCGGATGCCGAAGAACTCCTCGCGCTCGACCCGCCAGGCGTCGGCGTCGTGGGCGATGTAGACGAACTCGGCGTTGTCGTACTTGCCCTGGAGGTACCAGTCCAGCGGCGTGAAGGTTCGCTCGACGAGTTCGCGCTTCTTCTCGCGCATCGACCCGGAGACGTCGCGGATGTTGACCACGACGACGTTCTTCTCCTTCTCCTCGATGATCTCGGGGTAGCGGTAGCGCTCGTCCTCCCGGCGGAAGGGGACGTGCTTGATCCCCTCCCGGCGGATCTTCTGCTGGACGGACTCGCGCTCGACGTTCTCCTCGACCTCCTCGATCGAGGACCACTTCCCGCGCTCGTCGGAGACCTCGTCGTGGGCCTCCTCGACCCAGGCCATCGAGACGGGGAGGTTCTCGCCGCGGGCCCACTCGAAGACCTCTCGAGGGGTGATGCCCTCGACCTTGCAGAGCTCGCGGAGGAACTCCTCGTCGAAGTCCATCGCGAGCTTGCGCTTGAGTCCCTCCTTGAACATCCGCTCGAAGTCGAGCGTGCTGTCGGGACCCGAGCGCGTGAGGTCGGTGAACGGACCCTCCTTCTCCTCGATCACCCGCTTACCCTTGGGCTCTAAGTCGAGACCGAGTTCCTCGTCGAGTTCCTGGGCGAACTCCTCGGGGTCCATCTCGTAGTACTCGTGCTCGCCGCCCTCCTCGCCGGGTTCGCCGTCTTCGTCGCCGTCGCCCGGTTGCGGCTGGGGCTGGCCGACGGGCTGGCCGACGTCCGGCGTCCCGCCCTGGCCCTGGCCGACCCCGCCCTGGTCGCGCCGGTCGTACTTGAACTCCGGCAGGGAGACGATCTTGACGGGGATCTTGATCTCCCCGGGGCGGCTCTGCCCCAGGTCGCCGTACTGGATGAAGTCCGCCAGGTCCTCGCGGCGCTCTTCCCCCACTTCGCGGAATCGCTCGAGGTCGTCTTTCAGTCCCATGGTCGACCCTCGCTGGTCGCGTCTGTCGCACTTGTCGTGGTCAGTCCCATCGGTAGCTCACCTGTCCCATGACGTGTCTGCTGGTCAGTTCGGCCGAGGCCTCCGAGTAGTCGAAGCGGTCGACCATCGTCTCGATCGTCCGCTCCTTGACGGCCTCGGTCTCGGTCCCGCTCGGCGGGTCGTCCCACTGGCGGGGGTCGAAGTCCTCGAAGGTCCGCTCGACGTCGTCCCAGTCGTGGCTCTCGAGGACGGTCTTGATGACGGGGATGGCCGTCAGGTCGACGTCCTCGACGGCGAAGTCCTCGTCGCGGTGCTCCCAGGCGTGGCGGTTCAGCGCCGTGATCACCTTCTCCCGGCGGAATCCTTTGACGCTCTCGCGGGGCTCGTTACCCTGGTACTCCGCCTCCGAGAAGCGCCCGAGGTGTTCGATCTCGAACAGCTTCATCTTCAGCGGGTCGGGCTCGACCTGCTCCCCGCGGTCGTTGTACAGCGGCTCCTCGGTCTCCCACGCGTAGACGTGTTCGACGTACTCGGCGACGGTCTCCTCGTCGACGCGCTTGTCGTGCATGATCGCCTCGATGACGTCGCTCTCCTGTCGGTCGAAGACGTAGTTCTTCACGGGCACGATCCGGTTCTCGAACTCCGAGCGCTCGCCCGTCGAGAACACCGGCGCGGAGGCGAGGCCGTCAGCCATGGCGTTCAGCACGTCCCGCGGCATGACGACGTCCTCCACCGGCAGGTCGGGGTGATGTCGGTCGCGGTCGGCCTGGAGCAGGTCGGCGAGCGTGTCGCGCGTGTAGGTGACGGGGATGCCGTGTTCGCCGTCGTGGGCCTCGCCGTCGAAGTCGAACTCCTCCTTCTCGCGGCGGGTGTCGCCCTCCTGGAGGTAGCCCTGGTCGTAGATCAGGGCCTTGTCCACGAGGTCGAGCCCGTTGGGGAGGTTCTCTTCGTCCAGCCGGGTCACGACCGCGTACAGCGCCGCCGCCTCGATGGCGTGCGGGGCGAACTCCCGCTCTTTCGTCTCGCCGTGACGGTCCTTCAGCGACACCGTCACCGGCTCGCGGATGCGCGCCTCGAGTTCCTCGTACTCGTCGGCCTCCCAGACCTCCGTCTCGTTCGTCAGCTCGCGGCGGATGAGCTCCGTCTCGAGCGAGAGGTTGGTCAGGTAGCCGAACTGGTGCTTGTCGAGTCGGCGTTTGAGCGCCTTTAGAGGATCCATGCCGTTTCTGTCGGCGTGCTGGTTGAGCTGGGCCTCGAGGTCGGGGTTCGAGATGATGAGCATCTGCGTGTCGACGTCCATCCCGATGCCCTTGTCCAGCTTCACCGACTGCTCGTCGGGGACGTTCAGCAGCTTCTGGAGCAGGTCGGCGTGCTGGGCGGCGTCCTCGACGATGGTGAGGACGCCGTTGCCCTGCGAGAGGACGCCGTCGTAGCTGAACGCCTGCGGGTTCTTGCGCCCGCGCGAGTCGAGTTCCTGGAGCATGCCGTGCATCCAGGAGCCGACGAGGCGCTCCTTGGGGCGACCGTCGTCCTCCGAGTGGAGGACGCCGACGCCCTGACCCACGTCGACGACGTAGTTTTTCACCCGGAGGTGGTTCTCGTCCGCGATCGCCGAGAACATCCGGTCCTCGCCCTGTCGACGGTAGGTCTCCTCGAGGTACTCGTAGGCCTCCCGGGAGAACGGGTCGAGCCTGGCGTCGACGCGGATCGGGATGTGGTCCTCGAGCGTCCCGTTCAGTTCGGCGAGCAGCGACTCGCGGACGTCGTCCGGGAACACCGACAGGGGGTGGGCCTGCACGGGACTCTCGTACCAGTGTTCGTCGTCGGACGCGGTCGGGTCGCCCCCGTAGCTCAGTCCGCGAGAGTCGGCGCTCGCCGTGTTGACGTTCCACTCGACGGTGTACCGTCGCCCCTCGGGCGTCTTCGAGTACTCCCGGAGGCCGTTGACCAGACACCGCTTGAGCTCCGACTTGCCGGTCGCCGTCGGGCCCTCGAACCAGATGATCTTCTCGTCCTTCGCGCGGCCCGCCGCGATCGACCGCAGGTCGTCGACGAACCCGTTGAGCACCTCGGTGTTGCCGAGGATGGCGTGCTCGCCGTCGTTGTGGGGGTCGTCGAAGAAGCGGTAGCGCTCATTCTCCTCGCCCTCCTCCACGACGGTCCGGGTGCCGGCGGCTTCGATCGCCTCGAGCAAGTACTTCGAGGCGTGGGAGGCCGTCGTCGGGTTCTCGAAGATCCGGTCGACGTACTCCCCGAGGCTCATCGGCTCCTCGTAGGTCTCCTCGAGGGTCCGGTCGGCGTCGCGGACGTACTCGTTGCCTCGGTCCATGACCATCTCAGTCCTCGATCTCGGCCTTCGCCACCTCCGCGCCGGCGAACTCGAGCACTTCCTTGGCGCCCTCCTCGGAGTAGCCCTGCTCCATCAGGGCGTCGATCCACGCGGAGCGCTCGTCGTCGTCGAACTCGTTCGCGCTCACCAGCGCGGAGAAGTTGATGTTGTGCTTCTTGTCCTCCCAGAGCTTGCGTTCCAGGGCGCGGCGCAGGCGCTCGTTGTCCTGCGGGTTGAACGTGGTGCCCTCGCGGGCGCGCCGGCTGACCCAGTTGGACACCTCCTGGCGGAAGTCGTCCTTGCGGTCCTCCGGCACGTCGAGTTTCTCCTCGACGCTGCGCAGGAACGTCTCGTCGGGCTCCTGCTCGCGGCCGGTGAGTTCGTCCTCGATCGTGTCGTCGTCGATGTAGGCCATCACGTGGTCCATGTACTTCTCGCCCTGGCGCTGGATCTCGTCGATGTCGTAGGCCAGCGCGTGGCGGACGTCCTCGATGGCGCGCTCGCGGTACTCCTCGCGCACCGTCTCGAGGTAGCGGTAGTAGGTTTCGAAGTTCTCCTCGGGGATCGACCCGTGGTGTTCCAGGTTCTCCTCGAAGAAGTTGAACACCGTCAGCGGGGAGAGGAAGCCGCGGCTGCGGTGTTTCGAGTCCATGATCGCCTCGGCGATCTCGTCGCCGATGAAGCGCGGCGAGACGCCGACCATGCCCTCGCCGATCTCGGCTTTGGCCGCGGCCTCCTCGCGGAGCTTCTTCACGTCCAGGTCGTCGCCCTCGTCGATCTCGCCGTTGTATGCCTTCGCCTTCGAGAGGAGGTCGACCGTCTCCGTGTCGGGCTCCTCGATCCGGGTGAGGACGCCGAACAGGCCCGCCATCTCGAGCGTGTGCGGCTCGACGTTGATGTCGGGGACGTCGGCGTTTCGGAGCATCTTCTCGTAGATCTGGGCCTCGTCCTCGTAGGAGAGGACGTACGGGAAGTCGATCCGCTTGGTGCGGTCGTTGAACGCCTCCATCTTCTCGTCGCCCTTCTTGTCCTTGTACTCCGGCATGTTCGTCCGGCCGACGATCACCTGGTCGATGTCGATCCGGGGGTTGTTCTTGGGCTTGATCGTCTGCTCCTGGGTGGCGTGGAGGAAGTCGTAGAGGAACTCCCGCTGGAGCTTCAGCAGCTCCTCGCCGGAGAAGATGCCGCGGTTGGCGTTACAGAAGGCGCCGGAGTAGTCGAACGCGCGCGGGTCGGACTCGCCGTAGATGGCGATCTTCGAGTAGTTGACGTCGCCCGTCAACTCGGTCTCGTCCTGGTTCTTCTTGTCCTTGGGCTCGAACGTTTCGAGGGCCTGTCGCTTGTTCTCGTCCGCGACGAGGCGGATGATCTCGACGTGGTTCTCGAGGACCTGCTTGAGATCGTCGTCGTAGTAGGCGAGCAGCTTGTCCATGTAGAACTCGCTCTCGGGGTCGAGCGCCTGCTCGTTCTGGATCGTGTACGGCGCGTCGAGCCGCTCGTTCAGGTCGTCGAGCACCCGCTGGCGCTGCTCGAGGGGCAGGAGGACGAGCGGGTCCTGGTTCATCGGGGAGCGGACCGTGTCGTCGGCCGGATCCTGGTCCTTGATGACGTCGCAGAGGTTGGTCCAGCGGAAGGTGTACATCCGCCCCTCCTCGCGGAGCGTGTAGTCCTCGAAGTAGCGTCGAACCTGCTTGTCGAAGTGGGACTTCCCGGAGCCGACGGGGCCGAGCAGGAGCTTGATACGACGCTCGGGCCCGAGTCGGCGGGCGCCGGATTTCACCTTGTTGACGAACTCGTGGATCGACTGGTGGATCACCTTCCCGTAGAAGGTGTTCTCGCCGTCGCCCAGCGGATCCTCGGAGGCCAGTCGGTACTCGACGACCCCCTCGGTCTCGTCGTAGGTCGTCCCGTAGTAGTCGAACATGTCCGCCACGCGCTGGTGGGCGTTGCGGGCGATGAGCGGGTCCTCGTAGGCCTCTTCGAGGTACCAGCTGAAGGGCTTCGTCTCCCGCAAGTCGGCGGGCATCGATTCTTTGTAATCTGTACTCAGCTTCTCGAGCGTCTCGATATCACCGGTCATGCTATCATTGCCAGTTGTGAGTTCCCCCTGTTCGGTCGGTGGACGCGACCGCGGTCGATCACGTCCGCGCCGGCCCCGGTCGCCCCCTCGTCGACCGCGAGGTGGTCCCTCGCCGTCGAAGCGTCGGAATCCGCCGATCCGCGTCGAACCGACTGGCATCGGCTCCTCGAGGCGGGGTGGCTCGAAGAGCGCGGGACCGCACGGGCGGCGTCGGTTTGCCGTGTCATGTGTGAGCTATCACCACTCGCCGGTGCGCGACGACCTGTTCGACGGTCGTGCGACGGTGCGCGCCGGGGACGGGCGCGGAGTGGATCGGTCCGGCGGACGGATACCGATAGTATTTAATGAGTGAGTAATCCAGCTACTTAGCCTTAACTCCAAAAAATATATATCAGGAGCTTTTTTCGACCGCGTGCTGACAGAATCGTATTGAGTCATACGCTGGCAGGGCGCGTGTTTGGGGATGGCCGGCATAAATTCGCGGCCTGCAAGCCCCGGGGCGCCCGCCCAGCGAGGTCGCGCGCGTTCGCTGGGTATATGATAGCATCCAACTCGAGTCGGGGGAGCGCGGTCGCCACCCCGACGGCCGACGACGGGGATTTAGGGGCGCCACCCCTATCGGGGGTATGACCGACCGTCCCGAGCCGTCACCTCCGGAACCCGACCGTTCGGACGCCGGACCGGCGGCGCTCGACCGTTCGCGGCTCCCCGAGAACTGGACCGTCTGGAACGAGGGCGCCGACGGCCGCCTCGTGCTCGCCTACCGGCCGGACGTCTTCGACGCCGACGCGTTCCCCGCGGCGTGTCTCCCCACCCTCTACCTGACTCACGGCGCCCGCACCCGTCGCCCGGGGACCAACCCCAACACGACCGACCGCGACTGGCACGTCACCCTCTACCTCGAGCCCGACGTCCACCTCCGGGAGACCAACCGGTTCCCCACGCGCGGAGAAGCACTCGAGTGCGTGCTCGACCTCGCCCGCCGCTTCGACGACGGCGAGATCGACTACCGCGGGATGTACCAGGTGCCGCGGGAGGACTACTTCGACAAACTCGACGAACTGACGGGACGGGGTGACGAACGCGGCGAGGAGCGATGACACCGGACCGGCTCGGACGTCGACGCCCGTCCCGGGACGTGAGGCTTAACCCGCTCCCTCGAGTACGTTTCCCCATGTCGACCGTCACCCTCCTCGGAACCCGCCTGGCCGAACCGGGGACCGAGTTCGTCTACCACGGCGAGGCCGACGCCTGCGCGGGCTGTCCCTACCGGAGTCAGTGTCTGAACCTCTCGGAGGGGACGAAGTACCGCGTCACCTCGATCCGCGAGAACGCCCAGACCCTCGAGTGCGCCATGCACGACGGCGGGGTGCGCGCCGTCGAAGTCGAACCCGTCCCCGTGAAGGCCAACATCAGGAAGAAAGGCGCCTACGCCGGCAGCAAAGCCGGTCTCATGGGGCCGTGTCCCCACGTCGAGTGCCCGAGCCACGAGTACTGCGTCCCTGACGGCGTCGACTTCGACGAGGAGCGGCGAATCCAACGGATCGTCGGCGACCCGCCGCACGACATCTGCCACCTCGATCGCTCGCTGCAGTTGGTCGAACTCGAGCCGACGGAGTGACGGCGGTCGCCGTTTCGAATTCGTCTTCCGATCGTTACGGATCCGATTTCGCGCCTACTCCTCGAGATCGCAGCCCTCGAGCCACGAACTCGCCCAGCACTCGATCTCGTCGAACACCGGTTCCAGGGACTCGCCCTTCTCGGTGAGGCTGTAGTAGGTGGCGATCGGCGAGTCCTCCTCGATGCGCCGGTCGACGAAGCCCATCTCGCCCAGGTCGTCGAGCACCCGTGAGAGGGTGCGGGCGTTCGCGCCGGTCGAGCGCTTGAGTTCGTTGAACCGCTGCTCGCCCCCGAGCAGTTCGTGGAGGACGGCCAGTCGCCACTGCGAGCCGATCTGCTCGAGCGACTCGATCACCGGGCAGGCGGCGGCGTTCTTCTCCTCGGCGTCGGTCGTCCGCGTCTCGGAGCGGGGCTGGGGGGATGACATCGGTGGCACCTACCGACGTCCACGTCTCGAAAGGCTATAGCGGTTCGGATTCGTACCTGGTAACACGAAGTTAGTTCGGCCGCCGTCCGCAGCACGGTCTGGTCCGGTCCCGGACGGCGACGAAGCCCGACGAGACCCCGATCCACTATGTCAGAAGCACCACCCACCACCGGCTTGCACCACGTGACGAACATCTGCACCGACATGGAGCGCACGAAGGAGTTCTACGAGGAGGTGCTCGATTTCCACACCGTCGAGATGACCGAGAATTACGACGACCCGGGTACGCCGCACTATTACTTCTCGTCCACGCCGGAGGGCGAACCGGGCACGACGATCACCTACTTCGAGTACCCCGACTCGAGCGGCCACCCCGGCCCGGGCGCCAGCCGCCACTTCGCGATGGGCGTCGAGGACGAGGAGGCGCTCCTCGAGTGGCGCGAGCACCTGGAAGACCGCGGCGTTCGCGTCTCGGACGTCCGAGACCGCACCTACTTCGAGAGCATCTACTTCAGCGACCCGGACGGGCTGACGATCGAACTCGCGACGGCGGGTCCCGGCTTCGGAGTCGACGAGGCGGTGCCCGGCAGCGAGTTCATCGAGCCTCCCGAGGCGGGCGGCAGGAACGAGGACGAGGGGGGATCGCGGTGAGCGACGAGACGACCCGGACGGACCCGGACCGAGCGGAATCGGCGAGCGACGCCACCGACCCCGAGATCGTCGAAATCGACGTCGAAGAACTCGAGGGGTCGCTCTACCGCGTCCTCTCGAGCGTCGTGATCCCGCGCCCCATCGCGTGGGTGAGCACCCGGAGCGAGGCGGGCGTGGACAACCTCGCGCCGTACAGCTTCTTCACCGTCGCCTCGGTCGATCCGCCGGTCGTGCTGTTCGCCCCGGTCGACGGCCCCGACGGGCTGAAGGACACCCCGCGGAACGCCCGCGAGACCGGCGAGTTCGTCGTCAACCTCGTCACCGAGGACCTCGTCGAGGCGATGAACGAGACCGCGGCGACTCTCCCGGCGGAGGAGAGCGAGTTCGACCGGGCAGGCATCGGGCGCGTCGAGTCGACCACCGTCGCCCCGCCGCGGGTCGGGGGCGCGAAGGCCGCCTTCGAGTGCACCCTCCGCGAGCTGATCGACGTCGGCGGCTCGACGCTCGTCCTCGGCGACGTGCAGTACGTCCACCTCGACGAGTCCATCGTCGATCCGGAGAGCGGGAAGGTCGACGTACAGGACGTCGACGCCGTCGGCCGCCTCGCCGGCAGCTGGTACGCGCACGTCGACGACCGGTTCTCGCTCGAGCGCCCGCCTTGAGCCGTCGGCGTCCGGCGTCGGTCGCGGTCGACGGCCGTCGGTCGACGCCCCGGCTTCGGACGCGGGTGTCAGTCGGCGTCCGTCAGCAGGTCCTCGAGCCGCTCGAGCGCCCGCAGACAGATCGGGACGTAGCCGACCGCCGCGGGTGGTAGCTCGAAGGCGATCCGACAGCGCGTTCGTCCGCCTGCGAGGTGGTCGACGCGGTGGTCCGCCCCGGGCAACCCGGCCACGGTCCACGACCAGCGTCGGTTTCGCTCCGAGCAGTCCGTGATCTCGAACGGGAGCCAGACGCTCGTGCGGGGAAACGGGAGCCGAACGGAGCCCGACGCGAACGAGGGTTCGACCAGAATCCGACCGACCGTTCCCGCCTCGAGTCGTCGCTCGGACGACTCGACGCCCTCGATCAACGGACTCCAGTCGGGCCAGCGGTGCGTGTCGACGATGGCGTCCCACGCGTCCTCGGAAGCGGCCGCGACGACGTGCGAGACCTCGAGTCGCCGCCCGCTCGGCGTTCGGACGGGCCGTACCTGGGTCATAGCGGGGACTACGCGTCGGCAAAAGATGGTTCTCACGCCGATCACCGGGCGGCGGTACGACCGCCGAGTGCCGGTCACTCGTCGGTCGTCTCAGCCTTCGATCCTCACCCTCAACCCTCGAGCGCCTCCGCGAGGTCGAACACGGAGTCGACCGTCAGGTCCGGTTCGCCGCCGAAGGGCTGCCACGGCGTCCCCTTGCGGTCGATCCACGCGCCCTGCATCCCCGCGTGTTTCGCGCCCAGGACGTCGTACCAGCCGGCCGAGACGTGGACGATCCGGTCGATCGGCGTCCCCGTCCGCGCGGCCGCGTGCCGGTACAGTTCGGCGTCCGGCTTGAACGTCTCCACCTCGTCCGCGCTGATCGCGTCCTCGAGGAGGTCCGCGATGCCGGCGTGGTCGACCATCGACGCGAGCATCTCGGGGTCGCCGTTCGAGACGACGTAGCAGTCGTAGCCCCCGTCTCGGAGGCGCTCGATCCCCTCTCGGACGTCGTCGAACACGTCCAGTTCGTGGTAGACCGCGAGAATCTCATCGCGCTCGCTCGACGGGAGGTCGACGCCGTGGGCCTCCAGCGCGTACCGAAGGGCGTCGCGGTTCATCTCGAAGAACGGCTGGTAGGCGTCGAGGTGGTTCGCGACGAGGGTGTATTCGAGCGACCGCATCCGCCACAAGGTCGACACCGACGCCGCCTCCTCGACGCGGTCGGCGAGGGCCCGCTCGGCCGCGTCGACGTCGACGATGGTGCTGTACGAGTCGAACGTGACCGTCGAAACGCGCTCCGGATCGAACGTCATCCGACGGAACCATCCGCTCGAGGCGTAAAAGGTCTCCCGCGATCGATCGGATCGCCGGCGACGTTCCCGTCCCCGCTGATCGCCGGCGACGTTCCCGTCCCCGCTGATCGCCGGCGACGTTCCCGTCACCACGCCGCGTCCGATCTCTCGTCGCGGGACGCGACTCGAGGCGGCGAGCGGGTCCGAGTCTAAGAGTCGTCCGGCGATTACTCGCCGCCGCCGAACGGATCCTCGTAGTCGTTGCGGATGTAGTACCGGACGAAGTTTCCGTACGTGCGATCGGCGGGGTTGTCCGCGACCTGCTCGTACCGGATGGTCCCCTCCTCGTCGACGACGTAGACGGCGGCGATGCCCGTGAGGCCGTGGCTCGTCTCCTCGGTGCCGCCGTACTGCTCGGCGACCTCGCCGTCCGGATCGGCCAGCAACTGGATCTCGAGGTCGTAGCGGTCGCGCATCTCCGTGACGCGCTCGAGGGGGTCGGTCACCACCGGCAGCACGTCGACCTTCTCGTGGAACCAGAGGTCGTAGGAGACCTCGCTGAACGTCTGGAGCTGTTCGGCGCAGAACGAACACCAGTGGCCGCGGTTGACGATCACGACCGCGGGGCCGGTCTCGAGTCGGTCGGAGAGCGAGACCGGTTCGCCGCCGGTGCTCGGTAGCTCGAAGTCGGGCGCTCGCTCGCCTTCTAATCCCATGGGCGCAGTGATCGGACGCCGACTGAAATACCTGCGGCCTACTATCGATCCCCGTCGCGCTGGTCGACCGACTCGCGTCGACCGACGCCAACCGGTTCCGTCGACTCCCTCGAACGCGCCGGAGCGGTCGGCGGTCGTGACTCTCATCGGCCGCTAGGTTTTACTACGGATGCTCCTTCTCTCGCGGTAGTAACCGCCATGGCGATACTCGAAGTGACGGACCTCCGCAAGGAGTACGGCGACTTCGTCGCCGTCGAGGGCAGTTCGTTCTCGATCGACCGCGGCGAGGTGTTCGGCGTCGTCGGCCCCAACGGCGCCGGGAAGACGACGACGCTGAAGATGCTCGCCGGACTCATCGAACCGACCGGCGGCACGGCGAGCGTCGTCGGGCACGCCCCCGGCGATCCCGAGATGCAGCGCCGACTCGGCTTCCTCCCCGAGGAGTCCCCGCTGTACGAGGAGATGACGGCCACCGGCTACCTCGAGTTCTTCGCCGACCTCTACGAGGTTCCGCGCGACGTCGCGAGCGAACGGATCGACGAGACGCTCGACCGACTCGACCTCGAGCACCGCGACCGGCGGATCGGCAACATGTCGAAGGGGATGAAACGCAAGGTGGCGATCGCGCGGGCGCTGGTCAACGACCCCGACCTGCTCGTCTTCGACGAACCGGCGTCCGGGCTCGACCCCCTCACGACGAACTACATCATCGAGTTCACGCGCGAACTGAGCGAGGAGGGAAAGACGATCGTCTTCAGCGCGCACAACCTCTTCCACGTCGAGAGCGTCTGCGATCGACTCGTGATCATGAACGACGGTCGGATCGTCGCCCGCGGGACGATGGAGGAGATCCGCGACGACCACGGCGGAACCGAGTACCGCGTCTCGGCGACCGCCGACGCCACCGCTCGCCTGGAAGCTGACGGCGACGTCGACCTCGGCGATATCGCCGTCTCCCGCGAGAACGGGCGCGTCACGTACGCCGTCTCCGACATGGACGCCGTCGAGGCCGTCCGCGAAGCTGTCGAGGCGGAGGGCGGTCGGATCGCGGACATCCAGACCCACGCGCCGACGCTCGAGGAGATCTTCCTCGACGTCGCGCGGGCCGACAGCGGGAGCGAACGCCGGCGTCGGTTCGAGGACGGCGAGGATCGACGCGAGGATCGACGTGAGGATCGAGGAGAGGAGGCCGACGCCGATCGAGAGCGGGAGCGGGAGGCGAGGGCGTGAACGGGCCGAGTGACGGAGGCGTGAACGGATCGGAGATCGATGGCGAGAGCGGAACGGGTGACGGTGCCGTCGCGTCGGCGGACGGCGTTCCTTCCTCGTCCTCGAGCCGAACGGTTCGCGGGCGCCTCTCCCGAACCGCGCGGATCGCCCGCTGGGAGGTCACTCGCAGCGCCGGGACCGTCGACCGGAGGACGGTGGCCGCGATGGTGGCGGTCCTGCTCGTCGTCGGGGTGGTCGGCGTCTCGGTCGTCGACGGCGGCGCGGGCCTCGAGGACGGCATCTACGTCGCGGCCGCCGACGAGGCGAACCCGTACGTCGAGGTCGCCGAGGAGAGTCCCCAGTTCCGGACGGTCTCCTACGAGGCGTACGAGCGCGGGGACGTCGACCCCGATATCGTCCTCCCCCCGGACGGTCAGATCGGGTACGACGAGGACCGGGAGAGCGGCGAACCCGCAGCGGACGCGTTCCGGGCGGCGATCGACGACCACAACGAGGAACTGATGGCGGCAGAGTCAGACGAGGCGGCCGCCTACCCGGTGCTCGTGACCCTCGACTATCGGGATCGCGACCTCGAGCCGTCGGCGACCGACCCGGACTCCGACGGCGGGAGCGATTCCGCCGGGACGGACGGCGGTGACGGCGGGTCGAACGACGGCGACGCGGAGTCGGACGATGGCGACGGAACGGACGACGGGACGGAGAACGACGGTGACGCGGGCTCGGATTCCGCGGACTCCGAACCCGACGACGGTTCCGACGGGAGCGGAGCCGACTCCGGCGCGGATTCGGCCGGGGGCGACGAGGGTGCCGGAGACGGTGACGGTGGCGACGGCGACGGCGGCTTGCAGGTACCCGACGTCGGCGACGGCGGCCTCGAGGCGACGACGGAACCCGGCTCGCCGGGGACCCTCCAGCCGCCGTTCCCGTTCCAGTCGCTGGTGCTCGCGTTCCTGTTCGTGATGCCCATGAACTTCGTGATCCAGGCGTACGGGAGCACGATCATGGACGAGCGGCTCAAGCGACGCGGGGAACTGCTGCTCGTCTCGCCGGCGTCGCGGTACGAGATCGTGGCGGGCAAAACGCTCCCGTACCTGCTCGGCTTACTCGGGATCGTCGTCGGGATCGCGGCGCTCGTCAAGGGCGGGCCGGCGGCGCTCCTGGCGGGCGGCCCGACGATCGTCGCCGCGACGATCCCCCTCGCGCTCGTCTTCCTCTCGGCGACGTTCGTGGGGGCGATGTTCGCCCGCTCGTTCAAGGAGCTGACGTTCGTGACGGTGACGATCAGCGTCGGGCTGACGACGTACGCGTTCGTCCCTGCGATCTTCACCGACGTGACGCCGATCGCGCTCGTCTCGCCGCTCACGATCGTGGTGATGGACCTCCAGGGGGAGGCGGTCACCGCCGGCGAGTACCTCTTCTCGACGGCGCCGCTCTACTGCGGGTCGGCCGTGTTGTTCCTCCTCGGGCTGGGAAGTTACCGCGAGGAGGACATGTTCACCCAGAAGCCGATTCCCGGCAAGGTGATCGACGCGATCGCCAACCGGATCCGGGGCCCGCGGAGCGTCTTCGTCCTCTCGATCCTGTTCATCCCGTTCGTCTTCGCGAGCCAGTTGCTCGCCGTCTCGCTGCTGTTCGCCCTTCCGGAGACGATCTCGCTGCCGATCCTCTTCGTGTTCGCGGCGGCCGTCGAGGAGTTCGCCAAGAGCGTCCACGTTTACGCCGGGTTCGCCCGCTCGAGGTTCGAGGCCTCGGTGCGAACGGGCGCGATCCTCGGCGCCCTCTCCGGCGTCGGTTTCTTCGTCGGCGAGAAGTTCACCCACGTCGTCCAGCTCGTGGGCCTCCCCGACCTGCTCGTCGGCCGGGCCGCCTTCGGGCCGGCGCCCTCGAGCGACCCCCCGATCCTCGTCGCGGTCCTCCTCGCGCCGCTCGCGCTCCACGTCGTGACCGCGATGGTGTCGGCGGTGGGGGCGAGCCGCGGCAGAACCGAGTACGCGATGGCGTTCGTCCTCGCCACGCTCGTCCACGCGGTCTACAACCTGGGGGTGATCGCGCTTGTGGCGTGATCTGATTCGACGGCCGGGGAGCGACCGCGGCCGCGGCGGCCGCGGTGACCGCGAGGGTCCCGGCCGCCGCGAACTCGGACGGTCGGACGGCTCGAGCGTCCGATCCAGGTGGGCGATCGCCCGCCGCGAACTCGGGTCGCTGCGCTCGGAGAAGACGATCGTCCTCGCGATCGCCATCCAGCTGTTCATCGCGGCGTTCTCGTCGTTCCTCGTCGTGGGCCTCGTCTCGCTGTACGACCCCTCCTCCGTCGACGGGCAGGAACTCGACGTCGCCGTCACCGGCGAGGACACCGGCCGATTGCTGGCGACCGCCAACGATCGGGACGGGATCGACGCGCGCCACTACGAGGATCGAGAGCGGGCGTACGCCGACTACGATCGCGGGGTCGTCGCCGCCGTCCTCGACGCGTCCCGGGACGACGACGGCCGTCTCGTCGTGAGCGTGACCACCCCCGACGAGGGGCTCCAGACGACGGTGTTGATCACCGAACTCCGGGACTCCCTCGAGGCGGTCGAGCACGACGAGCGCCAGGCCAACGCGGACCGCCTCGAGAACCGGCCGCTGCCGCTCCCGGAGGAGGTGGAGGCGAGCCCGTACTTCGGGTTCACCTACACCATCCTGCTGCCGCTGTTGTTGTTCCTGCCCGTGTTCATCAGCGGTTCGATCGCCGTCGACTCGCTGATCGAGGAGCGCCAGCGGGGCACCCTCGAGTTGCTCCGGGTGGCCCCGCTCCCGTTCGTCCACGTGATCGACGCGAAGCTGCTCGCGACGGCCGCGCTGGCGCCGATCCAGGCCGCGGCGTGGCTGGCGCTGCTGTGGATAAACGGGACGACGATCGCGAATCCCGGGGCGCTCCTCGCGCTGGTCGCCGCGCTCTCGCTGCTGGTCGTCGGATTCGGCCTCGCCGTCGCGCTGTCCGCGCCGGACCGCCGCCAGTCTCAACTGCTGTACTCGGTCGGCATGGTCGCCGCGCTCGTCGTCTCGGCGCTCCTCCCGGAGCACCCGGCGAACACGGTCGCCAAGCTCGCCATCGGGAGCGAGACGGCGACGACGTGGCTGCTGCTGGCCGCCTACAGTCTGGCCGGGATCGTCGCGTTCGCCGCGCTGCGCGCGGGCGTGAGCCGACTCGAGGCCGACGCTCTCTGATCCGCCGCTGGTCGGGGGTCGGGGACGTCGATCGTCGCGGTCGGCGGAGGGGACGCGGCTACTCCGATCGCGGAGCCGGTCGAAAGAGAACCGAAGAAAACCGTTTGAGCCCGACGGTTCGGAAGCGATTCGCGCCTTCAGAGCGGAATGGTGGCGATATCCCTCGATCCGCAGGATGGACAGGCGACTCGAAGGTCCGAGAGCGTCGTTCCGCACCGCCGGCACTCGATGTGAACGTCCGATTCTCGAACCGCGCGGCCGGTTTTCGCGAGCAAATTCAATGCGCTATCTAGTATCGACATCGTGAATGTCGTCCGACGATGAACGTACCGTCGGTAAATGCTTTGGGGATGTTTGATTGCTTTTTTGTTCTATAACTAGATATTTATACGATTTTGGCAGAATAATTGAACAGTCGTAACATGTACGTCGCCGAATCTCTCGCCGGCCCGGCGGTCTCGACCCGCGGCCGTTCCCCGGATCGCCGACTCGCGTACCGTTTTTGGGGTTCCGATCGTAGCCGACGGCGGACATGGAGTACACGACACTCGGCGATACGGGGATGCAGGTCAGCCGGATCTGCCTCGGCTGCATGAGCTTCGGCTCGAGCGACTGGCGCGACTGGGTCCTCGACGAGGAGGAGAGCCTGGAGATCATCGAGCGGGCGATCGACCTCGGGATCAACTTCTTCGACACGGCGAACATGTACTCGCTCGGCGAATCCGAGCGGGTTCTGGGGGAAGGCCTCGAAGGTCACCACGAGGAATCGGTCGTCGCCACGAAGTGTTTCTTCCGGATGCGCGAGGACGACCCCAACTCCGGCGGACTATCGCGGAAGGCGATCGAACAGGAACTCGAGGCATCGCTCGATCGGCTGGGGATGGAGACGGTAGACCTCTACCAGATCCACCGCTGGGACTACGACACCCCGATCGAGACGACGCTCGGCGCGCTCGACGACGCCGTTCGCCGCGGGACGGTTCGGTACCTCGGCGCGTCGTCGATGTGGGCCCACCAGTTCGCCGGGGCGCTCCACGCGAGCGATCGGCTGGGCCTCGAGCGCTTCGCGACGATGCAGAACCACTACAACCTGGTCTACCGCGAGGAAGAGCGGGAGATGCTGCCCCTCTGCGAGAACGAGGGGATCGGCGTCATCCCGTGGTCGCCGCTGGCTCGGGGGTACCTCGCCCGCCCCCACGAGGAGATCGATGCAACGGCCCGCGGCGAGTCCGAGGAGTACCTGTACGAGCACCCCTACCGCGAAGGCGGCGGTCCTGAGATCAACGAGCGAGTCGCCGAACTCGCCGAGGACGAGGGCGTCACGATGGCCCAGATCGCCCTCGCCTGGTTGCTCCACAAGGACTGGGTCGACGCCCCCATCGTCGGCACGACCAGCGTCGAACACCTCGAGCAGGCCGTCGAGGCCCTCGAGATCTCGCTGTCGGCGTCGGATATCGAGTACCTCGAGGAGCCCTACGAGCCGGTTCCGGCGTCGGGTCACTCCTGAACGGATTCGGGTCGATCCGAGCGCACACGTTTTTCTCACGAACCGCCCTATCCACCCCCATGGACACGATCGGAGTCGTCGTCAACCCCATCGCGGGGATGGGGGGTCGCGTCGGGCTGAAGGGGACCGACGGCAAACTCGAGGAGGCGCGCGAGCGGGGGGCCGATCCGCGGTCGCCCGCCCGCGCGAGGGAGGCGCTCGAGGCGATCCGGCGGCGACGATCGGACGACGATCTCACCGTCTACACGGCGGCGGGGGTGATGGGCGAACGGGCCGCCCGCGACGCGGGGTTCGAGCCGGCGGTCGTTTACGACCCGGCGGAGGCCGACGACCGGGAGGGCGGGGACGAATCGATCGCCCGCCCGTCGGACCCCGCCGAGGCGGGGACGACCGCCGAGGACACGAAGGCGGCCGTCCGGGCGTTCCTCGAGCGCGGCGTCGACCTCGTGCTCTTCGTCGGCGGAGACGGGACCGCGGTGGACGTCGCGGCGGTGCTGACCGAGTGGAACGAAGGGGTCGGCAACGATGGGGGAGCGGGGGAGGACGAGAACGAACGTGAGGAAACCCCGATGCTCGGCGTTCCCGCCGGCGTGAAGATCTACTCCTCTGTATTTGGGGTAACGCCCGCCGAGGCCGGCCGGATCGCCGCCGAGTTCGAGCGCGTCGAGGGCCGGGAGGTCAACGACATCGACGAGGAGGCCTATCGAGCGGGCGAAGTTCGCGCCGAGTTGAAGGCCGTCGTCCCGGTGCCCGTCTCGCCCGCGGTGCAGTCCGGCAAGCAACTCGCCAGCGGGAGCGTGGAGTCGCTCGCCGCGGGATTCGCTCGAGAGGTCGACGACGAGACCACCTACGTCTTCGGCCCGGGGAGCACCGTCGGCGCGATCGAGGAGGAACTGGGGATCGACCCGTCGCCACTGGGGGTCGACGTCTGGCGGGACGGGGAGGTGCTCGTCCGGGATGCAGCCGAGGCGGAGATCCTCGAGGCGATCGACGAGGGTGACAACGACGACGAGGAGAACCCCGACGGCGGGCGCGTCGTCGTGGTCGTCTCCCCGATCGGCGGGCAGGGCTTCATCTTCGGGCGAGGCAACCACCAGATCTCCCCGCCGGTCCTCGAGCGCGCCGACGCTATCGAGGTCGTCGCCTCGAGCGAGAAACTGGGGGAACTCGACGCGCTCAGGGTCGACATCGACGACGAGGCGCTCAACGAGGAGCTCCGGGGGTGGATCCAGGTGCGCACGGGTCGGTTCACGACCCACTTGGTAAACGTCGTGTGAGGAACCGAGACCCGCGTCCGGAGAGGCGGGTAACGGCGGGGGAGCGAACGGGCGTTCGTCTCCGCCAGCCGAGTCGACGCCGCTGCCCGCCCGTCGCATTTAAGGACTGTTGCTGTGGCCGGCTCGTGAACCAATGATATTACTATTCTCGATCGAAGCAATGGGTATATAGTCAATATTAAGGTCCGAGCCTTCCTACGCAGGACCATGGAAACGCGGAAAGTTCAGCGACTCGGGCCGTCGACGCTCGCGATGACGCTGCCGGCAGAGTGGGCGGCGGAACACGGCGTCGAGAAGGGAGACGAGGTCTCGCTGCGAACGAGCGGGAAGGGAACGCTCACGGTGATGCCCGAATCGGCGAGCTCCGAGGAGACGGAGGCGATCATCCACGCCGACAACCTCGACGCCGACGCCGTCGAGCGGGCGATCGTCGCCCAGTACGTCCTCGGACGGCGCGTCATCCGGATCGACACCGACGACGGCGCCCTCGAATCCGAGCACATCAACGCCGTCTACAAGGCCGAAACGCAACTGATGGGATTGGGCGTCATCGAGGAGACCCCCGAGAGCATCTCGATCCGCTGCTCGGTCGACCCCGAGGACTTCACCCTCGACAACCTCCTCGAGCGGCTCGAGCGGACCGGTCGGACGATGCGCGGCGAGGCGATCAAGGCGCTGGCCCACGGCAACCCCGACCTGGCCCAGCGGGCGCTGAACCGGGAGCGCCAGGCGAACAAGATCTTCGTCCTCCTGCTCCGCCTGATCTTCACCGCCTACCAGAACCCGAACCTGGCGCGGGCGGTCGGCCTCAACTCGGGCTTCCCGCTGATCGGCTACCGCTCGATCGCGAAGAACCTCGAGTTGACGGCGGACAACGCCGAGGACATCGCCGACATCGTGATGGAGACCGAGGGACACACGCTGAACATCGACAGTTCGGTGATGCGGGAGATCCGCGAGCTGAACGACTACGTCGACGAGATCACGTCGCTCTCGGTCGAGTCGGCGGTCGAGCGCGATTACGACAAGAGCAACCGGGTCCGGTCGCTGTTCCACGAGATCTCCGAGCGGGAACAGGAGATCCTCTCCTCGCTCCCGGAGATGGACAACGAGGACCTCCTGCGAGTCCGCGAGGTCCTGGTTAGCCTCCAGCAGACCGCCCAGTACGCGATGCGGAACGCGGAGATCGCGGCGAACCTCGCGCTGAACGAGGAGTCCGAGCACACGACGATCAACTGATCGGACCCGGCTGCCGACCGCGCGTTCGGCCCGAAATCGACCGTTCGGAGGGCTCGAGCCGCCATCAAACAGGTGCAATTAAGATACCTGATCCACAACGCCCGACCATGGCTACGCAAACGCAGACGACGGACAAGGGCGTCGGTCTGGCGATGGTCCTCGGCGCCCTCACCGTCCTCGGCGCCGTGGGGATGATCCTCGGCGCGATGGAACTGGCCGGCTTCACCGAAACGCTCGGAGCCTACGCGTTCGGCGCCGCGATGGTGTTCGCGTCGATCGCCGTCGTGGGCCTCCACGTCTGGGAGTGAGCGGCCGTCGGTGGCGCGGCCACCGGAGGGGTGATCGACGGTGAGACGCCACTCGAGGCTGGGAGCGGCGGACTATCGTCGTCAGTCGATTCCGTCCGATCCCGCTCGATGAAATTATCGTCGTCCGGCGCCGCCGGGGTGGACGGCGCCTCCGATCGACACCCGATAGCGGTCGTCTGCCCCCGCTCGAACCGGTCGTCGCCGGTTAAAAGTTAAGACCGACGACGACCTAGGGTCGCGTACGGAAAATGACCGACTACTCCGACGAAGAGCAACGGATTCTGTCGTATCTTCGCGAGAGTGCCGCTCGTGGCGAGCAGTACTTCCGAGCGAAGAACATCGCCAAGGCGATCGGTCTCTCGTCGAAGCAGGTCGGTGCGCGCCTGCCCCACCTCGCGGAGAAGTCAGAAGACGTCGACATCGAGAAGTGGGGCCGGGCCCGCTCGACGACCTGGAAAGTGACGCTAAGCTAATGGGTGTCCCCGAGATGACCGATCTCGAGTCACCGTCTTTTTACCGTTGAGCACCCCACGTATGGCAATGACTGTACGTGTCGACCGGTCGTTCGAACTCCCCGCGCCGCCCGAGCGCGTCTGGGAGTTCATCGCCGATCCCGAGCACCGCGCGCGGGCCATCAGCGTCGTCGCTGACTACACGGTCGACGACGAGGACGGTCGGCGGGCCACCTGGCACGTCGAGTTGCCGATTCCGTTCGTCCGGCGGACGGTCACCGTCCGGACCGAGGACGTCACCCGAACCCCGCCCGAGTACGTCGAGTTCGTGGGCCGGTCGAAGGTGATGGACGTCACCGGCGAGCACCGCCTCTCGGAAACGGACGGCGGGACGCTGCTCGAGAACCGCTTCGTCGTCGACGGCAAGGTCCCCGGCGTGGAGACGTTCTTCAAGCGCAACCTCGACGGCGAACTCGAGAACCTGCAGCGCGCGACCGAACGATACCTGCGGACGACCCAGTGACGGTGTTCCCTCGATGACGACCGAGCGTTCCGAACCCGAAATTGCGTCCGATTCCGACACCGACACCGACGTCAATGACGCCGGCGCCGCCGACGCCGCCGACGCCGCAGACGGCGACGCGTGGACGATCGCCCTCGCCCAACTCGAGATCGATGCGGGAGCGGTCGAGGGGAACGTCGAGCGCGCGCTCCGGGCGGTCGACGAAGCCGCCGACCGCGGCGCGGACCTCGTGGCCCTGCCCGAACTGTTCAACGTGGGCTACTTCGCGTTCGACCTCTACGGGCGCTGCGCCGAACCGTTCGAGGGCGAGACGTTCACCCGACTCCGGGAGGCGGCGGCCGACCGCGGCATCGCCGTCCTCGCGGGCACCATCGTCGAGGACCTCGCCGCGACCGAGTCCGTCGAGACGCCGGCCGACGAGGGCCTGGCGAACACGGCCGCGCTGTTCGGCCCCGACGGCGACCTCGAGTTGGTCTATCGAAAACACCACCTCTTCGGCTACGAGTCGGCGGAGAGCGACCTGCTCGTCCCCGGCGACCGCCTCGAGGTCGCCGAGGTCGGCCCCTTCACGGTCGGCGTGACGACCTGCTACGACCTGCGCTTTCCCGAGCTCTACCGGGCGTACGTCGACCGCGGCGTCGACCTCGTGCTGGTGCCGAGCGCCTGGCCCTACCCGCGGATCGAACACTGGGAGACCCTCTCGCGTGCGCGCGCCATCGAGAACCAGTGTTTCGTGGCGACGATCAACGGCTCCGGGACGTTCGAGGACGCCGAACTCCTCGGCCGGTCGACCGTCTACGACCCCTGGGGCGTCCCGCTCGCCTCGAGCGGCGACGAGCCCGCGCTCGTGACGACGACGCTCGATCCGGGTGCGATCGAGCGGATTCGGACGGAGTTTCCCGCCCTGCGGGATCGGCGACTGTGATCGTCCGGTCGGCCCTCGTGACGGTTCGTGGGAATGTGACGGTGTGGGGCCGGTCCGCTCGGATACGAGCGGGTGATCTTCGGAACCCGTCGCTCGAGCGGACCCTCACGCGATCCGGCGGTTCCGCGACCGCGGCATTTTAGTACTCTCCGTCCCTCTACCCATACGCCGGTACAAGGCGCTTTTCACGTCAACGCCGGCATAGCGCGTCGCTCCGGCCCGTCGCTTCGCCAACGTCTCCCGGGCCCGGGAGGCGGACGTCCGCACCCCACTCCACCTTTCGCCACTCTCGTTTCCGCGCCGTCGCTCTCGAGTCGCTTCGCTCGAGTGGCTCAGTCTGGCGCACGAGTAACTGAGGTGCGAAGTCTTTCACGTGTCTCTTCATGAATCGGTGACTGCACGTCGAACGTGTCGACGAACGAGAACACGACGAAAGCCCTCACCGTCCTCGCGGGCGCTCGGGCGGATATCCTCCTTTCAGTCGGATAGGGCCGCCTGAGCGCCCGCGACGACGGCTCGCCCTTTCAATCCACCGGAAGACGCTTTGCGTCTTCCGAGCCTTCGCTCGCTATCGCTCGCGAAGACGCCAGGTACCTGCCCTTCCCCGTTGAGCGAACGCTCCGCGTTCGCGATGCTCGGAAGAGCTTCGCTCTTCCGGTGAGTCGCGCTGCCCGCGCCGAATAGGCGCGGGCACGCGCTCCCGGCCGTTGTAATTGGCGTGCCGGCGAGGCGCCCTCGCCGTTGCTCGGGCGCCTCGATCATCCGCGAGGTCTTCGCGAGCGGGAGCGAGCGAATGGCTCGGAAGACGCGGCGCGTCTTCCGGTGGGCGAGTGAGCGAGTGCAACGAGCGAACGAGTCGGCTGGGGAGGGCGAGGCCGTCTGGGTCGGACTGAAAGGGGCCGGCTGGGTCGAGGAGCGTGGTGGCCGTAGCACCGCAGGCGACCGGCGGGAGCCGAGGAGCGCACGCCGCCACGCTCCTCGACCCAGTCGGGGGCTTTCACCGTGTACACAGTCGACGAGGCCGTTCGTTCTGACAGCTCAGCATCCACTCTTGGAATATGATAGACACCGCCCCTCCGTGATACACACCGCAGATGGGTCGAACGAGACTCGAGTCCGCCCCAGCTCCGCCCGATTTCGAGATCAGTCGCGTTCGTGTTCGTCGGAGCCGGTCTTGATGTCCGCGGAGAGGCCCTGGGCCATCTGAATGTCCCTCGAGTTGTTCAGCGTCCAGGCGGTGCGCTCGGTGACGGCCTCGATGGCCTCTCGAGCGCTGGGGTAGCCGTTGCCGGATTTCTTGACGCCGCCGAAGGGGAGCTGGACCTCCGCGCCGATGCAGGGGAGGTTGGCGTAGGCGAGGCCGAGGTCGGCCCGGTCGCGGAAGGCGTTGAGCTGTCGGTAGTCCTCGGAGATGATCGCCCCGGCGAGCCCGTAGGGGGTGTCGTTGTGGATCTCGAGGGCGCGCTCGACGTCGCCCGAGTACTCGACGAGGGCGACGTGCGGGCCGAAACACTCCTCTTTCAGGCAGCGCAGGTCCGGGTCGTAGTCGATCTCGTAGACGAACGGACCGACCCAGTGGCCGCCTTCGAAGCCGTCCGGAATCTCCTCGTCCTCGAGTTCGAACCGGTCGACCAGCACGTTCGCACCCTCCTCCCTCGCGAGCTCGTTGTGCTGGCGGATCTTCTCCACGTGGTCGGCCTCGATGGCCGGCCCCATGAACGTGTCCTCGTCGAGGGGGTCTCCGACGGCGACGTCCTCCGCGAGGTCGACGAAGCGCTCTTTGAACTCGTCGTAGACGTCCTCGTGGACGATCAGGCGCTCGCTCGAGACGCAGCGCTGACCGGTGGTCTTGAACGAGGACATCACCGCGCTGTGGACGGCGATGTCGAGGTCAGCCTCCTCGGTGATCACGATGCCGTTCTTCCCGCCCATCTCGCAGGCGGCCAGCTTTCCGGCCTCGCTCCCGACCGTGCCGGATATCTCGTGGCCGACCTCCGCGGAGCCCGTGAAGAGGACGGTGTCGACCCGCGGATCGTCGACGATGGCTGCGCCGGCGTCGCCGTAGCCCTGGACCATGTTGAAAACGCCGTCGGGGATCCCGGCGTCCGCCATCATCTCGGCGATGATCTGGCCGCACCAGGGTGTCTGCTCGGCGGGCTTCCAAACGACCGTGTTCCCCTCCACGAGTGCGATGGCCATGTGCCAGAACGGGATGGCCACGGGGAAGTTCCACGGCGTGATACAGCCGACGACGCCGCGGGGTTTCCGGCGCATGTAGGAGTCCTTCCCCGCGACCTCGCTCGGGACGACGTCGCCGTGTGGGTGGCGGGCGTTCCCCGCCGCCCACTCCACCATGTGCCAGGCCTCGGTGACGTCGGCTTTCCCCTCCGAGATCTCCTTGCCGCACTCCCTGGTGACGATCTCGCCCAGCTCCTCGTGGCGCTCGCGCAGTTCGTGGTAGATGTCCCAGAGGTACTCCGCCCGGTCGATGTAGGAGAGCTTACGCCACTCCTCGAACGCCTCCTCGGCCGCCTCGAGGGCCGCGTCGACGTCCGCCTCGGTGCCGCGCTGGAACGTCGCCAGGGCCTCGCCGGTCGCCGGGTTCTCGCTCTCGAACGTCTCGCTGCCGTCCGGATCGGTCCACTCGCCGCCGATGTAGTGACCGTGTACGGTCGCGGTGGCTTGCTGGCTCATAGCCGGGGGTACGTCCCTGGCGGTGAAAAACCCCGTCACCGGTTCACAGCGTCGTGGCGGCGGCCCGCCGGGCCCGCCTCCGGCGTCCGAACCCGACCGACCGCTCAGCCCCGACCCAGATCGGCCGCCTTCTCGAGTTCGCTGCGCAACAGCGTCGAGTCGAACTCGTGGTCCGGCCGCAGGCGCACGAAGTCGAGGAACTCGCGGGCGGCCAACAGCGTCTCGGCGTCGTACTCCGTCGCGGCGGCGGTGACGGCGTCTCGAGCGCCGATTCGCGGCTCGAGGACGGCCATCGCGCACGCGAGGTCGTAGGCGGCCGTGTCTGCGATCCGATCCTCGTGGACCTTGGTGGCGTCGATGAAGTAGAGTTCGTCGTCCCGACGGAGGATGTTCTCCGCTCGCAGGTCGCCGTGGGCCAGTTCGTGGTCGTGCATCGTCGAGAGCATCTCGAACAGGTCGGGGGCGAGGTCGGCGACGTCCTCGTCGGGCATCTCCTCGAGCGTGCTGAACTCGGGGAGGTACTCGAGGACGAGGACGCCGAGGCCGTTGACCTCGAAGGCCTCGATCGGTCGGGGCGCGTTGACCCCGATCTCGCGCATCCGCCGGGTGGCCTCGAACTCGTGTTCGACCATCTGGCGGGGGGTGTCGAACCGATCGAAGAGCCCGACGGTTCCCGATGAGAACGCGCCGACGTTCCGGCCGGTCGTCAGCAGGGCGTGGACGAGCGCGTTCTGCCGCGAGACGATCTTCACGAACCACTCCTCGTCGATGACGCAGGGCGTCGACAGCCAGTTGTCCGCCTCGAGGAACTCCACGCGGACGACGTCGCGGCCGTACCGGTCCGCCAGCGTGCGGACGACGCGCTCGAGGCGGCTCCACTCGATCGTCCCGCGCGCGAGCTGGCGGATGTCCATACGGTGGAGAGAGGGCGTCGGGAGTTAAATGCGTCTCGACGTGTCTGTAACTCTACCGGTCTGGGTGGCGCGTACGCGGGAGGGTGAACCGTCGGCGGTGCGTTTATTCCTCGAGGCGGCGCATTCGATCCATGGACTTCGACCTGCCCGACGAACACCGGATGATTCGGAACACGGTGCGGGACGTCTGCCGGGAGGAGATCGAGCCGGTCGCCCAGGAGATCGAGGATCAGCACCGGTTTCCCGCGGAGGTCTTCGAGCAACTGGCCGATCTCGACGTGATGGGGGTGCCGATCGCCGAGGAGTACGGCGGCCTCGGCGGTGACACGCTGATGTACGCGCTCGTGGCCGAGGAACTCGGCCGGGTGTCCGGTTCGATCGGGCTCTCCTACGTCGCGCACACCTCGCTCGCGTCGAAACCGATCGAACTGTTCGGCACCGAGGAGCAAAAGCGGCGGTGGCTGCGCCCGCTCGCGGCGGGCGAGCACCTCGGCGCCTGGGCGCTCACCGAGCCGGGGAGCGGGTCGGACGCGTCGAACATGGAGACCACCGCGGATCGAGACGGCGACGAGTGGGTCCTGAACGGCACCAAGCAGTTCATCACGAACGCGTCGGAGGCCGGTTCGATCCTCGTCAAGGCCGTCACCGACCCGGACGCGGGGACCGACGGCATCTCGACGTTCATCGTCGACCCGCGCGAGGACGACGGATTCGAGGTCACCACCGTCTGGGAGAAGATGGGCCTCAACGCCTCGCCGACATGCGAGATCGCCTTCGACGACGTCCGCCTTCCCGAAGACAGGTTGCTCGGGGAGCCGGGCGACGGCTGGGAGCAGACGAAGAAGACCCTGGACGGCGGACGGATCTCGATCGCCGCCCTCTCGACCGGCCTCGCCCAGGGTGCCTACGAGCGCGCCAGAGCCTACAGCAAGGAGCGCGAGCAGTTCGGGAAGCAGATCTGCGAGTTCGACGCGATCCGGAACAAGATCGTCGACATGCACCGCAAGACCGAGCGCGCCCGGCTGCTCACCTACCGGGCCGCGACGCGGTACGACGAGGGCCGTCCGGTCACCGAAGAGTCCGCGCTCGCCAAACTCGACGCCAGCGAGGCCGCCAGGGAGGTGGCCGAGGACGCCGTTCAGGTGCTCGGCGGCTACGGCTACACGACGGACTTCGCCCCCCAGCGCTTCTACCGGGACGCGAAGCTGATGGAGATCGGCGAGGGGACGAGCGAAATCCAGCACCTCGTCATCGGTCGGGAACTGGGCCTCTGAGGGCGTTCACGGTTGGGAACGGGGCTCGGAGCGCGTTCGCGATCGAAAACTGGCTGCCGAAACGGTTCTCGCTCGAGAAGTCGGCCTCCGAGGCCGTTTCCGTGCCGGTTCCCCCGCTTCGAGCACGGATCTTCGCTCGCGCTCAGCGGTTTCGTCGCTCGTACGACGACGGACCGACGGCTGCAGATTGTGAACGGGACTGCGATTGCGAATCCGCTCGACGCTCGTCCGCGCTCGAGCTCGGCGGTCCGCCGTACCGGTGGCGGGCGACGATCGCGATTCGAACGGCGCCGTAGCCGAAGAACGCGAGCGAGAGCGCGACGAGGCCATTCCCGACGAGGAGGTGCTGGATCGCCGCCAGCGCCCAGTCGACCGCGTCGTGGCCGACCTGCACCGTCGGCTCCGCGCCGAAGAGCGTCGAGCCGAGGTAGAAACTCGAGACGTAGACCACCGGCTTGACGAACGGATTCAACACGGCGACGGAGGCGAACATCGCCACCGTGCTGACCCACGACCACCAGTACGCGAACACGAAGAAGAGCCCGATGCCGAGGCCGCCCGTGGGCAACGCCGTGACGAAGACGCCGATCGCGAAACTCGCCGCGATTTCGTGGGGCGTGTGGGATTCGTCGAGGGCCGCCCGGACCTCGCGGCGAACGCGCGACGAATATCGGATAATACTGTCACGAATCATCCCGGAAGTGCTTACGCAGGCATTTCCGCGGCTCGAGAAAAAGGTATCGACGTGCGAAGGAGTTGTCAGAGTATAGTATGTTGCAGGTGCGTCGTTCGGACGGGCCGGTTTCGTCGGGGTGGCGGGTTCCCGCTCGAGGACCGCCGAACGGGCCCGACTCAGGGGAACGAGCCGGCCTCCTCGTAGGCGTCGACGACCCGCTGGATCGCGACGACGTAGGCGGCCTCGCGGAAGGTCTCGAGGTCTTTCTCCTCGTAGGTCTCGACGAGGGCGTCGAAGGCGTCGACGATGATCGCCTCGAGTTCCTCGTTGACCTTCTCCTCGGACCAGTAGAAGCGCTGGCGGTTCTGCACCCACTCGAAGTAGGAGACGGTGACGCCGCCGGCGTTCGCGAGGATGTCCGGAACGATGATCGTGTCCGTCTCGGCGAGCACCCGGTCGGCCGCGGGCGTGAGCGGCCCGTTCGCGGCCTCGGAGATGACGTCGGCCGTCACGTCCTCGGCGAGGTCGCCGTCGACGGCGTTCTCGAGGGCGGCGGGGATCAGGAGGTCGACGTCGAGGGTGAGGACGTCCTCGTTGGTGATCTCCTCTTCGGCCTCGTCGTAGCCCACCACGCTGCCGGTCTCGTTCTTGTGCTGTTTCGCCGCCACCGGGTCGAAGCCGTCGGGGTTGTAGATGCCGCCCGAGGAGTCGCTCGCGGCGACGACGGTCGCGCCCATCTCGTCGATCAGCTTCGCCGAGATCCAGCCGGCGTTCCCGTACCCCTGGACGGCGACGGTGGCTCCCTCGAGGTCCTTCCCGAGGTAGTCGAACGCCTCGCGCGCGGCGATGACGGTCGAGCGGCCCGTCGCCTCGACGCGGCCCTCGCTCCCGCCGCTGGCGAGGTTCTTCCCCGTGATGACGCCCGGTTCGGTCGTGTTCTCGAGCGTCTCGTAGGTGTCCTTGATCCAGTTCATCTCCCGCTGGCCCGTGTTGACGTCCGGGGCGGGGATGTCGCGGTCCTCGCCGATCAGCGGGCGAAGCTCCTTCGCGAACGCGCGCGTGACGCGCTCGAGTTCGGACTCGGAGTACTCACTCGGGTCGATGACGATGCCGCCTTTCCCCCCGCCGAGGGGAATGTCGACGGTGGCGGTCTTGTAGGTCATCCACCCGGACAGCGCCTTCACCTCGTCGCGGGTGACGTCGGGGTGGTACCGGATGCCGCCCTTGTACGGCCCACGGTCGCCGTTGAACTGCGAGCGGAACGCCACGAACCGCTCGAGCGAACCGTCGTCCATTTCGACGGTGAGGTTCGTCTCGAGGACGCGTTCGGGGTGTTTCAGCCGCTCGATCACGTCCTCGGCGACGTCGAGGTGAGCCGCGGCGTCGTCGATCTGCGCCTGGAGGCTCTCGAATGGGTTCGCTTGCTCTGGCATACTCGAGTATTTCCCCACCCCGTTGATAAGCATAGCGAATATCTATCATGGTGTACAAATCGCAGGTATTCGTATCCGATTGTATTTTCGACGGACGGTCAGTTTTCGTCGGCGTCGTCCGAGGCTTCGATCTCGATCTCCGCGCGCTCGAGGATCCGTTCCGCGCGGGCGATCAGCGGCGCGTCGATCATCTCACCCTCGACCTCGAAGACGCCACGCTCCTCCGCGTCGGCCTCGCGCGCGGCTTCGACGACCGTCCGGGCCCACTCGAGGTCGTCCTCGTCGGGCTCGAACGCCCGGTTGATCGGGTCGACCTGCGCCGGGTGGATCGCCAGTTTGCCGTCGTAGCCGAGCTGAACGGCGAACGCCGCCTCCTCGGCGAGGCGCTCCTCGTCGTCGAACTCGGAGACGATGGTGTCGATGGCGTCGCACCCGTGCGCGCTCGCGGCGATGACCACGCGCTCGCGCGCGTAGAGAACTTCGATGCCCTCGTCGGTCCGGGTCGCCCCGATGTCCGCCGAGAGGTCCTCCGCGCCGAAGACGAGCGCGTCCGTCGCCGGCGCGGCGGCGATCTCGGGCGCCGAGAGGACCCCGCGCGCGTTCTCGATCAACGCCAGCACGGGGACGTCGAGGCCGTACGTCGCGAGTCGGTCGGCGAGGTCCGCGACGTCCGCCGGGGCACCAACCTTGGGCAGCATCGCGCTGTCGAAGCGGAGTCCGTCGCTCGAGGAGGGACCGAGGACGCCCTCGAGGTCAGCCTCGAGCACCTCAGTCGTCGGATTGACGCGGACGCACACCTCGCAGTCCGGATCGAACGACGGATCGGTGAGGACGTCGTGGACCGCCGTTCGCGCTTCGTCCTTCCGGCCCGGTGCGACGGCGTCCTCGAGGTCGAAGACGAGCACGTCGGCGCCGCTCTCCGGTGCCTTTCGCATCATCTCGGATCGATCGCCGGGCGTGAAGAGCACGCTCTTTCGACTCATGTGTGGGTGTGCGTGGGGAGTGACCGTCAACGTACGGTCTGCTCGGGTGCCGATCCCGTGCGGGAAGGCCGTCCGATCGAAGGGTGCCGATCAGGTCACCGTCGAGATCGTGTAGAGGTTCGCGAGGAAGGCCACCGTCCACGGGAGCGCGAGCCCGGCCGGGACGATCGATCGGTACGTCCGCGGGAGGACGGGGCGGCAGACGAGGCCGATTCCGACGGCGACGCCCTTCAGCGCGACGATACCGAACACGCCGTAGCCGGCGATCGCCCCCCGTGCGACCGGATTCGACTCCGCCAGCCCGAGCCGTAGTCCGACGACCGTCGTCGCCACGTCGCCGACGAGCGAGACGACGACGAGCATCCACAGCGCCCGCTCGAGGTCGACCGGCCGAACGTCGCCGAGCAGCCGCCGCGAGTAGACGCCGTCGGAACGCATACCCTCCCGACCGGAGTCGAACCGGTCTACGCCCGCGGGAGCGTGCGAGCGTTCCAGCACTGCGGGTATTGTTATGGAAGCCGTAGGACCGAGCCGGTCGTCGGTAATCGGTCCCGACCGGCGACAAAGCGGCGCTTACCGAGGGTCGCCGGCAGCGCTCGTAGTCCGTAAAACTGTTTATTGAGCCACGAACGCGCAGTTGCGGTCCGGACAGTGCTCGCCGTGCTCGCTCGACGAGCGTGGAGCCGACGGCGCGGAAGAGGTGATCCGAGTACGGGTTCGCGTCGTTCGAACCGCAGAGAGAGAGGGAGAGTGCCCGCGCCGAGTCACCACTGATCGGTCGAACCCGCCCGGAACGCGTCCGGGCGGGTGAGGAGGATCGGAGTTTTGCGGGGCGGGCGCGGGCAATCGTGGGAGTGTAGTCGATGCCTCCGTGGTCACCAGCACGGAGACAGATTACAGTCTGAGGTGGAGTGACACGTAGGCTCGCGTTCAGCCGTGCAGTCATTATGTTCCCCGCGTCGGCACGCGGGCGATCCGAACGCGAGTTCGGTCGGTAGAGAACGTACGGCAGGTGCAAGGCCAACCCCTTTTGAGAAATTTCCCGACCGTACAGGTACACGGCAGGCGTCTGCGCGCCCTTCGAGCGTCCAGCAGCGAGCGACGAGTCGCGGAGAGACTGAGTCTACCCGTATGTCTGAGGAACGAGGTGAGAAACCGAACGCGCGTCGCGAGAGCGGCCGAACCGGGTTTACGGACGGCGTCGATCGGCGCGAATTCCTCCGTACGGTCGGGAGCGTCGGCTGTGCCTACGGCGTGGCACGCCTCGTCGGCATCGACGACGTGCTGTCGGCCTCCGGCGAGGTCGAGGTCGTCACCGCGCTGGTCCGCGACGACGACTCCTCGGACCCGTGGGCCGTCGAGGAACGGACGACCGATGTCCCCGCACGCTGGTACGAGTCCGTCGAGAAAGCGATCGAGGTCAACGAGGCGCTCGCCCGAACGAGCGTCCCGGGTTACCTCGGCAGCGCGGTCGTCCCTGGCGACTACGACGAGGGGGCGACCGTCTCCGTCGGAGTCTCCGTTGACGCCTCGAGCGTCCGCGATATTCTCTCCGGAATCACCGACGCGATTTCGATCGAGGTCGAGGAGTTCGACGACGTCTCGGACATCGGGCGGATCGACGGCATCGGCGAGTTCGACGGCGGTACCGACACGTCGACGTACGAACCCAGATTCGCCGAGGGGGTGACGAACGCCCAGATCGCAAGCGGCGTCGCTTGCGAGACGTCCTCGAGTCTGGCGACGCTGGCGCCGGCGCTGTACGACCCGGAAGAGGGTGGGTCGTACTTCGTAACGGCGTCCCACGCGTTCGACGTCGAGGGGACCGAGAACGGGGATCGCCAGCGGATCGCGGACGCGGTCCGCGACGAACAACTCTCGCTTCCGACGCAAGGGGACGAATCGGTCGAGCTCGGAACGGTTCGCTTTGGCCACCCCGTCCAGGACGTGGCGCTCGTCGATCCCGTCGGTCCGCTCTCCCCGCCGCAATCGATCGACGCCCCCGAGCCGATTCCGGTTCGCGGACAGCTCACCAAGTACGGCCTCGCTGACGTCATCGCGCGGGGCGAATCGCTCGAGAAGGTCGGCGCGATGTCAGGCCACACGACCGGCGACGTCGAAGGGATGGAGGCGATCACGTGCTTCACCGATCCCTTCTGTCGCCGCGGACAGATCCGGTGGGGGAGCGAGATGGACCTGGTCGACGGCGACAGCGGCTCGGTGAGCTACTACCCGGACCCCGGCGCCCCCGACGACGGGGCGCTCATCGCGGGCTTCAACAACGCTCGAACGTGGTGGCCGGGCCAGAGTTACGTCTGGGGGGTCGCGGCGTACCGAATCACGGCCGAACACGGCTACCACTTCTGAGACGAGCGCACGACGTCACCAGGAGACGACTCATGACGAACGAACGCGACCGATCGAACCCGACCGCGACCGAATCGACCGACGCAGCCTCGAGCGACGGCGACGACCGCTCGAACGGTGGCGACCGAGCAGACGATGGCGATCGAGCGGACGACGGCGGCTCTCGTCACCACCTCGCCGTCTCGGGCGGCCGGATCCTGGCCGACCTGGTCATCGTCGGCCTCTGGGCGGCGTTCCTCTCGATGCTGTTCCTCGCGACGGGGTGGCCGCGGTGGGGGTTCTACGTCCTCCTCGTCCTCGGCGCCGTCGGATACGTGCAGCTCACGGTTCCCTGGGGTGGCTCCGCCGATCGCAGTTGAAACCGTCGAGTCGGTGTTGACCGCCGCCTCCGAGTCGGCTGCGCTCGGATCGGAGACGACTCAGTCTCGGAGTTCCGAACAGAAAGCGCCTCCGTCTCCCATTTCTGGATCGTCGACTCCGACATCGCCGGTTCGAGCGGCCGCGGCAGTCGGGGTCGAAGAACACGCCGGCCGGGTTCGCGTCGGGACCGTCGCTCACTCGAGCGCCGACTCGAGCCGGTCGATCAGCGCCTCGTTGCCGAGGTGGACCGGCGTCCGGTCGTGCAGTTCCCCGGGTTCGACGTCGAGCAGCGACCGCTCGCCGTCCGAACTGCGCCCGCCGGCGCGCTCGACGACGTAGCCGATCGGGTTCCCCTCGAACTGGAGCCGGAGTTTGCCCTCGGGGCGGGACTCGAGGCCGGGGTAGGCGAAGATCCCGCCGTAGGTAAGCACCTGGTTGACGTCGGCGATCATCGCGCCGCCGTAGCGGAGTTTGAGTTCGGTTTCGATCTCCCGGGCGTACGCCTCGAAGTCCTCGGGCCAGTCGGGGACGCGGCCGCCGAAGCCGTAGACGACGGGGTCGTCGGGGAGGGTGACGTCGTCGTCGATGAGGGTTCGCTCGCCGCCGCTCAGTTCGTACTCGGCGACGCCCTCGTCGGTGGCGACGACCATCGTCACGATCGGGCCGTAGAGGACGTAGCCCGCGGCCACGAGATCCCGTCCGAGCGCCGGGAGGGGCGCGTCGTAGACGGCGAAGATCGTCCCCATCGCGTTGTTCGACTCGAGGTTCGACGAGCCGTCGAGGGGGTCGACCGCGACCGCGTAGGCGCCCTCACCGGGGGTCTCGCCGCAGTCGACGAGGTCGGGGCGCTCCTCGCTGGCGAACTGGCCGACGCCGTCGATACCGGCGAGTCTGTCCCCCAGCAACTCGTCGGCGAAGACGTCGGCTTCCTTCTGGGTCTCGCCGCTGGGGTTCTCGGCGTCGACCGATCCCCGGCGGCCGATGAGCCCCTGGCGAATCTCCGTCGCCGAGCGCGCCACCGTCGCGACGACCGACTCGACGATCGGGTCGGCGTTCTCGAGGGTCATTCCGTCGCGTCGAGTGCGGCGTCTGCGGTTTCGCCCTCGTAAATGACCAGTTCGAGGGCGTCGAGGATCCGTGTGGGGTTCTCCCGCTGCCAGACGTTTCGGCCGACGGCGAGCCCCTTCGCGCCTGCGTCCATGACGGCCTCGACCTGCGAGAGGAACTCGTAGTCCGACGTTTTGGAGCCGCCGGACATGACGACCTTCATGTCACCCGCGCACTTGACCGCGTGGGCCATCGCGTCCGTGCTCCCTGGGTACTTGACCTTGGCAATGTCGGCGCCGAGCTCGAGGGCCAGCCGGGTCGCGTAGGAGATCGTCCCGGGTTTGGTGTCGTTTTTCAGCCCCTGGCCGCGCGGGTACGACCACATGACGACCGGCAAGTCGTACTCCCTGGCCCGCTCGTGGACGTCGCGGAACTCCTCGACCATCTCGATCTCGTGGTTCGAGCCGCCGTAGACGGTGAAGCCGACCGCCGAGGCGCCCAGTTCGGCGGCGTAGTCGACCGAGCAGTTGACCGCCGAGTCGGGTTCGCCCATCCAGAGGTTCGACGTTCCGTTGATCTTCAACAGGAGCTCGACGTCGTCCTCGAAGCTCGGGTAGTATCCCTCAGCGATCCCCTTCTGCACGGCGATGCAGGTGACGGCGTCGTGGGTGGCCGTCTCGAAGACCGTCGACGGATCGAGTTTTTCCGGCACCTCCTCGAAGTCGACGGGTCCGTGCTCGAGGCCGTGGTCCATCGCGAGGATAAGCGCCTTGCCGTCGCGGACGATCGGAGCGTCGTCGATCGGTATCATCTGGTAGATGGTCCATCAGGCCGCTATATATCTCTGATGGTCCGAATTATCGAAATTACTCACTCGAGTAGTAACGGTGGGAACGGGGCAGTGAGACGGGCCGACTCCTTCGATCGGCCGGGCGTCACCTGAGCAGCTCGCGGGCGTTGTGACGCCACGTGCGGACGTGCAAGACGTCGAGGTCGAGCGCCTTCGAGACGGCGAGGGCGTCGATCGTCGCCAGTCGCTCGGCGGAGTTGATCCCGGCCTCGGCGAGGCGGTCGGCGTCGTCGGGGCCGACCCCGGTCACGGCCGTCACGGGCGTCGGCTTCGGATACGGGCGGTGGGTCGGTCGGTCGCGTCCGATCCGAATCGCGGGCGCTTCCTCGTACTCGAACGACTGCCAGTCCTCGTCGCGACTCTTCGCGATCCACTCGCGCTCGGCGGCGCCGAGTCCCCGGACCGCCGCCGATCGGCGATCCAGGTCGCCGTCGGTCTCGAACGACCAGGGGAGCGAGAACCGGCGTCTGAGGGCGTCCGCCACCCCGTCGTCGACGCCCGCGTCGAGCAGCATCCGGTAGGAGTACTCCTTGCTCGAGACGGCCGCCGGATCGACGTCCGCGGCCTCGAGGGCGTCGCGCTCGTCCGCGTCGATCCGCGCGAGGGCGGCCTCCGTGTCCTCGACGACTCGTTCGTTGTTCACGCGGTTCACCGAATTGGTCGTATCTCACACCGTCACATCTTCAAGGTTGTCCTCCCGTGAGCCTATCTCGCCGTCGCGAGGAACCGATGGGCGCCGAGCGCTCCCTCACACTTAGGCCGCCGTCCCCCGAAGGGGCGGGTATGGTTCGAGACCAACTCGAGCGAATCGGCGTCGTCGGCGCGGGAACGATGGGCAGCGGCATCGCGCAGGTCGCCGCCACCACCGGCTACGACGTCGTGATGCGGGACATCGAACCGGAGTTCGTCGACTCGGGAGTCGACTCGATCGCGGTCAGCCTCGAGCGCCTCGCCGCGAACGACGACCTCGAGGAGGATCCCGAGGCGATCCGCGAGCGGATCGAAGGGACGACCGACCTCGCCGACCTGGGCGGGTGCGACCTCGTCGTCGAGGCCGCGCTCGAGCGACTCGATGTCAAGAAGGACATCTTCCGCGACCTCGAGGACGCCTGCGACGAGGACGTCCTGCTCGCGACGAACACGAGCACGCTCTCGATCACCTCGATCGCGTCGGATCTCGAACGGCCCGAGCGCGTGATCGGCCTCCACTTCATGAACCCGGTACCGATCATGGAGGGCGTCGAGGTCGTCGTCGGCGAGAAGACGACCGACGAGGCCGCCGCGCTCGCCCACGAGTTCGCCGAGGACCTCGGGAAGACGACCTGGGAGTCCGACGACAAACCGGGCTTCGTCACCAACCGCATTCTCATGCCGTGGATCAACGAGGGGATCCGGGCCTACGACGAGGGCGTCGCCACGAAGGAGGACGTCGACGCCGGGATGGAACTCGGCACCAACGTCCCGATGGGCCCGCTCACCCTCGCCGACCACATCGGCCTCGACATCTGCCTGCACGCCTCCGAGACTCTCCACGAGGAACTCGGCGACCGGTACAAGCCGGCGTACCTCCTCAAACGCAAGGTCGAGGCGGGCGACCTCGGGAAGAAGACCGGGAAGGGGTTCTACGAGTACGAGTAGCGGCGGCTCCGCCCGCGGTTCGCGACGAATTTCGGCCGGGCGACCGCCCGAAGCAGATTGAAACCCTATCTGAACGTTTTTATTGCTAACGTGTGTGGAGAGAGTTAATGGGCTTCGCTCGAGCCACTCCCGCCGTCGCCGTCCTCACCCTCTGTCTCGTCGGACTCGCCGGCGTCTCGGTCGTCGCCGGCGCGCCCCCGCCGAAACAACTCTGCGACACCTGTGGCTCCGACCTCGAGGGTACCGCCGGCCCGGGAACGCTCGACGTTCACGTCGATTCGGCGGGCGATTCGCGGTGGGTCGAACGGGTACCCCTGAACGAGTCGGCCGCCGATCGGTACCGCGACGATCCCGACCCGCTCGAGCGTGCCGTCGAGGATCAGGACCGCCTCGGACACTGGCGGCACGTCGCGCGCGACGACGCGACGAATCGGACGATCGACGTCGAGGACGGGACCCTCGTCGTGACCTACGCGGTCGAGGACGCCGCCACCTCGGGCGTCGGCGACGCGTGGGTCTTCGACTACCTGTACGCCGGCGGGACGCAGGATCACTACGCGCTCGAGGCCGAGCGCGTGACGCTGCACCCGCCAGACGGTCACCGCGCGACGAACGAACCGCCGAACGCGGCCCTCGAGAACGGGACCGTCGAGTGGACCGGGACCGACGCCGGTGGCGACGGCGCACCCACCGAGAAAACGCACGTCACGTACGCCCCGGACGGCAGTGGCGTCGCGGGGACCCTCGAGTCGTGGGCCACGACCGCGGTCGTCTTCGGCCCGCTCGTCCTCGACCACGCGATACCGGCGAGCGTCGTTCCCGTCGCCGTCCTCGGAATCGCGACGGTAACGACGAGGAGCGTCGGCGGTCGCCTCTCGAGGCGGACCGTCGGTCGTCACGTCGGCGAGCGCGGCCGGATCGCGCTCGAGCGCCTGTGCGACCGACTCGGGCGGCCGCTCGACGGACGAACCCTGGTCTGGTTCCCCGTCGGCGCCGTGCTCGCCGCCGGCGCCGTCGTCTGGTTCGCGCTCGGTCTCAGCGCGGCGCTCTTTCACGTCCCGTTCGCGGTCGCCGCGGCGCTGTTCCTCCCGATAGGGTACGCGCTCGAGCGCGGCGACGGGTGGGTGCGGTACGCCCTCGTAGCGGCGCTCGCCCCCGTCGCGGCCGTCGTCGCGTTCGCGCCGTACTCGTCTCCCTGGGTCGGTCCCGTCGGCGTCGGACTGCTCTACCTCCCCGCGGCGCTTTCCGCGGGAACCGTCGGATTCGCGCTTTCGCTCGTCGGCCGTCGCGTCGGGACCGCTTCGTCGATCCGGTGATCGATCACCGCGCGCGATCCGACCGGCTTGGGGCGCGGAAAATCAGTGGTGCAGCGGCTTCTCCGACATCTCGTCGCGGAGGTCGGCGAGGGTCGACCGCGAGACGCCGTCTTCGAATTGCTGGAGGAGGGCGAACACCTCGGCTCGAGAGACTTTGACGTTCCCCTCTCGAACCACGTCCTCCGGGCGCTCGCGGAGTTCGCGGAGCGTCCCGACCGCCAGCAGGTAGGGGATCGCCCACGCCCCCAGCCTGTTTCCGTGCTGTTCCGGGACGAGCTCGAGGTAGCGGTGGGCGCCGTCGAGGTAGCTCTCGGCGCGGCCGGTCACCCGACGGATCACGTTCGTGACGCCGCCGTGGTGGGCCTCGTCGGTCACCGCCTCGATGTCGACGTCCTCCTCCTCCAGCCACTCGGCCGGGAGGTAGACGTTGTTCTCCTCGTGGTAGTCGGTCTCGACGTCCTTCGCGATGTTGACCAGTTGCAACAGCAGGGCGAACGACCGCGCGTTTGCACGCAGCTCCCGGGCCCGTTCCGGCGACGTGCCCCGGGCGACAAGCCCCGTGATGAGCGTCCCGACCGTTCCGGCGGCGTACCAGCAGTACTCCTCGAGTTCCTCGAGGGTCTGGAGGCGGAGGCCGCCCTCGTCGGCGTACCGGCTGGTGAACCTCGCCATGCCGTCGACGAGTTCCCGAACCGGCTCGCGCATGATCTCCCTTGGCTCCTCCTCGAGCGACTCGAAGGTGCGCAGGACGCGGGGCGTCTCGGCGACGACCTCCCAGTCGTCGGTCCGCTCGTCGGGGATCCACGGCTCGACGTCGCTCATGAACGCCGTTATCGGCGCGTCGTCGTCCGGATCGAGTAACCGGTCGTACGTCGCGAGCAGGTCGGTCTGTTCGGCCGGCGGGATGTGCCCCGCGTCCTCGATCGTATCGGCGATTCGACAGAGCAGGTAGCCGACGCAGATGTACCGCGCCATCGGCTCGTCGAGTCGATCGATCGTGATCGAGAACGTCCTCGAGACGCCGTGAACCGCGTCGTAACACCACTCGAGGTCGGCGTCGGTCGTGAATTCGGAAGAGCCCGTTGTCATCTACTGGGTGCATCTTGGACGGCCCGGCGGAAAAACGCCGCGGTCGCGGCGCTTCCGGCCGTCGCCGGGTCGACGGTACGCGGTAGGGGTGGTACCGACGGAGCGTCGCCGAAACGTCATTTTCGACGGTTTGGTCCCGTTGCGGGTTCCAGCACCACGGCTTTCCAGGGCGACGGCCAAGGGTTCGCGTGGCTCAGACCGTCCTCGTCGCCGGCGCGCACGGGCGAGTCGGCAGTCGACTCACCGAACTGCTCGCCGAGGGCGACCGCGACGTCCGGGGAATGGTTCGCGACGAATCGCAGACGGACGATATCGAAGACCTCGGGGCCGACCCGGTTGTGGGGGATCTGACCGAGACGGTCGACCACGCGGTTCGGGGGTGCGACGAAATCGTCTTCGCTGCCGGCTCTGGCGGTGAGGACGTCTACGGCGTCGACCGAGACGGCGCGATCACCCTGATCGAGGCCGCGGAACGGGAGGGCGTCGACCGATTCGTCACGCTCAGTTCGATGGGTGCCGGGAACCCGGACGAGGGCCCCGACGAACTTCGCGACTACCTGATCGCGAAGGGGGCGGCCGACGACCGACTTCGTGAGAGCGAGTTGACGCACACGATCGCCCGACCCGGCCCGCTGACCGACGATCCCGGTACCTGGGAGATTCGCGCCGCGGAGACCCTCGAGGAACCCGGGGAGATATCCCGTGAGGACGTCGCTCGAACCCTCGCCGCGAGCCTCGATATCGAAGCCACCCGGGGGAAGACGTTCGAACTCCTCGAGGGGGACGAGCCGATCGACTCGGCGCTCCGATCGGTCGGACCCTGATATGCGCCGTTCGGGGCTCACGTCGGTCCGGGATCGACTCGAGTATCGATCAGCTTGCGTCTCGGTCTGACTCGAGTTGTGGTCAGGCTCCAGTTGTGGATGGATTCGTCCATCGGAGTACCTCGAAGACGGAGGGGGAGACGGTCGTTCGTCGCCCCGCCGCCGGAGATGTCGGCTCGAAATCAAAACGGCAGAGGCAACAATAAAGGACCGACTCCTCGATGACACAGCTATGGACTTCGCGCTCTCAGCCGAACAGCGACAGATCCGGGAGATGGTCGCCGAATTCGTCGACGAGGAGATCGATCCCGTCGCGGCGGAGATCGACCACGACGACGAGTTTCCCCACGATCTCGTCGAGGAGATGGCCGACCTGGGCCTGATGGGAATGCCGTTCCCCGAGGAGTACGGCGGCGCGGGCCTCGATTACCACTCCTACGCGATCGGCCTCGAGGAGATCTCGCGCGGGTCGGGCGGACTCGGAACGATCGTCGCCGCACACACTTCCCTGGCGGGGAACATGCTCTACGAGTTCGGCGACGAATCTCAGAAGGAGGAGTACCTGACGCCGCTCGCCGAGGGGACCGACGTCGGCGCGTTCGCCCTCTCCGAGGCGGGCGCCGGGAGCGACGTTCCTTCGATGGAGACCGTGGCCGAGAAGGACGGCGACGAGTACGTGATCGACGGAGGGAAACTGTGGATCTCGAACGGCTCGGTCGCGGATACGGTCACCCTCTTCGCGAAGACCGATCCTGACGCCGGGAACAGGGGAATCTCCGCGTTCGTCGTCCGCCCCGACGAGGACGACGGGTACTACGTCGAGGGCACCGAGGAGAAACTCGGCGACAAAGGGTGTCCGACCGCCGAACTCCGATTCGACGGCCTCCGAATCCCGGAGGACCGCCTGCTCGGCGAGGAGGGCGACGGCTTCGTCCAGGCGCTGAAGACCTTGAACGGCGGACGCATCACCATCGCCGCCCGCGGCGTGGGCATCGCCCGCGCTGCCTTCGACGAGGCGGTCGCGTACGCCAACGAGCGCGAGCAGTTCGGCCGGCCCATCGGCGAGTTCCAGTCGATCAAGCACAAGCTGGCCGACATGGACACGAAGATCCAGGCCGCGAGGATGCTCATGCACAAGGCCGCGGACAAGAAGATCCGCGGCGAGAACTTCATCAAGGACGCCGCGCAGGCGAAGCTCTACGCCTCGGAGGTGAGCCGCGAGGTCGCCAACGAGGGCATCCAGATCCACGGCGGCTACGGCTACACCAAGGACTTCCCCGCCGAGCGGTTCTACCGCGACGCCAAGCTCAACGAGATCTACGAGGGAACGAGCGAGATCCTCCGCAACACGATCGGCGACCAGTTGCTCGAGGAGGCGTAGGCCTCGCCCCCTCGAGCGTGATCGGGCAGCCGACCGCTATCGAGCGGAAGCGAAGCGATCGGTCCTCGTTCCCGGGTTCGAACCCCCGGCAACGGCAGGTCCGGGATGTATCCCCCAGTCGGGCGAACCCGTAGGTGTACGATGTACCAGACCCTTCTCATCGCCACCGACGGGAGCGAAGCCAGTAGCCGTGCGGTCGATCACGCGATCGAACTCGCCGAACAGCTCGACGCGACGCTGAACGTACTGTCGGTCACCGGCGAGGGACCCCAGGCGGAGAACAAGCAGGACCACATGCGAACGGATCCGGACGCGGAGACCCACGAGGCGATCGAGGACGTCGAACGCCGCGCGACAGACGCGAACGTGGAGGTCGTCGGCGAGACCCGACCGGGCGTTCCCCAGGAGACGATCATCAACTACGGCGAGGAGATCGACGCCGACGTGATCGTCGTCGGCTCGAGCGAGAAGAGCGGCCTCGACAGCCTCCTGTCGGGGAGCGTCGCCCAGGAAGTCGTGAGCGAGTCTCGCATTCCGGTGCTGACGGTACGCGGACCCGAGTGAATCGGTTCGCCCGGCAGGTCAGCGAATCGATTCGTATCCGAACGCGGCTGTGTGCGCTCTCGCCTAAGGCTACGGAGGCTTCGGGAGCGACGACTTCTACCAGCATCGCCGGCGACGCCGGCACCTTTCGAGGCTCACCTCGTCGACGAACTGACAGCTACGCCGACAGTATTAAATAGCTATTAATTCACTCGTTCACTAAATTCAATACCATATGAATTTATGTATTCGGTATGCGTATTTCGAACGATTAGAAAATGGGTCGGCTTGTTGATCACCGCACGGGGGACGAGGATCGTGGGCTCAGTCCGGTGGTGGGATTCGCCCTTCTCCTCGGCATCGTGATCGTCGGCGCGTCCATCATCTTCGTCGTCGGAACGGGTATCCTCGACGGCATCGAGTCGACGACGTCGTCCGAGCGGGGCCAGCAGTCCTTCCAGCAACTCGACCACGACGTCAACACGCTCGAGTTACAAAACGACGGCGAGACGTCGGTCTACTTCGACGAGAACTGGGAGTACGAACTGTCCGACGAGTGGACGATGAACGTGACCGCCTCTAACGGATTCGAGTCGACGGATCCCGAAGAGATCGAGATGCAGACGCTGGTGGGGACCGACGAACACGGCAACGAACTCGCCTACGAGGCCGGCGGCGTCTGGCGGGGTCAGGGCGGCGCGACGACCGTCACCGACCCTGGGATTCAGTATCGAACGGAATCAACCGACGACGGTGAGATCGGCCGGGTCGCAATCTCCTCGACGTCGCTCTCGGGTGACGTCGGTTCCGGTGAACGGTCTGCCGAATTATCGAACCGGACCGAGATCGCCGCCTTCGGCGAGGATATCGATTACGTGAGTCACGTGGCGCTCGAGGTCGACGGCTCGCCGAATCACGACGGTTGGTACCGGTTCTTGAAGGACGAGTTCGATGCGACGGACGCCAAGACCTGTGACGTGGACGCCGTCGACACCGACGACGGAAACGTCATCTGCCATGACGAGGGGGACGAGACCGTCACGTTGATAGCGGTCATCGACGGCGAAAATTCGCTAAATAACGCACTCGGGATCGAACCGACGATCTACGGAGGGCTGTACACAGCGGGTGACAAAAAGCTGGAGACGACCGGTGGTTCGAACCCATCGATCACCGCAACCGGCTACGAAGACGGTGATGTCGACGATAACGAAACGGACGTGCTCGTCTCGAATCCTGACTCAGCGCTCAGGCCGAAACCCGGCGCTAGTCCGTATCGCATCGACAACGATCTCACCGTCGACGCGTACCCGGTTATCAACGGTACGCCGGAAGCGGGCACCGGCGTGGAACTTGCGAGTCACGCGTACGCGACCGATATCGACGAAAGCGACCCCAACACTGACGAGATCTACCCGGGGGACGAGGATGCGAATCTCATGCCCGTCTATGATATTAGCACAGCTGCTGGCTCGGCCGACAAATCCGTGCACGCAGCACAAATGTCATCCTCTATTGGGGACGTTCCCGATATCGACACCGCCGTTGACGACGCCGTAACCGATTACCTCGACGGCTCCGATTCCGTTCCGGACTCGACGATCACGGCGGACAAGGAGGACAAGGAGGACAAGTACCACAGTTCGTCCGGTGTCACGATCGACGATGACATCGATACTGGGGACGGCGACGTGTACATCGGCGTCGACGGCGATCTCGACATGAGTGACGTGGATATTCGTGGAGGGAATCAAACGTTCGTCTACGCGACCGGGGACGTCGACGTTTCCGACGTCGAGATCGGGCCAGACGATCGGACCAACGCGAGTTCACTGTGGATCTACTCGTCGAAAACCGGTTCTGTGAACGTTAACGGTGATTTCCAGGGTGTCGTCTACGCGCCGGGAAAACAGTTGAACATGAATAGCGGTGTGACTGTCGACGGTGCGATCGTCGCCGGCAATAGTGACATCGGCAACGACGTGACGATAAACTTCGACGAGTCGCTCCGAACGGATAATCCGCTGGAGAACGAAGGCGACGTCCCGGATATCATCAAGAAGCGGAAACCGCTCGACGTGATGTTCGTCCTCGACAGATCCGGTTCGATGGGCATGAACGATCCGGGGCAGGAACGGGTGGACGCCACGAGAACGTTCATCGACCAGTTGAACGAGTCGAACGGTGATCGAGTTGGCCTCTACGAGTTCAACCAAAGGGGTCACAGAATCTTCTCGTTAGACTCCGACCTGGATGCGGCCAAAGCGCGAGTGAGGGGTCACGAGGACGGTAACACGAACATGGCCAAGGGGATCGAGTTGGCGCTCGATGATCTTGATACGTCGGGTGACGAGGACCACGAGCCGACGATCGTGTTACTCAGTGACGGCGAAAACACGGTGGACACGAGGTACATCGAAACATTCAATCAAGTCGATAGGGCCGCGAGAAACGATGTAACGATTCACACGGTCGGCCTCAAGAGTCGATTCGGTGGTGATATCCCAGAGGAGCAACTGCGAGAGATCGCCAACCGAACCGGCGGTAACTACACGAGCGTGGACGACCCCGAAGACCTCTCGGAAACGTTCAATAAGACCGCCGAGGACGCGATCGACGACAGCGAGGTCGAAATCGAAACGTCCGCCACCGACGAATTCGAGACGTCCGACGAGTACGTCGTCGACGTCGAACACAACGAAATCGAATTGGACTGATACCGTCCGAATCTCGTTTGCTTCGAGGCGATCTTGACCCACCGCTTCCGTAACTGGTGCAGATTCCGTCGATCGGGTGTGGCCCCGTCCTGAGGAGGTCGCTTCGTTCGTACGTCGTGGAGAAGTCCGATCGAGTTTCCGTCCCGAGAACCGTAGGACTGTTCCAAGCGTGCGTACCGCCCGGAGATTACGTCGCCGACTCGATCGTCTCCTTCACGTCCTCCCAGACCTCCTCGGGCGCCCGTTCACCGTCGACGCGCTCGAGGGCCCCCGTCTCGTCGTAGTACTCGATCACCGGCTCGGTGTTCTCGTGGTAGACGCGCAGGCGTTCCTTGACGGTCTCCTCGGTGTCGTCGTCGCGCTGGACGAGTCGCTCCTCGACCTCGGGGTCTTCCGGCGGGTTGTACTCCAGGTGGTAGATGTCGCCGGTCTCGGGGTCCATCCGGCGGCCGGTGAGGCGGTGGACGAGTTCCTCCTCGCTCACGTCGAGGGAGAGGACGACGTCGAGGTCGGTCATGCCCTCGAGTTCCTCGGCCTGCTCTAAGTTTCGCGGGTAGCCGTCGAGGACGAACCCGTCGGCCTGAGTCAGCGCCTCCTCTACGATGGCGTTGACGACCTCGTCGGGGACGAGTTCGCCGCGGTCCATGTACTCGCGGGGCGTGTCGTACTCCGTGTCCATGTCGGAGATGTCCATGTCCTTGTTCGCGCGCAGCGCGTCGCCCGTGGTGACGTGGTCGACGTCGAAGTGGTCGGTGATCTTCGCACTCTGCGTCCCCTTCCCCGCGCCGGGCGCGCCCAGAATCAGGATTCGTGGTTGTGCCATGCTACCCCGTTCACCACCGTCGCATAAAGGCTTAAAGAAACGCGCGCGTCGGACCACGCGTGACCAGGTTCGACGCGGCGACGCCGGAAGAGCGGCGACGACTGTTCGACGACGCCGTCGCGGCCCACCGCGAGCGCGCGAGTCCGTACCTCACGCTCGAGGTGGACGAGGCGGTGCTCGAGCGAGAGGGGACGCCGGACCCCGACCTCGGCGTTCCGTGGGTGCAGTTCGCCGACGGCGTCGTCTCGCTCGACTGCACCGACGACGAACTCCAGGAGCTGAAGGCGCTGCTCGCGGAGTTTCCGGCGTTTACGATCGACGAACTGACCCGACCGGATGAGGCCGAGGGGACGCACGTTCGCGTGAGCGCGAGCGCTGATCGAAACCGTATCTCCCAGTTTCTCGAGGCGGTCTTCCGCAGCGTGTTCCGACTACCGGAGGACGGCCGGGTGTGGGTCGCCGAGGTGTGACCGCGACGGCGGTCGCGGGCGAGGCTACTCGATGCGGAGGTCGCCGTCGCCACCGCCGGTCCCCTCGTCCTCTGCTCCTTCGTCCCACTCGAGTTCGAACTCGACGCTGAGCTCGGCGGGGCCGCCCGAACTCGAGGTTTCGCGTTCGGCCTTCACCTCGAAGGTGGGTCGGGACGGCGGGGAGAGGGTTACCGACTCGGAGCCGGCTTCGAGGGTGAGGGAGTCGCCCCCGTCGACCGCGTCGGCGACGCTGCGGAGGTAGTCGGCGATCTCGCTGCTGGTCATGTCGTGTTCGAACTTGAACAGGACTTCTTCGGGCATACCGGTACTTCGTGCTCCACGCTATAGAGCGTACCGCCGACAGGACGGTCAAATCCTTCCGAACGTCGAACTCGAGCGGCCCCGTTTCCCACTCGTACCGTTCGCTGTCGCTTCGGTAGCTACTTGGGTCGACCGTCCCACCCACATCGTATGGGTGGCCGAGGGCCGAAGCGGGAACTCGCGGAAAAGATCGCCGGCGAGATCACGCTCAGCGACGATCCGGGGGCGACGCTCAGGAAGTGGCGGACCGATTTCGACGTCTCGCAGACCGATCTGGCGTCGGAACTCGGGGTCTCGTCGTCCGTGATCTCGGACTACGAGAGCGGGCGGCGCGAGAGTCCCGGGATCGGCGTCGTCAGTCGACTAGTCGAGGGGCTCATCGCGATCGACGAGCGCCGCGGAGGTGATCGCATCCGCCAGTACGGTCGCGTCCTCTCGGCGGGATTCGACAGCGACGTGGTCTTCGACCTCCGCGAGTACGCGACGTCGATCCCGTTGACGCGGCTGTACGACGAGATCGACGCGACGGAGATCTACCGCGGCGCCACCGATCGGGTCAGCGGCCACACCGTCATCGATAGCGTCAGGGCGATCACGCGCCTCTCGAGCGACGAGTTCTTCCGCCTCTACGGGCAGAGTACGAACCGCGCGCTCGTGTTCACGAACGTCACACGGGGTGAGGGCGTCGGCATCGCCCTCCGGATGGTGAACCCGACGCCCAACGCGGTGATCCTCCACGGCCTCGAGGAGGACGACCTCTGGGAACACGCGGTCGACCTCGCTCGAATCGACGGCTACTCGCTGGCCGTGACGACGACGCCGCTCGAAGGGGTGCTCGAGAACCTCGTCACCCTCGAGTGACGGCGGTCGCGGGTGGCTGTCTCCCCGAGCGTCCGAGCGTCCGTTTCGAAGCGCGAGAAACCAGCGGTCGGGTCAGGCGATCTGTTCTTCGTACGCCTCGGCGGTGAGCAGGTTCTCGAGTTCGTCCGGGTCCGACGGCTCGATCTCGAGCATCCAGCCCTCGCCGAAGGGGTCGTCGTTGACGAGTTCGGGCGCGTCGAACAACGCGTCGTTGATCGCGACGACCTCGCCGCTTACCGGGGCGTAGAGGTCCGAGACCGCCTTGATCGATTCGATCACGCCGAACTGCTCCTCCTGTGCGAGTTCGTCGCCCTCGTCGGGGAGTTCGACGAAGACGACGTCGCCCAGTTCGTCCTGCGCGAAGTCGGTGATGCCGACGCGGACCGCGCCGTCCGTCTCGAGGGCCCACTCGTGCGATTCCAGGTAGCGTCTGTCGTCGGGGATGTCGAAGTTCATGATGACTGGTGTTGGATTCGTGGTAGCGGTTTGTTAGTGGTGGCGGTGATGTCGGTGGTGTTGTATCGGTATTCGTGACGATCGACGGGATTCACTTTCGTTCCTTCGATCGCGGGCCGCGCCTCACACGGTGTCGACGAAGGGGAGCGCCTCGACGCGGGCTTTCTTCGATCGGCCGCGGACGACGACGCGGAGGGTCGTCCCCGTGTCGGCGTACTCGACCGGGACGTAGCCCAGGCCGATCGACTTCTCGAGCGTGGGGCTCATCGTGCCGCTGGTGACGGTGCCGATCACCCGGTCGTCGGTGTTGGTGATGTCGTAGCCGTGGCGGGGGACGCCCCGGTCGATCAACTGGAAGCCGACGAGCCGTTCCTCGACGCCCGCCTCCCGGGCCTCGGCGAGGGCGTCCCGACCGACGAACTCCGTTTCGAGGTCGACCGTGAAGCCGATGCCGGCCTCGAAGGGGGTTCTGGGATTCGACTCGAGGTCGAAGTCCTGTCCCGAGAGGAGGTACCCGGCCTCGATTCGAAGGGTGTCGCGGGCGCCGAGGCCGCAGGACTGGACGTCGTACTCGTCGAACGTCGACCACACCGTCTCGGCGTCGCCCCAGGGGACGACGAGTTCGAAGCCGTCCTCGCCGGTGTACCCGGTTCGGGCCGTCAGGCACTCGACGCCGGCGACGGTCGCGTACGTCGCCTCGAACCGGCCCAGATCGGTCACCGACCCGTCGGCCGGGTCGACCGCCGCGGCGTCGTCGAGGATCGATTCGGCGTTCGGGCCCTGGATCGCGACCATCGCGTACTCGTCGGTCTGGTTGTCGACGGTCGCCTCGAGGCCCCACTCGTTTCGGTGGTCGATCCACCGCTCGTGCATCGCCTCGTCGGTGCCGGCGTTCGGGACGAACAGGTAAGTTGGATGTTCGCCCGTCGCCGGTCCGACGCTCGTCTCCGCACCGTCGCCGGGGAGGCGGTAGACGACGGTGTCGTCGACGATGTGGCCGTCTTCGTCGGTGATCGCCGCGTACTGGGCGCCGCCGGGAGATAGCTCGGTGACGTCGTTCGAGGTGAGCCGCTGCATCAGCGTCGTCGCGTCCGGTCCGGTGACGTGTATCTGCCCCATGTGGGAGACGTCGAACCGTCCGACGTCCTCGCGGACGGCCTCGTGCTCGGTTCGGATCGAGTCGAACTCGACGGGCATGTCCCAGCCGCCGAACTCGGTGAACTTCGCCCCGTGCTCGTCGTGAATCCCACGTAACGGCGGCATTTGAAGCGGCATATGCTCGTGGTCGCCCGCGTGATAGTAATGTCTTTTCGTCGTCCGCCGGGGACCTCGATGGTGACGGTCGTCGCTTCGTCCCCTCGTGGGAGTTCGCGAACGATGCGTCGACCGACACTCGGCGGACGCCGGCACCGACCGACGGGGGAACCGTCACTCGGCTGTGGGTAGCGTGAAGTACACGGTCGTCCCCTCGCCGGGGTCGGACTCGAGCCAGATATCCCCGCCGTGGCGCTCAACGATGCGTTCACAGAGGGCCAGTCCGATTCCGGTACCCTCGTACTTCTCGCGGCTGTGGAGGCGCTGAAACACCTCGAAGACCTGGTCGGCGTCTTCGGGATCGACGCCGATGCCCTCGTCGCTGACGGAGACGATCCACCGGTCGCCGTCGCGCTCGCTCTCGACCCGAACGCGAGGCGGCTCGTCGCCCGAGTACTCGATCGCGTTGTCGAGCAGGTTCTGGAACACCTGGCGTAACTGGTTGCCGTCGCCGTCGACGACGGGAAGGGACTCCGCGGTGATCTGCGCCCCGCTCTCGGCGATCCTCACCCGGAGGTCGCTTCGAACTTCGTCGAGGACGTCGTCGAGGTCGACCGGTTCGAACGCCTCGCCGCGGGTTTCGACGCGGGAGTACTCGAGGAGCCCCTCGATCATGTCCCGCATCCGGTCGGCGCCGTCGACCGCGTAGTCGAGGAACTCCTCGCCGTCCGCGTCGAGCGCGTCGGCGTACCGTCGCTCGAGGAGCTGGAGGTAACTCGAGATCATCCGCAGGGGCTCCTGGAGGTCGTGGCTGGCGGCGTAGGCGAACTGCTCCAAGCGCTCGTTCGACTCCTCGAGGCGCCGCTGGTACTCCCGCCGGTCGGTGATGTCCTGGACGTACACCGATAACCCCGACTCCGAGGGGTAGACGTTGTACTCGAGCCACGCCTCGAGCCGCTCTTCGTACAACTCGAAGGTGGTGGGCTCCTGGGTCTCCATCGCGCCGCGGAGGTGCGACCGGAGCTCCTCGTCCGGAGGCTGGGGGAGGAGATCCCAGAAGCGTCGGCCAGAGAGCTCGTTCTCCGAGTACCGAAAGAGGTCGGCGGCGCGCTCGTTGTAGTGGGTGAACCGCCACTCCTCGTCGAGGGCGAAGAACGCGTCGGAGATGCGGACCAGGATCTCGCCGAGTTCGGACTCGAGCTCCGACTTCCGCCGCTCGAGCCGGCGCTCGCGCTCTTTCTGCTCCGTGACGTCCTCGATCGAGGCGACTACCCGGGTGTCGGTGGACATCGCGTCCTCGAGCGGCACAGCATTGATCGACAGCCAGCGGGGATCGGCCCCCGGTCGATCGCTGCGACACAGGAAATCGGAGACGGGGCGTTCGGTCTCGGCGACTCGCGCCCAGGGGCGCTCGTCCCTCGAAACGAGCGCGCCCGACGCGTCGTAGAGGTCCACCGGCTCGATCGAGCGTCCCTCGATGTCCGTCTCGGGGAGTTCGAGGAGGTCGAGGGCTTCCCGATTCGCCCGCAATATCTCCTCGTTCGAATCGATCACGCAGATGCCCACAGGAACGGTTTCGAGGATCTGCTCGACGAGGTCTCGCTCCCGCTGGAGCTCGAGTTCGTACTCCCGTTGCTCGGTCATGTCGCGGGTCACCTTCGTGAATCCCTGGAGGGTCCCGTCGACGTCTCGGATGGCGGTGATGACGACGTTCGCCCAGAACCGGGACCCGTCCGCGCGGACCCGCCACCCCACGTCCTCGACGCGGCCCTCCTCCATCGCGACGTTCAGGTTTCGCTCCGGAATCCCCGCCTCGACGTCCTCGGTGGTGTAGAACCTCGAGAAGTGTTCGCCGACGATCTGTTCCTCGTCGTACCCCTTGATGCGCCTGGCTCCGCGGTTCCAGCTGACCACGGTTCCGTCGGGGTCGAGCATGAAGATGGCGTAGTCCTTGACGGAGCTGACGAACGCGCCGAACTCCTGGAGCGTGGACCGCCGGTCCGTCGCCTCGGTCGGCTCCGCCGGTCGCCACCAGATGCGGGTTCCATCGCCGACGTCCTTCGACCGGAGTTCGCCGAGGTCGGCGAGGGCTCGCAACCGTCGCGCGGCGACCCGCTCGGGACAGCCGAGTTTCTCCGCCACCGTCTCCGCGGTGTACGGTGTGTGGGGCTCGTCCGACCGCGAGAACAACCGTCGGACGTCTTCCCGTGACGCGTTCGGCGCGGAGCCCGAAGAATCCATGATTGCACTGACGACGTGAACTTACATACGGTTGGCGGTCCCGGTCCGCGTCGGTCGATTCGACCGACGTCGACGGGGCGGTGAGAGTGCGATTCGGTGGCCGGACGACCGACCCTCGCGTCCGAGCGTGTTCCGTCACACATATTTCCGGAGTCCGTGTACGTCGAGTATGTTCGAACGCGTTCGCGCCCGTCTCGCACCCGACACTGAACGGACGGTGGGCCTCTTCGTCGACGGGCCGAACGTCTTTCGCGACGAGTTCGACGTCGACCTCGACGACCTCCGCGCCGCCGCGGAGGCCCTCGGACGCGTAGGCGTCATCCGCCTCTACCTCGACGAGCACGCCACGCCTGGTCTCATCCAGGCCGCCGAGGCCCGCGGCTTCGAGGTGATCGTCACCAGCGGCGACGTCGACGTCAAACTCGCCGTCGACGCGACGGCGCTCGCCGCCGAGGGACGCTTCGACCTGCTCGCGATCGCCTCGAGGGACACGGACTTCAAGCCCGTCCTCGAGTACGCCGGCGTGGTCGGCATCGAGACGGTCGCCATCGCGCCGGGAAGCCACGGCCGATCCGACGCCCTGCAGAACGCCGCCGACGAGGCGATCACGCTCGGTCGGTGAGGGCGGTCGGAACCTCCCGTAACTCCACCCGGCGTGCAGACCGTAGCCGGACGAATCCGGTGGCTTTTCACCGATTCGGCGCCCACGATCGGCTATGATCGACGACGGGACGCCGGTACCGGTCCTCGACAACCACCTGCATCTCGACCCGGACCACCACCGCGGCATCGACGCGGTCCACGACTTCGCCCGCCTCGGCGGGACGCACCTCCTCGTCGTCAACAAGCCCTCCTGGCACCTCGGCGTCGAGGCCGACGCGGGCGAGGACTTCCGGCCCGTCTTCGAGCGGACGATCGAGATCGTCGAGGAGGCGTCGGCTGAACTCGAGGGGCGGGCCTGGCCGGTCCTCGGCGTTCACCCGGGACTCGTCTCCCGCCTCGTCGACGAGCGGGGCTACTCGGCCGCCGACGCGCGCGACGTGATGCAGGCGGGGCTCTCCGTCGCCGCCGAGTACGTCGAGCGCGGCGAGGCGCTGGCGCTCAAGTCGGGACGCCCTCACTACCCCGTCGACGACGACGTCTGGGAGGCCTCCAACGAGGTCATGCGCCACGCGTTCGAACTCGCGGCCGATCTCGACTGTGCCGTCCAGCTCCACGCCGAGGCCACCGAGGAGATGACCGAGGTGGCCGAGTGGGCCGAGGCGGCCGGCCTCCCCGCCCACCGCGTCGTCAAACACTACGCCGCCGGCCGACTCGAGGGTCCCGTCCCGAGCGTCATGAGCGAGAAGGATCGCCTCGAGGTCGCCGCCGAGCGCGGCGACCCGTTCCTCATGGAAACCGACTACATCGACGATCCGGACCGGCCGGGGGCGGTACTCGGCCCGAAGACGGTCCCCCGACGGGTGACGTGGCTGCTCGAGAACGGCCACGAGGAGGCCGTCCGGACGGCCCACGTCGAGACGCCGGCGCTCGTCTACGGGATCGACACGGAGGCGACGCTCGAGTCGTGAGGGAGGTGACGCTCGAGTCGTGAGGACCGCCGTTTCGCCGGCGATCGCCGTCCCTGCCGTCGATTTTCGTCCGGCCGACGGGGACACAAGTAGAGAAAGGCATTTCAAGCGGCCGGTGTAGGTGTCTGTATGAGCAATCCCCCGACCGAGTTCTACTCGGAGGAACGCTGGCAGAACTGGATCGACCGCATCAAGGACGAGGAGATCGATCCTGAGGACGAATCCTCGGCCCGCCTCCTGTTGAACCTGCAGGACGACACCGCCATCGCCGTCGCGAAGATCGTCTCCGCCTACGACGAGGGCGAACTCGAGCAGGAGGAGACACTCGAGGAACTCGCGGAGGTCCGCGACATCGTCCTCTCGGAGGTCGACATCGAGGACGAGGAGAAGCTGATCCTCGTCGACGGGGTGCAGACGAGTCTCGTCTGCGTCTTCTTCGCCGCCGAGGAGTACGTCGCCGGCGGCCCGGCCGAGGAGGGAAGCGTCAACGATTACGTCGGCGCCGCGGCCGACGCGGAGGCCAACGAGGATCTCGACGCGGCGCTGGGCTACGCCGCCCAGGCGGGCACGCTCATCATCGACGGCGAGGAGCTCGACATGTCTACGGCCGAGGAACTCGAGTACGGTCTCGTCACCGAGTGGATCAACGGCCTCGACAGCCTCCAGAGCGCGATGAGCGACCCCGAGGTCGTCGAAGAGGACGAGTGAGGGATCCGCGGCGTTCGTTCGAGGGACGCATCCGAATTCGTCGTCGGCGTTCGTTTTGCGGCCAGTAATCGTTTAAGGAGGTGCGACTATCGTGGCCCATGCACCGCCGTGGGCGCGAGCGCGCCGTCACCGTCCAGATCGGGGCGATCCTGCTGTTCGCCATCCTCTTCGCGGCGCTCGCGCTCTACCAGGTCGACGCCGTCCCCGCCGAGAACAGGAACGCCGAAATCGACCACAGCGAGCGCGTCGGAGGCGATCTCGTCGAGTTACGGAACGCGATGAGCGCGACGAGCGCCGACGGCGCTCCTCGAGGGAGTTCCGTCGCGCTCGGAACGCGGTACGAGGTACGGACGTTCACCGTCAACCCGCCGGATCCGGCCGGAACGATCCGAACCCAGGAAGCGCCCGGAAACGTGTCGATCGAGGGCGACGACACGGACGTCGATTTCGAGACGCAGTTCCTCGTCTACGAACCGGGGTACCACGAGTACGGCGACGCACCCACCACACGGATCGAACACACGTTCCTCTACGGCGAGTTCGACGACGCGACGGTGGACGTCGAGGATCCGTTGCTGATCGACGGAGATCGCGTCGTGCTCCCGATCGTCGACGGGGATCTCTCGCGCGCCGATTCGGGGACGGCGTCCGTCGACGTGCGACGGATCGCGGGACCGAACGCGAAGTCGATCGACTCGAACGTCACCGTCACCCTCCCGACAGACGCGCCCGAGCGGTGGAACGAATCGCTCGGCGCTCGATCGGGCGTGACCGTCGAGGAACGGTCGAACGCGGTCGAACTCGAGATAGACGGGGACGCGTTCGACGAGATCGCGCTCGTGCAACTCGGCGTCGGCGACGGGTCCTGGGACGATCGGATCGACGGGTTCGGCGACTCGAGCGGCGACGGCGATCGCGACGACCGGTTCAACGTCGAGTGGCTGGAATCGGAGCCCGTCGATCCGAGCGAGGACCCGTTCGAGGTGCGCGTGACCGAGGGCGGTACGCCGGTCGAAGACGCGCAGGTCGACTTCTCCGTGGACGGGAACGGTTCGGTGGATCTCGAGTCGAACGACGACGAGAACAGGACGGACGAGTCGGGAATCGCGTCGGTGAACGTCACCGACGGAAGCGGGAACGGGACGGTGTACGCCGCCGCGGGGGACGACGTCGATTCCCTGCACGTCGAGAGCAACGAATCGGCTACGGAGCCCGATCCGGAACCCGAATTCGAAACTCTCGAGGCGACGCCGAACGTCGATGGGCAGATCCTCGGCTATCCCTACACACGGTCGGTCACCTTCGAATACGACGTGAGTGCGGCCGACTCGGTCGAGCGGATCGAATTCACCGTCTTCGACGAGGACGGGGCAGAACTCGGTTCGGCAACCGTCAACGATCCGGACAGTCCGACGGACGTCGATCTGAACGGCGCCCAATGGCGATCCGTCGATCTCGCAGTCACCCTCGTCTCCGAGGAGAACGCCGAGTGCCTCGAGACGACGGCCGACGTCGGGGAGACGAGGGAGTTGGACGATTTCGAACCCTGCGAGTGACGGCGGGGCGGACGCGCCGAATCGCCCGCAGTTTCCGACGGGCGGTTCCCGACGGCAGTTCGTCGATCGACGAAACGCGGAACGACAATACCTTATGGCTGCTTCGTGATGAAGGTACCATGACCGCAGTCGGCATCGACGCCGTCGAAATCTGGACCGGGAACCTCAAACTCGACCTTCCCGGCACCTTCGCCCCCCAGAAGGGCGAGGACCCCGAGAAGTACACGAAGGGCCTCGGACTGAACGCTTCGTCGTTCCCCGACAGCTACGAGGACATCGTCACGATGGCGGCCAACGCCGCCCACCGGCTGATGGAGCGCAAGGGCCTGGAGCCCGACGATATCGGCCGGATCGACGTCGCGACCGAGAGCGCCTTCGACAACTCGAAGCCGGTTTCGACGTACGTCGCAGGCTGCCTCGAACAGGTGTACGACGGTGACTTCCACCACGCGAACAAGGGCGAGCGGAAGTTCGCCTGCATCGCGGGAACCCAGAGCCTGGACGACGCCTACAACTGGATCCGCGCGGGTCGCAACCGCGGCCGCGCGGCGCTCGTGATCGCGACCGACACGGCGCTGTACGCCCGCGGCGACGCCGGCGAGGCGACCCAGGGCGCGGGCGCCGTCGCGATGCTCATCGACGAGGATCCGAACCTCGTCGAACTCTCGACCGAGCAGGGGTACGGCTCGGCCGACGAGACGGACTTTCTCAAGCCGAACCAGCAGTTCCCGAGCGTCGACGGCAAGCGCTCGGTGCAGGTCTACCTCGCGCGGATGCGCGAGGCCCTCGAGGACTTCGAGAGCGTCGCGGGCGACGTCCACCCCGACGACGTCGTCTTCGCCCCGTTCCACACCCCGTTCCCGGGGATGGTTCGCAAGGCGGCGATGCTCGCCTACCGCCACGTCACGCGCGATACGGCCGTCGAGGACGAACTCGCCGAAGAAATCGGTCGCCAGCCGCGCGCCGAGGCGTTCGACGACGACGAGGCGTTCCGCGAGGCGGTCCGGGAGTACATGGACGGCCTGAAGCGAACCGAGCGCTACCAGGAGTGGTACGCCGAGACCATCGACCCGACGCTCACCATCTCGCGCGAGGTCGGCAACTGGTACACCGGATCGGTCCACGTCGCCCGCGCGAGCGCGCTGAAGTACGCCCTCGAGGAGGGCCGCGACCTCGTCGGCGAGACGATACTCGTCGGCTCCTACGGCAGCGGCGCACAGGCGGAGATCCACGCCGAGACGATCCGCGAGGGCTGGGAGGAGGAGATCGGGGCGCTCAACGTCGACGAACAACTCGAGGACCGCTACGAGATGAGCTGGGAGGATTACGAGGAGATCCACGACGTCCACAACCACGAGATGGACGTCGACGTCCAGGAGTTCACGACGCCCGAGTCGGAGTTCGTCTTCGACGGCTGGGGACGGATGGGCGAGCGGAAGTACCGCTACGTCGAGTAACGGAGCGGAAACGCGGTCGTCGGTACCCGTTTCGAGCGCCCCTTCGCCCTCGAGCGTCTGTTCTTCCCCGGCGGGCCAGTTCCGTGAAACCGAGGTTTACTATCCTCCTCGCTGAACGATAGCGTAGCATGGTGCAGGGAGGCGTGGTCGTCCAGTTCGCGATCGTCGCCGGAACCGTCATCGGGTTGTGGATCGGAGCGCGAACGCTGGTCGACGCGGTCGTCAAACTCGCTCGACGGTTCGGCGTCGCCGAACTCACGATCGGGCTGACGATCGTCGCGATCGGCACGTCGACGCCGGAACTCGTCGTGTCGACCGACGCGGCCCTCGCGGGGCGTGGCGAGATCGCCGTCGGGAACGTCGTCGGGTCGAACGTCTACAACCTCGCGTTCATCCTGGGCGCGGTGTCGCTCCTCCAGGTTATCCCCGTCGAACGGTCGCTCGTCCATCGGGACGGAATCGCGCTGATCCTCGCGACGCTCGCCGGCTTCGCGGTGCTCTTCGATCGGACCGTCGCCAGCGTCGAGGGGATCGTCCTCGTCGGATTGTTCGTCCTCTATACGGTCTACGTCCTCCGCGACGAGCGGTCGGCCCCCTCGATCGACACCGAGTACCCGGACTCTCGAGTCACGGAGACGGTCGCGAGCGGCGCCTCGTTCCACGGCCGGGACGCGGCCCTCCTGGTCGGCGGATTGGCCCTCGTGCTCGCGAGCGGGCACTACATGGTCGAGGCGGCGACGGCGATCGCCACCGAGGCGGGCATCTCCGACTGGGTCATCGGCGGGACGATCGTGGCGGCCGGAACGTCGACGCCGGAGCTCGCGGTCTCGCTCGTCGCGATGAAACGCGGACACGTCGGAATGTCCGTGGGGAACGTTCTGGGAAGCAACATCTTCAACGTGCTCGGGATCCTCGGCGTGGCGGCGGTTATCCACCCCCTCGCCGTCACGGCCGCGGCGATCGAGAGCCTCGTGTGGCTGACAGCGATTACGGTCGCGATGGTCGGCGCGCTCTGGTCCGGCCGTCGCCTCTCCAGGCTCGAGGGTGGGCTCTTCGTCCTGTCGGAGGGCGTCCGCTGGGCGCTCGGGTTGCTCCGCATCTTCGGATAGCTCCGCGCTCGATCGACCCCCTCGAGCGGTCGTCTCGAGACCGCTTCGCGGTCGGTTCACGCCGGCGATTGGTCGCCGAAAGGGGTCACGGTCCACCCGCTCCGCGTTCCAGCGCGGCGAACACGAGCATATTTTTATGTCCGCTCGGTCGACACTGGGGTATGAAATTCGGCGTTCTCGGCGCGGCGGGTATCGCGCGAAAGGCGTTCCTGCCGGCGGTCGAATCGAGCGAGCACGAGGTACGAGCGATCGCCTCCCGGAGCGAGGACCGGGCGGCGGACGTCGCGGAGGAGTACTCGATTCACGAGCACTACGGCGGGTACGAGGACCTCCTCGAGGACGCCGACGTGGACGCGGTGTACGTCCCGCTCCCGAACGCGTTGCACGCGGAGTGGACGAAGCGGGCGGCCGACGCGGGCCTGGACGTCCTCTGCGAGAAGCCCCTGGCGTCCGACGCTCCCGAAGCGCGCGAGGTCGTCGACCACTGCGAGGACCGCGGCGTGACGCTGATGGAAGCGTTCATGTACCGGTACCACCCGCGAACGGAGCGCGCGATCGAACTCGCGCGCGAGGAACTCGAGGACGTCAGATCCGTGGACGCCGCGTTCAAGTTCCCGCTGTTCGACCGGCCGGACGACGTTCGCCTCTCCCGCGACCTGGCCGGGGGTAGCCTCATGGACGTCGGCTGCTACGCCGTCTCCGCGGCCCGCCAGTTCCTCGGGGAGCCGAATCGCGCGTACGCGTACAGCCACGACTCCCGAGACGCCGACGTCGACACAGAGCTCTCGGGGATCCTCCAGTACAACGACGGCACCTCGGCTCGCATCGCCTCCGGCTTCGACACGGAGACGGTGCAGTTCTACCGGGTCGAAGCGGCCAACGGCTGGCTCGAGGTGCGAACCGCCTTCGACGCGCCGACGGACGAACCGCTCGAACTCGAGTACCTGATCGACGGCGAACGCGACGTCGAGACGTTCGACCCGGTCGATCAGTTCCGACTCGAGGTCGACCACTTCGCCGAGTGCGTCGAGTCGGGCACCACCCCCCGGACGGACGGCGAGGAGTCGATCGCGAACATGGCGGTCATCGACACCCTCCGCGAGAGCGCCGCGCTCGGACTTCCCGTCTCGAACGAGTTCGCCGAGCGGGACGCCCCGAGTATGGACGAGATCACCGGGCAGGACCCCTCGAGTTCGGACGACGAGTGACGAGTTCGGAGCATCGACCGACGAGCTCGACGGTCGGTCGTCGATCCGTCGGGCGTGGCTCGAGGTGACGGGTACCGATCTCGAGCGGTTCCCGTTCGCTTCGTTGTGCCCGTCGTCTCGTCCGTACCGGTCGACGTGGCGACCGTGGCGCTCGCGGAGTTGGTCGCGATAGACGTAGTTGGTTGGACAGTTTTGAACGACCTGTAGATGTGCTCGCTGTGCTGCGTGCGACTCGTCCCGTTCAAATTTCCCCGTAAACAATTTTCACGACGCAGACTCGTCGTGGTTCGAGAGACGCGTGTACGTGGGTTGGGGCAGATTTGAACCACGCCGAGACGTGCTCGCTTCGCTGCGCGCGACTCGTCTAATTCAAATCTCCCTGTACCCATTTCTGACGAACGGACTCCTCGCTGCGCTCGTCGTGTTGGTTCGTCAGAAATGGGTTGGGGCAGATTTGAACTGCCGGCCTCCTCCATGTCAAGGAGGTGTCATAACCAGACTAGACCACCAACCCGCCTGGTTTCGCGTTCGTCTGCATCTGATCGTTGCCGACCACCGTAATTGAAGGTTTCGAATCGACGGCCGTGCGCGAGTCCCCACCACGCGGTCCTCCGATACGCTTAAGTCTGTGTACTCATTTGGACATTACAAGACAGAATAGTACATTGGTGTTCACTATGCAGGAGTACGTCGAACGGGTCACTGACGGCCAGGACCTCACGCAATCGGAGGCTCGAGCGGCCTCAACGGCCGTCTTCGAGGACGCGACGGAGGCACAGATCGGCGCGCTGCTGACGGCGCTGCGCGCGAAGGGCGAGACGGAGGCGGAGATCGCCGGTTTCGCCGAGGGAATGCGCGAGGCGGCCCGGACGATCGAACCCGAGCGGGACCCGCTGGTGGACACCTGCGGCACCGGCGGCGACGACTACGACACGATCAACGTCTCGACGACGAGCGCGATCGTCGCCGCGGGCGCCGGCGTCCCGATCGCCAAGCACGGCAACTACTCCGTTTCGTCGTCGTCGGGCAGCGCGGACGTCCTCGAGGTCGCCGGCGCGAACGTCGAGGCAGAGCCCCCGGCCGTCGAGCGAGCCATCGAGGACGACGGCATCGGGTTCATGCTCGCGCCGGTGTTCCACCCGGCGATGAAGGCGGTCATCGGCCCGCGCAAGGAACTCGGCATGCGGACCATCTTCAACGTCCTCGGCCCGCTGACCAACCCGGCGGGCGCGGACGCGCAGGTGATCGGCGTCTACGACCCCGACCTAGTCCCCGTACTCGCCGACGCGCTCGCGCGCATGGATGTCGAGCGCGCGCTGGTCGCCCACGGCGCCGGCACGGACGAGATCGCCATCCACGGCGAGACGACCGTCGCAGAGGTCGACGGGGAGAATGTCGAGCGCTACGCGCTCGAGCCGGCCGATCTCGGCCTCGAGCGCCACGAGATCGACGCCATCGCCGGCGGGACGCCCGAGGAGAACGCCGCCGACCTCCGCGGCATCGTCGGGGGCGAGGTGACGGGCCCCAAACGCGACGTGATCCTCGCCAACGCCGGTGCGGCGGTATACGTCGCCGGGGAGGCCGGTTCGCTCGAGGAGGGCGTCGAGGTCGCCCGCGACGCGATCGACTCCGGCGGCGCGGCGGGGAAGCTCGAGCGGTTGTGCGGGGCGAGCCGCCAGGAGGTCCGATGACGCGGGTGAAGATCTGCGGACTCACGACCGGGGACGACCTCGAGACGGCCGTCGACGCGGGCGCGGACGCGGTCGGCGTGATCTCTTCGGTCCCCGTCGACACGCCGCGGGAAGTTTCCCGCGAGCGGGCGGCGGCGCTCGTCGACGCGGCGCCACCGTTCGTCACGACGGTACTCGTGACGATGCCCGCCGACGCGAGGGAAGCGATCAAACTGGTCGAGGAGGTCGGTCCGGACGCGGTGCAGCTCCACGGGCGGATCGACCCCGGCGACCTCGCCTCCCTGCGCGAGAACGTCGACGCCGCGGTCCTGCTGGCCGTCGACGCCGACGACGTCGGGACCGCCGAGACGTACGACGACGTCGTCGACGGCTTCGTCGTCGACACGACCGACGAGGACGGCGGCGGCGGGACCGGCGAGACCCACGACTGGGACCGGACCCGAGCGGCGACCGCCGACCTCGAGTCGCCGCTGATCCTGGCCGGCGGACTCACGCCCGAGAACGTCGCCGACGCCGTCGAGACCGCCGATCCGTTCGCCGTCGACGTGGCGAGCGGCGTCGAGCGAGCGGGCGGGGTCAAAGACCCCGAGGCCGTCCGGTCGTTCGTCGACCGGGCGAAACGCGCGCGGGCGCGGATCGAACCGTGACCGACGCCACCGACGAGACGGACGAACCAGACATGACCGACTCCGACCCACCCACCGACGTTGACGCCCGCTCCGATTCCGACGCACCGCTGGACGTCGACCGCCAGACGTTTCGCGAACACGCCGGCGCCGCCGGCGACCGACCGGCCGTCGTCCGCGCGGTCGCGACGCTCGAGGTCGACACGACGCCGCTTTCGGCCTACGCGGCCCTGACCGGCCGAACGGACTCGAGCGACCGCAACCGAACGCCGTACGCGTTTCTGCTCGAGAGCGCCGAGAAGACTCCCTCGAGCGATCCGGACGGCGCGTTCCGCCCGAACGATTCGAAGGCCGAGCGCCACGCCCGCTTCTCGTACGTCGGCTACGATCCCGAGGCCGTGGTGACGGTCGGACCCGACGGGGCGACCGTCGAGGCGCTCTCGGGGGACGCCCCGTCGGATCTGCTCGAAGCCGGCGTCGAGGCGGCCGAGCGCGAGGGCGGCGATACCGTGGACGTGCTCCGCGGCGCGCTCCCCGACGTTCGGCTGGCCAACGTGCCGGAGCACGACCGCCAGCACCTCGAGGGGGGCCTCGTGGGCTTTCTCGCCTACGACGCCGTTTACGACCTCTGGCTCGAGGAGGTCGGCCTCGAGCGTCCCGAGTCTCGGTTCCCGGACGCGCAGTTCGTTTTGACGACGAAGACGCTGGCGTTCGACGAGGTCGAGGGGACGGTTTCGCTCGTGTTCACGCCGATCGTGCGCGCCGAGGACGACCCCGACGCGATCTACGACGCGCTCTGCGCCGAGGCCGGGGACGTCGAGGAGACGCTGGCGGCGGCCGACCCGCCGGAGACGGGCGGCTTCGTCCGGCGCGAAGAGGTCGCGGGGCCGAAAGCCGAGTACGAGGAGAGCGTTCGCCGGGCCAAAGAGCACGTCCTCGACGGCGACATCTACCAGGGCGTCATCTCCCGAACCCGGGAGCTGTACGGGGAGGTCGACCCGCTCGGCTTCTACGAGGCGATGCGGGACGTCAACCCGTCGCCGTACATGTACCTGCTCGACCACGACGACCTCACCGTCGTCGGTGCGAGCCCGGAGACCCTCGTGTCGGTCCGCGGCCGCGAGGTCATGTCCAACCCCATCGCCGGCACCTGCGACCGCGGGCGAAGTCCGGTCGAAGACCGGAAGCTCGCCGGCGAGATGCTCGCCGACGGGAAGGAGCGGGCCGAACACACCATGCTGGTCGACCTCGCGCGAAACGACGTCCGCCGGGTTTCCGAGCCCGGTTCGGTCCGGGTCGAGGAGTTCATGAACGTCCTCAAGTACAGTCACGTCCAGCACATCGAGTCGACCGTGACGGGACGACTCGCGGAGGACGCGGACGCCTTCGACGCGACGCGGGCGGCCTTCCCCGCCGGGACGCTCTCGGGCGCCCCGAAGGTGCGCGCGATGGAGATCATCGACGACCTCGAGGCGAACCCCCGCGGCCTCTACGGCGGCGGCGTCGGCTACTACTCGTGGACCGGCGACGCGGACTTCGCGATCGTGATCCGGACGGCGACCGTGGAAGAACTGGATAACGAACAACGGATCACCGTCCAGGCGGGCGCCGGACTGGTCGCCGACAGCGACCCGACCGCCGAGTACGAGGAGACCGAGAAGAAGATGGGCGGCGTGCTCGCCGCGCTCGAACGGATCGAGGAGTCCTCGACGGCGGCGGGGGCGACCGTCCCCGAACCGGAGGTGAGCCGATGAGTTCGACGACGCCCGCCCGGGCCCGCGCCGCCGGTGCCGGCGACGAGCGCCGTCCGCTGGTGCTCTTCGTCGACAACTTCGACTCGTTCACCTACAACCTCGTCGAGTACGTCAGCGCCTACGCCGACACCGAGGTGCTGAAGAACACCGCCTCGCTCGAGGACGTTCGCGAGGCCGACCCCGACGCCGTCGTCATCAGTCCCGGTCCCGGCCACCCGAAGAACGACCGCGACGTCGGCGTGACGATGGACGTCCTGCGGGAGGTCAGCCCCGAGGTGCCGACCCTCGGCGTCTGCCTCGGCCTCGAGGCCGCCGTCTACGAGTACGGCGGTTCCGTGGGACGGGCGCCCGCGCCGATCCACGGGAAGGCGTCCTCGATCGAACACGACGGGACGGGCGTCTTCGAGGGCCTCGAGCAGGGCTTCCGGGCGGGGCGGTACCACTCGCTCGTGGCGACGGAGGTACCCGACTGCTTCGAGGTGACGGCGACCGCAGAACACGACGGCGAGACGCTCGTGATGGGCGTGCGCCACCGCGAGCATCCGATCGAGGCCGTGCAGTTCCACCCGGAGAGCGTGCTCACGGGCGTCGGCCACGACGTGATCGAAAACTTCCTCTCGAGGCTGTGAGCGGACGGTTCCAGGGACGCCGTTCGCCCGAACTCACCCGACGTAGCCCAGGTACCCGGCGGTGTAATAGGCGGCGAGGACGATCGCGGCGACGATGCCGATCCGGACGGCGATTTTGACCGCGATTTTGATCGCGATGACGGCGACCGCGAACGCCGCGAACGCAGTCAGTGCGAGGAGGACGGGGTTCGCAGTGAGTTGCTCGATCATACCGAGAGGACTGTGCCGAGGGGACGTAACCTTTCTGGATACCGTGACAGTATGGAAACCGTGACCGACCCCTGGTCGCGGCGTCCGTCGAGTTCGACCGGCTTTTCGACGTCCCCATCTCCGTGAAAGAGAAAACCGCACGACTCCGGTCCGGCGGGACCCGAACGGGTACACTTTCAGTCCACTCTGAAAATCGTTAAGGCCGCCGACTCCGTAGGGAGTTACAGCCACCGTGCGGCCGATTCGGCCGCACTCGAGGAGGGACGAAACACGAGACGCAACAGACACATCTGTACAACTGAAATTGTACTATTACAAGAAAAGTAGAGCGACAACACAACGTTTTAAGATGGATGCATGAATACCGAACCTTCGTCACGAATGATGCGACGTAGTATCCGGACTGGAGCCGAAATCGACAGGCAGCGACGGGACGGGCCAGAGGTGACTCGCGCATGAGCGGGCCCGAACTGTCCGCGGACGAACTCACGCTGCCGATCAAGCGCACCGAGGGCGAGACGCTCGAGGAGCGCATGACAGACAACGCGTACCACAACATCCTCCCCGCGCGGTACCTGCGCAAGGACGCGAACGGCGAGCTGATCGAGACCCAGGAGGACCTCTTCGAGCGCGTCGGGAAGAACATCGCCCTCGCGGAGGTCGTTTACGAGGCCGAAAAGCGGGGCGTCGAGATCACCGTCACGCCCGACCAGCTCAAGCCCGACCACCCGCGCCGGGACGAACTCGCCGAGGAGGTCTTCGGCGAGGGCGTCACGGTCGACGAAACCGAGGGGTCGAAGCCCCCTCGAGCAGACGGCGTAGCCGCCGACGACGTCGAGACCGTCCTGACCGAGCGAACCGTCAACAAGTTCGCCTACGACACGGTCGTTCCCGAACTGCCCGACGAGATCCGCGCACACGTCGAGGAGGTCGCCGAGACGTTCATCGAGGGGATGGCACAGCTCTCCTTTATGCCGAACTCGCCGACCCTGATGAACGCGGGCGACGAACTCCAGCAGCTCTCGGCGTGTTTCGTCATGAGCCCGGACGACGACCTCTCGGACATCCACGAGACGGCCAAGAAGGCCGCCGAGGTCTTCCAGTCCGGCGGCGGCGTCGGTTACGGCTTCTGGCAGCTTCGACCCTTCGGGGACTCGGTCGGCTCCACCGGCGGCATCGCCTCGGGGCCGATCACGTTCATGCGGACGTACGACCAGCTCTGTGAGACGATCGCCCAGGGCGGCACCCGCCGCGGCGCGCAGATGGGCATCATGCGCGTCTCCCACCCGGACGTCATCGAGTTCATCCACGCCAAGAACAAGGACGTCTCGCTCGCCCACACCCTCCGCCTGAACGACCCCGACGACTACACCTACACGACGTTCGGCGAGGCCTTGGAGGAGGCCCGCGAACTCATCGACGAGGAGGGGCGCGTCCCCAAGCACCTCCGAAACGCCGTCGAGGGCCACCTCTCGAACTTCAACATCTCCGTCGGCGTCACCGACGAGTTCATGGAGGCCCTGCAGAACGGCGAGGAGTACACGTTCACCAACCCGCGGACGGGCGAACCGCATATCGCCACCGCGGAAACGAAGGAGATGTACGACCGCTACGGCCTCGGCGAGTACGTCGAGGTCGGCGAGGAGCTCTCCGTCCCCGCCGAGATCGTCTGGGAGCGCATCGTCGAGGGCGCCCACGAGAACGGCGAACCCGGCGTGATCTACCTCGAGCGCGTCAACAAGGAACACTCCTTCGACGTCGAGGAACATCCGGACCACCGAATCCTCGCGACGAACCCCTGCGTCACCGGTGACACGCTCATCAGCACGGAACGCGGGCTCGTTCCCGCCGAAGACCTGTACGAACAGGGCGTCGCGACGGACGTCGTCGTCGACGGTCGACTCAGCGAGGACTCGGTCAAGGAAGCCAGCAGCGTCTTCAAAACCGGCGAGAAGGACGTCTATAAACTCACGACTGAAGAGGGATACGAGCTCCGCCTCACCGCCGATCATCGCGTCATGACCGACCATGGATGGGTCGAAGCACGGGATCTCGAGGCCGGCGATACGGTTCACATCGTCAACCGAAAAGGCCAATTCGGCAAGTACGGATCCGCCGAAGAAGGTCGAGTACTCGGGTGGCTCGTCGGCGACGGACACCTCAAACACGGTGAAGAGCGGGCAGTTCCCAACTTCTACGACGAGGACTGCGAGATTTCGGCCGACTTCGCTGCGGACGTCAACGACGTCGTTCGCGAACCGGTTGGGACCGCGAACTACGACATCGGCGTCTCCCAAATAGCGCGCTCCGAGGAGTACCGCGGTGTCGACGCACGGGAGCAGCGCGTTCGTTCGACCCGACTGTACGAACTCGCGGAAGAAGTCGGTCTCTCCGAGAACAAACACCAGGTTCCGGACGCCGTCTTCCGCGGAAGTGAGGAGATGGTTCGAGGGTTCTTGCAGGCGCTCTTCACCGCCGATGGTGGCGTTCAGGGTAACGTCGAAAAGGGGGTATCGGTTCGACTGTCGAGTTCCCAACGCGACTTACTCGTCGACGTTCAGCGCTTGTTACTCAACTTCGGTATCGCGAGCAAGCTCTACGACAAACGCAGAGAATCGGGAACGAAGGTCCTCCCCGACGGAAATGGTGGGTCGAAGGAGTACGACGTCAGGGCCCAGCACGACCTGGTTATCTCGAAGGACAGTCTCGTTTGCTTCCGCGACGAAATCGGCTTCCTCCTCGAGTCGAAGAACGAAGCGCTCGCGGAGCGGTTAGACGCGTACGACCGCGGACCGTACCGTGACCGGTTCGAAGCGACGGTCGAGTCGGTCGAGCGCGACGGCCACGAAGCGGTGTACGACCTGACTGAGCCGGACACCCACTCGTTCGTCGCGAACGGCATCGTCGTCCACAATTGCGGCGAACAACCCCTCGAGGAGTTCGAAGCCTGCAACCTCGGGCACATCAACCTCTCGACGCTCGCGGACTTCGAGGCGCCCGACTGGCGCGTCTGGTCCGAGGAGCACGGAGACGAGTACGACTCCCGCGAGGAGGCCGTCGAGGCCTTCCTCTCCGAGGCCATCGACTGGGAGGAGTTCGACCGCCGCATCGAGTACGGCACCCGCTTCCTCGAGAACGTCGTCACGATGAGCGACTTCCCGGTCCCAGAGATCGAGAAGAAGGTCCGGGAGATGCGCAAGATCGGCCTGGGCATCATGGGTCTGGCCCAGCTATACATCCAGCTCGGCATCCGCTACGGCTCCGACGCGGGGAACGAGGTCGCCCGCCAGCTGATGACCCACATCAACCACGGGGCCAAGTGGACGAGCCACGAACTCGCGAAGGAGCGCGGCTCGTTCGCCGACTGGGACGGCTCGAAGTACGCGAACCCGACCGAGTACCGCGAGTGGTTCGAGAAGCAGACCGGCCTCGACGCCGACGAGTGGGCCGAGGGCTTCCCGATCCGGAACCACAACGTAACGACCATCGCGCCGACCGGAACCACGTCGATGGTCGGCAACACCACCGGCGGCTGCGAACCCATTTACAACGTCGCCTACTACAAGAACGTCACCGACGACGTCCAGGGCGACGAGATGCTCGTCGAGTTCGACGATTACTTCCTGCGGGTGCTCGAGGCCAACGACATCGACGTGGAGGAGGTCAAGCGGGAGGCCCAGGAGCAGATGGCCACGAACCAGTTCGAGGGCGTCGAGGGCCTCTCGACCGTCCCCGACTCGATCGGCGAACTGTTCGTCATCACCGCCGATCTCTCCGCGAAGGACCACGCCGCCGTCCAGTGCGCCTGCCAGGAGGGCGTCGACTCCGCCATCTCGAAGACGGTCAACGCGCCCCACGACTCCACGCTCGAGGACGCCAAGGAGGTTTTCGAGTGGGTCTACGAACACGGCGGCAAGGGCGTCACCTACTACCGCGACGGCACCCGCTCGAAGCAGGTGCTCACCACGCGCGCGGACAACGCCGAGTTCGCCGACGAGGCCGAGGCCGCACGGGCGCTCGCCGAACAGATCGAGGAAATCTTCGGCGGACTCGAGCAGTTCCTCGAGAACGAGGACGTCCTGGAGGTCCTCGAGGCCGACCTCGAGGGAACGCTGGGCGACGCCGCGGTCCAGAACTTCACCGAGAAGCGCGAACGGCCCGACGCGCTGCAGGGCGTCAGCCAGCGGATCGACACCGGCTACGGCAAGGTCTACGTGACGATCAACGAGGACCCCGAGACCGGCCAGCCGTTCGAGCTGTTCGCGAACATCGGCCACTCCGGCGGCTTCACCAACTCCTTCACGGAGGCGCTGGCGAAGGTCATCTCGACCTCGCTGCGCTCGGGCGTCGACCCCGAGGAGATCGTCGACGAACTCTGTGGCACCCGCAGCCCGAAGATCGCCTGGGACAAGGGCGAGCAGATCCAGTCGATCCCGGACGCCATCGGCACCGCGATGCGCCGGTACCTCCACGACGAGATCGACAAGCCGTACCCGCGCCAGCAGACGCTCGAGGAGTCGACCGACGCGACCGAGTACGGCCCCGAGAGCGAGACCGACGGCGGCGCCGCGACGGAAGCGCCGACGGACCCGAACGCGGACGTCGGCCCGGCCGCCGACGCCGCCGACCGAGAGGACGCCACCCAGGATCTCATCGACGCCGGCGAGTCGCCGGAGTGTCCCTCCTGCGGCGCGCTCTCGCTGTACTTCTCCGAGGGCTGCAAGACCTGCGAGTCCTGCGGCTGGAGCGAGTGCTGATCGCAATCCGGACGAACTGACCGCCCCGCCCTCGCTCGAGGGGTGAACGATTCGCTTCGGCTTCGTTTTCGACACCGATTTTCGATTTCGATTCGTCGCGCCACAGCACTTAGCACGGCGGGGTGCGTAGCACTCGCCCATGGGCTGTTCCGACGCCGGGACGGAGGACGCGGAACGAGAACGAGGACGGAGGAGCGGCGGCGATGGGGACGGAGACGACGCGTCGACGCGGACGGCTCGCACCCGGGGTCCGGCGTGCCCGTTCTGCGACGCGCCGATGTACAAGCGCCACTGCAAGTACGTCTGTCCCCAGCACGGCGTCGTCATCGACTGCAGCGATCCGTTTCTCTGAGAGCTGCTCCGCTTCCCGGTCAACGCCGACGGTCTACTCGAGCGACGAGCGCGCAGCGACGGCGCGGTAGGCCGGCCCCGCGAGCAGGAGGAGGGCGGCGAGCGTGCAGGCGACCGCGAACGTCAGGCCGAGGTCGCCGACACCCTCCGTCGTGACCGTGGCCGCCGAGGACCCAACCAGGACGGCCGCGACCGTCCAGGGAGTCTCGCCGATCACCGTTCCGATCGCGAACGTTCGGTAGCCGACGCCGCCTTTCGCCGCCGCGCACGTCGCGACGTCGGAGGGGATCGGCGCCAGCCTCGAGACCGTCACGCCGCGGATCGGCCCCGTCGTCTCGTAGTAGCGATCGATCCGGTCGCCGGTGCGCTCGAGGGCGGCGGCGAACGGCGCTGCGCGACCTCGTCCCCGGTCGCGGCGGTCGGCCCCGTCGGGTTCCGAGTCGCCGACCACGCGCCGGGCGGCGAGGAAGACGGGCGTCACGGTCAGCACCACGCAGGCGAGCGCGATCGGGACCCCCAGCGGGAGTCCGAACCCGTAGCCGACGAGGGCGGCCAGCGGGGTCGTCGGCCAGGCTAAGAGGGGGCGCACGAGGTAGAGGCCCGCGACGGCGAGTCCGAACGGGACCGGGTCCGCGGCCAGAGTCTCGAGCGAGCCGAACACGGCCGAGGGGGAGACGAGGACCCCCGCGACGAGGATTCCACAGAGGATCACGACGCCCGCGATCGCTCGCGACGGCACCGACTGCGACTGCATCGATCGGCGTTCGAACTCGAGGATTGAAGGTCTTGTGTCACGCCGGAACGGCGCCTGTGATCCGAATCCATTAGACCAGTCTCACGGTCTCTCACTCGAACGATCACCACGAAAGCCCCTGCCACGTTCGGGCGGTCTGACTCGGTGCGCGCCTCGCTCGCAGTGCTCGCTGCGGTGCTTCCGTCGGCAGACCGCCCGAACGTGGCAGCCCCTTTCATTCCCACCCGCGGTGGCCGCCCAGTCAGCCGACATGGGTGGGAATGAAAGGGGCTGGCGTTGAGTCGAAGCGAAGCTTACGCGATGCTCGAGAGAGCTTCGCTTTCGCTCAACGCCAGGGGCTTTCGTGCTGTTCATCGTTTCAGCGGCTAGCTCACGAGAGCGTTTTACCGGTGCCTGGTGCGACGGACACAACGCTTAACCCGTTCGACGGAACAGCACCGATCGATGGACGGGCCCGACGACGCCGGGGGGAGCGAACGGGACGTCGAGGTCGCCGGAGACGGCGAGCCGGGCGGAAACCGGATCGAAGACGACCGCGTCGAACTGGGGATCGCGCTGCTCGAGCGCCTCGAGCACGAGTCGCTCACGCTCGCGGAGGCCGTCGACCGGATCGAGACGATCACGTCCGATCCGACGGTGACGCGGACGATCCTCGATCGGGCCGAACTCCGCGGCGTCATCGAACGCGAGGACGGAATCATTCGGCCGAAGAGCAGGCAGTACGTCCGATTTCAGGAGGACGTGATCACCAAGGAGGGCGACTTCTCCTGTCGACGCTGCGGGTCGGGTCTCTCGACGGGTTACTTCGTCCGGCTCGAGGCCGGCGAGATCGGGCCGTTCGGCTCGTCGTGCATCCGAAAAGTGACCGGACGGGAGTGAACGCGACGCGGCGATCGCTTCCCCGTCGGGATCACCGACCGCGGCGGAGTTCCGCGATCAACTGCTCGATCGTCTCCTGCTGGGCCTCGATGAGATCGCTCTGTCGAGCGACGGCCGCTTCGAGCGACTCGAGTCGCTCGAGTACCTCGGGTGCCGGATCGGGCGTCGCCGACTCGAAGCCGCTACCTTCGAACCGGTCGTCGACTGATTCGGTCGCGGTCGCTTCGTCTGGGTCCGACTCGGCGTCCGCGGTCTCGAGAGTCGTCCTCGCGTCCTCGCTCGCGTCCGCGTCGGCCGATTCGGTCTCGGACCGCACGAGGGACTCGGCGGCGTCCTCGAGCGATCGCGTCGCCGGGTCGTCGCGGGCGGATCGCTCGGCCGATTCGTCGGACCCGGCGGCTGACGTCGACTCGTCGGTGGACGCGGACGCGGAGGTACGCCCGGACGCTCGGGCCGCACTCCCGTCGGCTGCATCGTCGATCGCGGCTTTCTCCTCGAACTCGGCCTCGAAGTCGTCGGGAGCCGGCGGGTTCGCCTCGAGTGGGTCGACGCCCTCGCCGAACGCGGCGGCGGGGTCGTCGTCGACCGCCGGTTCCTCCTCGTCCTCGCCGAGGGTCTCGTTCAGCTCCTCGAGCGAGGACACGTCGTGGTACTCGAACAGCGCCCGCTCGAGGCGGGTCCGGAGGTCGCCGGCCTCCTCGTTGGGTGCCTTGATCCGGTGGGGGCGACCGTCGACGGCGAGGACGATCTGCGTGGCGACGCTGCCGTCCTCGAACGCGAGGTTGGTCACGTCCTCGTAGCGGTACTCCTCGAAGTCGTCGTCCCAGACGGGCTCGCCGATGTGTTTGACGAGCCGGTCGCTCGTGACGACCAGGGTGAGTTCGCTGAAGCGGTAGGTCTTGAGGACGGTCTCGCCGGGGTCGGTGATCCCGTTGCCCGTGAGGACGCCCGCCAACACGGGGTGGAGGACCTCGTCGGTTTTGCTCGAGGGGATCGTGAACTCCCGCGTGCCGTCGAGGGCGTACTCCAGGGTGAACCTGGTTTTCCGCCGCCCTTCCGAGAGGGAGAGACGGTCGGCGTCGTGGGGTAACTCGTCGACCGATTCGTCGCTCAGCAGTCCTTCGGCGCGGTAGACGATCGTTCTCGAGGGGGTGATGAAGAGTTCGTCTTCGCCGCCGAGAGAGACCCGCGCGGCGATCTCCTCGTCATCGAGAGTAGAGTGGACGATGCCGGGAACGCTCATGCCCCGCTCTTCGCAATACCCTGTGATAAATCCGTGGGTCGACGTTACACGCCGATTTCGAATGAGAAGCTTAAAGAACGACTGCCGACAATCGATGGGTGAGCCCGGGTGGCTTAGCTGGACATAGCGCCGCACTCATAGGGTTCAGAGATTCGGTGCGGTTTCGCCTTTGGAAGCCTCCGTGTCCCCTCGAGGACTGCCGAGCCTCGGACCTGGGACATGCGGAGATCGAGGGTTCGGAGCCCTCCCCGGGCACTACCTTTCGACACGACGTCACGACCGTGGTGAGTGACGAGTCCGAACGGAAGTGCCCGAACGAGGCGACGAACCCGTAGGTCCTCGAGAGGGGGCGAACGAACGATCGAGGGCACGGAAGAGCGGAGCTCTTCCGGAGGTTCGGAGCCCCTGGAAATACTTAGAAAGGGTTCGGCACCCCTTTGCGATTTCACTACGTGGAGGAGGTACTCGCGGGTGGGTATTATTGCTCTTAGCGCGTGTTGATCATTTTGCCCATCGCCGAGTTACCTCCGCGTGCGGAGGGTTTATGACCCGTGGTTGGCTGGTATAGAGCATTGTGACCAGCAGTTCGCTGAGCGACAGTCTCCGAGAAACGCTGGCCCTCTTCGATGCGCCCGGCGCTCCACAAACGACGGTCGAAGTAGCAGAGCAACTTGCCATCGGGCGCCGAAGTACGTACGAACGTCTCGAGGGACTCGTCGACCACGGCGAACTCGAGACGAAGAAAGCGGGGACGAACGGTCGCGTCTGGTGGCGGCCACAGCCGTCGCCAACCGAGCGGACGGTCACCGCTCACGACTGGCCAACCGTCGCCGAGTCGCTGGTCGACGATGTCCTCAACGACGCCGCGGTCGGGGTGTTCGTCCTCGACGAGGAGTTCGAGGTGGCGTGGATCAACGACACGGTCGAACGGTACTTCGGGTTCGATCGCACGCAAGTCCTCGGGGAGGATAAGCGTACCCTCGTTCGGGAGTGGATCGCTCCGATCGTCGATGACGGAGCGTCGTTCACCGAGACCGTGCTGGCAACCTACGAGGAGAACACGTACGCCGAACGGTTCGAGTGTCGTGTAACTGCGGCGGAAGGTCGCGACGCGCGCTGGCTCGAGCACCGGAGCAAACCGATCGAATCCGGCGCGTATGCCGGCGGCCGCGTCGAACTCTACTACGATATCTCCGAGCAGAAGCGGTCGGAACGCGCCCGACGGGAAGAGCGGACGCGGTTCGAATCGCTAATCGACGCCGTCGAGGAGTACGCGATCTTCATGCTCGACGCGAGCGGACGGATCCGGAGCTGGAACGCGGGGGCTGAACAGATCAAAGGCTACGCGTCAGACGAGGTGCTCGGCGAACACGTCTCGATGTTCTACACCGACGAGGATCGGCAGGCCGGCGTCCCCGAGGCGAACCTGACGGCCGCAACCGAGGAAGGATCGATGGAGGACGAAGGGTGGCGCGTTCGAAAGGACGGCTCGCGATTCTGGGCCAAAGTCACCATCACCGCCTTCCGCGACGGCGACGGCGACCTCATCGGGTACGCGAAGGTGATCCGAGACATGACCGACCGGCGCGAGCACGAGCGAGAGATTCGTCGCGAGAACACGCTTTTGGAGCGTATCCTCGAGATCAGCCCGACGGAGATCGGCGTCTTCGACTCCGACGGCGAACCACGACGCTTGAACCGGCACTTCACCGAGTATCTCGAACTCGACGAGGTCGGCCCAGAAGCGTACACGCTGGGGGATCGACCACTGCTCGACGGGGACGGCGAGGTGATCCCGTACTTGGAGCGACCCGCTGCACGGGTGCTCGAGTCGGGCGAGACGGTCACCAACCGACACGTTCGGGTCGACGGGCCCGGCGGGGGAACCCGGTGGCTGTCAGTAAACGCCGCGCCGCTCCCCGACGAGACCGGCGTCGTCGTCACGATGGCCGACATCACGCAACTCGAAAAGCAATCCCAACGCCTCGAACGCCAGCGCGACGATCTCGAGAGCGAACTCGGGGAGGTGTTCGATCGCGTCGACGATGCGTTCTGCGCGGTCGACGACGAGTTTCGATTCACGTACGTCAACGACCGCGCCGAGGAACTCCTCGGCCACGACGAGGGCGAACTGCTCGGGCAGACCGTCTGGGAGGCGCTGTCCGTCGCCGACGACGATCCGATCCACGATCGGTTCGAGACGGCGATGGAAACCCAGACCGCCACGAGTTTCGAGCGCCTCTCGGACCCGCTCGGCATCTGGGAAATCGTCAGACTCTACCCCTCGGAGTCCGGCCTCTCGGTCTACTTTACCGACATCACCGAGCGAAAAGAGCGCGAGCGGAAACTCGAACAATACGAACGCATCGTCGAGACGATCTGGGACGGCGTGTATGCGCTCGACGAGAACGAGCGCTTCGTCCTCGTCAACGAGGCGTTCTGTGACCTCGTCGGCTACGATCGCGACGAACTGCTGGGCGAACGGCCAACGCTGATAAACGATGAGACGGTGAACGAGACCGCGAACGAACTGGAAACCGAGATCGTTGACGGCGAGCGAGAGGTCGGCGTCCTCGAGTACGAGTTCGAAACGGCCGACGGGGAGACCGTGCCCGTGGAAACACGGTTTGGTCCCTACGAGTACGGCGACGGGCGCATCGGTCGTTGCGGGGTAAGTCGCGACATCAGTGAACGCAGGGAATACGAACGGAAGATCGAAGAATCGAACGAACGGCTCGAACAGTTCGCCTACGGCGCCAGCCACGACCTCCAGGAGCCCCTGCGGATGGTTTCCAGTTACCTCGGGCTGATCGAGGATCGGTACGCCGAGGACCTCGGCGAGGAGGGTCGGGAATTCCTGGAATTCGCGGTCGACGGCGCCGATCGGATGCGCGAGATGATCGGGGGATTGCTCGAGTATTCGCGGGTCGAGACGCGCGGCGCTCCGTTCGAGCCCGTCGACCTGAACGTCGTTCTCGATGACGTCTTAGCCGATCTTCAGCTTCCGATTCGGGAGAGCGGCGCCGCGATCACCGCCGAAGAACTCCCCACGGTGGAGGGCGACGCCAGTCAACTGCGACAGGTCTTCCAGAACCTGCTCGCCAACGCGATCGAGTACAGCGGCGACGAGCCGCCGCGCGTCCACGTCTCGGCCGAGCGATCCGACGAGCGGTGGACGGTGTCGGTCCGCGACGAGGGGGCCGGCATCGACCCCGACGATCAGGAGCGGATCTTCGAGGTGTTCCAGCGGCTCCACACGCACGCCGAACACTCCGGAACGGGGATCGGTCTCGCGCTCTGTCGGCGGATCGTCGAACGCCACGACGGCGAGATTCGGGTCGACTCCGAATCCGGCGAAGACGCGACGTTCTCGTTCACGCTTCCAGCTGGAAACGAACACGAACTGTGAACGGGCTACTCGACCGAATAGGGTGTCAGAGGCTCCGTGACTTTCGAGCACTTCTTTCAGACTACTAGGGTTCGAAACACCCGAAAGAGGGACGTGCGGATCGAACCTCTGGAAAGTGATGAAAGTACGGCTATTCCGTTCCTCTCATTCTTCTACGAACGTAGACGACTTATCGTCCCCACTCGTAGAACCACCAACTTGCGCCCAGGAGCATCAGTCCCACACCGAAGGCGGACGTTGCCGGTTCGGGGATGATGAAGAGGACGAATCCGATCAAGATCAGGACCGTCGGCTCGAGTTCGTTCCAGAGCGACGCCGGAAGGTCGGAGAGGCCCATCGGCTCGTGGTTCGTCCTCGACCGACAAATTCGTTGGCTGCGATCTCGCGGGCCGAGAGCCGACGGGACCGCTAGCCGTAAGTAGGTTCCCGAGAGAGACCCCGTATGGACGGTCGGGCAGTCGCACCGGCGGCAGGGACGGTACTCAACGCGCTCGCAACCGGCCGCGGGTCGGCGTTCGCGATCGACCTCGAGACGACGGCCAGCGTCACCCTCACCGACGACGGGGCCATCGAGGGCGCGGTCGAGGGCCAGCCCGATGCCGACACCACGCTCATCGAGCGCTGCGCCGCGACGACGATCGAAGCGTACGCCGAGACGGCGGGCCTCGAGTCGGAGGCGATCGGCGCCCGGGTTCGAACCGAGAGCGAGGTGCCGATGGCCTCCGGGTTGAAGAGTTCGAGCGCCGCGGCCAACGCAACGGTGCTGGCGACGCTCGACGCGATGCAGATCGCCGACGCGGTCGACCGCATCGACGCCTGCCGCCTCGGCGTCGAGGCCGCTCGGGAGGCCGGCGTAACGGTCACCGGAGCGTTCGACGACGCCAGCGCATCCATGCTGGGGGGCGTCACCGTCACCGACAACCGAACCGACGAGCTGCTCGAGCGCGAACCCGTCGACTGGCACGCGCTCGTCTACACGCCGCCCGAGCGGTCGTTCAGCGCCGACGCGGACGTCTCCGCGTGCGAGCGCGTCGCCCCGATGGCCGACCTCGTCTGCGAACTCGCCCTCGAGGGCCGGTACGGCGAGGCGATGACCGTCAACGGCTTCGCCTTCTGCGGCGCGCTCGGCTTCCCGACCGAACCGATGCTCGAGGCGCTCCCGGACGCCGACGGCGTCTCGCTGTCGGGGACCGGGCCGAGCTACGTCGCCGTCGGCGACCGGGAGACGCTCGCGGCGCTCGAGGAGCGCTGGGGCGAGCGGGACGGATCGACGCGGTTACTGCGGACGCGCAACGACGGGACGCGCACGGCGTGACCGACGCGAACGACTCGAACGACTCGAGACACAGGAACGCGTGAGGGACGATCGACATGACAGAGCACACCGACACGACGGACGACGAACCGGACCGAACGGCCGACGAGATGAGCCTCGACGAACTCCGCCAGGAGATCCAGGAGATCGATCAGGACATCGTGGAGTTGATCGCGCGACGCACCTACGTCGCCGACACGATCGCGCAGGTCAAAGATGCTCAGGGGCTGCCGACGACCGACGAGGAACAGGAAGCGCGCGTGATGGAGCGGGCGGGGGAGAACGCGGACCAATTCGACGTGGACGCGAACCTGGTGAAGGCGATCTTTCGACTGCTGATCGAACTGAACAAAGTTGAACAGCGGGAGAGTCGATAGCCGAAAGAACAGCTGTTACGGGACTTTTAGCAAGGGACTAGTAGGCGACTGAATCGGTTCTCGACGCCACCTTGCGAATTTTTGCACTTGGCTAGCAGTCGGAAGATTCAACTCGGTCGTTACTCCTCGTCAGTTGGTTCGAGTGGAACTCGTTCGACCTGGATCTCTTCATAGTCATTCTCGGAGGAGAGTACGTCCATCCCACGCGTTTCCGCAGTCGCCGCGTGGAACGCGTCGAACGGCGTCATCCCTTCGTCGTAGTAGTTGACTGCTTTCAGCACGACCTGTTTCTCCTCCTCGTTTCGCACGGGGACGAGTTCAAGCAGGTTTGCCACCAGCGGAACGTAGTCGAACTCGTACCGTTCTCGGGCGAGGAGGAGTTCGAGATACGAGAACGGTGACGTTTCGACGTCATACTCGACGAGGGCGTCCTCTGCGGAGCTCTGTAACCAATCGGTATCTTTGGCAAGTGCGAGCAGAAAATCTGTCTCGACGTACACCGTCATCTGTCGCCACCGGCTTCCGCAGCTTCGTCTTTCGCCTCCGCCTCGATGTCCTCCCGGATTTCTTCGACCGAGGCATCGTGAAGTTCGCCTGCAGCCTCCCGGACAGCGGTGAGGGGGTCGTCCGCGACCGGGATCAGCTCGATTCTGTCCTCGTACATGACGATGTGATACTTCTGGCCGTACTTCTCGCGCACCTCCTTTGGGATATATAGCCGTCCCTGTGCATCCGTCTCTGCTGACATGGATGCGGCTAAGTGACCATGGACAAAGAATCTTACCATTAATATATATCTGATGGTGTCCATCGAAGCGTTTCAATAGTGTGTATGGTGGATTTCATCCGTTTGAACAAAATTTCTCAGCGTGACAAACGGTAGCGCATAACGATGATCGCGTCTAACTGACAACCTCGAGTGTAGTGGCGTCCTCTGGCATCGTCGATGTTCATGCAGGAGGAAGAGGAAGGCATTGATCACCACCGGGAACACGTACTACCGCGATACACTATTCGGCCTCGTGTGTGTTCCTCTCTCTCATCTCATGGATAAGCTGGGCACACCGTTCGGGATACCTGAGAAAGACCGCGTGTCCGGAATCCATGGTTTCGAGTCGAACGTCCGGAATCAGATCGATGCTATCCCGAACCTCCTCGGGTGTGCCGAACGGGTCGTTGGTACCCCAGATGGCCAACGTTGGCTGCTGGATGTTTCGTAACTCTTCCTCACGGATGCGACTCGACGCACGCCACCCCCGGATCGAGAAGTGGGCTTTGAGTTCGCTCATCCCGGCTCCCCGTGCCTGGATGACGTCCTGATGAGCAGCCATCGCCCGAATCAATGCAGGGTAGCGCTGGATGGCCTCACGCTCTCCCACCAGCTCTAAGAAGTCGAGGACCCCCTCCTCCCCCGGCTTTTGTAGTCGCTGTAGCAGGTGATTGAGTAGGGGGACCGTCATCAGCCTGAACGGGACCGGCAGGGGCGTCCCCGGGAAGTTCGCAACAGCCCCGATCAGGATGAGTCGTCGAACCCGCTCAGGGTGGGCGAGTGCGAACTGGATACTCGCGTAGCCACCGCCGGATTGCCCGACGAGGTCGGCCCGTTCGATTCCCAGTTCGTCGAGGACGCCACCGATGACGTCGCTGGCGTTCTGTCGAATGTTCCCTTTGGTGTATACGAACCTGTCGCTGAGGCCGTACCCTGGTCGGTCGAATGCGATCATCCGCGTATCATCGAACTGGGCCATGAGCGGGGCGAAAAACGCGCCGAACAACATCCCGCCGTGAACGAATACCAACGGAGGGTCGTCATCGATGGGGCCTGATTCAAATACGTGCGTCCGGACTCGCGGGTTCTCTAGGTTGATGAACCGCGACTGCGTGTGAAGATCGGTCCCCTCGAACAGCCGACGCTGCGCCGTCTCAAAGTCTCTTGTTGCCCTTCCTTCACGCGGAGTGCTGGTCGTCTCGATATTGTCTTCCGTTGGTGTGGTCATCTGAATCCTCCGCGCATATGTTACGACAGCAGCATCCATTCCGTGCCCTATCGCCGTACGCACCAACTACCCTCTACGTCATGTAGGGTGTTAACGTCCACCATACTTTCAGTCTACCGTCCTTCCTTTAGAGATGAACAAGGGCAAAGAGGGGAGGCGATGGATTACTCAGAGGCACTGGATCACGACCTCCACGAAAGGGTGATCTCGTGGGATTATCGTACCCGTTGACTTTGCGATAATGACCAGAAACGACCCTCTTGCCGAAGCATCATCATCCGCCTCAATCACCCGTTTATATATAATGCCGGTTCATAACCTGTATCGCTCGTTTTCGCGGCTCTGAGGCCTTCAGGAAGAGTTTATCTCACGAGGATGTGTTACGGATTTCAGCCACCTGAACAAAGTGGAACAAAGGAGCAACCGGTAGTCGAAACCAGGCATTTCAGAACGCATATCGCCGCCAAATTAGTCACATCTTCTTTCAGCAGTTGGTCTTACATTCCTCGGTCGGTGAACGATGACGCCGTTCTATGGACGCTCTGGGGACTGAATCGAAGAGCGACGTTGAGGCGACGATTCGATCACATGTGTGCAGAGCCATCTGCCGCCGCTGGCTCCTGAATCGTCGGCAACCGGAACGAGAACGTCGATCCCTCGCCAGGTTCGGAGTCGACCCAGATTTCCCCGCCGTGACGCTCGACAATCCGCTCGCAGAGCGCGAGTCCAATACCGGTGCCAGGGTGTTCTTCGTGCGTATGCAGTCGCTGGAAGACTTCGAAGATACGGTCGGTGCTAGCCGGGTCGATCCCAATTCCTCCGTCACGAACCGAAATAATCCACTCATCACGTTCACGTTCGGCGGAAACGTCGATTCGCGGCGATTCATCGCCGCTGTACTCGATTGCGTTACTCAAGAGGTTCTGGAAGACTTGTCGGAGTTGACCGGCGTCGCCTTCTACCCTCGGTAACGTCTCCGCGGTAATCTCGGCGTTCGTCTCTTCGATCTGTATTTTGAGATCCTCCTTGGCATCTTCGAGTATCTCGTTCAGATCGACCGGCTTGAGCGGCTTTCCTTCCATCTCGATGCGGGAATACTGGAGCAACCCCTCGATCATCTCGCGCATCCGGTCGGCGCCGTTGACAGCGAACTCGAGGAACTCTTGGCCGTCTTTGTCGAGGACATCTCCGTATCGCCTTTCGATCAAGGTCAGGTAGCTCGACACCATCCGAAGTGGTTCTTGGAGGTCGTGGGAGGCCGCGTAGGCGAACTGCTCGAGTCGTTCGTTGGATGCTTCGAGCGCTCGTTCGCGCTCTTTGCGTTCGGTGACATCCGTGTGAACGGCGATAAACCGGTCGAGCTCACCGTTCTCGTCTGTCACCGGTGCGATCGTCTGCTCGGCAAAATATCGGTCGCCGCACTTTCGGCGGTCGACGATCTCTTCTTCCCAGACTTCACCAGCCAAAACCGTCTGCCAGAGTTTTCGATAGTACTCTTCGTCGTGTTCTCCGGATTGAAGGATGTGCGGCGTCCGTCCGATCGCCTCGTCCACCGAGTATCCCGTGATCTCTTCGAATGCGGAATTAACGTAGGTGATCTGCCCGTCGGTGTCGGTCATGTAGATGGCGTGGCCGGACGCTTCGACCGCCCGTTTGAACCGCGCTAACTCGCGTTCGCGGTTCTCACGCTCGACGATTTCCTCGCGAAGTTTCTGTTTCGTCTCCTCGTTTTCGATCGCCTCCGCGAGAATGTTCGCGACGTTCTTGACAAACGTCGCATCGTGTTCGGTGAACTCGCGCTGCTCTGTCGTGTGGGTTCCGAGCACGCCCCACGGGTCTTCTACCGATCCGATACTGACACTGATCCCACTGATGACGCCGTGATCGATGAGTAGATCTGGGCCGGAGAACCGAGATTCGGTTCGGAGATCGTCGACGGAGATCGGCGCTTCGGAGACGAGCGTGTAGCCCGCCTGCGAGTCCAGATCCGTGGAAACGGTTGCGTTTCCGACCAACCCGTCGTGCCAGCCGACACCCTCTCGAAGAAGGACCTCGTCACCACCTGGCAGTACCTCGAGCACCTTACAGTATTCGGTATCCAACGTCTCGGCAACAGCAGCAGATGCATCGTGCATCAACTGGTCGAGGTCGTCACCCTCGAGGGCCTGTTGGCCGAGGTTAGCAACGACCTCTTGCTGGCGGATTCGGTCCTGAAGCTCCGACTCCGCCTCTGACGACGAGGACACGTTATCGCCGTAAACGGGCCTGGAGTACTAAACCCTTCTCTCACGGTCTTGTCCTCATCGGTCAACAGCGGATGTGTTTCAGGGACTCGAAAAAGCCCGAGTTCTCCAGTCACTCGTACTCTCAACCTTCAGGAACGGGTGGAAGGATCGCGATGGATTGCCAAAACTCCACGACTGCCTGAATTCGGTTTGCGAACTCGTCCGGATCGACGGGTTTCCGCAAACACGCGTTAGCGCACGCCTCGTACGCCTCGATCAGGTCGTCTTCAGACTCGGAACCGGTCAGGACGATCACCGGAATCCGCTTCAGGCTCGGGGCGGACTTGATTTCTTCAAGCACGGTCTGTCCGCTAGTGGCTGGCAAGTTCAAATCCAGGAGGACGAGTTCGGGCCGAGGTGCTTCTGCGAATTCATCACTCCGGGAGAGCCAATTGAGTGCTTCTTCTCCGGTCTGCACTGAATGCAAAGTTCCCGGGATATCCCTCTCTTCGAACACCTGCTCAATCAGGCGAATATCGCCGTGATTATCCTCGACCACCAGAATATCCATCTCCTCCATGGTGCCTTCCACCCCCCGTCAGTCCGTCGCTGATTTCGGGAGCGTAACGTGGAACGTTGATCCTGCCCCGGGCTCGGACTCGACCCAGATCTTCCCATCGTGGTGTTCGGCGATCTCCTGGCACAACGAAAGTCCGATGCCAGTTCCCTGATACTCGTCGTCGTGATGGAGTCGCTTGAAGACTTCGAAGATTCGATCGGTCTTGTCGGGATCGATCCCGATTCCGTTGTCGGCGACCGTGAATTCCCAACACTCGGGTCGTTCCTCGGCATCGATTTCCACCTGCGGTGGATCGCTGTCGTTGTACTTGATAGCGTTCGAGACGAGGTTGGTGAATAGTTGCTCGAGTTGTTCGCGATCGGCCGGGACCGTCGGGAGCGACTCCACGATGATCTCGGCGTCGTTCTCTTCAATTTTCATTTGGAGATCATCTACTACCTGCCCGAGAACGACGTCACACTCGACGAGTTCGAATTCACCGTCGGCTCGTTCGACTCGCGAAAATGAGAGGAGGTCGCTAACCATCGCCCGCATCCTGTCGGCGCCGTCGACGGCGAAGTCGATGTACTCCTGTGCCTGCTCGTCGAGGTCGTCCCTGTATCGGTTCTCGAGAAGTTGCAAATAGCTCGAGACCATTCGGAGCGGCTCTTGCAGGTCGTGTGAGGCCGCGTACGCGAACTGTTTCAGCCGGTCGTTCGATTGCTGAAGTTTCGAGACCGTCTCTTCGAGATCCTGCTGGTACTGCTGCTGGTCGAGTTCGTACTTCACCCACTGGCCCATCAGTTCGAGATACGCATGGTCGTCATCGGAGAACGGTTCCGTTCGCGAGTCGGGGCCGATGAAGGCGAACGTTCTGTCAACGCCGTCCTCGACCGGGATGTAGGTCCCCAGGTACGTCTCGACTCCGAACTCCTCGTAGACGGCGAGGTCGTCGTAGCCCTCTTCGGTGGGGTCTGAGACGCTGGCGGCCTTTTTAATGTCTGCGGCGGCGATACAGTACGTTTGTGACAGGGGGAACTCAGCGCCGGGTTTGTAATACTCGTGCTCACCGCTGATGTATTCGACGCACAACCGATCATTCTCTGGGTCGACCTGGTTGAGGGCGCCCAGTTCGAGATCGAACCACTCGCACCCGAGCTCGAACACCGCGTCGAGTTTCTCCTCGAAGGAGAGGTTCGGACTGCCCGTGATCTCGTTTAGTTCCCGGAGGAAGCGTTTGTGCTCCGAAAGTTCCGTTTTCGCTTCGGTGCGCTCCTTTAGCGTCCCTAGCATTCTGTCAACTTCATGATCCGGTCGAGCAGGTCCGCAGAACTCCTCTGGCGGCGTGTAGTAGAAGTTGTGACAGACTGTGTTGTCGTGAATGAGGTGGGGATGGACCCGTACGACATCGCAGATTCCCTCCGACGGAAACTTCTCGCGGTTGTAGACACAGAGGGCGATCGCATCCTCACCCTCGAAGATGTCGTTCACCCTACTTTCGTACTCCATGAACTCCTCGATCGTCAGGTTATCGTCGACGATCCAGGACGTCTCGGCGACGAGTCGGAACGCCTCGAACTCCCGGGTGGCCTCCGTGATTGCGTCGGCGTACGTCCCCATCATTTCGTTGGTGTCGAAGTAACCGCCTTCGAGATACGTCTCCTGAATGGTTTTGAACACCAGCGCGCCGGATTCGAGGGCGGCATCGACGTCGATCCCACTCGCCCCCATCGCCGCCTCTAGCTCTTCTTTCGTACTTTCGTCGATGACGTACATGCACTTCTCGCCCCGCTCGAGCCCCTGACGGACGAACGGAATCGCAGACGAGAAGAGCTCGTCTTTGGTTTCGTAGACGAGTGCAAAATGGTCATTGCAGTGGTCGTGGTTGTCGAGCGGTTCGACCGGTCCACGAAACTCTCGGCTCTGGCGAAGCGCTTCAAGCCCGCTATCGAGACTTAGAACATCGAGCTTACTGCTTGGCTCACCGGGTTGACTCATTAGCGCCTTTACTTGGGGTGACCCTATAAGATTGTCCCACTGAGATGGAGGATGCCACGCACTTATCCGGTATACGGCGGGGTCACACCTTTCTGAGCGGTTTGTCTCGCGTTTTTCGCACCATCGACACGACCGTGATACCCTCGAGAGTGTAGCCGGCGACCCCTGCGAATGCACCCGCACTCACACGTGGCAGCGTGTGAAGTGCATCTGAGTGACTCGGTTGTGGCCCCCACAAATTCGACCCTCTCTGGCGACTCAAAGGACCCGGTCCACGTCGAGCGCCAGTACGACGGGAACCCGCCGACGAGTATACGAGACACTGGTCACCTCGTCGTCGAAAATGTCTGCTGAGACGAACGATAGGTGGCTACCGCACCGTAACGAAATGTGGGACCTGAACCATATCGGCGGTTCGTGTCTCGCCTGCGCTGCCTCGTTGTGGGTTTTTACGGCCAGAACGCCATAGTTCGGCCAATGGCTACCGAGGCAACCTTCATAGTACCGTCCGAGCAGTTCCCTCTTGGAACCATATTCGAACAACTGCCGGGGGTGACGGTCGAACTGGAGCGAATCATCCCCGCGCGCGACGTGGTGATCCCGTATTTCTGGGTTCGAGGGATTGCCGTGGACGACATCGAGGGTGCGTTCACCGAGCATCCGGGTGTGGAACGGATCGAATTCGTCGACTCCGTCCAGGACGAGTATCTGCTGCGCGTGGAGTGGGCGGTAGGTTACGACGACGTTCTGACAACGCTGACGGAGACGAGTATCGCACTTATCGAAGCCGTCGGGACGAACGAGCGATGGACGTTCGAGATCCGCGGGGACGATCGAAGCGACATCGCGGCCTTTCAGTCTCGCTGTCGAGAGCTGGACATCCCGATCACGCTGACGGAGTTACACGCGCTCACGCCGGTCGAGACGACCGAGGCGGCGTTAACCGAGAAGCAGCAGGAGGCGCTGGTGCTCGCCTACGACCGCGGCTACTTTGAATCTCCGCGTGAGGTGACGATGGAAGACATTGGCGCCGACCTCGGGATCACAGAGCAAGCCGTCGCCTCTCGTCTCCGGCGCGGGATCAAACAGATCCTCGGGAATACGCTGACCGACGTCACGACTCCCCCTCGATAGCTGCTTAAAAAGGGCTTGGGTATTAAAAATACAGGGTCAACCGGGTTGGCTACCTACGGTGGGCGTAATGAGCAGGGGACTCCACCGAATTCGACGCAGTACTCGACCTCTGTCGGGACCAACACCGTCGAATCGTGTGCGCGGTACTCGCGGAAGAACACCGTTCGTTAACGGTGAACGATCTCTCAAAGGCGATACTGAAGTACAATCATCGAACGCCAGTTACGGAGGTTTCAGAGGAGTTACTAGCGGAGATTCGCATCGCGTTGTCTCACGATCACATCCCGAAGTTAGAGTCGGCAGGGGTTATCGAATACGATCCAGAGCGCCAACACGTAGTACCGACGGAGCGGTTCGACCAGTTGCGACCGCTGCTCTCCGCGATCATCGAGGCCGATCCGGATCTCCAATTACCGGTCGAACTGTGAGGTCGTCTCGGGTCCCTGTTTCGATGCAGTGTACGTGTGCTGAAAAAGAGCGGATAAACTGGCCATCGAGGAAGTGACGGAGAATATAACCCGGACGGCCAAACCATGATCTCCATGGCTAGTGAAAAAGAGAAAATGCTGAACGGGGAGCTGTACGACGCAGACGACCCCGAACTTGTGGCCGAACGGGAACGCGCACGTGACCTGACGGAACGCTACAATCGCACGCCGGTCCGCGACCAAACCGACCGGCGGGAATTGGTAGCGGAACTGCTCGGCTCTTGCGGCGAAGATTGCGAGATCGAACCGCCGTTTCGCTGTGACTATGGATACAACATCCACGTCGGTGAGAACTTCTACGCCAACTTCCGTTGCGTCGTCTTGGACGTGTGTCGGGTGGAGATCGGGCAGAACTGCCAGATCGCACCGGGCGTCCACATTTATACGGCAACGCATCCGCTCGATGCGACCGAACGAATCGACGGGCTGGAGTACGGCAAACCGGTGACGGTCGGCGATAACGTCTGGATCGGCGGCCGAGCGGTCCTCAATCCCGGCGTGACGGTCGGCGAAAACGCCGTCGTCGCGTCCGGGTCAGTCGTCACCGAGGACGTTCCAGACGGGGTCGTCGTCCGCGGGAATCCGGCAAGAGTGGTAAGAGAACTGGATTGAATGGACGTCTCTGCGGGATTCCGAAGACGCGGATTTTAACCTCCTTTCCGCCGAATTCACACTGCTGGGAGTTGGGACTCGACGGTCCTACTATCGCGTATTGACCGACACACCGAGCCCGTTCCCCGATACCGTCGTCTGTAGGCGGGGGTTCTCTCGTACACGTTGACACGGAACGGTCTTACGGGCTGCTACCAAGAGAAAGTTCACATGAGACGTCAGTCGCTTCCGCGCCCGTACGTACTCGCATCGCTTCTGACGCTCGTTCTGACCCTCGTTGCGACCGGTATCGGTCTGTTCGTCCCCGGTTTTTATCGTGACGCACCGGTTCTGCTCCCACAGATCTACGGCCAGGATCTCTTCACGCTCACCGTTGCCGTCCCTGCACTCGCCGTTGCGTTGGTTTACGCGACTCGCGGCTCGCTGAACGCATACGTCGTGTGGTTGGGGGTGACCGGCTATCTGCTGTACACGTACGCTTCGTACGCGTTCATGACTGCGTTCAACGAACTGTACCTCGTCTATACGACGCTGCTGTGGCTGACGCTGTTTACGTTCGTCGGCGGGATGATTCGGCTCGACGCTGACGCACTCAAACGCTCGGTAGGTGAGACCTCCGTCCGACCGTACGTCGGTTTCCAGCTCCTGCTGGCCGTTCTCGTCGGCGTTCTCTGGTTCTCCGAGATTCTCCCCGCGATTCTCGCGGGAACGACGCCACCGAGTATCGAGGAGGCTGGGCTTCCGGTGAGCGTCATCTACTCTCTCGACCTCGGGATCATCGTGCCGGCGTTCGTCCTGTCGGCGTACTGGCTCTGGAACGACCGTGCGTGGGGGTACGCGTTCACCGGCGTCTTGCTCGCAAAAATAGTCACACTCGGCGGAGCGGTGCTGGCGATGGCGTTCTACATGATTCGCGACGGGGAGGCGGTTCCGTACCCCCAGATCATCATCTTCGGTGGGTTGACCGCGCTGGGTCTCTGGTTGATGGTTCGATTCCTCCTCGCGATCGATTCAGGGGCCGAGGTCACCGCTGCAGCCTCGAGTTCCACTGCGGTGGACGACACGGAGGTCTGACGACCGGGCGACGTGACACCGCCATCGAGGTGCTCCGTGTCTTTTCCGTCGGCGACGGCGCGTTTGCGCTCGTTACCCGCTCTCGGTCCACTCACTCTGCGCGCAACGCGTTCGGCGTTCGTGACGCCGAGGCGCGTACGCGTCCGATGGCAGCACGTACTATCGCGGCGCTCACTGCGGTCGCCGCGCCAAAGACGAGAACGACGCTCGCTGTGTTGAGCGCAGCAACGCCGAACAGCGTACTCAGGGTTTCCAGGGCCACGGCGAGGCTCCCTGCGAGCAGCACCGCCGCGAAGTACTCCTTGAGCTCGTCCTCCTCGACGAGCGTCGACGCTCCCGCACCGATGCGAGCGCCGAACGCGCTTCCCACGAGCAGCGAACCGACGACGGGGAGGGAAACCGCGCCGAGACGCGCGTAGACGAACGTGCCGAACGCACCGGACACGGTGATCTGAAGGACGTCGGTTCCGACGGCGACGCCGGCGGGTACCCCGAGTCCGTACAGCATCGCGGGCAGTAACAGGAATCCGCCACCGACGCCGAGAAGTCCGGAGAGCGTTCCGACGGCTCCACCGAGAGCCAGGATAACCCAGACCGACACCCTGACGCCGCCGGCCACCGTCACCATCGGAGGACACGCAAACGCGCGGACGCGATCGGCGAGATCGACGCTGGAACGTGCGTCGCTCTCGCGGCGTGCATCGCGCAGGGTGAACAGGCCGACGAGGGCGAGGAGGACGACGTACGCGACGCCGATTACCAGGTCGGCCGACCCGAACGCGTCCAGTACCACGACCGCTCGTCTTCCGACTTCGATCCCGACGGTCATCGACACCGTCAGCGACGCGGCGAGCGTGTAGTCGATCTGACCGTGCGTGCGGTGTCTGAGCGCGCCCACGACGCTCGTCCCGAACACGAAGGCGAGTCCGCTTCCGACCGCCACCGTTGCCGGGTAGCCGAGGACGAGCAGCGCCGGCGTGACGAGGAACGATCCACCCATCCCGAAGAAGCCGAACAGCACGCCGACCACCAGGCCGAACCCGACGAAGAGGGCGATCGTTACGAGGCTCAACCCGAGGAGCGTCACGCGGAGTCACCACCGAGGAGCTCACGAATCGACGGCTCGAGGAGTGCCGCGAGCGCGCCGTACCCGACGTACAGCGCGAGCGACTCGGCGAGAACGACGCCGACGATCGCCAGCGCGGGGAGGGTTCCGCTCGGTACTGGAAGCGGACGGTGGACGACGGGAACCGCAGCAGCGACCAGGAGAACGCCGAGCGAAACCGCGAGCACGACGCTCGCGATCGGCGGTCGCCGTGGGACTCCTCCCGTTTCGCGCTCGAGGTCACGCATCGGTCCCGCCCCCGCCGTCGGTTCGTGCGGCCCCGGACGGGACGACGTTCTGGTTGAGACTGAAGAGGTTCGTCGGATCGTACTCGTCTTTCAGCGCGACCAGTCGGTCGTACGTCGACCCGAACGTGGTTCGCATCACGTCCTCGCCCCCCTCGAGGAATCCCGGGAAGTTCAGGTAGACCGAACCGTCCGAGAACTGGCGCAGGTCCTCGAGACAGTCGCGCACCCACCGGACGTTGTCGTCGTCGTTCTCCGGACGCTCCCAGTTGGCCTCGACGCCGAGCAGGAAGGGTGCGTGTCGTCCCGCGAACGCGCTGTCCTCGGCGTCGACCCGCTCGATCGCGCCGCCTAACTGCCAGACGTCGACCGTCGAGAGCGGCGAGGGGGCCGCCTCGGCCCAGTAGGCGATGCGATCGATGGCGGACGCCGGCAGGCCGTCGAGGTACAGCGACTTCCAGTAGTAGCGCATCCCGTCGGGGTACTCCTCGTCGAAGAGTCGCTGGAACTCCACGTACGGCATCGGCCCGCTACCGTCGGCGATCGGTTCGTCGAATTCTCGCAGGGGTGCCAGTGCGCGCTCGCCATCGGCTATCGATCCCGCGTAACAGCCGGCTATCGCTATCTTGGGTTCGTCGACCGCGCCCCCCGCGAAGAGCTCCTCGTCGGGCAGCACGCCCGACAGGGCGAGCGTGCTGACTTCGTCGGGCGCGGACGCGACGTACTCGCGGTAGGACCGGAGTATCTCGGCCGTCCGATCCCCCGGGTAGAACACCAGACACGTCGCCACCTCGGGCCCGACGGGGTGGAGGTCGAACTCGAAGTCGGTGACGACGCCGAAGTTGCCGCCACCGCCGCGAAGCCCCCAGAAGAGGTCCTCGTGCTCGTCCGCGCTGGCGGTCAGGTAGTCGCCGTCCGCCGTGACCAGGTCGACGGACGCGAGGTTGTCGCAGGTGAGGCCGTACTCGCACCGAAGGTGGCCCAGCCCGCCGCCGAGCGCGAGTCCCGCCACGCCCGTTTCCGAGACGGCACCACCCGGCGTCGCCAGCCCGAACGCCTGCGTTTCGTGGTCCACGTCCGCCCACGTGGCACCGGCTTCGACCCGCGCCGTTCGGGCGCCTGGGTCCACCCGGACGCTCCGCATCTCGGAGAGGTCGATGACGAGTCCGTCGTCGCAGACGGCGGTCCCGGCGACGTTGTGGCCGCCGCCACGTATTGCGACGAGGAGTTCGTTCTCGCGCGCGAAGTTCACCGCGCCGACCACGTCGGCCACGCCTCGACACCGAGCGATCAGGGCCGGACGCCTGTCGATCATTCCGTTCCACACCGCGCGCGCGTCGTCGTAGTCGGGGTCCCCGGGGCGAATCAGGTCGCCGTGGAACCCGGCTTCGAACCGTTCGATCCGCTCGGCGGCGATGGTACGTCGTTCCATGTCAAACCGAACGACGGCTCGGGTGTTGACCTCACCTATCGAGCGGCGTTCGGCCGAGAGAAAACCGTTTCAGGCGGTGAGACGGGTTTCAACGCGCGTGGGAGATAGGATTACTATCCGTGCGGACCTCCCTCTAGTGAGGGAGGCACATGGCGCCAGATCGAGACGACCGATTCGGGACCACCGATCGAGACGACCGACCGAACGATGACCGTCCGCCGCCCGGCTCGCCGGTCCTGGAGGCGATCCTGGAGAACGAACGGAACCGCCGCTACCTCGGCGAGCGCCTGGAGGCCGCGGGCGACCGCGTCGACACGGACCTCCTCGGCGACATCGTCCGGCACGGCCCCGTCCTCGAGGCACTACTGGAGGGACCGCTCGACCGGAGGGAGATCGAAGACCGACTCGAGATCTCGCGAGCCACGAGCCACCGATACGTAGCGTGGCTCGACGAGCGCGAACTCGTCGAGAAGGTCGACGGCAGATTCCGGCTGACCTGGCGCGGCGCGGCCGTCGCGGAGGAGATACTCCGGTTCGAGGCGAACGTGCGCACCGCACACAGACTGACGCCCCTCCTCGAGGCGGTCTGTGACGATCACCGGGACTTCGTCCTCGAGCCGTTCGTGGACGCGAGGGTCACCGTCGCGGAACCGGACGACCCCTTCCGCCCCGTCGAGCGGTTCCTGGCACTCGTTCGGGAGTCGGAGACGCTCCGCGGGTTCAACACGACCCACATGGCGCCGCTCTCCGTGGGCGAGTTCCACCACCAACTGTTCGAGGAAACCGACACGGAGATCATCTACCTCCCCGGTATCGTCGAGACGCTCTTCGAGACGTACCCCGAGCGCGCTCGGAGGGCGATCGAGGCCGGCCACCTCACCCTCAGGACGCGCGGGAATCTCCCGTACGGACTCGCGATTTTCGACGACCGCGTCGGGATCGGAGGGTACGACGAGGCGACGGGACTCATGGGGGTGTTCGTCGATACCGACGAACCGATCGCACGCGAGTGGGCCGAACGCGTGTACGCCTCCGTCAGGAACGATTCGGCGCCGCTCGACGAACGAGTCGATTCGACGCGCTAGACGCGTTCGTCTCCGATTTCCGACGGTCGTCCGCTCCTTCGAGGGTGCCGTCGTCGGTGACAGGTTGGCAAGTTCCAGCGCGTCGGGCCGATTACGAACAGTCCCTCCGATACGACCAGGTGCTCGTCCGACCGTCCATCACAGTAAAGGACGTGGATCGGTCGCCGCCGTCGGGTCGTATCGCTCGCCTCTCGGACGCGCTCGACTACCGCGGATCGTACCGACCGATCATCGACCGAGCGGTCGTCAGCGACCGTCGAACGGACGCCCGTACCGTTTCGACCCGCGGAGCGCGGACGGTTCTCTCCACGATTCGATCAGCGGGGGGTTCCCCGGCGTCGGTGGATGCCATTGTGGATGCGTATCGTGTAACGACAGCAGCGGATGCGGTTCGCGGACTACTCCCGGTAACCGGTCCGAGTTCACCTGACCTGTGCGGGAGTCGTGTTTCACGCCGGATAAACGTTTGGGGGTCGTCGGCTGGCGGTTCAATACGCGTCCCGGGAACGCCCACGGACGACCGTGGCTCGAGTTCGGGACCCTTCCGCTGATCACGTTCGCGGTCGCTATTCTGGTTGGCGCGTGGCCGAAACCCTCCGCCGCGCTCCAGGCCGTCGGCGACAATACGCTAAGCGCGGACAGTAACTGACCCTCGAAGGCCTCTCCATCCGATATCCGTTACGACTGGGCCGTTGCACGAGCGCCCAGCATCTCGGCGACGACAGCGTTTTCGGGTCCCGGATACCGCCAACCCCGTACTTCGACCGTCACCGGGCTCAGTGGAGCATGTCCAGGAGGAAGATGAGGAGAAACCCGACGAAGAACAGCGTCGTCGACGTCGGCGTTTCCGGCACCTTCTGGGCCTTGACGAGGAGTTCCTCGGTCACCAGATAGAGGAGGGCCGCCGACCCGAACGCGAGCACGAGCGCGATCGGCGCGCCCGAAACGCCGTCGAACAGGAGTACGCCGGCGGTCACGCCGCTCAGCAGTAGGACCCCGAACCCGGCGGGGACGGCGAGTTTCTTCGGCGTGCTCGTCTCCGTCGGGAGCGCGACGACCCCGGTCACGCCGAGAAAGAGGACCTCGATCGCGAGCGCCACCGCGATGAGGATCCCCGTGGCCGCCTCCGTCAAGAACGTCACGCCGATCAGGACGCCGTCGATCACCATGTCGATGCTCACGGTGATCAGCAGGCTCGCAGCGCCCGCCAGCTTTCCGCCGATGCCCCGCTTTTCGACGTACGTGCTGAGTCGGTGGATGCCGAGCATCACGAGAACGCCGATCGCGAACCCGACGACGACCACGGTCGGAGCCCGCGTGTGAACGTCCGGAAGGAGTTCGGCGGCGACGGCGGCGAACACGACGCCGGCCGCGAAGTGCTGGACGTTACTCTCCATCTGCGGGCCCGGCGTTCGGTAGACGGCCACGAGGCCCCCGACGAGCGCGGCGACGACCGCCAACATCGTGTACGAAAGCGCCTGAAGTAAGGTGGCGGGCATTCGACGATCGCTCGCGTCCGATACAGTCGGATACGCGACAAAAAGGATTACCGCTTGCGAGCGCCGAGAGAGACGCTCTTCACGCCGTACTTCTGGCACGCCCCCTGGGCCTGCTCGGAGACGAACTCGTACTGGGGGTTCTCCCTGACCTCGAGGACGTCGAAGCCGGCGGTTTCGATCATCGACGTGTAGGCGTTGATCTGTTCGGCGCCGCCGATGCACGCCGCCCAGAGATCCGCGTTAGTCTTGATGCTGTCGGGCATCTCCGTCTCGCTGATGATGTCCGAGAGCGCCAGTCGCCCGCCGGGTCTGAGTACCCGGCGGGTCTCCGCGAAGACGCGCTCCTTCTCGGCGGAGAGGTTGATCACGCCGTTCGAGACGACGACATCGAACGACTCGTCCTCGAACGGGAGGTCCTCGATGTACCCCTTCTCGAGCGACACGCGTTCGAGTTCGGCCTCGTCCCGAAGCCGTCGCGCGTTCGCCAGTTGCTCGTCGGTCATGTCGAGGCCGGTCACGCTCCCGGCGTCCTCGACGGAGAGCGCCGCGACGAAGACGTCCATCCCCGATCCGCTGCCGAGGTCCAGGACGTCGTCGTCATCCTCGAGGGCGGCGAGATCGAAGTGGTACCCCACCCCGGCGAAGGATTCGACGGCGTCGGCGGGGACTCGATCGAGATCCGCCTCCGGATAGCCGAGTCGCTCGGCCAGTTCGCGCCCCATCTCGAAGTGGTACTCCTCGCCGGGAGTCTCGGCGACGGCCCGGTACACGCCCTTGACTTCGCGTTCGAGCCGTTCGACGTCGAGTGACGTTGCCATTCTCGGTCACCTCGTTAGCCGACCACCACGTTCGTCTCGAGCGCGACATCGTTTGCGATGATATCCATCAACGGTGACGTCTTTTCGACTCGCTCCCGGAGTTCGGCGAGTTCCTCCTCGGACGCATCCGCGTCGATGTACGCGGTGCAGGTCACGGTGTCGTACCCGGCGCGGACGTCATCGGAGATGCCGAGGAACCCCCTGAGGTCGACGTCGCCTTCCATTTCGAACCGAAGTTCGTCGAGTTCGATGTCCATCGCGGCGGCGTTCGCCGCGTAACCGACGCTCAGACACGACCCGAGGGCGGCGAGCAGGAGCTCGACCGCGTTTGGACCCGTCCGCTTTCCGAGGATCTGCTCCGGTTCGTCGCCTTCGATCCTGAACTCCTGCGTGTGGATTCGTTCCCCGGCCTGGTCGAAGTCGTCGATCGACGTGACACACTGGAGCGCGTCGGTCCATTCGGTTTCCGCCCGGAACCTGAATCGCCCGTTCTCCGGTTCTTCAGTGATCGCTTCAACTGCTTCGCCGAGCTGTTCTACGTCTACCCCGTTTCGTACTGACATCGTGTTTCAGTCCTCCTTCGAACGTCGTACAGAAGCCGTGGAGCTGTCTGCGCTTTGTGACGTCTGCCTTCGGGTCATCCGCTTGACCTCGAGCAGAGACTACGAGAGAGTCGAACATGGAGGTATCTGGTGATATTCGCCCACCCCGTGACCGCTTTGCAGACGCTGAAAGGTGATACTTTCTCGAGGTGTACCATCCGCGCCCCGCCAGCGTTCCTCGCCGAGGTCGGCTCCCGTGGACGACGGTGCGCTCGGCGCACGCACCCGTCGACGGACCGTCGACTACGCTCCCGGCGCCCACGACGTCGTTTCGCGGTCGGACTCGAGGGCGACCGTCGGAACTTCGCGGCGGTACGTCACGTAGATCGATTCGACCCACTCGAGCGCGTCGGGTGCGTCGGTGTCGAGCAGCACCTCGACCGTCCCGCTGGCGGAGTTGTAGCCGGCGATCGCGATGCGGTCGTCGAAGCGTCCGACGCCGTAAGCCGGTAAGTCGTCGTGGACTCGAACAGTGAGGTTACCGCTCTCGAGGGCCGCGGCGAACCGCTCCGGGTAGGTGGAACGGACGTGGGCGACGACGCTCGGCGGATCGATGATCTCCGCGTCCATGCCGTCGACGATTCGGTCGCAGAGGTCGTCCGCGCAGAGATCGAGCAGGGCCAGGTCGAATCCGACGAACCGGAACCGGTTCGTTCCCCGAAGCAGGGACCTGAATCGGGTCACCGGGCGGTACGGGTCGTCGGCCTCGGCGACCGTCACGACCGCGTCGGCCACCGCGTCGACGGTGAAGCCGTCGGCCTCGTTCGGAAGCCACCGCCAGACGTCGCGGAGCGTTCGCTCGGTCTCGAGGCGATCGATCAGGTCTCGCATCCCCGCGGCGACGAACGCCCCCAGTTGCGTCGCCTCGTAATACTGTCCGTTCCTGCTGATCCAGCGTCTCTCTTCGAACGCGCGCAGCGTCCGTCCGATCGTGGACTGGGAGACGCCGGTCATCGCCAGGAGATCCGCTCGGCTCTGGGGACGCCGGGCCAGTGCGCCGAGCGCGGTGACGCGGTGGTCCGACCGCGCGAGGAATTCGACGTCGTCGAGCGGCGTGCTCGTGGTGCGCGGTAGCATGGTTATGGTACGCACACCGCCGATATAATCGTTCGGTCGTCGGTACGACGGTCCGCGGTCGAAGCGCCGTCCGGATTCCTTCAATCGTCGTCCGCTGGAGCGACCCCAGAGCGGGAGCCGAACGACTCCGGGACGAGCCACGTCGGCACGACGCGGGTGAGCGCGACCATCCCGACCAGTTCGACGAGCGTTTGCGTCACGACGACGGCGGGGGCCAGCCGATACCCCTCGGGGAGGGCGAGCGCGAGCGGCAGGACGACCAGCGAGTTACGGGTCACGGAGGTGAACACGAGCGCCCGACTCTCGCCGACGTCCATCCGGAGGGCTCCCGCCGCGAGTCGTCCGAGCGCCGGCATGATGACGAGGAAGGCCACGTACACCGGAACGACGGCCGCGATTTCCTCGAACGAGTCCCGCACTCGAGGGAGTTGCGACGCGACGACGACGAACAGGGTCGCGCCCGTCGTCGGAACGGGGAGCCACCCCATCGCCTCCTGCCACGCGTCGCCCCTCCGCGATCGCTCCGCCCACAGTTCGGTGAGCCACGCGAGCGTCAGGGGGAAGGCGATCAACGTCAGGAAGGCCTCGACGAACGGTCCCGGATCGATCGCGTCGGCGACCCCCGGCCCCACGAACAGCCAGAGGTACGCAGGGAGCAACAGGAGTTGGACGAGCATCAGGGCCGGCGTCGTCGCGGTGATCTGTTCGGCGTCGCCGCCGGCGAGTTCGGTGAAGGTGATGACGTAGTCGATACACGGCGTCAGCAGGACCATGAGCGCGCCGACCAGAACGGCGGACCGCGGAGGGAGGAATCGGGTGAGGCCCCAGACGACGACGGGCACGACGAGGAAGTTCATCCCCAGCGACGCCGCGACGAACCGCCCGTTGCGAACCGCGCGGCGGAGTCGGGCGAACGGAATCTCGAGGAAGGTGACGTAGAGGAGGACGGCCAACACCGGGTCGATAAACCGCTCGAACCCCGTCGCCGCGGTCGGCCGACCGACTCCGAGGCCGGCAGCGAGGAAAACGGCGAGCGCGTAGACGACGACCTGGTGGCGGTGAAGCCGGCGCTTCGCGTCCATCTACCGGTCGGTTCGCGACCCGCGGTGAAACGATCGTCGGTCGCCGGTCGCGCGTCACGGCCGCGGCGGGATCCCCCTCGAGAGCGGCGTCGTCTCCGCCGTCGCAGTCTTCGCGCTCGCCCGTCCTAGCTTCCCCCGTCGCGGTACACCGGATACGTCGCACAGAGGTCGTCCACGTCGGCGGCGATCCGCTCGAGTTCGGCGTCGTCGTCGGGCGACTCGAGGGCGTCGACGAGGAGGTGGGCGACGCGATCGGTCTCCTCGACGCCGAAGCCGCGCGTCGTCAGCGCGGGCGTCCCAACGCGGATGCCGCTCGTGACGAACGGCGAGCGCGTCTCGCCGGGGACGGTGTTCTTGTTGACGACGATCCCGGTCTCGGCGAGCGTCTCCTCGGCCTCCTTCCCGGTCAGGTCGACGTGGGAGTCCCGAAGGTCGACGAGCACGAGGTGCTTGTCGGTCCCGCCGGAGACGAGCGACAGGCCGCGGTCGCGAAACGCGTCGGCCAGCGCCTTCGCGTTCTCGACCGTCGAGCGAGCGTAGGCGCCGAACTCGGGTTCGAGGGCCTCGCCGAACCCGACCGCTTTCCCCGCGATGTTGTGCATCAGCGGACCGCCCTGACTGCCCGGGAACACCGCCGAGTCGACGTCGTCGGCGGGCGCCTCGTCGCAGATGATCACGCCGCCGCGGCCGGAGCGGATCGTCTTGTGGGTGCTTCCGGTGACGAAATCGGCGTGGGGGACCGGACTCGAGTGGACGCCCGCGGCCACCAGTCCCGTGATGTGGGCCATGTCCGCGAGGTGATAGGCGTCCACCGACGTCGCGATCTCGCCGATGCGTTCCCACTCGAATTCGCGCGGGTACGCGGAGGATCCGCTGACGATCAGGTCCGGATCGAACGCCTCGGCCTGCGCGGCGAGGGCGTCGTAGTCGACGTAGCCGGTGTCGGGGTCGACCTCGTAGGATTCCACCTCGTACAGCTGTCCGGAGAAGTTGACGTGGTGGCCGTGGCTCAGGTGGCCGCCGTGGCTCAGGTCCAGCGAGAGGATCCGGTCTCCGGGCTCGAGGACGGCGAAGTAGACGCCCATGTTCGCTCCCGTCCCGGAGTGGGGCTGGACGTTGACGTGGTCGCCGCCCCACAGTCTACTGGCGCGGTCGATCGCGATCCGTTCGACCTCGTCGACGTGTTCGCACCCGCCGTAGTAGCGGGCGCCGGGGTACCCCTCGGCGTACTTGTTGGTCAGGACCGATCCCTGCGCGGCCAGCACCGCCTCCGACGCGTGGTTCTCGCTCGCGATCATCTCGAGCGTGGACTCCTGGCGCTCGCGCTCGCCCGCGATCGCTTCCGAAACAGCCGGATCCGTTTCCGTGAGAGGGTCTGGCATACTGGTGGTATCGGAAACGCGAACCATGTATCTTGGTCGCAGGTTATCGACCCATTCAAACCGGCCGCGACCGCCCACGACTATGCGTCCTCGGTCCGAACCCGACGCTCACCCATGAGTCGACTCACCGACGAAACGATCATCGTCACCGGCGCGAGCCGAGGGCTCGGCCGGTCGATGGCGTCGAGGTTCGCCGAGGAAGGCGCCAACGTCGTTCTGGTCGCCCGCAGCAGAGACGACCTCGAGGCGGTCGCGAACGACGCCGCGTCCGGAGCCGGCGAGGTCCTCGTCGCGCCGGCCGACGTCACCGAGCGCGACGAGGTCGAGGCCGCGGTTGACGCCGCCGTCGAGACCTTCGGCGAGCTCACCGGCCTCGTCAACAACGCCGCGATCGGCCTGCTCAGCCTCTACGACGAGCGACGGGACCTGGTCGACGTCGACGAGGCCGACTGGGAACTGATCCTCGACGTCAACCTCTCCGGCGTCTACCGCTGTTCGAAGGCCGCCGTTCCGCACATGCGTGAGGCGGGCAGGGGAACCGTCATCAACGTCTCGTCGGGGCTCGGCCGGCGCGCCGCAGCCGGCTGGTCGCCCTACGTCGCCTCCAAGTGGGGCCTCGAGGGGCTGACCCGGACGCTGGCGATGGAACTCGAGGAAGACGGGATCACCGTCAACGCCGTCGACCCCGGCGGACGCGTCGACACCGGCTTCTGGGACCACCTCCCGGATCGCGAGCGCGCTGAGATCCTCGGTCCGGACGCGATGGACGAGGCCGCGGTGTTGCTCGCCTCCCAGGGACCGGACGGCATCACCGGCGAGTCGAAGACGGCCCGGGAGTGGGAACGAACCCTCGAGTGACGACCGGGCGAGCGACGGGGCCCGCGGCGGCCGGGTGACGGCCACCGCCGAAGTCGGATTCCGACGCGCGAGCGGGGGCGTCCCGTCTCGGCCGTGGCGCGCGACCGACGTCGATGCTGTCGGTCGGAACTGTCTTTCGATCGCGGCTTCCGCGGGCGAGCGCTCGATTCGCGACCTCCGTGAAGAATCGGACCGAGTGTGGAAGGCCGAGTGCGCGGACGAAGCGGGGACGCGATAGCGGTCGGTGACGACGCGTCAATCGTCCTCCGTACCGACGGCGCCCGAGGAGGCGGGGTGGGAGTCCTGCTCCTGTTCCTGCTCCTCGAGGAAGACCGACCGCCTGCCGCCGAACGTCGAGATCATGACCGCGGCGGCGATCAGGGTGACGATCGCGAACGGGCCGCCCGCGATGATGGCCGCCTGCTGGAGGGCCTCCGTCCCGCCGCCGACCATCAGCAGCGAGGCGAGCGCGCCCATGAGCCCGCCCCAGATGACGCGGTTGATCGTCGACGGCTCGTCCTTCCCGCCGGTGGTCAGCATCGCCAGCGCGAGCGTCGAGGAGTCCGCCGACGTGACGAAGAACGTCGTCACCAGGACGAGAAAGAGGATCGTCAGCAACTCGCCGGCGGGGAGCGCCTCGAACAGGGGGTACCCCGCGACCGCCTCGTCGTAGGCCCACGACTCGAGCGTTCCCAGGATGTCCGCCTGGCCGGTCGCCTGCATGTAGATCGAGGTCCCGCCCATGGTGGCGAACCAGGGGACGGTAACGGCCGTCGACGCGAGGACGCCGGTCGTCGCGACCTGTCGGACGGTCCGTCCGCGGGAGATGCGTGCGATGAAGAGGCCGACGAACGGCGCCCACGAGAACCACCACGCCCAGTAGAAGATCGTCCAGGCGCCGACGAAATCGCCGTCGGCACCGGCCCCGCCGGACTCGCCGGCACCGAGGTAGAGGCTCATCGTGACGAACTCGTTGATGTACCCGCCGAGAGCCTGGGTGCCGACGGTCACGATGTAGACCGTCGGTCCGAGGATGAACACGGCCGCGGTCACGATCGCGAACAGGCCCATGTTGAACAGCGACACCCGGAGGATGCCCCGCTCGACCCCGAGCGCGACGGACAGGGTGAACGCGATCGTCAGGCCGGTGATGACGAGGACCGTTCCGGTGTCCCCCAGGGAGACGCCGCCGGTGTACTCGAGGCCGACGAGGAACTGCCGGCCGACCAGTCCGAGCGTGGTCGCGATGCCGCCGATCGTCGCGAACACCGCGAGGACGTCGACGAGTTTGGCCCAGGGGCCGTCGAGGTTGTCGAAGCCGACGATGGGGCCGATGATGGTCGAGATCCGCATCGGCGCGTCCCGCCGGTAGGCGAAGTACGCGATCGGAATCGCCACGATCACGTACGCCGACCACGCCGAGAGTCCCCAGTGGAAGAACGTGTACTGGAGCGCGTCGACGGCGGCCACCGTCGATTCGGCTTCGGCGTTCGACAGGGGAGAAGGCGTGGAGTAGTGGAAGATCGCCTCCGCCGGCCCCCAGAAGACGATGCCGGCGGCGATCCCGGCGGAGTACAGCATCGCGAAGTACGAGAAGAAGCTGAACTCCGGTTCCGCGTCCTCGTCGCCGAGTTTGATGTTTCCCCAGGGGCCGAAGATCAGGTAGATGACGAACGCCACCAGCAGGAACATGGAGACGAGGTAGGCCCAGCCGAGCGATTCCCAGAGGAACCCGTTGATCCCTTCCATGCGATCGAACGCCGCGTCGGGTCGGAGCAGGAACGCGGCGACGACCACCGCGGTCACGACGAACCCGATCCCGAAGACCGTGTAGTCGAGTTCCTCGAGGAACGTCCCGAACTTCCCACCCGAGTCGCCTTCGCTCATCGCGGATCACCCCCCGCCGTCGGGAGTCGGAGTCCCCCGACGTCCGCCCGGGATCGCCGTTCAAGAAGCGTTGCTCCGCCCCCGAACCGGTTGAGTGTGAATGACATCGTCTGTCATGGCACGAAACCACAACCTCCTCCATCAAGATTCATCTTAATCAACTGTGCCGCTTATAAACGACCGGCCGAACGGGTGCGGTTCGCTCGAGCGCGGTCCAGCCGTGAACCGCGAATCGAATCGGACCGTGACCCGTCGAGCCGAGTCCTGGACCGCCGAAACGGATCGAGTCACGGGCCGCCGAGGTGGCGACTACGAGCGTGTGAGAGCCGGGTTGAAGCGGGGAAGCATCGGAGAAAACGAGGGGGGGAACTGGTCACCCGCACTCGGACGACGACCCACTGACGTCGTTCGCACGGGACCTTTCGCGGTCGCCCGCCGCTTGTGCGGACGGCTGCGTATCACGCGTTGACGTGTCGCACCTCGTACCCGTGGTCGCGGACCGTTCTGATGATCTCCCGCGACTGGGAGGACCCGCTGGTCTCGACCTGGAACACGAGGTACGCCTCGCCGACGTCCAGTTCGGGCGCGGACCGATCGTGCTGAACCGCCCGGATGTTCGCGCCGTGTTCGGCGATGATCCCCGACACCTCCTCCATCTTCCCCGGGCGGTCGGTGATCCGGACGCGCAGGCGCAACAGCTGTTCGCGGTCGGTCAGCGCGTGAACGAGGACGGTCTGCAACATCGTCATGTCGAGGTTGCCGCCGCTCAGGAGGGGCATCACGGTCTCGCCGCGGACGTCGAGTTCGTCGCTCAGGATCGCGGCCACCGAGGCCGCTCCGGCCCCCTCGACCACCTGCTTGGCCCGCTCCAGCAACAGCAGGACCGCCCGGGCGATCTCGCCGTCGGTGACGGTCACCACCTCGTCGACGTGCGCCTCGATCAGCGAGAGCGTCACATCGGAGATTCCGCCCGTGGCGATGCCGTCGGCGATCGTGTTCACCGACTCGAGCGAGACGGGATCGCCCTTTCGGAGGCTGTCGGGAACGGTCGCGGCGCCCGCCGCCTGCACCCCGACGATCCGCGTCTCCGGCGAGTGCTCGGCGAACGCGGTCGCGATCCCGGAGATGAGCCCGCCGCCGCCGATCGGAACGACGACCGTGTCCACCTCGGGAAGGTCCTCGTACATCTCGATCCCCAAGGTCCCCTGGCCGGCGACGATGTCGGGATCGTCGTAGGCGTGGACGAACTCCGTCTCCTCGTCGACGAGACCCCGGGCGTGGGCCATCGCCTCCCGAAAGTCGGCGCCGACGAGTTCGACGTCCGCGCCGTAGCCGCGGGTCGCGTCGACCTTCGCCTGCGGCGCGCCCTTCGGCATGACGATCGTCGCGTCGACGCCGAGGGTCGTCGCCGCGAGAGCGACCCCCTGGGCGTGGTTGCCCGCGCTCGCGGCCACGACGCGCCCGACGTCGCCCTCCTCGAGGCACCGCGAGATCTTGTTGTACGCGCCGCGGGTCTTGAACGACCCCGTCCACTGGAGGTGTTCCATCTTCAGGTGGACCTCCCCGCCGGTCATCGCGTCGAGCGACGTGCTCCGCTCCACCGGCGTTCGCTTGACGACCGTCTCGTCGTCGAGGCGCTCGCGGGCGGCCTCGATGTCGTCGAACGAGACGGCGTCGACGTTCTGGCTCTCGGTCATTCTCGTCCTCGTCATCGTACTTGGGTTCGCGTTTCCGTCGACCTTCGCATTCGTCAGCTGCGGTGCACGTTTCGCGGACTCACCGGAGCATCCGCTCCCGGTCCGGATCGAACAGCGGTTCCTCTCGGACGGTCGCCGGGTGACGCTCGCCCTCGTACTCGATCTCGACGTGGCGGCCCGCCTCGGCGTCCGCCGCCGGCAGGTAGGCGTACGCGATGCCCGCGTCGATCGTGTAGCCGTAGTCCGCGCGCACGACGTCCCCGAGGACCGACCCGTCGTCCGGATCGACGACGGGGTGGCCGGCGTCGACGACCGCGCCCCGCTCGTCGAGCGTGATCGGCGCGATCCGGCGGTCGATCCCCGATTCGCGCGCCTCGAGCAGCGCCTCCTTCCCCACGAAGTCCGTCTCGAGGTCCACCGCGAACCCGATCCCCGCCTCGTAGGGGTCGTACTCGGGAGTGATATCGGTCCCCCACAAGCGGAAGCCCTTCTCGAGGCTCGTCGACTCGAGCGCTGCCCAGCCCATCGGGACGATCCCGTACTCCTCGCCGGCGGCTTCGATCGCCTCCCAGACCTTCGCGCCGTACTCCGTCGGCGCGTACACCTCCCATCCCAGTTCGCCGGCGTAGGAGAGCCGGAGCATCGTGACCGGAACGCCCTCGAGGTACGTCTCTCGAGCGGTGTAGAACGGGAACGCGTCGTTCGAGAGGTCCGCCTCGACGAGCGGCGCGAGCACGTTCCGCGACTCGGGGCCGAAGACGCCGATCCCGCAACGGCTCGAGTCGTGCGTCGTCACCGACACCGAACCGTCGTCGGGCGCGTGCTCGCGGATCCAGCGGGAGTGCAGCGTCGCGGAGTTTCCCCCGCCCGTAAACACCACGTACCGGTCGTCGGCGAGGCGCGCGACCGTCACGTCCGCGAGGATTCCGCCGTCCTCGTTGCACATCGCCGCGTAGCGGATCCGCCCGGGCGAGACGTCGACGTCGTTCGTCAGGACCCGCTGGAGGAGGGCGGTCGCGCCGTCGCCGGTCACCTCGATTCCGGTGTAGGTCGTCATGTCGACCATCGCGACCCGGTCGCGGACGGCGAGGTGTTCGACGCCCTGGGCCTTCGACCAGCCGCGGGCGAGCCAGTCCGGCCTGTCGGGGACGTCGTACGTCTCGAGCAGCGACTCGTTCGACTCGTACCACTGGGGCACCTCCCAGCCGCCCGCGTCGTAGAACTCGGCGCCGAGTTCCGCCTGGCGCCCGTAGAACGGGCTCCGCCGGAGGCCGCGCTGTCCCGTCGGCTGCTCGCGGGGGTGGATCAGCTGGTAGACCTCCCGGTACTGCTGGGCGCCCCGGCCCCACGCGTACTCGCGCGATCCGGCGTGGGGCTGGAAGCGCGAGAGGTGGGCGCCCGTGACGTCGATCCGCTCGCCGTCGAGGCGGGGGACGCCGTCTTCCATCCAGTGGGCGATCACGCTACCGGCCCCGCCGGACTGGGTGACCCAGATGGCGAGCGCCCACCAGAGGCCGTCGATCTCCTCCGTCGGGCCGAGGATCGGGTTTCCGTCGGGCGTGAAGCAGAACATCCCGTTGATCCCCTCCTCGAACTCGGCGTCGCGCAGCGACGGGACGAGTTCGCAGGCCGCCTCGTAGGCCGTCTTCCCGTGGTCGGGGTGCGTGTTCTCGAAGAAGTGCTCCTCGGTGAACTCGCGCAGCGACGGGTACTCGAGTCCCAGGTCGTCGAGTTTCTCCGGGCCGTAGATGTCCTTCGGGTCCACGAGCAGCGGCTCGTGATTGTACGAGCCGATCCCGTAGCGCTCGCCGTGCTGGCGGAAGTAGAGCGAGTAGTCCTGGTGGCGCAGGATCGGCTGTTCGATCTCCCGGCTCGCCCCCCGCAGTTCCTCGAGTTCGTCGGTGACGAGGTACTGGTGGGCGCAGGGGACGAGCGGAATGTCGACGTCGACCATCTCGCCGAACAGCGGGCCCCAGATGTTGGTCGCGACCAGGACCTCGTCGGCCTCGATGCGACCCCGGTCGGTGACGACCGCCCGAATCCGCCCGTCGCGGATCTCGAGGTCGGTCACGGTCGTCTCGCCGAAGAAGCGGGCGCCTCGCTCGCGGGCGCGCTCGGCCATGGTCGCCGAGACGTCGACCGCGTGGGCCTTGCCGTCCGTCGGCAGGTAGTACCCGCCGAGGACGGTCTCAGCGTCGACCTGCGGGATCCGCTCGGCCACCGTCTCCGGCGAGAGGAGTTCGCCCCCCTCGAGGCCGGAGGCGCGACCCCGTTCGCGCTTTCGCTTCAGGTAGTCCCACCGGTCCTCGGTGTAGGCCACCTCGACGCCGCCGCAGGTGCGAAACCCGTCGAGGTCGGCGTAGAGGTCGCGGGTGTACGACGCCAGGCGCGTCATCATCCTGGAACCCGCGGTCTGGAAGACGAGTCCCGGGGCGTGGGAGGTGGAGCCGCCGGTCTCGTACAGGGGGCCCCGATCGACCACCACGACGTCCTCCCGGCCGAGTCGAGTCAAGTGGTAGGCCGCGCTGCACCCGACGCAGCCCGCGCCGACGATCACGGTTCCCGCGGAGTCGGGTATCGTGTTACCTGCACTCATGTATCATGGGTTGGTGACCCGCGATCGCGCATAGCCTTCGGGGTGGATAATCTGGGACGTATATACGTCCGGGCGAAAGCGTTCGGTTCGACGGCGATCGGTCGTCGAACCGGTCGAGGGACTCCTACTCGTCGTCGAACCGGTCGAGGGAGAACATCTCGATCGGGTGGTCCGACTCCCCCTCGAGCGCGAGGTCCGCGAGGACCTCGCCGATCGCGCTCGCGAACTTGAAGCCGTGGCCGGAGAAGCCGGCGCCGACGGCCACCTGCGGGTGCTCGGGGAGCGTATCGAGGATAAAGTGTTCGTCCGGGGAGTTCGTGAACATGCAGGTGGCGAGGCGCATCGTCGGCCCGGCGCCCTCGGGGAAGTACCGCTCGGCGAACTCGCGGAGCACGCGCTCGTCGGCGGGGTGGGGCTCGGTCTCGTAGTCGTCCGGGTCCACCTGCTCGTCGCGGTGGTGGTAGCGGCCGAGTTTCATCCCCGGTACGTCGTAGATCGGGAGCCCGTAAAATCGGCCCTCCGGGACGCTCAGGTTCCACACGGGGAACCGGTCCGGTTCGAACCGCGCGGGCGTCTCCGGCTGGAACCAGGCGAGCACCTGGCGCTCGGGTACCGCGAGTCCCTCGAGCGCGTCGGCGAACTTGTGGTTCCACGCGCCCGCGGCGAGGACGAGTGACTCGGCCTCGTAGGTCCCCTCGTCCGTCTCGACGCGGACGCCGCCGTCGGCCGTCTCCGTCCAGTCGGTGACGCGCTCCCGAGCGCGTATCTCGGCGCCGGCCGCCTGGGCCTCCTCCGCGTGGGCGATGATCGCCTGTTCCGGGACGACGAACCCCCCGTCGGGCTGGTAGACGGCCATGTGGTCCTCGGGCAGGCGGTAGCCGGGAAAGCGCTCGGTCACCTCCCGGCTGGTGAGCACCTCGTGGGGGATGTCGTAGCGCTCGCACGACTCGAGCGACCCCTCGAAGACGATGTTGTCCTCGGGGCCAGCGTCGATGGACCCGGTTCGGTGGATCACCTCGCGTCCCGTCCGGTCGGCGAGGTCGTCCCAGAGTTCGTACGCCCGTTCGACAAGCGGGATGTACGACGGGTGTTCGTAGTACGCCCGGCGGATGATCCGGGTGATGCCGTGGGACGACCCCTTCGCGTGCGGGACGTCGAAGCGCTCGAGTCCAAGGACGTCGACGCCGCGCCGCGCGAGGTGGAAGCACGTCGCGCTCCCCATGCCGCCGACGCCGATCACGATCGCGTCGTATCGCTCGTTCCGTTCGTCCGATCCGTCCATATCTCGAAGGGGTTCGGGAACCGCCCCCTTGGTCCTTCGCCCGTGTTACCTGCGGTACTCAAGTTGCGCGGCGATCGAACCCGCCCGCGGTTCGATCGGCCGTCGACCGATTTCGACGATCTCAGGGCGTCCTCGCGGAGTACGGCCGCCCCCCGAGGTACTCCGCGTCGACGCCGTCTGAACCCACTTATACGCCCTCACTACCTGCGACCAACCCTTATTGAGCGCTACGCCATCCCATGCCATACAGCATGACGAGGTGGAACAACGGTCTCGACGAGGTCGAACGCGTCAGCGAGGACATCACCGAGGAGACGAACGCGCTTCCGGCGCGCTACTTCACCGACCCGGACGTCCACGAGCTGGAGAAGGAGAAGGTATTCGGCCGGTACTGGATCTACGCGGGACACGCAAACTGCGTGCCGGAGCCGGGCGACCACTTCACCCGAACCGTCGGCGACAGCGAGCTCATCGTCGTCCGCGACCACGACGGCGAGGTCCGGGCGTACTACAACGTCTGCGCCCACCGCGGATCGGCGATGGTCGAGGAGACCCCGATGACCGATGCCGGAAACGCACGGCGGATCCGCTGTCCCTACCACCTCTGGACGTACGACCTCGACGGGACCCTCTCGAGCACCCCCCAGAGCTTCGAGGACGCCCGTCTGAACCCCGACCTGGACGACGAGGACGTGGCCGAACTCGATACCGAGCGAAACGCGCTGATGGAGGTCAACACCGACCGGATCGGCCCGTTCGTCTTCGTCAACCTCCACGACGATCCGCCGCTGTCCCTCGCCGAACAGGCGGGGTCGATGAAGGACGAACTCGAGGCCCTGCCGCTCGAGGAGTACCAGCTCGCCAGGCGGTACGTCTCGGAGGTCGAGTGCAACTGGAAGGTCTTCGGCGGGAACTACTCCGAGTGCGATCACTGCCAGGCGAACCACCAGGACTGGGTCTCGGGACTCGAGCTCATGGACTCCGAACTCGAGGTCGACGACTACCACTGGATCCTCCACTACAAGCACAAGGAGGACGTCGACGACGAGATGCGCATCCACGAGGAGCACGAGGCGAAGTTCTACTACTTCTGGCCGAACTTCACGGTCAACATGTACGGAACCGCGAACGGGTACGGGACCTACATCATCGATCCGATCGACGAGGGTCGCTTCCAGCTGATCGCCGACTACTACTTCGAGGAGCCGGACCTGAGCGAGGAGGAGGCCGAGTTCGTCCGCACGAGCCGCCAGCTCCAGGAGGAGGATTTCGAACTCGTGGAACGACAGCAGCGCGGGCTCGAGTCCGGCGCCATCGCGCAGGCCCAGCTCGGTCCGAACGAGCACACCGTCCACCGGCTGCACCTGCTCGCGCAGGAAGCCTACGAGGCGTGAACCGGCCATGACCGCGTCGAAACGGCAGTCACGGTCGTTCGCCGCCGCCTGTCCGACCTGCGACGTCGAGCGGACGGCCGACTCGGCCAACGAACTGATCGAGTTCTACCGACGGCACAGCCGACACACGGGCCACGAGATCGAGTGGCTGCGAGCGGACGTCGACGTCGACCTTCCCGCTCCGGACGCCGATCCCGCGTCCGCGGCGGACGGGGACGGGGACGCCCTCGAGCGCGTCGTCGCCGACCTCGAGGCCCACTACGACGACGGCGTGCCGATCGGGCTCGTCGCCGCCGCGATGGCCCGACGGGGGTACGGGATCGGCGAGACGCTCGATGCGCTCCGGGAGGTTCGACTGACCGGCGCCCTCTACGAACCGCGAGACGATCACGTCGCGGTGGTGTGATCGCCCGCCCCCTGCTTCTCACCCGTCTCCCGGTTAGCGCACGTCTCCGGCGGTCGCCCCGTCGCTGGGCGCCGCCCGGCCTCGAGAGCGCTCTCGAGCGAGCGTCGCGCGGATCAGCTGTTCGGTCCCCCGCCGAATTCGCCCGCCCACCGCGGTGGGCGAGATGTCCAGTCGGTCGGCGAGATCCTCGAGCGAGGCGTCCCGCGGTTCGTCGAAGTACCCCTCCTCGTACGCGGCCATGAGCGCGTCGTACTGTTCGTCGGTGAGCTCCTCGGAGACGCCGCTCATCCACTCGTCCGCGCGAGCCATCCGGTGGAGTTCGAAGGAGACCCCTTGGCGCTCGCAGTACCCCCAGAGATCGGAGAGGGCCGCCCGGTCCGGCAGGTGGACCCGGACGTCCCACCCGCGACCGTTGCTCGTACAGTCGAGCAGGACGCCGCCGAGTTCGATCGTCTCGCTGGAGATCAGCTTCGCCCGTGCGGTGTGTCGAATGCGGTAGATTCGGTCCGATCCGCACTCGTCGACGAGCGTCCACTCGGCGACCGTGTGGTCGTCCGCGAGCGCGTCGTCGACCGTCTCGTCGACGCCGCGAATGACGAAGAAGAACATCCCGGTCTCGGGATCGGTCGTCGAGTTGCTCAGCACCTCGATCCGCGCGTTCGGATACTCGCGGATCGTCGGGCTCAGGGCCAGGTCGGGGTGTGCGATACTGACGAAGGCGATGACGCTCATCCGTCGATCCCCCGTCGTCCGGGTTCGACGTTCCTTTCCGAGAGGGTACTCCCCTCGCTTTCGATCCCCCGCTCGAACCCTACTGCGGATGCGGTCCCACCGTCGTGCGACGAGTCGGATCGTCGTACTCGAAGCGTCGGTCGATCGCCGGAGATCCGGCATCTAGACATGTGTTACCTTACCACGACATACATCTTAAACATTTGGAGCTATAACGGGGTGACAAGTATCTAAATGATGGCTGTATCCGATATGAATGTGTAATATATAACAACATACCGTTTGAGAGTGTGGGGAAGTCCCGTTTCGGCTGGCTATCCGTGACGGCCGTCGGTGACCGGCTCTCGAAACCCACCCTCGGTTGGGGATTCGCCGCTCGCAAATACCGGTCGGGTTCAGTCGTCCGTCTCCCCCTCGAGCGGTTCGCCCCGCCGATAGATCCGCGTCGCGGGCAGCCCCGCTCGTTCGGCGTGCTCCCGGACGGCGCCCTCGCTCTCGGCCCGGTAGTGACAGAACGTCCCCCTGATCCGTCCGTCACCGTTCGTCAACACCTCGGACTCGACCCAGCGGATATCGACGCCCTCGTCTCTGAGTTCCTCGAGCGTCTCGCCGGACTTCGCGCCGGCGGCTTCGAGTTCGCCCTCGGTGATCGGTTCCTCGAGTTCGCGGAGGATCAGGAAGTCCGTCGCCTCGGATCGGTCGTCGTCGACCATGGTACGTTCCCACCCACCACGTTCGTATCAATAAACGTGACGATGGGGGTTCGGCGGACCGGCGGTGCGAGACGCTCGTTCGGTGGTAGACCGATCGCCATCGCCTCGGATCGTCGACGGCGGCGTGGTCGAAGGGCTTTTACTCCGACGTCGGAACGTGGTAGACGAGAACACGGCACGCGAGCCGGTTCGTCGAGCGCGACCATGTCGAACCAGTACATCACCGCCGAAGAGCACCTCCCCGAGGCGGGCGAGGGGGAGACGGTCTTACAGATTCGCGACGCCGAGACGAAGAAGATCTTCCGCTCGCAGGTGCGCATCGCGAAGGATGCGGACAGACTCGAGCACCCCGAACCGCTCTCGGTCGTCAAGGGACCCCACGAGAACACGAGGGAACAGTGGTACGTCGAGTTCGTCGACGAGCGCGAGGCGGTCGAGGAGCGCCTCGAGCGCTTACTCCGGGAGCAACGCGAGGAGTCGAACGTCCTCAACACCCGGTCGGCGGACCTGAAGGTGTTGCTCAGGTACCTCGTCGAGACGGGGGAGTACGACTCCACCGCGGAGGCCGCCCGCGACCTCCTGCTCGCCCAGTTCGCCGACGAGTACCCGTCCTTGCTCGAGACGTACGCCGAGTGCAAGGTCGAGTTCGAGCCCGATCCGCTGCGCGACGCGCTCGAGGCTCGAGATGACGGGGAACGGCGGGATCGACGCGCGGACCGGAATCGGCCCCCGGACCGAAGTCGGCGACCGGACGGTGGAGGGTGAGTCGGTGCCGCCGACCCGACCCCTCGTCGACTCGTTTCGGTCGTTCATCGACCTCCTCTCCGACGCCTGCGCCGTCACTCGGATCGACGAACCGGTGTCGTGGGACCTCGAGGCGAGCGCGATCACGATGCTGGCGAACGAGGCGGACGACCTGATCCCGGTGTTCGACCGCGTCGACGCCCGGTTCGAGCCGGGAGGATCGGCAGACCGCGTCGACGCGCGGCTCGTGGGCGATCCGTACCGGGGACCCCAGCGACGGCCCTGGCGGTGGCTCGCCCGGGCGTTCGGGGTGTCGGCCACCGAAGCGGGAGCGGAAACGGATGACTCGTCGAACGCCTGTCCGTCGGCACCCGCCTACTACGAGGCGATGATCGAACGCCTGCGCGACCCCCGCGAACCGACCGTCGTCGACGCCCCGAAGGCCCCGTGCAAGGAGGTCGTGCGGACGGGTTCGGAGGCGGACCTGCTCTCGTTTCCGTGGCCGTACATCCACCAGAGCGACGGCGGGCGGTACGCCACGCTCTCGACCGTCGTCGCCCCGGATCCCGACGCCGACTGGGGGTGTTGGTCGCGCCACCGGGCGATGATCCACGACGCCCGCCAGGCGAGCGTCCTCCTGCTCGCCGGCGAGCAGGTGCCGAACCTCTACTACTACGAGTACGAGCGGTGCGACGAGTCGATGCCCGTCGCGCTCGCGATCGGCGCCGGACCGGCCCTCGAGTGCACGGCGGACCTCTGGATCCCGGCGGGCCGGAGCGAGGTCAGGTACGCCGGCGGGATCCAGGGGGCGCCGGTTCGGCTCGTCGAGTGCGAGACGAACGACCTCCACGTGCCCGCCTCGGCCGAACTCGTCGTCGAGGGACGAATCCTCCCGAACGAACGCCTGGACGAGGGCCCCTTCGGCGACTACTTCGGCTACGTGAACGGCCCGCGACGGTCGATGCCGGTGCTCGAGGTCGACGCGATCACCCACCGCGAGCGCCCCTACCTCCCCTTCTGCGTCGAGGGATCGGGGGTGGGCTACGCGCACAACTCGACCAGCACGTTCCAGGTGGGCGCGGGCGGTCCGGACGCCACGCTGGGGCTGCGCGTCGCCGGATTCGACGTCGAGATGGCCGCCCCGTGGCCTTTCACCTCCCGGACGGCGTGGGTGATCGCGACCGACCGGCCGTACCCGGGGTACCTCCACGAACTCGCCAACTTCGTCTTCACGACGTGGGGGATGCTCCACATCGACTTCTTCGTGTTCGTGGACGCGGACGTGAACCCGCTCGACCCGCGGGCCGTCCTCGAGGCGATCGCCCTCCACGCCGACCCCGCGGCGGACTTCCACCAGTTCGGCGTCGAGCGCATGCCGAAGGTCCCGCTCAACATTTACCAGACGCCCGAGGAGAAGGAGACCGCACCCGGGGGGACCTCGAAGGCGAAGACGGCGAAGGCGTACGTCGACGCGCTCTCCGACGGTGACGACCGCCCGCCCCGGTCGATCGGTGGTCGGGACGCGCGGTTCCGGGCCCGGGAGCTGCTCGTTCGGGCCGGCGTCCCGGAGCGGGCGTTCGATCCTATTCGGGCGGTCGACGTCCCTCGCGAGCCCGACGGTCGCGACCGGCGGACGGCCGACCGCGGCGACGGCCCCGTCAGCGGGGGTGACCGAAACCGATGACCGACCTGCGGGCCCACCTCGAGGCCCTCCGGGCGGCCGACGACCTCGTGACCCTCGAGCGGCCGACGACGCCGTCGCCGCAGGTGGTGGCAGCGGAGGCGCTCCGGGAGAACGCGCCGGCGATCCGACTCGAGGCGGAGGCGAGCCAGGGCGTGGCCGTGGATCTCGTCAGCGGCCTCTACGGCGGCGTCGACGCCTCGACGAGTCGGGACCGCCACCCGTGGACGCGGCTGGGCCTCGGACTCGGCCTCGTCGGACCCGACGCGAACCGATCCGGCGACGGGACGAACGGCCGGAATCGGGGTCGAACCCTCGAGCGCGGCGTAGCCGATCGCGAGACTGACGACGCCGACGGAGAAACCGATCGCGCACGCGGGCGCGAACCGCGGTACGTCGAGGTGCTCGAGGCGATCGCCGACCTGGGAACCCGCGTCGACGAGCGCGACGTCACCTACGCCGAGCGCGCGGCGGTGGCCGCCGATCGCACCCTCGAGGATCTCGGCCTTCCATCGCCGCCCGACGGCGGCCGACCCCGGTTCTCGCTGGGACTCCTCTCGATCGGAACCGACCGGGGCTCCTACTGGGCGCCCGTCCACGGGGAAGTCGTCGACGAGACGACCCTCAACGCCCGCGTTCCGGCGGCGATCCTCCAGCGGATCGACCGGGAGGGGGTGGAGGCGGCGACCGTCGCGCTGGGCGTGCCGGCGGCGGCGCTCGCGGCGACCACCCTGCTGGCGGTCACCGACCGGCTCTCGACGCCGATCGAGGATCGCTGCGTCGGCTCGAGGGTGCCCGTCATCCCGACCGCCGGCGGGGTCGTCCCGAGTTCCGCGGAGGTCGTTCTCGAGACGAGGGTGGGTGAGCCACGGGCTGACGGAATTGAGGGTCGGGACGCCCGGTCTCGGGAGGCCTGGGAGACGGTCGTCGACGGAGCGACGCTCGAACTCGAGGTAACCGGCGCGTTCGCCCGCGGTGATGCGGTGGTACCGTTTGCGCCCCTCGGCGTCCCGCTCTCGGACGACCTGCACCTGACCGCGCTCGCCCTCTCGGCGGCGCTGTTCGACCGCGTCAACGGCTACTGGGGCGTCTCGCCCGTCGACTGGCTCCTCCTTCCGCCGGCGGGCCGCCTCGGGGTTTGCGTCGTCTCGACGGAGGTCCTCTACGCCGGCTTCGAGTGGCAACTGGCGAACTTCCTCTTCTCGTTCTCCGACTGCTTCGATACGGTCGTCATCGTCGACGAGGGGACGGACCCTCGCGACTTCGGGCGGGTGCTCTGCGACCTCTGGGTCAAGGCTCACCCCGCTCGAGACTGGCTGTTCAGCGAACCCGACGCGCCGGCCGCGAGCGCCCCGGCCTACGGCGGTGACGGAACGGGCGTCCGCCTCTACGTCGACGCCACGTGGGATCCGCGCTGGAAGGAGGAGTACGTCGCGCCCCGGGTGTCGTTTCGCGACTCCTACCCCCCGGAGATCAGGGAGGCGGTACGGGAGTCGTGGTCGGACCTCGGCTTCGAATCCGAACTCGACGACGCGCGCTGATCGGGCGCCTCGGCGGTCGGTCGGCCGGTCGTTCGGTCGTCCGGTCGGCTGGTCGTTCGGTCGTTCGGTCGGCTGGTCGTTCGATCAGTCGTCGTTCAGTCGTTCAATTGTTCGATCGTCCGGTCGTTCGATCGATCAGTCGGCCGCGTTTCGGTTCGTCGACGCCGACTCGGGGCGTATACGAAATCGTTTACGCAAGACTGCGTCGGGATAATCCGTGTCGCCACCGCCCGGAAGACGTTTCATTCGCGCCGAGACTGGCGCACGTATCCGAAGCAATTATTGCCACCTGCGGTGGGGCCCGTGGTGTATGCCCTCGAGCCACAACGTGCCCGATTACGAGCGGGTCAGGGAGGAGTTCGCGTGGGAAGACATCTACGACGAGGCGGACTGGGACGCGCCCTCGTCGCTGAACATCGCCCGCGAAGTCTGCGACCGACACGCGGAGAACAGGGAGAAGGTGGCGCTCTACCAGGTGAGCGAGGACGGCGAGCTGACGACGCTGACCTTCTGGGAGCTCGCCGAGCGGACGAACCGGTTCGCGAACGTCCTCGAGGACCTCGGGATCGAACGGGGCGACCGCGTCTTCTCGTACATGCCGCGGATCCCCGAGCACTACGTCGCGCTGGTGGGGACGCTCAAGCGCGGGGCCGTCTTCGGCGGGATCAACGAGCGGTTCGGCCCCGACGGCATCTCCTACCGGCTGGACGACTGCGACGCGAAGGCGGTGGTGACGACCGCCGAGAACCGCGAGACGATCGACGCAGCGCTCGAGGACGCGCCCTCGGTCGAGCACGTCATCGTGGTCGGCGACGACGGGACGGGCGTGCAGTCCGGGGACGTCAGCTTCCACGCCGAGATGGAGACCGCCGACCGCGAGTACGAGGCGGCCGAAACCGGCGGCGAGGACGACGCGCTGCTCTATTACACCAGCGGGACGACCGGACTGGCGAAGGGCGTCCTCCACAAACACCGGTGGGTCGCTGGCGTCGCGGCCACACAGCGGTTCTCCGTCGACTTGCAGGCGGGCGACCTCTACTGGTCGACGGCGGACCTGGGCTGGCTGACGGGTCCGATCAACACCCTCGGCGCGTGGTTCTGGGGGACCGCGCTGTTCACCTACGAGGGCGAGTTCGACCCCGAGGAGTGGGCCGACCTCCTCGACACGTACCCGATCACGGTGCTCTTCTCGGTGCCGACGGCCTACCGGATGCTGCGCGAGCACGAGCAGGTCCTCGAGGACGTCTCGCTCGACCTCCGGCACGCGCTGTCGATCGGCGAGCCGCTGTCGGCGGGCGTCGTCCAGTGGGGCGAGGAGACCCTGGGCGTCACCATCCACGACACCTACGGCCAGACCGAGACGGGGAACATGATCATCAACAACTACCCGACGATGGAGGTGCGACCGGGGTCAATGGGCAAGCCGTTGCCCGGCATCGAAGCGGACGTGGTCGACTCGGAGACGGGCGAACCCGTCGCACCTGGCGAGACGGGCGAGATCGCCCAGCGCGGGGACTACCCCTGCTTCTTCGCCGAGTACTGGGAGAAGCCGGAGCAGACCGCGGACTGCTTCGTCGATGGGCCGGAGGGGGAGTGGTACCTCTCGGGCGACCTCGCGCACAAGGACGAGGACGGCTATTTCTGGTTCGAGGGGCGGGCCGACGACGTCATCCTCTCCTCGGGCTACCGGATCGGCCCCTTCGAGGTCGAGAGCTCTCTGGGCGAGCACGAGGCCGTAGCCGAGGCGGCCGTCGTCCCCAAGCCCCACCGCGAGCGCGGCAACATCGTGAAGGCCTACGTCGTTCCCAGCGAGGGCGCGACGCCGTCGGACGACCTCGCCGAGGACATCAAGAACCACGTCCGGGAGGAGCTCTCCGCCCACGAGTACCCCCGCGAGATCGAGTTCCGGGACGAACTCCCGAAGACCGTCACGGGCAAGATCCGGCGGACGGAACTCCAGGACGACGCGGAGGAGGAGGCCGAGGCCGCCTGATCGGTCTCGGCGGTCGACGATCGCCGACCCTCGGCGGGGAGACCGCGACGAAACGAGGAACGGTACGGCGACGACGAACCGAGTTCGGCGGCCGATCGGCCGCGAACGTTCGGTAAACGAACGCGAACGCACACATCGAAAACGGACGATGAACTTCGAAGACACACAGGAGCGATCGATGATCCGGCGGACGGCGACGGAGATCGCCGAGCGGTACGGGCCGGAACACTGGCGAGAGAAGGAGGAGAACGGCGAGTTCTCGAGCGAGTTCTGGGACGAACTCGCCGAGGCGGGCTTCCACGGCCTGCTCGTCCCCGAGGAGTACGACGGGGCCGGGATGGGCATGCAGGAGATGGGGCTCGCGATGGAGACCCTCTGCGCGGAGGGCTGTGGCATGGCCGGCACCTGGTACCTGGTGCTGACCGCCGGCATGGCCGCCGTCGGCATCCGCGAGTACGGCACGGACGAGCAGAAGGAGCGCTACCTGCCTGACGTCGCGGCGGGGAAGCGCAACGTCTCGATCGGCATCACCGAACCCGAAGCCGGAACGAACACGCTGAACGTCGCCACCCGCGCCGAGCGGGACGGCGACGAGTACGTCCTGAACGGCCAGAAGGCCTGGATCACGTTCGCGGACCGGGCCGATAACATGATCATCGTGACCCGGACGACCCCCCGCGAGGAGGTCGAGCGCGGAACCGACGGCATCAGCCTGTTCGTCGTCGACATGGACGACCCCGGCGTCGACGTCGCGCCGATCCCCAAACACGCGATGAACTACTCGAACTCCTGCGAGGTCTTCCTCGAGGACGTCCGCGTCCCCGCGGAAAACCTGCTGGGCGACGAGGACGACGGCTGGTGGGTGCTCGTCGACATGCTCAACCCGGAGCGGATCGGCTTCGCGGCGGCGGGCACCGGGATCGGCAAACTCGCCGCGAACGAGGCCATCGCGTACGCGAACGAGCGGGAGGTCTTCGGTGCGCCGATCGGGAGCCACCAGGCCGTCTCCTTCCCGATCACGAGGGCGTACGCGAGGATGGAGACGGCCGCGCTCATGCGCGAGAAGGCCGCGTGGCTCTACGACCGGGGCGAGGAGTGCGGCTACGAGACCAACGTCGCGAAGGCGACGGCGGTCGAAGCCGGCATCGAGGCCGTCAAGCACTCGATGCAGGCCTTCGGCGGCTGGGGCTACGCCACGGAGTACGACGTCGAGCGCTGGTGGCGCGAGATCAACCTCACCCGGCTCGCCCCCGTCTCCCAGCAGATGGCGTACAACCACATCGGGCGACAGCTCGGATTCCCGAAGTCTTACTGACCGGACGACGATGTGCGACTCGAGGAAACCGCTATCGATGACGAACCCCACCCGGACACCGCGACGACCGACCGACGACGCTGACGGCCGCCCGCGGCGACGGGCGACGGTCCGCTCGCCGGCGCGGGCGCCCCGCCCGTCGGCGGCGACGCGAACGTGACGAACCTATGAAACTCAGGCTCACCGACACCGCGACCGAACGAGAGGCACAGGCGATCGCACGGGCGTTCGCGTCCCACCTCGAGGACGAGGTGGAGCTCTACGACCAATCCGGCGAGGACCTCGTCGCGACGGCGTCGCCGGCGGCGGCCGAGGGCGCCGCGAGCGACGGCGGAACCGGGTCCGAGGGCGCCGAGGACACGCTCGGCCCCACCGACCGCGAGCGACGGCTCCGCGAGGAGATCGAAGACGTGCTCGAGGGCGGCCCGGAGAAGTACCGCGACCGCCTCGCGGACCAGGGGAAGCTGTTCGTCCGCGACAGACTCGACCTCTGGTTCGGCGAGGACGGGCTGACGTTCGAGGACGGCAGGTTCGCCAACTTCGACGCCTGGCACCCCGACGGGATGGCGGGCGAGGCCGACTCGGGGAACCGGCTGCCCGCCGACGGGCTCATCACCGGCGCCGCCGAGTTCGAGGGGCGAGACGTCCACTTCATGGCCAACGACTTCACCGTCAAGGCGGGGTCGATGGCCGAGAAGGGCGTCGAGAAGTTCCTCCGGATGCAACAGCGCGCCCTGAAGACCGGGAAGCCGGTGCTGTACCTGATGGACTCCTCTGGCGGTCGGATCGACCAGCAGACGGGCTTCTTCGCCAACCGCGAGGGCATCGGTAAGTACTACTACAACCACTCGATGCTCTCCGGGCGCGTCCCGCAGATCTGCGTCCTCTACGGCCCCTGCATCGCGGGCGCCGCCTACACCCCGGTCTTCGCCGACTTCACGATCATGGTCCGGGACATGTCCGCGATGGCCATCGCCTCCCCACGGATGGTCGAGATGGTCACCGGCGAGGAGATCAGCCTCGAGGAACTCGGCGGGCCGGACGTCCACGCGCGCCACTCCGGAAGCGCGGATCTGATCGCCGAGGACGAGGAACACGCCCGGGAACTCGTCGCGAAACTGATCGGCTACCTGCCGGACAACTGCGACGAGAAGCCGCCGCGAACCGAGGGGCGAGCCCCGGCGCGTTCGCCCGAGGGGATCGACTCCGTCGTGCCCCAGGCGCCGAACCGGGGCTACGACATGTTCGACCTCATCGAGCGCGTCGTCGACGCCGACTCGGTCCTCGAGTTGCGCCCCGAGTACGGCCCGGAGATCGTCACGGCGTTCGCCCGGATCGACGGCCGGCCGATCGGGATCGTCGCCAACCAGCCGTCCCAGCGCGCGGGCGCGATCTTCCCCGACGCCGCGGAGAAGGCCGCCCAGTTCGTCTGGACCTGCGACGCCTACGGAATCCCGCTGCTGTACCTCTGTGACACCCCCGGCTTCATGGCCGGCTCGCAGGTCGAAAAGGAGGGGATCCTGGAACAGGGCAAGCGGATGATCTACGCGACCTCCTCGGCGACGGTGCCCAAACAGTCCGTGGTCGTCCGCAAGGCCTACGGGGCGGGGATCTACGCCATGTCGGGGCCCGCCTACGACCCCGAGAGCGTCATCGCCCTCCCGAGCGGCGAGATCGCGATCATGGGCCCCGAAGCGGCGATCAACGCCGTCTACGCGAACAAGCTGGCCGAGATCGACGACGAGGAGGAGCGCCGGGAGACCGAGCGCGAACTGCGCGAGGAGTACCGCGAGGACATCGACGTCCACCGGATGGCCAGCGAGGTCGTCATCGACGAGATCGTTCCGCCGAGCGAGCTGCGCGCGGAACTCGAGGGACGGTTCGCCTTCTACGAGACCGTCGAGAAGGAGCTGCCGTCGAAGAAACACGGGACGATCCTCTGAGCGCGATCACAGTATTATAGCGTACCACATCACCATCACTACACCATGACGGGACTCTACTACGAGGAGTTCGAGGTCGGCCAGACCATCGAACACGAGCGCCGCCGGACGATCAGCGAGAGCGACAACCAGCGCTTTTGCGACATGACGATGAACCAGCAGCCGCTGCACCTCGACTCGGCGTTCGCCGACGAGACGCAGTTCGGCGAGCGGCTGGTCAACGGGCTCTACACGATGAGCCTCGCGGTCGGGATCTCGATCCCCGAGACCACCGACGGCACGATCGTCGCCAACCTCTCGTACGATAACGTCGAACACCCCGAACCGGTGTTCCACGGCGACACGATCCGCGTCCAGTCGACGGTCACGGACAAACGCGAGACCAGCGACGGCGAGCGCGGCATCGTCGCCATGCACGTCGAGGCGTTCAAGGTGAACGCCCCCGACGACCCGCTCGTCTGCGAGTTCGACCGAACCGTCCTCTCGCTGAAGCGAGAACACGCCGAGGCGTAACCCGCGAGTAACACGGTACCTCGAGTCGGTGGCCCGCCGCGACGGCGGGGTCCCGAGCAGACGCACGGGCGGTTAGGCGGTGCCTGAAACGGTGTCGTCGTCCGTTTTCGGACTACGACGAGTCGTCACCCTCGAGGTCGGGGTCGTCCGTAGTATCGAGATCGAGGTCGGGGCCTTCCTCGAGGCCGAGGTAGTCGGCGGCGGTTCGGTAAAACACGTCCCGGAACGTCTCTCGAGGGAGGTCCCGGCCGAGGAGTTCGGCGCGTTCCTCCCGGTACGGATACGGAACGTTCGGGAAGTCCGAGCCGTACACGATCGAGTTCGAGCACTCGACGAGCGTCTCGTCCGCGATCGTCGACGGGTCGAACCCCATCGTCTCCTCGGCTCGCGTCGACATGGTGAACGTCGTGTCCAGGTAGACGGTCTCCCGCGTGCGCGCGAACTCGAGGAATGCGTCGACCTCGTAGGCGCCCATGTGGGCGCAGCAGACGCGAAGCTCGGGGTAGGAGTCGAGCAGTTCCTCGAACGGCTCCGGCCCGACGTAGGGGCTGTCCTCGAACATCGGCGCCGTCCCGCCGTGGTAGGTGATCGGCCGGTCGTACGCCGCGGCGACCTCGAGCGCCGGCTCGAGGCGCGGATCGGCGGGCCGGCACTCCTGGACCGGACAGTGGATCTTCAGCCCCCGCGCCCCGTCCTCGAAGGCGGTCCGAACGATATCCGCGACGTCCTCGTCGTCGGGGTGGACCGTCGCGAAAGGGAGCAGCCGCTCCGAGGAGGCGGCGCGCTCGAGGAGCCACCCGTTGAGGTCCGCGGCCACTCCGGGTCGGTGGGCGTAGGGGAGCGCCACGTACGCCCCGACGCCGGCCGAGCGGAGGACGCCCTCGATCTCGGCGGGTGCGGCCGGGTTCGAGAACTCCCAGCCGCCCTCCGCGCTCAGGGCCCGCCTGATCGCCGCGATGAGCCGTTCGGGAAGAACGTGCGTGTGGGCGTCGATCGCGGGGCGGAAGCGATGGTCGGCCGTGGGTTCGTCACGGGTGGACTGGTCGTCGGCTGGTGCGCGCTCGTCGGACATACTCGGTCCAAGGGGCTGGTGTACTGCCGCTCGGGTTCCCACCCGGTCGCGATCGAGGTCGAACCGCCGTGCGGTGATACCGACGGTATCCACGCCCACGTTCGTTACTGTTACTCCGACGGCGCGGGCCGTCGGGGAGGATGCCCGTGCGGATCGGCGGGCGGTCCTCGATCGGGCACGCCGTCCTCGAGCGGGATGCCGTCCTCGAGCGAGGCGTAATTGTTGTACTTCGGCGCGGTGTACTCGTCGAACTCGCCGCTCTCGAATGCGGTCCGCATCTCGAGGCAGTGGCCGCGGACGGTTCGTTCGGCTTCGAAGCCGAGCGCGTCGCGAAGCTTGCCGAACTCGACGCGGTAGCTTCGTTCGTCGGTCTTCTCCTCGTGGTACTCGATCGTCGCGTCGGGGAAGCTGTCGGCGACGATCGTCGCGAGTTCGTCGATTCGGTAGTTCTGGACGTTCGAGCCGACGTTGAACACCTCGTCGCCCACCGCCTCGAGGGGTGCCTCGAGGCAGGCGAGGTAGGCCCGCGCGACGTCCTCGACGTGGACGTTCGGACGGAACTGTTCGCCGCCGAACACCGGGATCGCGCCCTCCTCGTACGCCTTCGCCGGGAGGACGTTTCCGACGAGGTCGAACCGCATCCGCGGCGACCGCCCGTAGATCGTCGCCATGCGGAGGATCGTCGGGGAGAAGTTCTCGTCGGCGAGGTCGCGGAGCGATCGCTCCGACTCGATTTTGTTTCGCGCGTAGAGAGACACCGGGTTGAGCGGCGCGTTCTCGTCCACTCGACCGGCCGTTCGCTCGCTCCGACCGTACACGCTGCAACTCGAGGCGAAGAGGAAGCGGTTCACCTGGTAGTACTTGCAGATCGACGCGAGCACCCTCGTCGAGTGGGCGTTGTACTCGAGGGTCGTCTCCGGGTCGATCCCGCAGGCCGGATCGCCGACGATTCCGCCGAGGTGGACGACCGCGTCGACGTCCCGGACGGCGTCGACGACGACGTCGATCGAACGCGTGTCGCCGCGCAAACGCGCGAACCGGTCGTGGCCGTCGAGCGCGCGAATCCCGCGGTCGCCGTACAGGAGCGGATCGAGGACGCGGACCGCGTACCCCTCCTCCAGCAGCAGCCGACAGAGGACGGATCCGACGTAGCCGGCCCCGCCGACGACGAGGACCGAGCGCACCGCTCGCCGGTCGTCGACGGCGCCGACTTCCCGCACGTCCGCCCCGACGGTCGTCACGCCGAGGACGCGTCGCGACTCGTCGACGACCGGCGCGAGGAGCGATCGGTCGTCGGGGATCGACTCGACGGCCCCCGCTGGCGCTTCGACCGTCCTCGAACGGCCGTCGTCCGCGACGACGATCGGGTCCTCGTCGACGACCGACGATAGCGGCGCCTCCGGTGACGCCCCGTCGAACAGCGCGCGTCGGATGCGACCGTCGGTCGCGATCCCGACGAGTCGGTTCGCGTCGTCGACGACGACGATCGTCCCGGCGCCGTTGCGGTCGAGTTGATTCATTCCCTCGCGTAACGACGCCCCTTCGTGGGCGGTGAATTCCCGTCTCATAGGTTACTCTCGAGCCCCGCGGACTCGCCGGTCCTCCCCGACGCGCGCGGCATACCCGTCGGATCTCCGGTTTTTCACTTTGTTATGAATTCGTTGGGACGGTGCGTCCCTCACCGGTCACGGAGAGCCGAACCGCGCGTAGCGCGCTCAGGGCGTCGATCTACGGGATAAGGGACCGATATAATATGATAATACTAACACGTTCTCGAGGTCGCGAGAACACGTTCGAAGGAGCGAACCGACTGACGCGGCGATCCCGGCGCGACGGGTCGCTAGTCGATCGATTCGCCGATCCCCTCACGGACGCCCGCGACGATCCGCTCGATCTCGTCCGCCCGAAGCCCCGGGTGAATCGGCAACGAGAGCACCCGCGAGGCGACGTCCTCGGTCGCGGGGAGGCTTCCCGGTTCGTAGCCGTACCGTGACCGATACGTGCGCGTGAGGTGGACCGGCGGATCCCAGTACACCTTGGAGGCGATCCCTCGACGCTCGAGGGCGTCGATCACGCGGTCGCGGTCGACGTCTCGTCCGAGGGTGACGGTGTACAGCTGGTAGACGTGTCGACCCCGTCCGGCCGCCGCGTGCGGTTCGACGCCGGAAACGGGGGCGAGTTCCGAGGAGAGTCCGTCGGCGACCTGGCGGCGGTCGGCGATGTACTCCTCCACGGACTCGAGTTGTGCGCACCCGACGCTGGCGACGAGGTCCGACATGCGGACGTTGGTCCCGAGGCCGGCGTACGTGCCGCTATCGACCGAGTCGAAGTAATCGCTCGAGACCCGACCGTGGGACCGATACGCCTCGAGGCGTCGCGCGATCTCGTCGTCGTCGGTGACGACGGCGCCGCCCTCGCCCGTCGGGAGGACCTTGTTCTGACAGAAGCTGAGGGCGCCGGCGTCGCCGATCGTCCCGAGGAGGCGGCCGTCGTCGTCGGCCCCGAACGCCTCCGCGGCGTCCTCGATCAGCGGGACGCCCGCGTCAGCCGCGATGTCCGCCAGCGCGTCGACGGCGCAGGGCGCGCCGTAGGGGTGGACCGGGACGATCGCCGCGGTCTCCGGGCCGATCCGTTCCGCGACGTCGTCGGGGTCCAGCCCGTACGCCTCGCGCTCGACGTCTGCGAACACCGGAGCGGCACCGACCAGGCGGACCGCGTTGGCAGTCGCGATGAACGTGAACGACGGCACGATCACCTCGTCTCCCTCTCCGATTCCGTGAGCGGCGAGCGCCGCCACCAGCGCCGTCGTTCCCGAGTTGACCGCCACCGCGTGCTCGACGTCGAAGTACGCCTCGAGTCCGGCCTCGAACTCCTCGACGAACGGGCCGTTAGCCCAGTGCGTGCCGCGCGTAATCGACTCGACGGCGTTCGCGACGACTCGTTCGTCCCACGGAATCTCGAACAGCGGAATCGGCGCCTTCATCCCTCGGTTATTCGGACATTCACGAGATTAGTAACAGGTAACTACCGGGAGAAATCCCCACTTTCGATCCCTCTCCGGTCGGCATCGAGCGGCTCGCCGGATCGGCGGCGTCATCCGGCCCTCGCGGTCGACGGCGACGAGATCGACGGGCCGTTCGTCGAGGCGGTCGCCGCCACGCTCGAGCCCCCGGCGACGTCGAGGAGGGCGTCAGCGTCCGGCTCGAGTACGGAGACGAGTACGGCGTCAGTTGGGTCCAGGATTCGACGGCGTCGACGTTCACCGTCCGGATCACGATCCCGCGTTTCTCGCCGTTTCCGCGCCCCGCGGACGTCCACTCAGCCGGCCGAGAGCAGTTCCTGGAGACGCGACTCCACGTCCAGCAGATCCTCGCGGATGTCCGCGGCCGCCTCGTCGTCGACCTCCTCGAGCCCGGCGGCCAGCCCCTCGAGCCGGGAGAACTTCTCCGTCTCGTCGACGCCGGTCTTCTGGGCGTAGACCTGCCGTTCGACGTCGTAGACGTCCTCCTCGTCGAGGTCGGTCACCGCGAGGACGACGTCCAGCTTATCCTGGTCGACGCCGAGGACCCACTCGTGTGGAATGCCGTGTTCGTCGAGCGCGTCGAGGACGGTCTCCTCGTTCTTCGGGTGGCGACGCTCCCGGGTCGTCCGCCGGACGGTCCCGAACCAGCCGCGAGCCTCCTGGTCCGGCCCCAGACGGTCGAGGAGCGGGTCGCGCACCGATCGCCGGAGTCGATCCGAGCCGCGCTGCACGTCGGAGAGGAGGACGTAGAGGTCCGTCATCGTCTCCGTCTCGAGGGATTCGGGATCCTCCGCGTCCTCGTGTTCGAGGAAGTCTGCTAGCAGGAGGGCGTCGTCGCGAACCCGCTCGGGCGGGGTGCGCGCCTCCTCGGGTTGGACGAGCAGCGGGCTCTCGCCGACGCCGGCCTCCTCGGGAGCGTACCGAAGTTCGCCCGGCCCTTCGCCGTCGCCCTCGTCGAGGACGAACTCACCCGAGAGGCTGGCCACCGAGACGTACGGTTCGACGCCCGGGGGCAGCGCCGCGAGCGGGATGGTGCCGTCGCCGAACTGATCGAGGAGCGTTTCGAGTTGATCCCGGCGGAGCGTCCGCTCTTCGGGCCCCTCGCGGAACCGGACGACGATGCGGTCGTCGGACGTCGACTCGATCGAGAACGTCCGGTCGGAGACGGGCGTCCGCAGCGCGGCGCCGGGCTCGAGTCGGTCGCAGGCTCCCCTCACGTCGTCCCAGATCGAAGGCGTGTCGCTCATGGTGTTCGTCGGCCGTACGACCCGCGCGTCCAAAGTGTCGTGCCACTACGATGCAAGGTGCGAAGACGGGGCGGGAGCGGACCGACGGAGACGGTCCGGTGGGCGCTCGAGCCACGGGCTACGGCGGGTCGTGGGCCTCGAGGCGAAGCGTTTCCGGCTCGAGGGTGTAGTAGCGCTCCCAGGTCGGCGCGAGGCTCACGACGCGGACGCCCTCGATCTCCGCCTCGCGGTGGCAGTGGTGGTGACCCACGAGGCAGAGCGACGGCGAGAGGTCGCGAAGGAGACGGTTCACGTGCTCGCAACCGGGATCGTAGCCGTATGAGAGCAGGCCGAGCGGCGCCTCGTGAGCGAGGAAGACGTCGATATCCTCTCCTTCGTCCGTTCCCTCGCCTTCACCGTCGCCCCCGTCGTCGCGTTCGCCCGCGTCCCCGCCTCCGCGCTCGCCGGTCTCGTCGCCGTCGACCAGTTCGGCCGCTCGCTCGACGTCCTCGTGGGTGAAGTGTCGGCGTCGGTCGCCCTCGAGGTCCCCCCGAGATCTGTCGTGCTGCGTGAGGGCGTAGTTCCCCGAGAGGCCGGCGACGCGAAGCCCCTCGACCGTCGCGGCGGTACTCGCCAGCAGGTGGACGTTCCGTACCTCCGCGTCCACCGTCTCCGGCGTCGTCGTTCCCTCGTCCGTCGACGCCTCCGCGCACTCGGCCGCCGACGTTTTCGCGACCCCTTCCGACGGGGCTTTCGCGTCCTCGTTCGTCGGCGCTCCTTCGTCGCCGCTGATCGGTTCCGCCCCGGGAAGGTGCGTCTGCACCGCGTTCGCGTCGTCCTCCTCGCCCGACTGGTCCCACCCGACTTTCCGGCGCAAGTACTCGATCACGTCCAGGTCCTCGTTGTTTCCGGCGACGAACCACGTGGGAGCGGGGAGGTCGTAACACTCGAGGTCGCCGACGTGGAGGACGGCGTCGGGATCGACGGCGCGGTAGGTCTCGAGGAGCGATTCGCGGCGGTCGGGATCGGACGCGTGCGCGTCGCCGAGGACGAGGAGAGTCACGTCGATCGGTCGTACGTCGTCGACGCGGAAATGGTTCGGGGCGACCGAGCTGCTCGGCTCGATCGGCGAGTGAACCGGCTACCGACTGGGCCGGTGGCGGCGCGCAGAGACGACGTCACGTTGGCCGCGAGCCGAAACGAGTACCTCAGTTCGAACGACCGTTGCGAATCGAACGCGACCGCTCGAGCGGCCGCGAGCAACGATCGTTATTCGGTGATCGTGAGGACTCCGTTGTTCATCTCGACGTCGGACGCCTCCTCCGGCACGTCGAACTCGACGTGCTCGTCGTCGTCGACGACGATGGCCGTGTTCCCGACGAGGTCGACGTCGTAGTTCGCGTGCTCGGTTCCGAAGTCGACGACGATGACGCTCGAGTCGTCGTACTCGAACGTCCTGACGAGGGCACCGCGCTGGTCGACGTCTTTCAGCTGTTGGGGGACGCGCATGTGATATCGTATTGGAGTCGACCACGGGTAAGACCAACGCCGGCAGCCTCCGGGGCGAGAATCTCCCGCCAACGGGTCGCAGGTGCGGAGTTCCGGGCGCTCCCCCGGGTGCTCACCGATCTTTCCCCTCCGGCGGCCAGACCGGCCGCTTCTGCGAACCGATCCGCTCGACCTCGTCGTCGTCGAGCGAGACGCCGAGCGACGCGACGTTCTCCTCGAGGTGCTCGAGGCTGCGGGGCCCGATGATGGGCGCGTCGACGACCTCCTCGTGCAAGAGCCAGGCGAGGCTCACCTGCGCGGGCGTTACGTCCTTCTCGTCGGCGATTCCCTCGATCGTCTCGAGGACCGCCCAGTTCTCGTCCGTGAAGCGCCCCGCGGTGTACTCGTCGTCGGCCGCCCGGAGTCCCTCCTCCGGTCCGTCGTCCCGGTCGTACTTTCCGGTGAGGAAGCCGCCGGCGAGCGGCGACCACGGAATGACGCCGACGCCCTGGTCGGCGCAGATCGGGAGCAGGTTCCGCTCCTCGTGCCTGTCGACCGCATTGTACTCCGGCTGCATGCAGGTGAACCGCTCGTAGCCCTCGAGGTCGGCGGTGTACAGCGCCTTCGAGAACTGCCACCCCGCCATCGTGCTCGCGCCGAGGTAGCGAACCAGCCCCTCCTCGACGAGGTAGTCGAGCGCCGAGAGCGTCTCCTCGATCGGCGTGCGCTCGTCCCAGCGGTGGATCTGGTAGAGGTCGACGTAGTCGAGGCCGAGTCGCTCGAGGCTCGCCTCGCACTGGTCGATCACGTGCTTTCTCGAGAGCCCGCCCGTGTTGGGCCCCTCGCCCATCGGCCCGTAGACCTTCGTCGCGATCACCAGTTCGTCGCGGTCGCGACCCTCGATCGCGCGGCCGACGATCTCCTCGCTCTCCCCCTGTGAGTAGACGTTGGCGGTGTCGAGGAAGTTGATCCCCAGGTCGAGCGCGCGGTCGATGAGCTCGCGGCTCTTCGCCTCGTCGCCGATCATCCACGGTTCGTCGCTCCCGAAGTTCATACAGCCCAGACAGAGACGCGAAACCTCGAGTCCGGTGGACCCGAGCCGGGTGTACTCCATCTCGAATTCGTCGAGCGCCATGTGTCGCTTCGTACCGGATCGGCCGTGAAAAGTCTACGCGTCGGCGCGCCGTCGGCGTCGGCGCGCGGTCTCGAGCGACCGCTCCGCCGAGCGGGGAGGGACGGCGGCCGAAGGGTGCCGAGCGGCGTCACACTCAAGCCGATAGGGTCGAAACGCACGGCGCATGATCGAGCGACTCGAGCCGTTCCGCTCGTCCGAGTACACCGGCGAAAACCGGTGTTGGCCGTGCACGACCGTGAACGTTGCCGCCCTCGCGCTGCTCGTCGGCGCGGTCGCGAGGCGACGGCGGCGACTCGCGGCGGCGATCGCCGTCCTCGGGTCGGCCGTCGTCTGGTTTCGCGGCCACCTCGTTCCCTACACGCCGCGGTACGCACCGAGACTGGCGGCCGCGCTGCCGATCGATCCGTTCCACGGCGGCGACGGCGTCGATGCTGGTCGAGGATCGACCTCGGATTCGCTGAGTGACGCGGCGATCGCCAGATCCGGAGCCGACGAAGGTGCGTCCCCGCCGTCCGGCGAGGCGCTACTGACGGAACTCGTCGATGCCGGCGTCGTCGTTCCGGACGGAGACGACCTCGTCCTCGACGAGTCGGTGCGGGCCGACTGGCGACGCGAGATGGCCGACCTGCGACGCCGCGACCTCGAGGCCCTCGCCGCCGTCGCCGACGACCTGACGCCCGCCGGGGTCGAAGCCAGGACGACACGCGTAGGGGGGACGCCGCTCCTCGTCCTCGACGGCGACGGGAGCGGACTCGTCTCGCTGCGCGAGGAGGTCGCGGTCGCCGAACTCGCCGCCGCGCGCGCGCTCGAGTCGTCCGTGGACGATCCCGTCGTCCGGCTGGCCGCCGGTCGCCCCCTCCGGACGTTCCTGGAGCGCTGTCCGCTCTGCGACGGCGAGTTGACGGTGACGCGAACCCTCTGTTGCGGCGAGGCGGCCGGCGTGCGCGGGACGCCTCCGGAGAAGCTCGTTTGCCCGGCGTGCGACGTCCGGCCGTTCACGTACGGTCGCGTCGACGACGGCGACGCGTCGTGATCGGGGTGGAGCGAGGGAATCCGCGGTAGTTCTCCGCCCTCTATATTTTTTATAGTACGAGTAAAAATAGCTACAGTATGGAGATCGGCGTACACACGTCGCCGCTGGCGAACGAATCGCTCGAAAACGCGCTCTCGTACCTCGCCGACGTCGGCGTCGACGCGATCGAACCCGGCGTCGGGGGGTACCCCGGCCAGGATCACCTCGACCGCGAGGCGTACCTCGACGACGAGGACGCCCGGGCCGAGTTACGCGATCTCCTGACGGAGTACGGGATGGAGATCAGCGCGCTCGCGACTCACAACAACCCGCTGCACCCGGACGAGGAGCGGGCCACCCACGACGACGCAGAGCTCCGCGAGGCGATCCGGCTGGCGGGCCAACTCGAGGTGGACGCGGTCACCTGCTTCTCCGGCCTCCCCGGGGGCGGGCCGAACGACGAGTACCCGAACTGGATCACCGCGCCCTGGCCGCCCGAACACGCCGAAGCCCTCGAGTACCAGTGGGACCGCGCGCTCGAGTACTGGTCCGAACTCGCCGAATTCGCCGACGAACACGACGTCGACGTCGCCATCGAGATGCACCCGAACATGCTCGTCTACGAGCCTCACGGGTTGCTCCGACTGCGCGCGGAGACGAACGAGCGCATCGGCGTCAACTTCGACCCCTCCCACCTCTACTGGCAGGGGATCTCGGTCACGGACGCGATCCGCCTTCTGGGCGAACGGGACGCCATCCACCACGTCCACGCCAAGGACACCCGCATCTACGACGAACGAGCCCGGGAGAAGGGCGTCCTCGACACGACGCCGTACGACGACGAACCGAACCGCTCCTGGCTGTTCCGGTCCGTCGGCTACGGTCACGACGAGTCCCACTGGAAGGACGTCGTCTCGACGCTGCGAATGGTCGGCTACGACGGGACGCTCTCCATCGAGCACGAGGACTCGCTGACCAGTTCCCGCGAGGGGCTCGAGAAGGCGATCGAACTCCTCGAGCGGGCGATATTCAGGGACGAACCGGGGCCGGCGTACTGGGCCGAGTGACGGAATCGGAGTGGGCCGATTCGACGGGGGCCGGGCCGACGAAGCGACGACCGAACGGAGTCGATCGCCCTCGAGGAGTTCCGTACGCCTCGGGGGTGAGCCGGGTTCCGGGGACGGAAGACGAAGCGGTCCCCGTCGACCGACCGCGGTGGCGGTCCGCTCGACGGCCCCGGGTCACTCCGCGAGCAGCAACTCCTCGTACGACTCGGGATCCTCCCCCGGCGAGAGCGTCGCGGCCTCGAGTCGGGCAACGTCCTTCACCGTGCGCGGTCCGTCGACGTCGGCCGTGACGAACCGCGTTTCGTGGTCGGCGACGTCCGGGAGGGGGTCGCCGTCGCGCGCGAACGCGAGCAGCCCCCGGAGCGCCGTCTCCACGTCGACGCAGACGCGATAGCCGTCGGTCGACTCGACGAGCACGTGCGTCGTCCGGTCGGGGATGGGCGCCCGTTCGAGGACGTCGTCGATCGCCGCACCGCACCAGACGTGGCTCGTTCGACTCCCGGAGAGGCACGCGACCTCGATCCGCCGCTCGCGACGCGGCAGCGCCTCGAGCGTCGACGGCGACAGTTCGACGGACTCGGTTCCGGCGATCGATAACGGCCGCTCGAGTTCGAGCGGGACGTCGGCGAGTCGTTCGGGTTCGGCGGTCGAATCGGTCATTGCGGAATCCTCGTTCGGTGTCGGCGGAGGATCAGTCGGCCGGGGACGTAACCGCGTTCCTCGTTCCCGCGCCGTAGGAACGAGTTCGACGGGCCGTTGGCGACCCTCGTCGCCGCGGTACGACGTACCGTAAGGCCCGTTCACAGTTATTAATGAACGTTTATTATAATCGGGGCCGGACTGAGGAGTACGACGGCGATCACTCGCGACGGACCACGGACCGTTCGTCGACGCGGTCGCCCACTCGCACGCACGATGAGCATCCGACACGCAGACGCCGACGCCGAACTCGAATCGCACGCCGCGCGGAGCCGACGGACGACGACGACCGAATCGTCGCGTTCGAGCCCCGTAACCGGTCGTGCGCCGAGGACGTTCGCCCACCGAGACGCAGAGCGCCTCCGAAATCTGATCGACGAGTGCAACGCGGCCTTCCTCGCCCCCGGGCGCGTCGGCGAGTAGGACGGTCCTCGCTCGAGGGGACACGACACCATTTTCGCCGTTCGTGGGTGGTTAGTCATCGATCGTCGGACATCGATCGTCGGTCATCGAACATCGGTCGCCGATCACCGATCCTCGATCCTCGGTCGCCGATCACCGATCCTCGATCCTCGATCCCCGATCGCCGATCGAAACCCAAAACCTGCGATTGTCGCCTCGGCGCCGGTCGTTTCAGACCGATCGGTACGGGCCGAGCCGCGTTCCGTCGAGCAGGTAGGCCTCTCCGCGGGCGAGGCCGTCGGGGAGGAACGGCGCGAGGAAGGACTGTCCCGGGACGTTCACCCACGTCCCGCCGACGAGTTCGTTGAACGCCGGAACAACGACGAGCGTCGGCGTCTCGCCGCCGGCGAGCCACGGGAGGCCGTCGTACTCCCCACCCTCCCGGTCGCGGAACGGGGCGGGATCGAGGTCGCCCCGGAGCCACGCCCGCTCGAGGCGCCTCCCGCCGACCTCGTCCTCGAGGCGCACGCAGGGGTGTTCGTGACCGACGCAGACGACCTCGGCCTCGAGCACCTCGCTGGCGGGCCAGGTGTGGCCGTGACAGAAGCCGACGTCGCCGAGGCGGACGCCGTCGCCGGGGACGACCTCGAGCCGACCGGGCTCAGGGAGGTCGACGTCGACGTTGGGCGATTCGGGTCCGCCCGACGGTGGCTCCGATCCGTCGCCCCCCTCGGGCTCGAGCCAGGTTTCGATCGCCCCGTCGTGGTTCCCCTTCACCAGCGTCACCGAGAGGTGACGCGGGAGCGACTCGAACAGCACCTCGAGTTCGCCCCGCTCGGCCCCGCCGGGGTCCCCGATGGAGTGCATCAGGTCGCCGCAGACGACGAGGCGGTCGGGGTCGGTTCGCTCGACCAGCGCGAGGAGGCGCTCCCGGCGCTCGGGGGCGCGGCTGGGGACGTCAACGCCTCGCTCGTAGCGCAGGCCGGACTCGTAGCCCGCGTGGTAGTCGGCGATCACCAGCGCCCGCTCGCCGCCGATCGCCGCGAGCGCCGCCGGTTCGTTCGGGACGGGCTCGAGCGCCGGCCCGGACCGCCCCCCTCCGTCGGTCACGGTCCTCAGATCGCCTTGAGGGACTCGTCGTCGGGTTCGTAACACCGGCCGCTCATCAGCGCGTCCTGGATGGTCTCCTCGACCTCCTCGGCGGAGGCGCCGGTGTCCCCCGCGACCGTCTCGATCAGCGTCCCCCGGTCGGCGCCGTCGCCGTCGTCGAGGTCGTTCATCGTCTCGATGACGTAGTCCTCGAGGTCGACGTCGGCGGCCGGTTCGTCGGCTTCGACGTCGGCCTCCGGCTCCTCGTCGATTTCGGATTCGGGTTCGGGTTCGAGCTCCGTCTCGGACTCGGATTCCGGTTCGGCCTCCGCTCCCTCGTCGAGCCCGGGTTCGGAGTCGGATTCCCCGTCGGGTTCGCCTTCCGACTCCGGCACGTCGATGTCCGCGTCGCCCGGCTCGTCGACCTCGGCGCCGGTCGTGAACTCCGCGCCGAACTCCTCCTCGAGTTCCTCGCGCTCCTCGTCGTCCATCTGGTACATGCCGTCGAAGTCGCCGCCGTCGAAGTCGCCGAGTTCGTCGCCCTCGTCGTCCGTCGATTCCACGTCGCCGACGGTCGGCTCGGCGTCGACGTCCGGTTCGGCCGCGTCGGCCTCCGGGTTCGCCTCGAGGGTGACGCCCGAGTCGGGCTCCTCGTCGACGGCGTCGACGTCCGGGCTGTCCGCTTCGGCGGAATCCTCGTCGGTCGCCGCCGACGGTGAAGCGCTCGCGTCCGCGGCCCCCGTCGATTCGGTCGCCACGTGTTCGTCCGTTGCGGCAACCGACTCCTCGTCCGTTGCGGGCACCGACTCCTCGTCCGTTGCGGGCACCGACTCCTCGTCCGTTGCGGCCACCGGTTCCCCGTCCGTTGCGGCTACCGACTCCCCGTCCGCTACGGCCGCCGACGAAGCCACCTGCTCGGTTTCCGTCGCTCCGGCGGGTGCCTCGAGTTCCGGGACCTGTCCCAGGTCCGCGAGGGCGGCGAAGGATGGGCTCTCGGCCCGTTCGTCGCCCGGGCGGAGGCCGAACTCGTCGACCTGGTCGCGCTCGCCGGCGACGACCTCGACCGCCTCGAGCGAGAGGTCGCGGAGGCCGTCGAGGTAGGCCGGCGTCGTCCCGTAGTGGGCCTGGGCGAGGGGGATCCCCTCCGCGAGGCCCGCATCGACGCCGGCCTCGAGCAGCGCCTCGGTCAGGTCTTCGTCGTAGGCGTCGAGGTCGGCCGCGGCGGCGTACGTCGCGATTCGCTCGAGGGTTTGCTCGGCGGTCGAGACGACCCACCGATCGCGGGTGTCGCCGTCGACGGTCGCGATGCTCTCGGGCCTGATCGAGGTGTAGACGAGGTCCGAGTCATCCGGCTGGAACGTCCGGGCCTTGCCGGTGACCGCGACGAACGCCGGCGGCTCGAGGCGCTCGAGCGCGGCGAGTTCGTCCGGCTGGTACTGGCCGGCGTAGACGACGAACGCGCCCGTGGGGTCGACCACGCGGGCCCGCAGCATCTCGTCGTTCACCCGCGTGACCTCGGTCAGCGTTCCGACGGCGAACAGTCGGTTGACGCGCGCGCCCGTGGGCGTGATCACGTAATTCGGGGCGCGCTCCTCGTCGCTCTCGGTGTGGGAGAGCGAGGCGTCGTCGTACTCCGCGGCGAACAGGCGGTAGGCCACCTCGCGCCCGGGTCGGTCGGCGCTCACGCGACCACCCCCTCGAGGAAGGCGGCTGCGCGGTCGGCCGGATCGTCGTCGCTCTCCTCGAAGGTTTCGGCGTCGAGGTTGGCCCCGTACTCGTCGACGGAGAGGTGGCCGCGGACGCGGTACTCTTTGCCGACGATCTTCTCGCGGATCGTGTCGGCGACGGCCTCCTGATCCATCGCCTCGCGGGCCTCTTCGCGGGCGTCCTCGAGGCCGCCGCCGTAGACCTCGGCGGTGAGTTCGTCGTCGAGGACGACCGTCACGGTCCCGGTGCCGTCGTCGAGGATGGCCTTCACGCGGAGGTCGTCCTCGCCGTCGACGGAGCCGTGGGTGCGACACTGCCCCTTCTGGATGACCCGGCGGCACTCCGGACAGCGCTGGATGAGCCCCGAGCCGTCGCGCACCGAGAGGAGGTTGCCGACGAGTTCGACGTCGTAGACGCCGCCCGTCGCGACCGCCTCGCCGATGCACATCGTCTCCGCGTCCGTGCCGACGTCGATCTCGCGGTCGAGCGGGGTGACCGTCGAGAACTCCGAGACGTTCACCTCGGGGACGCCGCGGAACTCGCGGACGTAGGCGTTCTCGATCCGCACCGAGGCGCCCTCCTCGATCGCCGGATCGGGGTCCCAGTTCGTGAACGGAAGTCGTCCGCTCTCGTCGCCGAGGACGCCGCTCAGGATCTCCGTCTCGCCGTCGCGGCCGTCGATCGTCCGGCGCTCGCACTCGAGGACGGTCACTTCGACGTTCACCGCCCGGTCGCCCGTTTCGAGGTCGGTGAGGGTGGCGTCGCCGCCGATCTCGTAGGGTACCTCGAGCGATCCGTCCTCGAAGGAGACGGAGGTGCTCTCGCCGAGGTTGAGCTCGGGCTCGCCGTCCCACTCGCGGACGCCCGCGTTGCCGGCGGTGATCGCGTCACCCGGAGAGAGGCCGAAGTCCTCCCACGCCGTGTAGTCGATGACGCCGGTTTCGTCGGCGAGTTTCCCCTCGACGATGACGTGGTCCGATCCCTGGTAGCGGATCGACCGCTCGCCGGCCGTGAGGACGACGGCGGTGACGGTCACGTTGCTATCCTCGGTCGTGATCTCCCCGATTTCCCTGCTCTGTGGCGTCCCGCCGCCGCTCGAGCCGTCGCCGTACTTCCGGCGGAGGCTCTGTTTGGCCTCGTCGATCGGGACGCTGTACTCCACGAGATTCTGCAGGTCGGATTTGACCTCCTCTTTGTCGACACCGAGGTCGGAGGCGAGATCCTCGGCATGGTTGTCGAGATCCATCGGTTGCAGTTGGTGTCGGGAAGGTAAAAAGGGTTCCCGCGTCGGTCGAACCCGTGATCCGAGGGGCGGTCAGTCCCGGATAAGGGCCGACCTACCGGTCGTCGCGCTCCCCGAAACGTGGGCTTTCGAGGTGTGCTCATCGATTCGCCTCCGTTTCCGACCCCGACTTCAGTCGTCGGCGGGGCTCGGGTACGAGAAAGACGGCGAATCGCTTATGGAGGCATTCGATCTATGTCCACGTATCGATGAAGGCTATCGTTCTCGCGGCGGGCGAAGGCACGCGAATTCGTCCGCTGTCAGCGTCGACTCCGAAGCCGATGCTTCCGGTCGCCGACCGCCCGCTCGTCGCCCACACGGTCGACGCGGCGGTCGACGCCGGGGCCGACGAAATCGTCCTCGTCGTCGGATACGAGGCGGACACCGTCCGCGACTACTTCGGATCGCACTACCGCGACGTCCCCGTTTCCTACGCCCTCCAGGAGGAACAGGCCGGCACGGCCCACGCGGTCAACGCCGCGCAGGACCACCTCGAGGGGCCGTTCGTGGTCCTGAACGGCGACAACCTCTACGATCCCGACTCGATCGCCGACCTGTTCGCGGCGGCGCCGGCGATCTGCGCGGTCGAGGTGGACGCCCCGAGCAACTACGGCGTGTTGAGCACGACCGACGGCGTCGTCACCGACATCGTCGAGAAGCCGCCGGATCCGCCGACGAACCTGGCCAACGCCGGGGCGTACGCGTTTCCCGCCGAGGCCGCCGAGTGGCTCGACGTCCCGCCGAGCGAGCGCGGGGAACACGAGATCACCGACGTCGTCGCGAACGTCATCGAGGAGTACAGCGTCACCCCCGTCACCCTCGACCGCTGGATGGACGTCGGCCGCCCGTGGGAACTGCTCGAGGCCAACGAGTGGAAACTCGGCGACCTCGAGCGCCGGATCGACGGCGCCGTCCACGAGACCGCCCACCTCGAGGGCGACGTCGTGGTCGAGGAAGGAGCGACCGTCCGTCCGGGCGTCGTGATCGAGGGGCCGGTGCTGATCCGGTCGGGCGCCTCGGTCGGTCCCAACGCGTACGTGCGCGGCGCGACGTTGATCGACGAGGGGGCTACGGTCGGCCACTCGGTCGAGGTGAAAAACAGCGTCCTCTCCCCGGGGGCGACCGTCAGCCACCTCTCGTACGTCGGCGACAGCATCCTCGGTCGCGAGGTCAACTTCGGCGCCGGAACGAACGTGGCCAACCTCCGCCACGACGACGCCGACGTGAGGTTCACCGTGAAGGGCGAGCGCGTCTCGACGGGCCGCCGGAAATTCGGCGTCGTCGTCGGCGACGGCGCGAAGACGGGGATCAACTCGAGCCTCTCCCCCGGGTTGAAGCTCGGTTCGGGCGCGACGACGTTGCCGGGCGAGACGGTGTCTCGGGATCGGTAGGCCGATTTCCGGCTCGAGGACCGGTTCACCGCTGTCCGATTTTCTGAGACGAAAGTGGATCACGACCAGCGAGGCGGGTTCCGCCCGCGACGACTGCACGGCTTCTCGAGGAGGCGGTAACGGCGACCGAGTACCGTGCGTCGGTCCGGCGGCGACGAACCTCGTTCGGCCGCGACCGGCGTGGTGTACCGTCGAACCGATTCGCTCTTCGAGCGTCGACGTCGTCGCCGTTTCACTCAGGCCTCGAGATGCTCGAGCGTCGCGTACCGCGCCGCCCGCCAGCCCACGGCGAGCGCGACGATCGTTCCGACGACGACCGCGAGTACGAAGCCGGCGACGTAGACCTCGAGCGGCGTTCGGAGGAGGTGCTCGAAGCCGACGGTGGACGCCGCGAGGCGGTTCAGCCCGGCCGTGAGAAACGGCGTCGCGCCCAGGGCGACGAGGCCGCCCAGGAGGCCGATGACGAGTCCCTGGACGCCGATCGTTCCCGCGAGGAGCCACCGCGGGAGGCCGATGGCGCGCAGAGCGGCGAGTTCGTCGCGCTGCTGGTAGGCCACGAGCGCGAGCAGGTTGACCGTGAGGACGAGTCCCCCGACGACGGCGAGGCCCACTAGCGTTAGCCCGCTCGCGACGACGAGCGGCCGTTCGCCCAGCAGCGAGTCGACCTGTTCGTCGCTCGTCCGAACGTCGTACTCGGGGTACTCCTCTGAGAGGTCGTCGCTGACGGCCTCCGGGTCCTCGCCGTCCTCGACGGAGACCGTGATGAACGACGCGCGGTCCGTCCCAGACGTGCCCGAGAGGGCGCGGAGGTCGGTTAACGGGACCGTCGCCGCCTGCGAGCCCGTGTACTGGGAGTGGTGCGAGGACGTGCCGACGACGGTGAACTCGGTCTCCGGCGCCGTCTGCCGGCTGGTGCCGACGACGACCGTGTCCCCCACGGAGACGCCGAGTTCCTCCGCCGTCGCCGGATCGAGGACGATCTCCTTCGTCGTCGGTTCGCTGGGCGACTCGGCGGCCGCCTCCTCGTCCGTCTCGAAGCCCGTCCCTTCCTCGTAGTCGTACCCGTCGTGGGTCCGGTGGACGCCGACCCCGGGGACGCGCTCCATCTCGGACGGATCCGTCGATTCCGTGCCCACGTAGACGTCGTGCATCGAGAGCGGGTACGCCGCGCTCACGTCGTCGCGCTCCGCGATGTCCGCGGAGACCCCGTGGGCGTCGGCGATCGGGTTCTCGGGCCCGCTCGAGGCGGGGTCGATCGGGTCGCTCGAGATCCAGATGTCCTGTCCGGCATCGGCCATCCCCCGTTCGCCCGTCTCGATGACGCCGACGCCGAGGCTCGCGAGCAGCGTCACCGAGAGGACGGCCAGCGCGACCGCGAGGACGGTGAGGGCCGTCCGTCCGGGGGAGCGCCGAAGCTGTGCGACCGCGAGGCCGACGACGGCCCGCGCCCGGGCGGCGATCCCGGACCCGGACGCGCCGGTCCGCCCCCCGCCGAGCGCGGCGGTCGCGTCGTCGGCTCGGCTCATCGACCCACCTCCTCGAGGGCGGACGTTCGGGCGGCGATCGCGAGCGGGTAGGGGGTGGCTACCAGCCCGGACGCGAGCGCCACGGCGAACGCGTAGGGGACGAACAGGGGATGGAAGGCGGCGACGACTCCCGGCGCGAAGGACGCCTCCGCGACGGCGTTGACGGCGGCGATGCCGGCCGCGCCGAGGAGGACGCCCAGCCCCGCCCCGCAGAGCGTGGTGAGAACCGTCGAGACCGCCACGACGGCGAGCCGACCCCGCGCCGGGTAGCCGACGGCCTCGAGCGTCGCGAGCGCCCGTCGATCGTCGGCGACGGCCATCCCCAGCGTGGTCGCGACGAACGCCGCGCAGATCGTCACGCCGACGACCGTCGCCAGCGCGGCCGTCGCGAAGGCCAGTCCGTCGTCGAACAGCGCCGACGGATCCCGCGCGTCGTTCGACTCGACGGCGGCGTCGGGGTACTCCTCCGCGGCCGCGTCGGAGGCAGCCTCCGACTCGCCCCACACGAGCACCCGATCGGCGAGTTCGCTCTCCGACGCGCCGGAGAGGGTCTGCAACTCGCTCAGGTGGACGAGCGCGACGGGCGCGTCGGTCGACCGATCGCCGCCGGCCTCCTCGACCGCCGTCACCGAGACCGATGGCGCGGACTCGCCGTCGACTTCGCCGGCGGATCCGGCCACCTCGAGGTCGTCGTCGGTCGAAACGTCGAGGTCCTCGGCGGCCGCCTCCGAGAGAACGATCTCGTTCGTCGGCTGGCCGTCGTACGACCCGTCGGCGTAGTGGGGATCCCCGGAGGCGAGACCGTCGGTCGTGAGTCCGGCGACGGTTCGCGGGTCGTCGTCGGGGACGACGCCGACGAGGAGGACGGTGCGCTCCTCGCCGTCTTCGCCCTCGAGTTTCGTCGGTTCGACCAGCGCGGGCGAGGCGTGGTCGACCCCGTCCGCTTCTCGGATCTCGCCGGCCCGCTCGTTGGTCTCCCCGAGCCGAGTGCCCTCGATGCCGTCGACGGCCGACACGCCCTCGCTCGATTCGGGGGTGACGCCGACGTCGGCGTCGGTTTGCGTCTCGACCCCGCCGTCGGCCAGCGCCACCGCGACCCCGGTGACGACGAGCAGGAGGGCGATGGTCAGCGACACCGCGGCGATCGTCGCCGCGAGTCGACTCGAGCGCGTCCGCGTCGCGCGCGTCCACAGCCGCGACGCGGAGAGGCCGACGACGCCCCGCCAGCGGGCCCACCGCGATCCGTCGTCCGGCGACCCTCCCCGATACCTGGGCGGCCCCCCGGCGCGTTCGTCACCCGCCATCCTCGACCACCGCCCCGTCGCGGAGCGTGATCACGCGGTCGGCGACGGCTAGCGTCCCCTCGTCGTGGGAGGCGAGCACCACCGCTCGGTCGCGCCCGAGGTCGGTCAGGAGGTCGATGACCGCCATTCCCGTCTCCGTGTCCAGTTCGCCCGTGGGTTCGTCGGCGACGATCACGTCCGGATCGGTCGAAAGCGCCCGGGCGATGGCGACGCGTTGGCACTCGCCGCCGCTGAGTTCTCCCGGCAGGTGCTCGAGGCGGTCGCCGAGGCCGACCCGCTCGAGGAGGTCTTCCGCGCGCTCCCGGCGCGCCGACTTCCCCATCCCCCGCTGGACGAGGGGGAGGGCCACGTTCGCCCGGGCCGACAGCGACGGGAGCAGGTGGAACCGCTGGAAGACGATTCCGACGTGTCGACGGCGCATCCTGGTTCGCTCGCGTCCCGAGAGTTCCGCGAGGTCGGTCGACCGCAGCAGCACCCGCCCCTCGGTCGGGACCAGCAAGCCGGCGATCGCGTGGAGGACCGTCGACTTTCCGCTCCCGCTCGGCCCCTCGAGGCCGACGATCTCGCCGTGGTTCACCTCGAAGGAGACGTCCCGGAGCGCGGTCACCGTCCCGCCGTCGCCCGAGCGAAGCCGACCGCCGTCGGAGTCGTACTCGTGGCCCACGCCCTCGAGGCGCACGGCCGGGATCGAGTCCGATTCGGCGGTTTTCGACGTCGCCGACGACTCCCTCGGCGTTCTCCCCGCCGTTCTGGACAGCGCGGCAAGCGGCGTTCGAAGGACGCGATTGTAGATCGTCACGGAGTCACTCGCTCAGTCGGCCCGTCGGCCCATTGTTTCGGGCCGGTTTCCGCGAGCAAGGTGCCGATTTCCGTTCACTGAATCGATACGATTTGTTGCGCTATACGTGCTAATCGGTTCGCGTATGGTGATATTCACACATCGGTACTGTTCGGTTTGGGTGACGTTTTCGACGACCGAACCGTCTCTCGAGCGTGACTCGCGCATCTTTCCCGCGCCGGCCGAAGCGAAACGACGCGTCGGCCGAACCGAGTCGAGGCTGAAACGTGCCCGTACTCGATACTGTATTCGATCGTGATGCGTTCGGCCGGTCGGTTCGCGCCAGGACCGCTCGGACGTCGCGTCCGCGGGGAGGGATCGCCGGGATGGTCGACGTCACACGGTCGGTTTATTTGCCCCGAAGCCACAGAGGGAGGTGTGAGCGATCGACAGCCGAAGCCGGAGGCGAGTTCGGGATCGGCCTCCGGATCGCCGTCCGAGCAGGATCGATGCCTCTTGTGCGGAACGCCTCGTACCGCGTCCGCGATCGAAACGGACGACGGCGAGACGTTCTGCTCGTCGGGCTGTCGCGACGTCTACGCCGAGTTGGGCGGGCCCGACGGAGACGCACGCGTCGATCCCGACGGAGACGCAGACGCGGACGCGGACGCCGATACGGCCTCCGGCGACGGCGCGGACCGCGAGCGGACGTTCCTCCGGATCGACGGGATGCACTCCTCGGCCTGCGAAGCCTACCTCGAGTCGGTCGCGACGGGGGTCGAGGGGGTCGACGACGCCGAGGCGAGTTACGTCACGGAGACGGTCGAGGTGGTCCACGACCCCGACCGCATCGCGCCCGCGGACCTCGAGGACGCGCTGACGACGACCGGCTACACGGCCTACCTCCGCGAGCGGGCGGCCAAATCGGGGGCGGCCGAGACGTCCGGCGCGGAAATGGGGACGACCCACCGCGCCCGCGAGATGACCGGCGTCAGGAAGCGCCGGACGGACGACATGCTCGAGGCCCGGTACATCGTCGGCGTCGTCTTCGGGACGTTCGTTTTTCTCCCGTACATCGTGCTCCTCTACCCCGTCTTCCTCGATTCGCTGGTCGACTCGGCCATCCTCGCGGTCTACACGAGGGAGCTCGTGACCGAGGACGTCTCGATGCTGATGCACGTCTTCTTCGGGCTGACCGGGATCGTCCTCTGGATGTCCGGGATGCCGCTGCTTCGGAGCGCCTACGTGAGCGCGAAGCTGCGTCGGCCCACGGCGGGACTGCTGGCGGCGCTGACGGTGGTCTCCGCCTACGTCTACAGCCTGATCGCGGGCTCGATCGGGCGCGTCGACGTCTACTACGACCTGACCATCGTCGTCGCGACGCTCGTCTCGGGGGCGATCTACTACGAGGCGGCGGTCAAGCGCGACGCCCTCGAGCGGCTGACGGAGCTGACGATCTCGCAGGTCGGCGAGGCGCGCCTCCGCGCCGACGACGGCTCGACGAAGCCGGTCCCCGTCGAGGAAGTGCGGTCCGGCGACCGACTACTCGTCCGCGAGGGCGAGCGCGTCCCGGTCGACGGCGTCGTCGCCGAGGGCGAGTGCCTGGTCGACGAGGCGGTCGTCACCGGCGAGTCCGTCCCGCGACCGAAGGAACCTGGCGACCCGGTCGTCGGGGGTTCGGTCGTCACGAGCGACGCGGCGATCGTCGAGGTCGGCGACGATCCGACGAGCAGCATCGAGCGGCTGACCCGGGAGGTGTGGACCCGGCAGAGCGGTGAACACGGCGTCCAGCGGCGGTCCGACGAACTGGCCGCCCGATCGTTCCCGTACGTCGCCGGCGCCGCGGGCCTCGCCGGCCTCGCCGCGCTCGTGCTCGGACGCTCCCCCTCTGGCGTCGTCCTGGCTATCCTGCTCGCCCTCATCGTCGCCAGCCCCTGGGCGCTCGCCTTCGCGACCCGCCTGTCGGTCGCCTCGAGCGTCCGGGACGCGACCGAGCGCGGGCTGATCGTCTTCGACGAGACCATCTTCGAGCGCCTCCGGGGGATCGACGTCGTCGTCTTCGACAAGACCGGCACCCTCACCACCGGCGAGATGACCGTCCTCGACGCCGACGCCCCGCGCGACCTGCTGGCGGCGGCGAGCGCGCTCGAGGCGCGAGCGTCCCACCCGGCCGCGGCGGCGATCGCTTCTGCGTTCTCGAGCGCCGGAGGTGACGAGGACGCCGACCGAGTGCCGGGAGCCGACGCGGACCTCGAGGTCGCGACCCAGGCCGAGGCCGAGCGCGGATCCGGGGTCGCGGCCCGGGCGGACTCGACCCCGACCGTCGCGGACTTCGAGAGCCACCCCCTCGGCGTCGAGGGCACCGTCGACGGCGAGTCAGTCCTCGTCGGCCACCCGGATCGCTTCCGCGATCGAGGCTGGGACGTCCCCGAGGCCGTCGAGGCCCGCGTCGTCGAGGCTCGAGCGGCGAGCCACCTCCCGGTCGTCGTCGGCCGCGAGGGGCGAGCGGAGGGCGTCGTCGTCCTCGGCGACGAGCCGCGAACCGACTGGGAGGAGACCGTGACCTCGCTCGCCGACCGCGGGCTCGAGGTCGTGATCCTCACCGGCGACGACGAGTCGGCCGCGGCGTTCCTCGAGACGCACCCGGGCGTCGCACGCGTCTTCGCGGGCGTCTCGCCGGACGGGAAGGTGGCGGCTGTCCGTCGCCTGGGCGAGGACGCCCGCGTGGCGATGGTCGGCGACGGGACGAACGACGCGCCCGCGCTCGCGGAGGCCGACCTCGGCATCTCCCTCGGCACCGGCACCGCGCTGGCCTCCGACGCGGCCGACCTCGCGCTCGTCGAGAGCGACCTGACCGCCGTCGAGCGCGCGTTCGAGACGGCGAGCGCGGCCCGCGAGCGCGTCGAGCGAAACCTCCGCTTCGGCTTCGCCTACAACGCGCTCGCCGTTCCCCTGGCGCTCGTCGGCGTCTGGAACCCGCTGGTCGCCCTGGGTGCCGTGACCGTCGCCGCCGGCCTCGTCTCGTGGAACTCCTCGTCCGGGTCGCTCTCGGAGTGAGTGCTCGGAGAGGGGGACCGTCCCGCGAACCGCTCGCCGCCCGCCGCGGTTCGGTCGGAGGCCGCGGACGTGTCCGACCACCGTCGTGTCGGAACGCGCGGGACTGATTCGCGAACGAACGTGTACGTACGCGCCTCACACCGGCCAAGGATTAAACGACCGCTCGTGATACGAGCGCGTATGGACGCGATCGAACGGCCGACGTTTGCGACCGACGCCAAGCGTCGCATCTACGAGTACGTCGAGCGTCACGGGACGGTGAAACGGAACGTGCTGTTCACCGTCGTCTCGCTCCCGGCTTCCGAGTTCGAGACCCAACTCGAGGAACTCAAAACGGACGGCTACCTCGAGGAGGCGGGCGGGACGCTCCGCCTCACGTTCGAGTTCGGCGCGGTCGAGACGTTCGAAACCGACGAGTTCGAGTACGCGATCCGACCGGCGCGGCAGTCGGACTTCGAGGGCCTCGTCGAGACGATCAGGGACGTCAGCGCGGAAGAGACCTACGTCGTCGCGGAGGTGATCGCCGAGCAACTGCTCTACGAGGACGCCGTCACCCGGCACAACACGGTTCGTTCGCGGGTGTTCTTCGTCGCGACGATCGACGGCGACGTGGTCGGCTGGACCCACCTCGACCTCCCGCAACTGGACCACGTCCGCGAGACCGCCCGCCAGACCGTCGGCGTCAAGGAGGCCTACCGCGGACACGGCATCGGCAACAAACTCCTCCACCGGGGGATCGAGTGGGCCGAGGCGAACGGGTACCGGAAGGTGTACAACAGCGTCCCCATCGTCAACGACCGCGCCCTCGAGTTCCTCACCAACCACGGCTGGAACACCGAAGCGATCCGCCGGGAGCACTACACGATCGACGGCGAGTACGTCGACGAGGTGACCATGGCGTACGAGCTCTGAGTGGGACGGGACGGGGTCTCGAACGCCTACCAGGATTCCCCCTACGCGCCGGGAACGACGATTTCGCGCGGCGTTCGTACGCTGGACCACGATTCCGTGCGGCGCTCGAGCGCGAACGACACCCGAAACGACGTTCGGTCGACGTTTTCGACTCGTCCGCACGACGTGCCCGGGGACGAGTAACTATATGGGCGAACGGCCCGCGTTTCGAGACATGCAGGGTAACCGAGTCCTCGTCACCGGCGGGGCAGGGTTCATCGGCTCGAATCTCGCGAACGCGCTGCGGACGGACAACGAGGTGATCGTCGTCGACGACGGCTACCTCGGCACGCCCGAGAATCTCGCCGACGACGTCGAGTTTCACGAGCGGAGCGTCCTCGCCGAGGACCTGCCGACCGACGTGGACGTCGTCTTCCACCTGGCGGCGCTGTCGTCGTACGCGATGCACGAGGAGGATCCGACCCTCGGTGCGCGCGTGAACGTCGAGGGGTTCGTCAACGTCGTCGACCAGGCCCGCCAGGACGGCTGCGACACCGTCGTCTACGCCTCCACGTCGTCGATCTACGGCAGCCGGACCGAGCCGTCCCCCGAGGACATGGCCGTGACGGTCAACACGGGCTACGAGGCGTCGAAACTGGCCCGGGAGCGCTACGCCGAGTACTTCTCGAACCACTACGGGCTGACGACCGCGGGCATGCGTTTCTTCTCGGTCTACCAGGGCTACGGCGGCGCCGAGGAGCACAAGGGCGAGTACGCGAACGTCATCGCCCAGTTCGCCGACGACATCGCCAGCGGGGAGTCGCCGGTCCTCTACGGCGACGGCACCCAGACGCGCGACTTCACTCACGTCGACGACGTCGTCCGCGCGCTCGAGCTCGCCGCCGACCACGAACTCGACGGCGTCTACAACGTCGGCACCGGGGAGGCCCACTCGTTCAACGAGCTGGTCGAGCGGCTGACCGAGATCCTCGGCCGAGACGTCGAACCCGAGTACGTCGAGAACCCCATCCCGGAGTCGGTGTACGTCCACGACACCTGCGCGGACCCGTCGAAGCTTCGTGATGCCACGGGCTGGGAGCCCGAGACCTCGTTCGAGGAGGGGCTGCGGGAGGTCTGTGCAGCCTACGAGTCGGCGTAGGTGGGGGAACCGACGCCGTCGACCGCCCGTCATCGATTCGGCAACCGGCTGTAACGGTGAACCGAACCTCGCTTCCTTCGACGGTCCGTTTTCCAAACTGCGCCCCGAATTCGACATCGACCGAAACCCCTAGATCTACGTTACTTATTGGATTTAAATCACTATCGCGCTCTCCGAGCGCTTCGACCACGAATGACAGTTCACACCGACACCAGGGACCGATGACGACACATACCGTCACGATCGAAACCGGATGGGGGGCGCGCGTCCGCGTCCAGACGACGTCCGATACCAGGACCCACCACGTCTCGCTCTTTCGAACGAACGACGCGGGGGAACTCGAGTTGGTCGGCGCGGGAACGTTCGCCGAGGGTGGCGACCACGCGGCGACGGTTCGGGCGATCGTCTGCCTCGAGGAGGAGGGGTACGAGATCGCGTCCGACGTGAAACTCGAGTAACACGGCGCAGAGTCACGTTCCCTATCTCCGCACACGCGACGCCTTCATGCCGGCGGCCCGCACAGTACCGAGTACGAATGCACGTCATCGTCAACGCCGCCGTGAGCGCGGACGGGAAGCTCTCCTCGAGACGGCGGGAGCAGATCGCGATCAGCGGGGAGGCGGACTTCGAGCGGGTCGACCGCCTCCGGGCCGAGAGCGACGCGGTCGTCGTCGGCGTGGGCACCGTCCTCGCGGACGACCCGCACCTGACCGTGAAGGACCCGAAGTTGCGCGAGCGCCGACTCGAGGCGGGCGAGCCCGAACACCCCGCCCGCGTGGTCGTCGATTCGCGCTGCCGAACGCCGGCGGACGCCGCGGTGTTCGACGACGAGGCCGAGACGTACCTCTGCTGCGCAGCGGTCGCACCCGTCGGCCGGCGGATGGACCTGGCCGACCGCGCGACGCTGATCACCGCCGGCGAGGACCGCGTCGACCTCCTTCGGGCGTTCGCGACGCTGCAGGCGGAGGGGCTCGAGCGGATCATGGTCGAGGGCGGGGGCGAACTCATCTTCTCGCTGTTCGAGGACGGGCTGGTCGACGAACTCTCACTCTTCGTCGGGCCGACGATCATCGGCGGGCGGGACGCGCCGACGCTCGCCGACGGCGAGGGATTCGTCGACGTCGACTCGTTCCCGACGCTCACGCTCGAGTCGGCGGAGCGACTGGGCGACGGCGTCCTGTTGACCTGGCGGGTCGCAGGTGCCTGAGCGGTCGGCGTCACTCGCCGCCCCCGTCACACCTTTCCACGCTCGGTACCTACGTCGGGTATGAACGAACCACGCGAGCGAGCGACGTTCGGCGGCGGCTGCTTCTGGTGCGTCGAGGCGGCGTTCGAGCAACTCGAGGGCGTCGAGTCGGTCACCTCGGGCTACGCCGGCGGCCACGTCGAAGATCCCACGTACGAGGCGGTCTGTTCCGGTTCGACCGGCCACGCGGAGGTCGTCCAGCTCGAGTACGATCCCGAGGACGTGCGCTACGAGGATCTGCTGGAGGTGTTCTTCACCATCCACGACCCGACCCAACTGAACCGCCAGGGGCCCGACGTGGGCTCCCAGTACCGCTCGGCGATCTACGCCCACGACGACGAGCAACTCGAGACGGCCGAGGCGTTCGTCGAGGCGCTCGAGGACGAGGAGCTCTACGAGGAGCCGATCGTGACCGAGATCGAATCCCTCGACGAGTTCTACGAGGCCGAGGAGTACCACCAACAGTATTTCGACAAAAACCCTACCGACGCGTACTGCCGAATGCACGCCGCGCCCAAGGTCGAGAAAGTCCGCGAGAAGTTCGCGGACGAGGTCCCCGCGGAACGGTAACCCGGCGCGGCGAGTTCGTTTCTCACCTCTCGAGGGTTTCCTCGGTGTCGGCATCGTGCTCGAGGAGGCGATCGGCTGCCAGTTGCCACGCCGGCTCGGCGAACTCGGGATCAGTGTCTTCGAAGTCGACCGCGAATCTGGTGAGCGCTGCAGCGATTAGGAGGTCGTCGTCACGAGAATACACAGCGCGTCTGTGGGACAAGTTGGGAGTTGATTTGCGAGGAATAGTGACTACAGTACGGAGAGTTCCGTCAACTGATTGAAGTCAGTGTGCCGAGTAATCCGTGGAACGAAACTCGGTCCATCGGGGGCACAGGGCGCGAATGCAGCACGGGTTTGTGAGCGATCGACGAACGTGATGATCGCTCAGTACGGGGTATATTCGTAGCGGCACCCCAATAGTGTCACTTAGCTAGGTGGTGGATTACTCACCCAGATTTCAACGCCATTACCAATGTCTCGCAGGAACACGTACGAATTACTGACAGCAAACGACACGGTCGCCACAGCGTCCGAATTGAACTGGAACAACCGGTTGAGTGCTGACGGGTCGATGAGGTCGTAGAGCCGGAAGCCAGCTACCAGCAAGTCAAGATCTTCGTACTCGGCGACCGCGACTAACACCGCCTCGCTCAGCGTTCGGTTCTCGTCGGGCAAGTACAGGTGATGGCGCTCATCTCGATACGCTCCCGGTTTGATCATACTAGTGGAACTCGCCCACTCCGCTCGTGGTGATTCTTCTCGTAGCACTCGCAAGGGTGTCATTCGCATGCTCACATACTGTACACCGATACAGTAGTGCCACGAGGACTTCTCGAAGAGGTGACCAATAGCCTTCGGTGAGTGCTAGTTCAAGTTAGTCAATCATCCGTCAGTTCTTGGACTTTCTCGTATGCCTCTTCCAGTCGTTCGGTTTCGTGATATCGTATCGTTTGGCTGCGTACGTCGTAGTCAATGACACCAGCATCCGCCATCTTCGGAAGTTGATGGTGCTGAAGATCGACCTGTATATCGTCGTGGTTCGGCTGTACCCCCCGTTTTCTCCCGATTTTCGTTATGGTGTACTTGGTGGCCTCTTCGAATGACCCGCTGTTGTCCGGTTTGCCCCACAGATATTCCAACAGAGCGCGGCGGCGCTCACTTGCCAGAATGTCGAGGATAGCATCAAGAGATAATGGAATGTCTCGAAGTGGCTGATCGTCGTCCGGATCGTTTTCATCGGATGGCATCCCCGACTCTTGCTCAACTAATAGGCCCGTGACAAAATAGTTGTATGGCTGGCAGTTTCGAAGCGTTCAATTCGTTTGTCTAGTGAACGGCTGGGTATTGGTTACAAAGCGAATCAAACGAATCATCGCGCTGAACTCATGCTCTGTCTTTCGCACTCCGTTCCTGACACTGGTTGAGGAGCTCTTTCACCGGCTGCTGAATATAGGGCGCTTCTTCAGCGTGATCGTTGTGTGATCAGAGCGCGGATAGAACCCCTCTATAATTCTCGTACGACGGAATCCGTATTGGAGCCTGTCTCTATTGTCAACGTATTTGTCGGTATACACAATACGATGGAATGAATGGACAGGAGAGAACTCAGCGTTCAGGGAACGTCAGTGAACGGATTACCAGAAGCCCTCTATGAGGAGTTACTACAGGAGCGAAAGGGAAGCGTGGAACGGTACGACGGTGACGGGTTCGATGTGATCGTCGTCGAACGATACTACGCTCGAAACAACTCAGATCAGCAGGCGACGATAATCTTTGACGTTCTGACAGATGTGACAACCAAAGTTACGATTCTTTCCGGTGGTGGTGGGACCGGCCCGTTCCTGTTCAATCTGGGATCACATCGGTCACAAACAAAAAAGTTGGCGAATCAGATCATTGAACTCTGCGAATCAGATGAGTTGCAACTTGACGTGACGCTTTGACCTGATTGACATCGTATTATTGCTATAGGCATTGACTCCAACCGACGCCGATCGGTTCGTACGATAAGTGAGCGAATCGTTCACGGTAGAGAAGAAACAGATGGAGGGGACGTACTGAACTCATCCTCTGAGTCGGTCACGCTATTCCTGACAGGAATAACGTAGTTCGAATGATCCGTGCTGAACCCACAGCGCGAGTGAGGCACGGATTGAGGAGCAGTCAACGCGGAAGATCGAACGCTCAGTTTCATATTTCTCCATCTTCATTCCACCAACACGGTATTTCGGGACTGGATTGGTCCTCCTCCGGTGATTTTCCACCGAAGTAGTTATCGAATTCGGCGTCTCCATCGGAGACCACTACACGCAGGTACCGCCTTTCATACTTCCCAACGTGTGTATCTAACCACGTGTCCTTCGAAGGGGTATCAGGGTCGTCTTCATAGGCAAGTAGGATTTTGTATCGGCCCCACTGTTTGGAAACTGGAAACGTGGCAATCCGTTTATCGTCAGCACGAACGTCTTCTTTCTCCTCGTCAGCTATTGGATACGGATCAATCGTGACGTCTTCCTCGTGAACGAGAATTTCTTCATCAACGTTCCTCACTAGGATCGACTCAGTCCATTCCTCCTCGCTTGCGTTGCGAATCTCAAGATCAATGGTGGAGTCGTACCGTATGGTCGTTTGCGTGAATGAGAGCGTCGTTTTAGTAAATGGGAGTAGCCGCTCGTCAACGTGGGCTTCCCAGTAGAGATCATTTCGTCTTAGTGCTTCGACGTTACTACTAGCGACCTGTTCGTATAGCAATTCACCGTCGGTTCGATATTCACCTTCCTCGAAGGCTGTCTCCACTTCGGTTTTGACATCGTCAGGTAGATGCTCAAACAGCAGGATTTCCTCGTCGCACTGTTCATAGTCGTCCTGATCAGTGGAGTCATCACCAAAAGTCTCCGACTGGAGATTCTCTGTGCATCCGGCGATGCCAACCGTCGCCCCAACGGTGGCCAACAGCGTCCGTCGATTCATATCTCAACTTTATAATATTTCTATAAGTGTTTTCGGGAACCTTGCCGGTGATTATGCGATGGTGAGAAACACTCGCTTCTGATAGAGTATCCGCGGTGAAGCCCCCGAATGGTGATAAGTTTCAATAGACGTGCTGAATAGAGGGCGCGAATGTGGCACGGAGTGAGGAGGATCAACGTGGACGGTCGAACGCTTGATACAGCGGTTAGAACTACCACTCATCGTTAGCGGCGGGTTCTTGGTAGTGCATCTCAAACTTTAGTGTATGTCCCTGCCTGCAACCGAGACGTGGTCTGTATCGGCAACAACACGGTGGCTACAAGGATTGTGGGAGTATTACCGGGGTTATACTCAAACCGCAGTTCATGCAGTTTCAGCTGCGGCGCTCACCGCACTTGGACTGCTGATCTTCGTCGATCGATTCTTTGTGGTACTGGCGATTGCCGCGTACATTTGTCCGCCTGTCATCCTCTATAGTATCGATTCTGACGTTGGGAGGCCTGTAGACTCATCGACAGCGCCACCTGTGCAGGCAAGTTCTGGAACAAACTTGGACACCGATTCCGATAGTGATTCGGACGGCGACGACGGGGACACCGATTCCGATAGTGATGATGGGGACACTGATACGGATGGCTCTGACACTGACACGGACGCTGACGGTGTCGATGCCGACGCTGATGCTGATTGATGACCTTCTGTGCTCTCCTCTTTCCCACTGTAACCAAATTCAATTAGTATCCGAACGTTCGGGATTCCCGTGTCTTCAGGCGAGGGAAGATGAAAGGGAAACGTGGTCGCGGTGGAACGTCGCGCTCCGCTTGTCGTAAACCGCGCTGTCTGCCGAGAAGTGCGGTTGCGACGTGTTCTCGCCACGTTCGAGACGTGAGACTCCGCTTTTGACGGCTTCGACCGCCCTACGAATCCCTTTCTGGACGAGATTCGCGGTCAGGTCGGTTTCGTCGCGGAGTCGGTCGTAGAGGGCGCGTTCGGCTTTGGCTTTCGAGGTGACGTGGTAGCCGTCGTCGCCGTGCCAGCACCACTCAGCTGCGGTGTTGGCGCAGTGTTTGAATTGCTCGACGGTCTCTCGAAGGGAGGCGTCGGCTCCTTCGGGAGTGTCGAGTTTGATGACGGCGGTACGACGGTATTCCACCGTATTTTCACATATACGGCCGGTGACACTTATACGCTTGTGAGTCGGCCTGCCATCGTAATGTGGTTTGTGTCATCTGGTGTCGGCTTCCTCCCCGACCTCAAGGGTCGGGGCATCCGCCTCGTACCGCCTGTGAACTGCCGAGGATTTGTCAGTAAAGCAGTCTGAGATACAGGGGATTAGTGCAGCACGACGACTTCGTCTGTTTCACGTCGAAAGCAGTTAGCCAGCCGCTCACTACACAGCGCGTATCGGTCGCCGACCTTCCGTCAAGTAGCGGGATGACAAATCGCTCAATACCGGTAGAGCAGGTAACAGAGCGTACATCAACCTCTCTGTTACTTGCTAATAACTGGGACTGAATACAGGGGCAGAATTCAGTAGACTTGCCTTTTCGGGTAGGGTGTTCACACACTCCCGTCCGCTGCTAAAATAAATAGTCGCTGAGCAGGCAGGGTTAGTTCCCAGCCTGCTGTTCTTGGAGGAAGGCTCCGATCTGGTGGACTTCATCCTCGAAGGTGTCTTGATCGTAGCGCTGGGTGTGGATCATGGCGCTCCAGCGGGTGGTGAGGCTCGCCAGGACGCCGACCTCCGCGAGTTCCTCCTCTGTCGCCCCGTGGAGTTCAGCGGCTGCCCGGTGGAACATCACGCAGTACGGACATTTCTGCGTGGCTGCGACGGCCAACTGCATCATCTCCCGGTACTTCGGCGGAATGTCGCTCTCGTCCAGCGTGTACTGCTTGAAGACCGGCCACTCGTTCACGAGTGTGTCCTCGGGGACCGCCTGCATAAAGCCGGGGACGAACCCGATGGTGTCTTCAATGTCTGTCACCGTATCCTGATAGCTTGTTGCGTTGGTTACTGCCATAGGTTTCCTCTCTATTGATACTCTGAGAATGTCGTGCTGGGTCTCGCTACCGCAGTGAACCAGGGGCGAACTCGGAGAGTCACTATAGACGAGGGCACGTAGGACGATAAACCTGTGCTATTTTTAATTACATTTATGCCTCCAAATCCGGGAAACGTTCGTTATCTTATCGATTATGGCTACACAGATTGATGAAGTCGTGTCTTGTGTCTTGCACAGATCTCCGAACATCATCTGAAACAGATATGAGTCACAGCGGTCAGTTCGCGCGTTCATTCTAACAGCTGTTTCGTCGCTTATGAGCCGAACTGAGCGAAAGCCGTCTACTGCATATATCCTCTGAGTCGCTCAAACGAATTTTGACAGGGGTTGAATAGTTCGAACTCCCCTGCTAAACTCACAGCACGTATGCAACAACAAAATTTGTCGAGGGCGTGTGTTGATTGAACCGACCGGTGAGAGGAGGATGTGTACTACAGGAGAAAGGTGGTTCAGGCGAGCGAGTTGACGGTACAATCTCTGGAGACAGCACAAAGGGTTGCCTGATGATGGGTCGCTCGTAATCAGTCACGGTACCTGCATCCATTAGCCAGTACCGCTGTGGGACAGATTGATTCAATCACCACATTCGCCACCACTCAATTGCACTCTTCAGAACGTATCCTGTTCTGTGAGCCCGACGAGCCACTTGTTGATGTCGCCAAGCCCGGTAGCAGGACCGGAGTCCCGGTCTAGGAGTGTAGCGATGAGCACGGAGGTGTTCGTGACTGGCGACAATGGAAGGCTTGAATCGGCGAGAAATCCATACCGACCTGCGAGAGTGGACGTTAGTACCGACGACCCAGCTATCAGGAGATCGGCCTCGCTGTTGTCTGAAACCACTGTCTCGAGGATTGCTCCGACGGACTCACATTCCTTCGGCGGGGAGGGGACGAGGTCCGTTATCGCAACAATCTTGACTCCTTCCTTTAGCGTTTTCCCCACTATCGCCGCAGCCGTTGTGGAGTCGCCTTGCTGAGCAACGTACGTTTCGTAGTCCCAGACGGGATTGTCGAAGCGCCAATTGTAGAACGTCCCGTCGCGGTGAGCGTGTATACGATTTGGGACATAAGACCGATACAGGGAAGCCAGGAGTTCGACAGGCATCTGATCAATTCGTTTGACGCTGGTCGTCGCCGGCGAGACGAGTGTCCTCATGGAGTCCAGAGCGGAAAGTGCTGTCGGCGCCACTGTTAACAGCCCGTCCGAGAGACCAGAGGAAGACTGAATGAGGGCCGATGGACGCTGGACCCTATAATAGGTTGGTACACGCCCTACTGTCGTCCAGCCGAACTCATCGTATCCAGAAAGGGCTCGCCGATTCGGAAAGGAAAACAAAAACGCTGCATCATGGCGTCGATAGCGATCGGTGGCGACAGCAACCATCTCGGTGAACAGCCCGTTTCGGCGGTAGTTGGGGTGGACCATGAGGTCCGTGGTCTGAAGCCCGAGTACCGTCTCACCTTGGATAGTCATTGGAAGCGCCATAAGTGGTCGGGCGCCGACGATGTCCCCATCGTGTTCGGCCACGATAATCGGCACATGGTCGATGTATGGGTTATTTTCGAACTTCCAAGCGAACCACTCCGGGCCATGCCCGTCACCAAAGACAGTTTCATGGAGGGCGAGGACGTCTGGTCGATCCTCTGGCCGATACGACCGGATGACACAGGAGTCACTCATTGGATTTCGAGTTGAAGCTACGAGCGTCCGACCGTCCTGATGTACGGACATGGTTTGCGACCTCACCCATCGTCTCAACGGTAAGTAATTCTTGATTGTACTGTCGATATATGTATTCGAGGACAGCTTCGAGCCAGCGGATTGTATCTGGGCGGTTTAACTCCACGTCTGACAAGGTGTGACTGGTGATCTCGTGCTCGACTTCCGATGCTCGGACCGGCCCGACAAGACTACGACCGAACCAAATCGGACTCCGGCGGGCTGATTCTCCCAAATCCTGGACGAGCCATCCCTCGGGAGCCTGATGGTCAGCGTGGATGCCATCACTCGGTTTCGGTAGGATGTGTCCGACCACCGCCCCAGTCGCTGGGGCGCGATATTCTTCTAAGCGGTGGAGGAGTTGTTTCCCTCCACGTCGCGCCAGCGCAACCGGGCTGGGTGGGACATCTGTCAGACCGTGGCATCCCGACGCCAGTTCGGTATCTATTGAGATAGCTGCCGCGCCCATACCCCCAATGCTCCCTCTCCGGTGCAAAGTTATCTTATTGATAATTAGTCGGTACGCCTTAGCTACTGTACCTTATCTATCAGTTAAACCAACGGAATAATCCCGGCACTTGTCGATCAGGGGGGGTTGCGGATACCAGAGGACCGGGATACGTCAATTACACCTCGATTACCTGGACGAAATTACTGGCTTGAAGAAGGAATGAGTTCCCTCACCAAGGGACTACGATTGGCTTTCTTAGAACAATCCTTACAGAGGTATACAATAACTGTAGCATTACTCTGGTGATTTATTACCATACGTTTGCCCCCAGAGTCGCTACACCGATGACATTTCATGAAGTATTTACGGTACGAGAGGTATTAATACAATCTGTTAGGGATAGTATATTTCCCGTCATGCTGATCTGATGCTCTGTATCTCGCACGGTATTCATATCACCTTCTGAGGGGTTCAACAGAGCCTCGCGACCCTAGACGGTGTCGGCGCTCGCGGTCGATCAGCCCCAGATCTGGCGGAACGGGCTCTCGAGTGCTCACGGGTCCGTCGCACGGACGTCGTGTCGTAGGGAATCGACCGCAAGTCGAACGAGCCGTCCCCGAAAACGGCGTAGCGAGCGCAATCCACCGGCCACCCCGGTCGCTGGAGGCCCTCGCAGGAAACGAACGTTCGAGAGCACCGCGGCTTCCGACCGAAAGGCGAGTAGGGCCTCCCGCCGACGGCGTCGAACCGGGGGAGAAATATCGGAGGGCCGTCCGGGACCGGTCACGTGGCGAAAACGGAACCGGGGTGGGGCGTCCGTCGGCTCGAGTGAGGCCTCGCCGTCGTTCAGCGACCTCAGCGGACGTCGGACCAGAGCCCGGCGAACGGGTGGGCCGTCCGTTCGACGTCGACCCGCAGGTCGTGATCGTCGTCGAGATCGATCGAGATCGCGTCGAAGTCAGCGACGTACCGCGACTTCTGGTGGCGGCCTGGACGAACTGCGGCGGCCTCGTTCACCAGGGACGCCTCCGTCAGGAGGTCGACCTTCCGGTAGGTCGTCGACGTCGGGAGGTCCGTCGCCTCCGCGATTTCGGGGACGGTCATCGGTTCCTCGAGCACCGAGATGATTCGTCGGCAGGCCTCGTCGTCGAGGACCCGGACGATCCGTGCGAGATCCGGCGACTCCTCCGACGGCGAGAACTCGAGTGGCATGAGTGACGGTCAGTTTAGAGCGGAACGTAAAGACACGTTTGGTACGATTACCGTAACCGTCCGTGAGCGATCGCGGGTTCGCGTTCCGATGGTATAACTACCCTCGCGGGCGTCGTCGCAGTCGATGACCGACGAGCAGGATTCCGAGTCGACGCTCGAGAACACGCCCGGGCGGGGGCGGACCCCCGAGGCGGAACCGATCGAACCGCGCGCGCCGGAGGAGTTCGGCCTCGTGCAGGTGTGGTGGGGCGACGGCAAGGGCAAGACGACGGCGACCCTCGGCATGGGGATGCGAGCGGCGGGCCACGGCTACCGCGTCCACCTGCTCCAGTTCATGAAAGGCGGCGCCTCGAGCGTTCGCCCCGTCCGCGGCGAGTACAACGCCATCGCGGCGCTCCCGGGGATCACCTACGAGAACCTCGGCCACTACGGCTGGCACGGCATGCCCGACGGCAGCGACGAGGAGCGCCACCGCGCGCAGGCCCGGGCCGGCCTCGAGCGCACGCGGGACCTCCTCGAAGCGGCGCGCGCGGCCGACCTCTCCGAACCGATCGACCTCGAGGCCCCGCCGGAGGCGGGCGTCCACATGCTGATCCTCGACGAGGTGCTCTACGCCGCCGACCGCGGGCTGATCGGCGAGGACGACGTCCTCGCCCTGATCGACGAGAAGCCCGACTCCCTCGAACTCGTCCTGTCGGGGAGCCACGCGGAGCCGACGTATCTGCTCGAGCGCGCGGATCTCGTCACGGAGGTGCGCAAAGTCAAACACCCGATCGAGGCGGGCCAGCGGGCGCGGCAGGGGACGGAGTACTGAGGGCATCACGCGTCCGGACGCCGGCACTACCGTCGAACCGTACGCCCGGCGAAACGAACCGTACGCCTGGTGAACGAACCGTATGCTCGCCGGAGGAACCGTCGTATCGGGACCCACGCCACGGCGAGACGCCCACCGAGGGCCGCTTCGTCACCGAGCCACGGGCGTCTACCGCACAGTTAATATCAGGTAGTTACAACGTCAGCACGGTTGAAATTCGATGGCTGCTATTCGGGTCGAGGGTCTCGAGAAGTCGTACGGGTCGGTCGACGCCGTCGACGGGATGCGGTTCGCCGTCGAGCGGGGTGAACTGTTCGGCTTCCTGGGACCGAACGGCGCGGGGAAGACGACGACGATCCGGGCGCTCACGGGACAGATCGTCCCGGACGCCGGGACCGTCGAGGTGCTGGGGACGGATCCGACCGAGTCCCCGCTGGAGACGCGCGGGCTGGTCGGCATCCTCCCCGAGCAGGGGTCACCCCCGAGCTTTCTCACGCCGACGGAGTACCTGCGGTTCGTCGGCGAGGTGCGGGGCCTCGAGCCGTCGACCGTCGAGGAGCGGACGGCGACCTGGGCCGAGCGCCTGGGATTCGAGCGCACACTCGAGACGCTGCACGCGGACCTCTCGCGGGGCCAACAGCAGAAGGTGATGATCGCCCAGGCGTTCCTCCACGAACCGGAGGTAGTCTTCATCGACGAACCGCTCGCGAACCTGGATCCGCTGGTCCAGGAGCGGGTCAAGCGGTTCCTCGTGGCGTACGCCGCCGAGGGGAACGCGGTCTTCGCTTCGACGCACAACATCGACGTGGCGGAGTCGATCTGCACCCGCGTCGGCATCGTCGCCGACGGGCGGATCGTGGCCGAACGCACCCTCGCGAGGGACGTGGACGAGAGCGCCGACGGCGCGACGGAATCGGACGACAGGGGTGACTCGGCCGGCCGGAACGAATCGACCGAACCGCTCCTCGAGACGTTCCTCGAGCGGGTGAGCGAGGCGGAGGCGCGTGACCTCCCCTCGATCGGATCAGGGCGGGCCTGAGACGATGGGTTCGACGGATCGACCCCGGACGCGAACCCGGACGGTCCCGCTGCGGACGCTGTTCCCCGTGCTTCTTCGCGAGGAGTGGCGGTTGCACACGAACCTGTTCGGCGGCTGGCGGTTCGCGCTCTTCCCGCTGCTGATCGCGGGACTCACCGCCGGCGCCGGCGTCGCCCTGGCCGCAACCGGGACGTCCTCCGGGTCGGTGATCGCCGGCGTCCACGCGCTCGCGCTCGTATTCGGACTCTACAGCGGCACGGCCGCCTTCGCGGGATCAGATATGCTCGAGAGCGTCTTCGGGCGCCTCTCGTTCGTCCTCTCGAGCGCGTCGACGCTGCCGCTGTCCCGGCGGCGCCTGCTCGGAGTCTTCCTCCTGAAGGACGCCCTCTTCTACGGCGTCGTCTTCGTCCTGCCGATGGCGCTCGGGGTGGCGCCGCTCCTGGAGGACGGGTTGTCGGCGTCGATCCTCCCGTCGATCACTGCGGTATGGCTCTCGCTGTGCCTGACGTTCGCGGCAGGGATGGCGGCCACCGTCGCGCTGATCGCCTTCCGGACGCGCGGGGCGCCGACGTCGCTGCTGGGGGCGGGCGTCGGCGCGCTCGCTTTCGTCGGGTGGACGACCCCGGTCGGCGAGTACCTCGGGACCGTCCTCGTCCCGCTCGAGGGGACGCTCGCGTCCGCCGGCGGACTCGCCTTCGCGACGCTCGCCCTGGCCGCGGGATCGATCGCGGCGTACGACCCGACCTACGCCAAACCCGCTCGGACCGCGAGCGACCGGTTCGTCGGCCTCACCGACGCGCTGTCGACGGGCGGTGGGCGGCCTCGAGCGAGCGACGGTGGTGGGAACGCGAGGACGGGCCTCGTCGCCAAGACGCTGCTCGACCTCGCGCGGTCGTCGGGCGGAGTCGTCAAACCGTTCGTCTCCGTCGCCGTCCTCTTCGGCCTCGTGGCCGCGCTCGTGGGCGTCGTCACCGAGATCACCGGCCTCGAGCCCGCCCCGGGGATCTTCTTCGGCGGGGTCCTCGGCCTGAGCGCCTTCACGACCTACAACTGGCTCACGCAGTTCGACTCGGTCGAGGAGTACCTCGTCTACCCCGTTTCGGTCGAGGACGTCTTCCGCGCGAAGCGGACCGCCTTCCTCCTGGTCGGCGCGCCGACGGTCGCCCTCCCCTACCTCGCCGCGCTCGTCTGGCTCGAGGCGACGTTCCTCGACGCGCTCGCCGGAGCCGCCCTCCTCGTGGGGTACGGATTGTACTACTACGCGCTCACCGTGTACATCGCCGGCTTCGACCCCAACGAGTTCCTCTTCGACACCGTCCGGTTCGCCACCTTCACGGTCGGCGTCGCCGTCGCCCTCGTCCCGCCGCTGGTCGCCGGCTTCGTCGTCGTCCCCCCGTCGGCCCCGGTCGCCGGCGCGGTCGCGCTGGGCGGGATCGGGTTCGGTGCGATCGGCGCCGTCCTCTCGAGTCGGGCCGGGCCGCGCTGGGAGCGTCGCTACCGTGAGGGATAGGTTGCCGACGACCCGACCTCAGAAGGGAACGTCCGGCGGAACCGAGTCGTCGAGCGAGCGCCGTCCGCCGACGCCATCGAGGCCCGTACTCACGTCGACGCGGTCGATCCCGTCCACCTCGGCCGGGAGGCGTTGCTGGATCGCCTCCGTCGTGATCGGACTGATACCGCACCCGCTACAGGCGCCGGTGAGGGCGATCGAGACGCGGGCCTCCTCGAGGTCGACCTCGAGGATCGACGACTCGCCGCCGTGTGCCTCGATCTGGGGAAAGTTGCGTCGCAGGAACAGGGCGACCTGCTCGCGGACGGCGTCTTCGGCCGACCGGTCCGGATCGGATTCGCTCATGCGGATCGAGAGGAACCGAACGCGTATAGCCCTATCCACCCGCGCTTCGTCGGTCGATATCGATCGTTAGTCGGCGTTCGCGCCGTCTCGCAGGTCGAGTCGATCACCGCCGATCCCGTTCGGCCGCCGTCGACCGATAGGACGATACCGAACCGCGCCGAGGGTAGTGCCAACGCGGATGACCAGAACGATCCTCGTCGCGGGAACCGCGAGCCACGTCGGCAAGTCGACGGTCGCGGCCGGCCTCTGTCGACTGCTCGCCGACCGGGGCGTCTCGGTCGCCCCCTTCAAGGCGCAGAACATGAGCAACAACGCGCGGGTCGTGGTCCGGCCGGACGCGGGTTCGGCCGACGGCGGCGGAGAACTCGAGGACCCGTCGGACCCCGACGATCGCTGGGGCGAGATCGGGGTCTCCCAGTTCGTCCAGGCCCGGGCCGCCCGCGTCACCCCCACCACGGACTGCAATCCCGTCCTGCTCAAACCCCGCGGCGACGGCGAGAGCCAGCTCGTCGTCCAGGGGCGCGCGCTCGAGCACCTCTCGGCTGGCGAGTACTACGAGGAGTACTGGACCGAGGCGCGAGCGGCCGCCGCGGAGTCCTACCGGCGGCTCGCCGCGGACCACGACGTGGTCGTCGCCGAGGGCGCGGGATCCATCGCGGAGATCAACCTCCACGACCGCGACCTCGCCAACGTCGAGACGGCCCGCTTCGGCGACGCGGACATCCTGCTGCTCGTCGACATCGAGCGCGGCGGGGCGTTCGCGAGCCTCTACGGGACGATCGAGTTGCTTCCCGAGGAGTTACGCACGCGCGTCGCGGGCGCGGTCATCACGAAGTTCAGGGGCGACGCCTCCCTGCTCGAGCCCGGCATCGAGGAGATCGAGTCGCGGACGGGCGTCCCGATCCTCGGCGTGGTGCCGTACGACGACCCGGGCCTCCCGGAGGAGGACAGCGTCGGCCTTCCGGCGACGGGTGAGCGCGCCACGGTCGGGGACGACGACGGCGTCCCGCCGGACGAGCGGCTCACGATCGCCGTCCCGCGACTGCCAAGGCTCTCGAACGCGACGGATATCGAGGCGCTGGCGATGGAACCCGGCGTGTCCGTCGAGTACGTCCCCGTCGAGAGCGGCGGAGACGGCGACGGCGACGACGGCGGCCCCGCCGACGGCCCGACCCTCGAGTCGGCCGACGCGGTCGTCATCCCGGGTACGAAGAACACGGTCGACGACCTCCTCGCGCTGCGCGAGGCGGGCTATCGCGAGGCGCTCGCGGCGTTCGACGGGCCGATCGTCGGCATCTGTGGCGGCTACCAGCTGCTCGGCGAGCGGATCACGAACGCCGCGCTCGAGGGGACCGGCGGGGAATCCGTCGTCGAGGGCCTCGGCCTCCTCCCCGTCGAGACGCGCTTCGAGCGAGACAAGCGCGTCGAGCGGACGACGGTGTCGGTCGACGGCGAGGCGACGGCGCTGCTCGCCGGCGCGGACGGGACGGCGTCGGGCTACGAGATCCACGCCGGGCGGACGCGGGTGATCAGGGGCCGGGACGCCGTAATGCACGGGGACGAAGAAAGGAACCCGAGCGCGGACGGCGTGACCAGACCGCTCGGCGCCTCGAGCGCCGCCTGGGGGAACGTCCTCGGCACCTACCTCCACGGGCTGTTCGAGAACGAGGGCGTCCGGCGGGCGTTCCTCGAGGCTGTTGCCGAGTCGGCGGGCGTCGCCCGGCGCTCGAGCGCCGACGTCGACTCCGCGTCCGGATCGGAGACGAACGTGGCGATCACGGCGACGGCGGACGCCTACGACCGGGCCGCGGCGCTCGTCCGCGAGTACGTCGACCTCGAGGCGCTCGGAGAGCCGTTCGCCGACCGGTAGCCGAGCCGTTCGCCGACCGGTAGTCGAGCCGGCGACGACGGTCTCGAGTCGGCCCCGACGGGATCAGGACCGCCAGTACGACGGCGTCAGGATGACGAGCACCGAGAGGATCTCGAGCCGGCCGATCCACATCAGGAACACCATGAGGAGCTTCGCGCCGTCGGAGAACGGGGCGAAGTTGGCCATCGGACCGACGAGGCCGAACCCCGGACCCACGTTGCCGAGCGTCGCCACCGCCGCGCTCATCGCCTCGAGCGCGTCCAGGTTCTCGCCCGTGTAGATCCCATCGAGAAAGAGCACCACGGTCGCGACGGCGAAGATACCGACGAACAGGCCGGTGAAGACGAACAGGCCGCCCAGCGTCTCCTCGTCGATCACCTCGCCGCCCATGCGGACGGGGCGGACGGCTTCGGGGTGGACGGTGGTGAACAGCTCCCGGCGGGTCGCCTTCGTCATCGCGTACCAGCGGATGATCTTGATCGATCCGGCCGCGGAGCCGGCGGAGCCGCCGAGGAACATCGCGAACAGGAGGATCACCTTCGCGGGCTGGCTCCACGCGGCGAAGTCCGTGCTGGCGTACCCGGTCGTCGTCACGATGGACGCGGCCTGAAACAGCGCCTGGCGCAGCGAGTTCTCGAGGTCGCCGGCGAGGAAATCAGCGACGTCGGCGGCCGGTTCGAACCCGTGGCCGAGGTAGAGGAGACCGGCCAGCAGTCCGCCCACGGCGAAAAACGCGAGGAGGTACGAGCGGAACTCCGCGTTGCGGGTCAGGCGGTTCGGCCGCCCCTTCGTCACGTGCCACAGCAGGGCGAAGTTCGTCCCGGCGACGAGCATGAACGGGATCATCACCCACTGGATCGCCGGTGAGAACGCTTCGACGCTGCGTCCTTCGGGCGAGAATCCGCCGGTCGGGAGGGTCGTGAGCGCGTGGGCGACCGCGTTGTAAAGGGTCATCTCGTCGGCCTGGCCGACGAGGTGCAACCCGTAGTAGACCGCGACCGCGAGCGCCGTCAGGGCGATGTAGATCGTCCACAGCGCCTGAGCCGTCTCGCGGATGTGCGGCGTGAGTTTCTCGATCGAGATGCCGGGTGCCTCCTCGCGCATCAACTGTGCGCCGCCGACGGAGAGTTCGGGGAGGATCGCGACCATCAGGACGATGATCCCGAGCCCGCCGAGCCACTGGCTGAGCTGGCGCCACATGAGCAGCGACCGCGGGTGGGCGTCGGTCGAGATCTCCGCGAAGACGGTCGCGCCGGTCGTCGTGAAACCGCTCATGCTCTCGAAGAGCGCGTCGACGGGCGTGGCGACCGAACCGGCCACGAGGTACGGAATCGTTCCGATGGCCGGAACGAGGAGCCACGTCAGCGCCACCATCAGGAACCCTTCGCGGTGACCCAGGTCGGGCTCCGGATCGAGTCGCTCGAGGGCGTAGCCCACCCCGATCGCGACGACGATGGTGACGGCGAACGGCGTGAGTTCTTCACCGTAGAGGATCGCGAGCGCGAGCGGGAACAGCAGCGGCAGCGAGATGTACTTGCAGACGGTTCCCACGAGGCTGCAACTCGCGCGGTAATCGACGCGGAGACGGAGGGAGCGGGTCCGATTCATGGGAAACGTGTCCGACGGCGCGGTGACGGGACCGATCCGCCGAGATCGGGCTTCGATCCGCGTCGTCTGGCACCGCGGTCGATTCGGGGGCCCGACCGGTGGTCGATCGAACTACCGGTTCGTTTCGCAGGCGGCGTGTTCGACGAGACGATCGACCGCCGGTGTTCGAGAAACCGATCGCTCGATCGGGATCCGCGCAGCGGCCGCCCTCGACCGTGTCGACGAGGGGTCGGTGCGTCTACGATCGGGTACGGTACGTTCCGAGCAACTCCTCGAGGATGATACACTCCTGATCGGTCGACTCGTAGTGGGTGTCGATGAACCGCTCTGCGGCCTCGTAGTCGCCGCGGAGGCCGTGTTTGCGGACGTTGATCACCGCGTCGAGGAAGAACGTTCCGCCGTCGGCCCCGAGCGCCCGCGCGTGAACTTCGTCGTCGATGTCCAGTTCGGCTTTGATCTCGTCGAAGTTGAACGTCTCCGCCTCGTGATCCGGGTTGATGAGCGTGAGGACGTACTCGGCGGAGAACCGATAGAACTCGGATTTGCTCTCGAACATACCGTCTTCGACGAGCGCGTCGATCTCCTCGACGACGTCGTCGGGGTACCTGACGGTATCTTTTGCCATGATCGAACAGTGTCGCGCCCTGACCCTTTACTGTTTCGGGTACGCGACGCGACGAGCGGCCTCGACGGACGGTTCGACGACGAACCGCGCCCGAACTGATTCGGTCCGTTCGCGTTCGACGACCGTCGGTCACCGCGTGCCCCGGTCACCACTCACTTCGTTGTCAGCAACTACCCAAGAATTTATTATTTATGGTGTAGAATCGGTGAACGTCATGGCAGACGAATCAGAAATTCGCGCGCAGATGATCGAGGCGTTCGAAGGCGCAGACTACCCGATTTCGAGCCCCATGGACCTCGTGCCGGCGCTCCCGAACGGGCCCGCAACGAAGTTCGAGTCGGGGGACTTCTCGATGACGGCGATGGAACTGAACACGAAGACGTCCGGCGGCGATTTCCCCTACGAGAACGTCGAGGCCTTCGTCGACGACATCATCGCCGACCTGAAAGACCAGGGCGAGCTCTGAGCGCCGCGGGACGGCTCCGCCCGGATCGGCAGGGCCGTCGCCGCCCGCTCGACATCTCGCACCGTGCCCCGTCGAACGCCTCGAGGACCCGCTGCGGTCGTTCTCGATCGCTACGGTAATCGCTATCAGCGATGCGGCGTGATGGTCGCCGATAGCGGGTGGGATCGCTACGCTTTTTACCCGAAGTCATCAATGAACTACCATAACGGCCGCGATACGGACCGATCGCCGAATCGCGGAACGTGGGACGTAATGGGAGGGCACACGCCGGACGATTCACCGAACGGGGCGCGTCGATACGGGGTCGTACTCGTCACGGACGACGACTCGAGCGACCTCCAGCGGCGGCTTCGCGACCACGAACGAATCCACCTTTCGGGAGCCGTTTACCCCGACGCCGTCGACTCGATTCTCGAGACCGCCCGTCCGAGCGCCGCGGTGATCGACCTCGCCGACCCGGAGGCGACGGGAGCGACCCTCGAACTGATTCGCGACCGGGACTCGTCCGCGAAGACGGTCGTGAGCCCCCGCCCCGACTGCGGCGGCGAGCGCCACGCGACGGTCGCCCTCAGGGCGAACGCGACCGACTACGTTCCCCCGGAGGGGAACGACGACCATGACCGCACCGAGCGGGTGCTGTCGGCGCTCGAGGCCGCGCTCGAAGACGAACCTGGCGGGGGCGCTGGCGTTCGGGCGAACCCGGAGACGCAATCGGCACCGGAAGCAGGATCGGCACCGGAAGAGGGATCGGCATCGGAAGCGGAAGCAACAGCGGAACCCGAGGAGCGCGACCGAGGGGAGCGACCGACCCCGAGCGGTGACTACCACCGCGTGCTCGCGAACGCGCTCCCCGACGAGGGGTTCGTCATCGACGAAGACGGCACCTACCTCGAGGTGCGGACCCGGCCCGAATCCGGCGACCTCTACACCGTCTCGGCCGACGACCTGGTCGGAACGACCCTCTTCGACGCGTTTCCGGACGACCTCGCTGCGGAGTTGCAAGCGTGCGTCGATCGCACCCTCGAGACGGGCGACGTCCAGATGTGCGAGTACGAGGCGCTGACCACGGACGGGCGCCGACAGTTCGAGGCCCGCGTCGTTCCGATCGACGGGCGACTCGGAGGCAAGCGGGCCGTCGTCTGGCTCGCGCGGGACGTCACCGAGCGGGTGAAACGAGAGCGCGAACTGCGCCGCCGACGGGACCGTCTCGAGACGCTGGATCGGATCAACGCCGTCGTCCGGCGGGTGATCCGGACGCTCGTGGAGGCGCCGACGCGGACCGCGATCGAACGGGAGGTGTGCGAACAGCTCGTCGAGTCCGACCTGTACGCCTGCGCCTGGATCGGCGAACCGACCGGCGACGAGGCGGTTTCGTACCGAACCGGGGCCGCCGAATCGGAGCGGATCCTCGACCGGTTCAGCGTCGATTCCGTCGGGAGCGTACTCCCCATCGCGTGCGCGGTCGAGTCGGGCGAGATCCAGACCTCCGAGGAGTTTCCGACCGACTCGATCCGCCTCGACCGGGAGGACGCGGTAGACGACCCCGAGGTCCGGTCGGCGATCGCCGTCCCGCTGGCACACGACGAGGTCGTCTACGGTGTGCTCGTCGTCTTCGCCAGCCGAAACGACGCGTTCCGGTCGCGCGAGCGCGAGAGCTTCCGCCTGCTCGGCGAGACGATCGGCTTCGCGATCAACGCCGTGAAGAACCGTCGGCTGCTCTTTTCCGACTCGGTCGTCGAACTCGAGCTCAGGGTCGTCGGCGGCGACTCCTTCTCGTTCGACCTCACGACGTCGTACGACTGCACCTGCTCGCTCGAGTGGACCGGAACGACGGCCGAGGGGAGGACGTACCAGTACGTCACCGTCGACGGCCTCGACGGCGAGACGGTCCTCGAGGAGGCGACGGCCCACCCCTCGATCGAGGAGTGTCGCCTGATCGACGACGGAACCGATCCCCGGTGTACGATCGAGATGCGCCTCGGGAAGTCGGGCGTGCGGGCGTTGACGAACCACGGCGTGACGATCCGAGACGTGCTCGTCGAGGACGGCGTCGGGACCGCGATCGTCGAGGTTCCCCGCGACGCGGACGTCCGCGAGATCGTCGACGCCCTCGGGCGGCGCTACGAGAACACGGAACTGGTCGCCCGCCGTGAGGTCGAACGGTCGGTCCACACCGCGGCGCAGCGGCGCGATCGCATCCTGGACGCGCTCACCGAGAGACAGCTCACGACGGTACGGTTGGCCTACTACGGGGGCTACTTCGACTGGCCGCGCGGGAGCACCGGCGAGGAGATCGCCGAAACCATGGACGTCTCCCCGCCGACGATGCACCAACACCTCCGGAAGGCGCTCCAGGCGATCCTCTCCGAGTTCTTCGGGGAGGAGGACGATACCGTCACCTGACGCCGCCGACTGCCGGGCTCCGGGTCGTCCGACGAGCCGCTACCGCTCGAATCGCACCTACCCTGGCGTCGAATCGCCGATAGCGGGTCAGAAACGGGGTAACGCGAGGAGGTGGGGTCGAACGGTGGTTCGCGCTTCCAACGGCTGTTCGCCGTCGAAGCGTCCCCGACGTTGGTTCGAAACGAGTACGGTCCCCAAGCGGCAGTTCGGTACGACGTAGTCCGACCGGTGCCGGAATCGGGCACCGGCGGAGCGCGAAAATCTCCTCGCCAGGGCGAGTGTATCCGCAGCGTGAGAGTCTCGGAATCGTAAAGGTCGCGCATGTTAACCCGAGCGACGAACCGGGAGGGGACGGATCGCTCGAACGGGTATCAGATGGTGGGCGACGACGCGAACGACGCGGACCGATCGGGGGGCGACGAACGAGGTGTGTCCGACGACTGCGACGCCGTCGACGCCGTCGAACCGACCGGGTCGGCCGCGGACCGACGCGTCGAGACGGTGTACGAGGCCTCCGACGGCTGGTACTACACGGCCTGGCAGCTCGAGCGCCGGCTTCGGACCGGGGAGTGGCGTCGAATACTCTCCGACCGAACGGCGGACCGTCACCTGGTCGAAACGATCGACGGCGAGTCGCTGTTTCTCGTTCCGATCGGCGTCGACTCCCTCCCCGGCTGGGCCGAGGTACGCCTCGAGCGCGTCGGCGCTCGGATCGTGGATCGACGCCGATCCGTCCCGGAACGGTAACGGCCGGGTCGTCTCGAAGGGGAACCGTCGCGTTCGTTCGACTCCGGCGGGCGCTCGAGGCAGCAGTGGTCCGTCGACGGATCCGGGTGTGCTCCCCGCGGCGCCGAGGCGTCGCACATAACGCCCGCTCATGTGAAGCGATAGCAACAGGGCGGAGACGTCCGATTGGCGGACGTGAAGCGACGGGTGTTTCTCGGCGCGGTCGGGTCGCTCGGATCGCTGAGCGCCCTCGGGTACGCGACGCGACCCTCCGTCGAGCGACTCGAGGTTCGCTACTGGCTCACCGAGACGGCCGCGCGTTACGACGTCGCGGGCCGGGTCGACCCCTACCTGGAGGCGGCCTTCGATCTCGAGGGAAGGGGCGTCGACGTGTCGTACGGCGGCGAGGTCTCGACGTCGACCGAGGACGGTGCCGCGGTCACGCGCGGGGGAGAGTGGCCGCGTCGAGTCACCGCCGGTGCGGTCCGCGACGACGGGATCGATCCCGTCTCCGACGCGAACCTGTTGATCACGGACGGGCAGACCGACCGAACGCCGACGGGGTACGGCATCCCCCACGTGGCCTCCGTCGGCGGCGCGAGCCGCCTCGCCGAGCTCGAACCGGTTCCATCGCCACCCGAGGTGGTCCCGTACTCGCCCGCCTCCTGGGCCGTGCAGGTGGCCATCCACGAGGTCGGGCACTCGCTGGGGTTGACCCACGACCACGGGCACGCCGTCCGCTCGGGCGACGCCGTGGTGACGACGCCGATGCTCAGTTCGTACGCGTGGGACCCCGAGTTCGAGATCGACGGTGGTCGAACGTCGTGCGGGTCGTCCCCGGTTCCGATGGCGAAACCGGAGACGATCGAACTGCAACTCACGTTCTCGTCCTGCGCGAAGCGCGAACTCGAGGCGTACGACGGCGGGTTCACGCCGCGAGTTCGGCGGCGGACGGGGCCGGATCTGCGAGGTTAGAGAGAATCGGCGCGATCGCTCCCCGGACGCTTCCGGTGGCGGCGAATGATCGAATGCGACAGACAACCGACGAGCGGCGTCCCCCTCCGTTCCTCCGTTCGGGGCCGGCGTTCAGTTGTCGACGTCCTCGGACTCCTCTTCGCCGCGGGCGAAACTGGCCTGCGACTCGCCGTCGCCTCCGGTTCCCGGGTTCGGCCCCTCGATCAGGGCTTCGAAGTCGTCGACCTCGTCGTACTGGTCCTGGTAGACCAACGCCGCCTTTCCGAGCGACGTGATCTCGTAGAGGCCGGACCGTTCGGCGGGACCGATCTTCCGGACGAGACCGTAGTCTTCGAGTACCGGTAATCGCGTGTTGATGTTCTTTCGGCTCTTACCCGTGTGCGCTGCGAGGTTGGTCGCCACGTTTCGCCCATTGTCCTCGAGAGCCTCGAGGATCAGGAAGTCGGTGGGTTGTCTGAGCTTCACGTGTGGTTCACTCTCATCACGTCTCTATATTTCCAGTGGTAACTAATACTTTCGGCTTATCCGCACTGGTTACCAGTAGCTATGGCACCGGACAACTAACCGTGTGTAGGGTCGTCGTACGGCGGTAAGAAGTACTTTACCGCGACGGCGTCCGCTCGTTCACCCGCCCGGGGACGGCCGATCCTCGACCACCGATCGGCGGTCGAGGCGCCGGTATCGTCAAGCGACGGGCGAAGCGGTTCCGGACCGGTCGAGCCGGTCGATTCCGACCTCGGCGAACCACCGCAGGAGCGAGGCGACTTCGTCGGGTGACTCCACGCGGGCCGACGCCGCGGAGGATTCGGCGCCCCCCACCCGAACCCCGAGGCCGTCCGGCTCGACCGCCTCGAACGCCGATTCGTCGGTCACGTCGTCGCCGACGTACACGGCGAACGTGTCGTCGGGCTCCGCCGCCTCGATCAACTCGACCGCGTTTCCTTTCCCCCACGGGATCGACGGCGACACCTCGAGGATGCGTTTGCCCCGAGAGCGGTCGAGCGCGTCCGAGGCGAACCGATCGACGAGGCCGCGAGCGAGGCGTCGCGCGACGGGACGGACGCGGCGGGGGACCGACCTGAAGTGGACGGTGCCGGTCAACCGCTTGTTCTGCACCCAGGCGTTCGGAATCGGCTCGAGGACCGACTCGAGCGCCCAGCACAGTTCGTCGACGCGCCGGGAGCGCGTGCGTGCGATCGGATGAACAGCGACCGATCCGTCGCGGGCCAGCTCGAGGCCGTGGTTACCGGCGTACGCCGACGGACCCGCCACGCGCTCGCGAACGTCAGCGAGGCTCCGACCGCTGACGACAGCCGTCGTGACCGCCGGCGAGGCGGTGAGCTCCGCCACCGCATCGCGGTTCTCGGGCGTGATCGCCGCCTCGTCCGGATCCTCGACGATCGGCGCCAGCGTCCCGTCGTAATCGAGGCAGACGAGCAGCCGGGACGCCCCCTCGAGCGCAGCGCGAACGGAGGGAAGCACCTCGTCGATCGGGTCCGGGACCGACGCCTCGGGCTCCCTCACGCCGCGGTCGGCGACCGACGGGTCGGTGTCGCGGCGACCGGCTGATCGGGTGACACCGTCGCCGTGACGGTTGCCGTCGCCGACACCGACGCCGTCGTCGAATCCGTCGGCGCTGTCGCTCATCTCGGAACGAGTTCGGCCCTCGGTCATCGTGGCTCGTCGGCCGGTACGCCGTCGCTCGAGCGATCCCCGGCGCCCCGATTCCCGTCGGCGGACGACTCGTGACACCGCCGTAGCCACCGGAACTGGGTCTCCATCCACGCGTCGAGGTCGTCGGCGAACACCCGCTGGCGGAGCACGTTCATCCGGCGTCGCCGCTCGGCCAGGGGGGTCGAGAGCGCCCGCTCGAGCGCGGCGGCGACCTGATCGGTCGACGGCGGATCGATGCTGTAGGCGTGCGACCCGAGCGTCTCGTGCGCCCCCGCGCGGTCGCTCAGGAGCAACGCGCCGTCGCCGTCGACGCTCGAGGCGACGTACTCCTGGGCGACCAGGTTCATGCCGTCGAGCAGCGGGCTGACGATCATCACGTCCGCCCGGCGGTAGAGCGCCCCCAGCTGGGACTGGGGCAGGACGTCCTCGGTGTAGACGATCGGTCGCCACCCGTCGGTCGCGAAGCGGGCGTTGATCCGCGCCACCTCCGACCGGACGAGTTCCCCGTAGCGCTCGTAGGTCGGGATCTCCGTCCGTGACGGCGTCGCCTTCTGGACGAACGTGAACTCCTCGCGCCAGCCGGGGTTGCGCTCGAAGAACCGCTCGACCGCGGCCAGGCGCTCGGGGATCCCCTTGGTGTAATCGAGGCGGTCGACGCCGAGACCGATCACGCACCCTCGCGGCACGTCGTGGGCCTCGCGGAACTCCTCCCACTCTCCGTCGGTTTCGCGCGCACGGCGATCGAACGCGGCCGCGTCGACGCCCATCGGCTCGAAGTTGACCGCCGTTTCGCGACCGTCGTACCGGACGACTCCGCGATTCCAGTCGACGGCGGCGTCCGGAACGAATCGGTCGACGCTGCGCAAGAACGCGTCGGCGTACCGCTTCGTGTGGAAGCCGAGCAGGTCGTTGCCGAGCAGGCCCTCGAGGAGATCTCGCCCGCGGGGGAAGTGGGCGAACGTCTCCGGCGTCGGCCACGGCACGTGCCAGAACTGCGCGATCGTGGCCCCCGGAACGCGATCGCGGATGAGCGCCGACGCGAAGCCGAGGTGGTAGTCCTGGAGCCAGACCACCGAGTCCGCCGTCGCGTGGTCGGCGACCGCGTCCGCGAACTGCCGGTTGACGTCGTAGTAACGCTCGAAATCGTTCGGTCGGATTTCGACGAGGTCCGTGAACCCGTGACACAGCGGCCAGAGGACGCGGTTACTGAACCCGTAGTAGTACGAGTCGACGTCCTCGTCCGAGAGCCAGACTCGCCTGAGGGTGTACGCCTCCTCCCCCGGGGGCACCGCGACGCAGCCCCGGTCGTCGGTCACCGCGCGGTCGGCGTCGCCGTCGCCCCAGGCGACCCAGGTGCCGCTGGCGCGCCGCATCACCGGATCGAGCCCCGCCGTGAGCCCGCCGGTCGGCTCGTCGACCGTGAACTCCTCCACCGCCTCCTCGAACAGGGCGACGGACTCCGCCGACCCGGAAGCGGCAGAGCGCTCTCCGCTCGACCCGCTCGCCGGGGTGGTGCCGGATCCGTCGCCGGAGGAGTCGGTCGAACCGCCTCCGGAGTCGTACTCGTGGCGGTACGGCTGCCGGTTCGAGACCACGATCAGCGAGTCGGGACAGAACGTTTCCGCCCGCGACCGGTCGTCGGTTCGATGGGGTGGCGCGGTACCGCGTCGAAAACCGTCGCCACTCCCGTCCGTTGCGATTACCCGTTGGTCGGGAACGCGCATTCGCCAACAGGGACGCCGGGAGAACGGGTGTTATCGCGGCTTGCGATTTCAGGTGACACTAATGGATCCGGAAGAATCAGCTTCTCGTCGCGGACGCTCGAGACCGAACGTACTTGTGACGACTCGCCGAACGCCTGGTATGTCAGATCGCGAGTCGATCGACGGTGGCCCGCCGATCCCGGGTGATCCGTTCGAGGACCGAGCGGCGGCCTGTCGCCGACGCCTCGAGGCGGTCGGCGCGGACGTCGCCGTCTGCGGCCCGAGTCCGAACTTCGCGTACGCGACGGGTTTCGAGGAGGAGCCCTCGGAGCGACACCTCCTCCTCTTTCTCCCCCGCGCGGGCGACTCCGTCGTCGTCGCCCCGGCGATGTACGAGGGCGAACTCGCCGTGCGCTGGGTCGAGGACGTCAGGCACTGGGACGACGGCGACGACGTCGTCTCCCTCCTCGAGTCGGTCCTCTCTGAAGTGCTCGACCGTGACGCCGAGTCGGAAGGGGGCGGTCCGAGGGACGACGGCGGTCCGGGGGACGATCGGATTCTCGTCGACGACCGACTGTGGGCGCGGTTCACCCACGACCTCCGGTCGGTCCGTCCGGACGCCGTGTACGGCCTCGCGAGCGAGGTCTTCGAGCCGCTGCGAATCCGGAAGGACGAGCGCGAACTCGAGGCGCTCGAGCGGGCCGCGCGCCTCGCCGACCGCGTCTCGCTAGAGCTCAGGTCCCGCGGAGACGAGCTCGTCGGGACGACGGAGTCGGAACTCGCCGCCGAGATCGATCGGCTCCTCGCCGAGGGCGGGGGAACCGAACCCGCCTTCCCGACGATCGTCGCCGCCGGGCCGAACGGGGCCCGGCCCCACCACCGCGCCGGCGACCGCGAGATCGAACCCGGCGATCCGGTCGTCCTCGACTTCGGCGCGTTCGTCCCCGCCACGTACCAGACCGGGACGGGTCACTACCCGGGCGATCAGACGCGAACCGTCGTCTTCGGGGGCGACCCGCCGCCGGCGTACGAGACCGCCCACGAGGTCGTCCGCGAGGCCCAGGAGGCGGCGATCGACGCGATCGAACCCGGGGTCGCGGTCGGCGAGATCGACCGCGTCGCGCGATCGGTGATCGAGGAGGCGGGTTACGGCGACGCGTTCGTCCACCGGACCGGCCACGGCGTCGGCCTCGAGGTCCACGAAGCGCCGTACGTCGTCGAGGGGAACGACCGCGACCTCGAGCCGGGGATGGTGTTCAGCGTCGAGCCGGGGATCTACCTCGAGGGGCGCTTCGGCGTTCGGATCGAGGACCTCGTGGTGGTGACCGACGACGGGGCGCGACGGCTGAACGAGACGCCTCGCGGGTGGCGTCCGCTCTCGGACGAGTGAGCGCCGACGTACGGCGGGAGGCCGGCGGGGACCGTCGCGGGCGCGGCGTCGGCCGGGTCAGTAGTAGTAGAGTTCGAGTTCGTGCCCGCAGTTCCGACACGGCGTCTCGGTCCCGCGGAGGTCGTTCGGACCGCCCTCGTCGGGGTGCTCGAGCCCCGGTCCGGACGGGACGGGTGCGGTCACGGTCGACTGACACTCGGGGCACCCGATCTGAACGGTCGGTTGATTCGAACTGGACATGCCGTAATCGGTAGCGCGATATCGAGGTTAGTTATAATAACCGTACCGGGCATTCGGTTGGAATTTCGATCCTTGCAGTCGGCCCTTGACTGCCGGCGAACCGATCGACTCCACGATACGCTCGAGCGAAAGATGCGCCGATTACGGAGGTAGGCGGAACGTACGGCGGGTCGATCCACCCGTCGACGTCCGGTCGATCGACGTCGGCGGCCAACCGTTCGAACCGTCGTCGAGTCGGTACGCCGACCGTCGGTTCGATCGTCGCCCGAGCGCCGTCAGACGGTGTAGGTCACGTCCTCGAACTCGAAGAACGCGGTCTCGTACCCGTCGTGCCGCGAGACGACCGGCGGCGTGTCGATCGACACCGTCACCTCGTCGCCCGACTCGAGCGACTCGAGGCCGACCCCGTAGTGGTGGCCGAACTCGTGATCGAGCGTCTCTTCGAGGCGTGCGTCCTCGACGAGGGTCGATCCGTCGCGCTCGACCGTCGCCGAGAACGAGGTGAAGGGGATCGGGACGTCGTTGTACGGCGTCCGGGGGAGGACGGCGAGGTACGCGCCGGTCGAATCGGAGTCCCCACCGGCGAACCGCTCGAGGTCCGTGCGGAGGGCCGAGATCGCCGCGTCGGCGCTGCGCTCGGTTCCGAGCGACTCGCCGGGGAGTTCGTCGACGGCCGGACCGGTCATCGCCGGAGGGGTGGTTTCGCCATCGCCACCGCTTCCGTGATCGCCGTGGTCCTCGTGACTGCCGTCGCCGCTTTCGCCCTGATCGTGGTCGCCGCCTTCGCCGTGGTCGTGCCCGTGGTCCATCGGGTCGACCGCGCCCGGTTCGCCCCACCGATCGCGGTCGACCCGATCGAACCCGAGGGAGGTGACCTTCGAGTGGGCGTACTCGAACGGGACCTCGAGTTCGGCCGACTCCTCCAGCGCCCCCTCGAGGTGGCCCGTGCGGTCGGCCGAGACCGGACCGACGCGGATTCGGGAGGTGTACTCGCCCTCCTCCGGGAGGGAGACGTTGTCCCCGTAGTGAAAGCCCATCCGCTGGGAAAGCATCGGCCACGGGTTGAACCTGGTGACCGACTCCCCGTCCCGTCGGAGGTCGATGGAGGCGTCGACGGGGAGGACGACGCCCGTCTCGCGGTCCCAGGTGGTGAGCATCAGGTGCATCGAGTCGTCCGTCTCCACCTCGACGCGCTCGGTCCCCTCGCTCGTCACCCGCGACGAGCCGTCCCCGACGAGCCAGAATCGGTGCGGGAACGTGTAGGTGAGCCTGACGGCGTATCGCCCCTCTGTCGCGGTACCGTAGCTGGCCATCTCCTCCTCGGCGGCGGGAACGTACACCGCGTTCTCGGGCCGGTCGTCGACGAGCGCCGGCGTGTTCCACCCCGACTCCTCTTCGAATCCAAGCTGCTCGAGGCACCCTGCGAGTCCGAAGCTACCGGCGCCGGTCGCGACGGCCGCTCCCCGGAGAAATCCGCGACGGTTCATCGTCCGACCTTGGGACGCGAAAGAAAAACGCCTGTCGGTTCACGGATCGACGGGCGGGGTGGAGTTACGCATCGTTCCGCGTCGGTGTAGCCGCTTCGACCGCTCGATCGCCCCGGGTCGTCGCTCGAAGACGGGCCCTCGCGTCGAAACCCGTCGGTCGACGGTCGGTAATCGGCTGCTACCGAGGGATACGGTCCCGGTAATTAACCGACGCCGACGGGTATGCGAACGGTGTATCGTGGGGGGTCCGAGTCCGATCGACGAGGCGCTCGCGGGTCAGATCGACGAGGGGGACCGCCAGAATCGTCGGCGCGCCTCGCCGGACTGCCCGCCGGTCCCTCCGACCGCACGCGGGGTGGTGCGTCGATGAGCGAGGGAAGCGCGACCCCGATCGGCGACGTCGTCCGCGTTCTCGCGGTCGGCGACTCGGATCGGCTCGACGCAGTCGAAACCGCGGTGACGGCCCACCTCGAGGCCGGATCGACGCTCCGGGCGTCCACCGCGACCGAGGCGCTCGACGTCCTCGAGTCGCGGACGGTCCACTGCGTCGTCTGTGACGCCGGCGACGGCGACCGACGCGGCGACGGTCCGGGGGCGACCGCGATCGTCGAGGCGATCGTCCGAGCCGACGAGTCGCTTCCGATCATCGGGCTGGCGGACGGCCCCGCCGCCGAACGGGCCCTCGACGCCGGCGCGACCGACGTCATCGGCGACGGCGACGCCGACGAGGTGATCGCGCGACGGGTGAAGAACGCCGCCGACCGCTACCGACTCGCCGCGCGACCCGACGACGGCTGGCACCGGGCGCTGCTCGAGGGGTCCGACGCGACCGTGCTCCTCGTCGACCCGCGGGGCGAGGTCTCGTACGCGTCGCCTTCGACGGCCGCTCGACTGGGGACGACGCCCGACGAGCTCGCGCGGACCCCGTTGACGCGGATCGTGCACCCGAACGATCGTTCGACGTTCCGGGAGGCGTTCTCGGACGTGGCGTCGTCGACGCTGGCCGAGCGGCGCCGAGCACGACTCCGACTTCGACGGGCCGACGGGACGTGGCGCGTGTTCTCTGCGACGATCGAGAACCGCCTCTCCGACCCGGCGCTCGAGGGCGTCGTCCTCACGCTGGGGGAGGCGGACGACGGACGGGCCCCTCCGGACCGCGACGGCGGCCTCCGCGCGGCGATCGACGGCCTCGAGCACGCCTTCTTCGTCCTGGGATCGAAGTGGCAGTTCCGCGAGGCGAACCCCGCCGCGGGCCGGCTGTTCGATCGGCCTCCGGACGACCTCGCCGGCGTCGTTTTCTGGAATCTCCTCCCCGAATCGGTCGTCAGCGAGTTCCGCGAGCGTCTCTACGAGGCCCGCTCCACCGGGTCACTCGTCGAGTTCGACCTCGACTACCCGCGGATCGACGGCCGCCTGACCGTCTACGCGCACGCGTTCGGTGACGAGGCGGACGAGAGCGACGGCGACGTCCGCGAGCCGGACGCTCCCGAGGAGGGCGGCGTCGCGGTGTACGCCGTCGAAACGTCCGAGGCGGACGCCCCGACGGCGCTCCGCCGGCGCCTCGAGCGCTTCGAGGACGTCCTGGACGCGCTCGAGGACGGCGTCTGCGTCCTCGAGGGTGAGACGATCGAGTTCGCGAACGCGACGCTGTTCGAACTCGCCGACGCCGACTTCCTGCGCGGACGGCGGCTGGACTCGCTCTTCGGCGACGAGCTCGCCGACGTGATCAGGGCGCGGGCTCGATCGCCCGCGTTCACGTGGGCCGAACCGGTCGCCGGAACGCTCGCGGCCGGGCAGGAGCGCCGGCCCGTCGAGGTGTTCGTCACCCCGCTATCGGCGGAACGGACGCTCTGCGTCGTCCGCGACGAGCGGCGGACGGCGACCGTCGGCGTGCCGACGCTCCACCGGTCGATCGACCGACTGCTCGCCGCCGAGAGCCCGGGCGCCGTCCGTGAACGCGCTGTCGACGCCGTGTCGGCCCGCGTCGACGCCGACCTCCTCTGCTGGCTCGACCCGGACGACTCGTCCGGCGACTGGCTTCCGACGGCCGTCGAGACTCCGGAATCGCTCCCCCGGCCCGACCTCCGGCCGTTCGACCCGTCCGGTTCCGCCCTCCAGGAGTACGCCGCGGGCGGGTCGCCGACGATCCTCGACCGGTCGAGCGTCGAACCGGCGCTCGAGCGCCTCGGCGTGGACGCCGAACGAGTGCTCGTCGTCCCCGTCGCGGAACGCGGGGTCGTGGTCGCGACCGCGGCCGCGCCCGGCGCGTTCGAGTCGATCGACCTCGACCCCCTAGAGACAGTCGGATCGCTTGCCGGCGTCGCGCTCGATCGCTTCGACTGCGAGTCGGCTCTCGGCGCCTGCCGGCGGGACCGATCGCGCGTGAAAGCCGACCTCGAGCGGCTCCGCGAGCGGACGCGGGGGATCTGCGACCTCGAACGGGCGTTGCTCGAACCGGGGTCGACCGCGAGGGCGACCATCGAACGGACCCTCTGTGAGGGCCTCGCCGCCCTCGAGTGGGTCGATCTGGCGTGGATCGGCGACGCGTCGCTCGAGATCGACGAGGTTGTCCCGCGGACGGCCGCCGGGCGCGACGAGGAGTACCTCGACGCCGTCGCGGTCGCGCTCGAGGCCGACGCGGCGGCTCCGACGGGTCGCGCGGCGGCGACGCGGTCGACGGTCGTCGTCGACGACGTCGGGCGCGTCGAGACGCCGACGGAGTGGTCCCGAACGACGCTCGAGCGGGGATTCCGCTCGGTGGCGGCGGTTCCGATCGAGCACGGGGACGTCATCTACGGGACGCTAACCGTCTGCGCGGCCGATCCGGCGGCGTTCGACGAGGAGACGACCGGCCTCCTCTCCCACCTCGGCCGGATCGCCGGGTACGCGCTCGCGGCGACCGAGACGAGGCGGTCCCTCCTCGCCGAGACCCCGCGCGAACTCGAGGTGCGCTGCTCGCCGGACGACCCCCTGCTCTCGCTCGTCGGCGGTTCGAGGCGGCGACTCGCGGTTCAGGCGGCCGTCCCCCGCGCGACGGATGGATCGACGGTGTACTGCACGGTCTCGAGCGACGGGCGACCCGGCGATTCGGCCGACGAGGGTGACGAGGGGTCGGTCGACGACGAGCGAGCGGACCCGTTCGAGTCGATTGGACCGGCCGACTCGGACGACGCGAGGGCCCCCGTCGAGGGACTCGAGTCGATCGGCCGGATCACGGACGAATCGGGGCGTCGCTCGTACGAATTGGCGTTCTCGCGACCGACCGTCGTCGACCGCCTCGCCGAGCACGGCGGGCGCGTCCGGGTCGTCGCCCCCGACGGCCACCGGGTGCGGCTCACGATCGAACTCCCGCGGTCGGCCGACGTTCGAGCCGTCGTCGACGCGCTCGAGCGGTCGTACTCGGGGACCGAACTCGTCGCGCGCCGGGAGCGCGTTCCGTCGGGGCCGCCGCCGCGGTCGTTCGTCGACGAACTGCGCGATCGGCTCACCGAGCGCCAGCTCCGGACGCTCGAGGCGACCTTCTACGCCGGCTACTTCGAGTGGCCCCGGGAGCGCACCGGCGAAGAGATCGCCCGGGCGCTCGGGGTCTCACAGCCGACGTTCACCAGGCACTTGCGGACGGCCGAGCGAAAGCTGTTCACGCTGCTGTTCGAGGAGTACCGCTCGACCGTCGAGTAGTCGCTGGCAACCGCTCGACGACCGATCTGTGGCGGGTAATAAGCTATTTATTCGACGCTCGCACGCCGACCATCCCGCTCGGACCGAGGATCTCGGACGCTCGCCGTGCCGGGCGACGCGACGACTACCGGAATCCCGTCTCCGTCCGTCTGAACCCACCTCCCGACCCGCGAGCCGGCCGAAGTACCGACGTACCGGATTGAAAACGACGGTAACCGAGTCGTAACCACGGTCGTCGAAGCCAGTCAATGCTCCCTTTCCCGGTCGTGAAAACGGTCTCGACCGCGTACCGATGAATATCTATAGCTAGTCGCGGTTCCGACACGAAGGTCTATAGCGCCTACGACCATGCGTCCGGGGCCGCATGGTTCGAGTTATGAGAGGGTCCCCAGTAAGCTGTTATTACGAGCGCCATCCTCGCCGGATGGCGGTGAGAGCGTGAAGACGGACGTCGCGGGCCGGGATCGAACCGGCGTCCGATCGCAAGCCGACGGCGGCGTCATCGCCGAACTCCGCCTCGATCACGACGACCTCCTCCTGCGGCCGACGACCCGCCGCGCGCCCGACGTCACCCTCGTCCCGGAGTATCGGACGACGCTCGGGACCGGCCAGCCGGTCGCGTTCGTTACCGCCTACGGCGACTCGTTCGACGCCTTCGAGACCGCCCTCGGGATCGATCCGACGGTCGCCGACCCGGTGCTGGTCGACCGCTACCCGGATCGACGTGTCTACCGCGTCGCGCTCACCGATCGCGCCATCGCGTTCGTTCCCCTGACCGCCGACGCCGGCGCCCGCGTCCTCGAGATCTCGAGCTCGAGGGACGGCTGGATCGTCCAGCTGCGGTTCCCGAACCGGGAGGCGCTGGTGGCGTTCAACGACGACTGCCGCGAGCGGGACGTCTCCGTCTCCGTCAACCACCTGCGCGTCTCCGACGACGGCGAGGACGGCGTGGTGACGCTGACCGCCAAGCAACAGGAACTGCTCACGGTCGCCTACGAAGAGGGGTACTTCGACGTCCCGCGCGGGATCTCCCAGGACGAACTCGCCGACCGCCTGAACGTCTCGAAGTCCGCGATCTCCCAGCGCCTCCGGCGGGCGATCGCCGAACTCTGCGAGGCCTCGTTGACGTAATCGGTCGCGGTTCGATCCTCCGGCCGAGGTTTTCTGACGGACGCGTGCGCGTCGCGCCGAGCCGCCGGTCGGTCCGACGCCCCGGCTCACTCGATCCGGAGGTACTGCCGGTCGTACTCCGGTTCGCCCCGCCGCGGGTGGATCGTGATGAACGAGTGGGGCGGGAGGTCGGCGAGACGCGCCGGGAGGTCGTCGAGTTCGGACGTCCAGCCGACGTCGCCTCGGCGGGGCGAGATGGTGACGATGAGGTCGTCCTCGTCAGTGCGGGACTCGAGGGTCGGGACGAGGCGGTCCCAGCGGGTGATCGAGTAGAACGACGCCGACGCCTCCTCCTCGACGAAGTCGAACAGGCGCTCGAACGGGTGAGTTCGCCCTTCGACGACGTAGACGGTCATCCCGACGCCGAGGCTCGCCGCCAGCCGCTTCACGAGGTGAACGGCCTCGAAGAAGCCCTCGTGGTGGTCGACGCCGTTGGGAACGACCACGAAGAGCCGCCTGGTCGTGTTGATCGGGTGGCCCAGTCGGGAGATGAGCACCGGCAGCGGCGTCCGGTCGAGCACCTGGTCGATGATGCTGCCGAAGATGCGGTGGCCGAACGTCTCGGAGGCGTCCCACCCCATCAAGATCTGGTCGGCCTGCACCTCGATCGCTCCCTGGCTGATGCCGGAGGCGACGTTGTGATTGACCCGCGTCTCCGTGTGCACCGGCACCTCCGCCGCGCCGCCGACGGCCGCTACCTCGGCGAGTTCCTCGCGAACCGCGGCGACCTGCTCGTCGGTCGACCGGTCGCCGCCGGGCTGAACCACCGTCAGGACGTGGACCGGTTCGGTCGTCTCGTCGTCCTTCAGGACGAACGCCAACTCGAGCAGGCGCCGCTGGAGTTCGGCGTTGTGCGACAGCGGGAGCAGGATGGTGGGATCGGTCGAGCTCTCGCCGTCGCTCTCGACGTCCCGCTCGAGGGCGAGCCGCGTCGCGTAGCGTTCGGTGAGCCACGGGCTGACGATGGCCGTGACGAGCACCATGAGGACGACGGCATTCAGGATCTCCGCGCCGAACAGCCCGAGGCGCTCGTAGCCGATGAGGGTGATCGCGAGGGCGGCGGCGGCCTGCCCGGTCGAGAGGCCGAACGTGACGCCGCGTTCGTGGGCGGTGTACCCCTGGACCGCGGCGACGAGGGCGGCCGAGACGTACTTGGTGACGAGCATGAGTCCGATGACGAACCCTGCGACCTGCAGGGTCCGTGGCCCGTCGAGGACGACCCCCGGATCGACGAGCATCCCCACGTGCAGGAGGAAAAACGGAATAAAGAAGGCGTTACCGACGAACTCGATGCGGTTCACGAGCGTTCCTCCGCGGGGAACGAGGCGGTTCAGGGCCAGTCCGGCGACGAACGCGCCGAGGATGGGCGCGAGGTCGAGGAGTTGGGCGAGGCTCGCCGCGGCGAAGATGGCGACCATCACGAAGAGGAACTCGAAGTAGCTCTCCTGGCTGAAGGTCTGGAAGAACCGCCGCGAGATCGGCGGGATGACGAACCAGGCCGCGGCGAAGAGGGTCGCGAGCGAGAGGACGACCTGGACGATCAGCCAGGCCGACAGCTCCCCCCGGACGGTCCCGCTGACGATCGCGAGGACGGCCAGCGCGACCGTATCGGTGAAGAGGATGCCGCCGAAGACGGCGGTAACGGCCCGGTTTTTCGTCACGCCGAGTCGGTTGACGATCGGGTAGGCGAGCAGCGTGTGGGAGGCGAACACCGACGAGAGCAGCAGGGCCGCCCAGAGGTCGAGCCCGAGGACCGCCATCGTGCCGACGGTTCCGACGAGAAACGGCAGGAAGAAGCTCGTCAGCCCGAACAACGCCGCGTTCTCCGGGGCCTCCTTGAACCCTTGGAGGTCCAGCTCGAGGCCGACGGTGAACAGGAGGTAGATCAGGCCGACCTCGCCGAGGAGGACGATCGCGTCGGAGTGTTCGACGATCCCCAGCGCGTGGGGGCCGATCACCGCGCCGATCAGCACGGGGCCGACGATTCCCGGCTGTCCGAGGCGCTCGACGAACAACGGTCCGACGAGGAACGCGACCATCGCGATCGTGAAGACGAACACGGGATCTTCGAGCAGGAGTTCGAACCGGGAGAGGAGGAGGGTTCCCCCGACCGCGAGCGCGGTCACTACCGGTACCATCATCGGTCACCTCGAGTGGCGGACCGGGTACGGCGAACGATCGTCAGTGCCGGGATGCCGGCAAACGGTGTCGCATTCATAGCGTCGTCGCCGCGATGAGCGAACGTATCCGGTGGTGTTGGACGGGTGGGTAATAAGTTGTGGGATTTCGGATTCGCTTTATCCATGTCTGACCACTTTTATGCGGTTTAGGCGGCGAATTTTTCGACGTATGCACGTCGTATCGCGACCGAGTTCGAACGGCCGTCGACCGACCGATCGTTCGGGCGTTCGTCGGCCGGCCGTTGTTCCTCGTTTTCGGAGACGTTTCGACGTACCGAACGGGCGTCCGACTCCTCCTGCTGGCACGTAGGCTCGTTTGGTTGACATACTCCGGACGGTTCGGCCGGGATTCGAATTATTCACAGGAACGCGTCCGGAATTACAATTTCCATCGGAAATCCTTCCTTCGGACGGTTCATTTCAGTATCCGTTGAGGTAGATGAACGAACGTCGAACGATCGACGTTACACGGAAACTACTGTCGTCGTTAGCCCATCTATAGTAATGAGTCGAGCGGGGCTGGTTACCCCCATGCCCGTTCCCCGTTCGCGGTTTCGACTACCCGTCGCGGACGAGCGATTAGCCGTGCTACAGTCGACGCCTCTCTTCGACGTTCGCTCGAGAGGATCCGCCGACGAGAGTTCGCTCGCAAACCGCCCGTCGCCCTCGCAGCGCTCGACCACCCGTCTTCCCGCGGACGCGGAGGTGGGTCGGTAATGTGCGGAATTATCGGTCGCGTGGGCGAAGGAAACGCCCTCGAAACGCTCATCACCGGCCTCGAGAACCTCGAGTACCGCGGCTACGACTCGGCCGGCGTCGCCGTGAAGAACGGGACCGGGATCAACGTCGAGAAGCGATCGGGGAAGGTGTCGGAGCTGAAACGGTCGATCACCGACGAACCGCTTCAGGGTGCCATCGGGATCGGCCACACGCGCTGGAGCACCCACGGTCCGCCGACCGACGAGAACGCCCACCCGCACACGGACCACACCGAGGACGTCGCCGTCGTCCACAACGGCATCATCGAGAACTACACCGAACTCAAGTCGGAACTCGCCGAGTCGGGCCACGAGTTCTCGAGCGACACCGACACGGAGGTCATCCCGCACCTCATCCAGCACCACCTCGACTGCGGTCTCGACAACGAGTCGGCGTTTCGACGGGCCGTCGACGAACTCGAGGGAAGTTACGCCGTCGCCGCGATGATCGCGGACGAACGCGTCCTCTACGCCGCCCGCCGGGGGTCCCCGCTGGTCGTCGGCATGGAGGACGACGAGTACTTCCTCGCGAGCGACGTCCCCGCGTTCCTCGAGTACACCGACACGGTGGTCTACCTAGAGGACGGCGACGTCGCCATCGTCGACGAGACCGGCGTCGAGTTCACCGACCTCGAGGGGAACCCGGTGGAGCGCCACCCCGAAACGATCGAGTGGGACCCCGAACAGGCCGGGAAAGGGGAGTACGAGCACTTCATGCTCAAGGAGATCCACGAGCAGCCGACCGCCCTCGCCCAGGCGATCGAGGGACGGATCGAACCGGAGCTCGGTCGGATCGACCTGACCGACTTCGAACCGGGGACGTTCGATGACGTCGACTGCGTCCAGTTCGTCGCCTGCGGGACCTCCTACCACGCCGCCCTGTACGGTTCGGTGCTGCTCAACCAGGCCGGCGTCCGGTCGCGGGCGCTGCTGGCCAACGAGTACAGCATCTCCGCGCCGCCGGTCGACGAGAACACGCTCGTCGTCGCGGTCACCCAGAGCGGCGAGACCGCCGACACGCTGAGCGCGCTCAGGGAGGCGAGCGACGCCGGCGCACAGACCGTGACGGTCACCAACGTGGTCGGCTCGACCGCCGCCCGCGAGGCCGACGAGACGCTGTTGATCCGCGCCGGACCCGAGATCGGCGTCGCGGCGACCAAGACGTTCTCCTCGCAGGCGGTCATGCTCGTCCTCCTCGGTCAACGGATCGCACAGGACGTCCGCGGCGAGACGGGTGCCGACCCCGAGGCCCTGCTTTCGGACCTCGAGACGATGCCCGATCGGGTCGAGGAGGTGCTCGCGACCACGACCGCCGAGGAGCTGGCGGCGACGTACGAGGGGAGCCGGGCGTACTTCTTCATCGGCCGGGGGCTCGGCTTCCCCGTCGCCCTCGAGGGGGCGTTGAAGTTCAAGGAGATCACCTACGAGCACGCCGAGGGGTTCGCCTCGGGCGAGCTCAAACACGGCCCCCTCGCGCTGGTCACCCCGGACACGCCGGTGTTCGCCGTCTTCACCGGCGAGGAGGACGAGAAGACGCTCAAGAACGCCGCCGAGGCCCAGACCCGCGGCGCGCCCGTGATCGCAATTTGCCCGCCCGATCACCAGGCCGCCCTCGTCGCCGACGCCCACCTCGAGATTCCGGACGTCGATTCGGACCTGGCGGGCCTGCTCGCGAACGTCCAGCTCCAGCTGCTGGCGTACTACGCCGCGGACCGACTCGACCGAGCGATCGACAAGCCGCGAAACCTGGCCAAGAGCGTCACCGTGGAGTGATCGGCCGGGCGGACGCCCTCCCCGGCAGGTAGCCGCTCACCCTCCACCGGCCCGCTGGTCGCCTCTCGAAGAGCAGACGCTCGTTTATCGAGGATCGGACGGTTTTTTCTTCGAGGATCAGACGCCCGTTCGTCGACGTATCTGTGATCGCTGCCCGCCGCCCGAGAGTCGGGGCGCCCCGTTCGATCGACCGCTCGAGGCGTCGTCGCTCACGTCCGCGCCGCTGCTCGAGGTAGTTCGTCCGTCGATCGCCGATCCGAGGTGGTCCTCGAGCGGCGCGACTCGAAAGCCGTATCGAGCGCGGGTCACGACGCCGCGGGACGCGGAACCACCCCCGTCGTCTCGCGTCCGCGCGACCTCGCTCGTCGATCGACCCGTCCTCGACCGGCGTCGGAATGCGAGTGGAGAGCGGTCTCGAACGGTCGAGACCTGAATGCAAACCCTCCACCTCACTCTGGCGTCGCTCGCGGTATAAACACCACACTTGGTAGACTCGGGATGGGGCCCGAGTTGGGACGTCCACCGGGGGACTGCGGTCCGTATCGGCTTGACGCCCACTTTCGCCGACCCGCGAGTGCGATCGCCACCGCGAATTCCCCTCGCCGTAGCGTCGGCCGTCGGCCGGGTGGGTCGATCGGCCGCGAATTGTTCGTATCGACGACGTAAATGCGAACATTACCGAACGGAAAGGGTGAATTTCCGCCGTGAGCGACGGTAATCCCTCGTAATTCGAGAGCGTTCTCTCGATCGTCGATCGGCCGAGAAATGCGATAATTATCGGTCGGCGGCCGATTATGCAGCCTATAGTAAATATCGTTGTGTCGTTATCGATTGTTGATGTCGACGGAACCAACCGACGCGAAGTGGACGCCGATGGCTGCCCAGAAGCAGACGACCGCCCCCCGATGCGTCAACTGCGGCAATCAGGTGACGCGCCAGTTCGCCAGGGTGTTCGGCGACAACCGGGACGTCGTCCACGCGTGTCCGGAGTGCTCGACGTACCGCGAGATGAAGACCTCCGATTTTATCCCGGAAGAAGCGCGGTAACCGACGGCCAGTTCCGCGAACGTCCCGTGTAATAATATCCCGTCGCCGATCGTCGACCAGCGGCCCGGGCGCGGCGCTCGAACGAGGGAGCCGGCCGATCGCCCACCCGCCCCGATCCCCCTTGCATCGCGGACGGCTTCCCTCGAGTCGCACGAGTGGCGGGTGATCGCTTCGCCTTCTAAACCGCCAGCGTCCGGCCGGGTTCGGGGTCGGGTCACTCGGCGGCGTCCGTGACGATCGCCCTCGCCTCCTCGAACAGGACGTCGGCTCGCTCCTCCGCCCGGGCTTCGGCGGTCACCCGAACGAGGGGCTGGGTGCCGCTCGCGCGCAGGAGGAACCAGCCGTCGCCGACGTCGACCCGGACGCCGTCCATCGCGTCGACGTCGTCGTACGACTCGAGGACGCGGGACCGAACCGCCTCCATGACGGCGCGCTTGTCGCCGACGTCGACGGACGTCCGTCGGATGGGATACGTCTCGATCGAGGCGACGAGTTCGGAGAGCGGACCGCGGTCGGCGACGAGTTCGACCAGCCGACAGGCCGCGAGCGGGCCGTCCGGACAGAGGGTCTGCTCGGGCCAGATCCACGCCCCGCTCGGCTCCCCGCCGAAGACGACGTCCGGTTCGGTCGCCCGCTCGGCGACGTAGACGTCGCCGACGCGCGTACGGGTGAGCGACGCGCCGACGGCCGAGAGCGTGTCCTCGACCGCGAGGCTCGTGTCGACCGGCGCGGCGACCCGCGTTCCGTCTTCGGCCGCCTCCCGGGCGAACAGCGCCAGCAGCGAGTCCTTCGGGACGAACGTTCCGGTCTCGTCGACGGCGACCATCCGGTCGGCGTCGCCGTCGTGGGCGATTCCGACGTCGGCGTCGGTCCCCGCGACGACCGTTTGTAGCGCCTCGAGCGTCTCCGCCGTCGGCTCGCTCGGCCGGCCGGGGAACGACCCGTCGGGCTGGCCGTTGAGCGTCGTCACGTGACATCCGAGCTCGGCGAGCGCCTCCGCGGTGATCGCCCCCGCGCCGTTACCGACGTCGACCACGACCTCGAGGGAGTCGTCGACGTCGACGGCCGACCGGAGCGCCTCGCGGTGGTGCGCTCGCGCGCCGGTGCGCGCGGTTCGCTCGCCGAGGCCGTCCCACGCGGCGAGGTCGTACGATTCGAACTCGACGATCTCGGTGATCTCCGCGCGTCGCTCGGGCCCGAAGGCCTTGCCGGAGGGGGTCCAGAGCTTGATCCCGTTGTCCGTCGGCGGGTTGTGCGAGGCGGTGATCACGACGCCGGCGTCCGCCTCGAGCCACTCCACCGCGCGGGCGATCGTCGGCGTGGCCTCGACGCCGACGTCGACGACGTCGCTGCCACACTCCCGGAGGCCGGCCGAGAGCGCGTCGAGCAACGTCGCCCCGCTCTCGCGGACGTCGCGACCGACGACGACGCGGTCGTACCCGGCCGTCCCGACCGCGCGTCCGACCGAGAGGGCGAGCGACGCCGTCACGTCCCTGCCGACCTGACCCCGAATTCCGCTCGTTCCGAACATCGTTACCGGAACCTCACGACCGCATCGGGTAACTATGATCCGATTACTCCGCGCCGACGGGGCGATACGCCGCACACGACAACTGGAAGTCGCGACTCCCCGACGGACTTCGGCGTTCGGCGCTCGACGCGTAGAATCGACAGCGAGCGACCGTCCTCAGCGCATCTTCCGGTACTGGTCGACGAGGAGGTCGAGCCCGAAGGCGCCGGACGTGATCGTGTAGGTCGTCTCGAGTCGCGGGTTGAACTTCGCCTTGTAACGGTTGATGCTGGGGACGCCGGCGCCGACGAGGTCGTAGCGCTCGAGGCCCTCGCGCAGGCCGTCGCGCATGACGTGCCAGTCGAGGAGGTCGTTGATCGAGACGTCGACGTCGGCGTCGGGTTTCACGCCGCCTTGCCACCGGTACCTCGTGGTATCGGACTCGACCGCGAGGATGCCGCCGACGAACTCATCGTCGACCCGACAGACGTACGGGCGGATCGACCCCTCGGGGAGGGTTTCGTACATCGATCGCGCGAAGTCGTCGCTGAGGTGAAACGGCCGCCCCTGGCTCTCGTAGCGTTCCCGCACCCGCTCGACGATTCGCACGACGTCGTCGCCGTCGCCCTCCTCGATGACGTAGCCGCCCTCCTCGGCGTTCCTGATGTTGCTCCGGGCGTCGCTGCTGAACCGCTTCAACAGCTCCTCTTCGGTCCCCTCGAGGTCGACGACGTACGTGTAGCCCGGTTCGATCTGGTAATCGTTCCAGACGAACGGGCGCATGTCGTCCGCGTAGGCGGCGACGAACTTCGTGTACACGGGGGAGAGCGACTCCTCGATCCACCCGAGACACCCCTCGACGAAGCGCCGGGTGCGCCGATCGGCCTTGCGCTGTTTGAGTTTGTCGACGTTGACCATCGTCGGCCCGAGGTAACACGACCACGAGAACGGGGCCGGCGAGAAGACGGCGGTGAGCGGCCCCTTGCGGTACTCGAAGACGGGGAAGAGGCCGACCACCTCCTGGCCCTTGAAGCCGGCCAGCATGTGCGGCGTCGTGTCTGTGTCGAGGGCCTGCAGCCGGATCGCTTCCGCCCGGAAGAAGGGGTTCGTGTTCGCGTTCCGCTCGACGTAGCTGTTCCACTCCTCGGCGTCGTCGGGGTCGCCGGGGTCGAAGACGGATATTTCGATGCTCATCGTCAGAGGTACCCGAGATCCGACAGTCGATCCTCCACCGTGCCGTCGTCGGTCGCCACGATGGGCTCGGGTTCGTAGGCGGGGTAGTCGGCGCGTTCCGTTTCCTCGACGATCGGGAGGGCCGTTCCGTCCATCCCCGCGTCGATCGGCACGTCGAACACCGAGCAGATCGTCGGCGCCACGTCGAAGATCGTCGCCCCCGCGAGCGATCCCGACGCCTCGAAATCGGAACCGACGGCGGCGACGACGCCGCTGCGTTTGTGGTTCCACGGCTCCCACGGCTCTGCGAACGCGGGGGCGTCCAGTTCGGCGACGATCGCGTTGTCGAAGTCGGCGGGAACCGTCACGACGTCGGGCCCCGAGTCGATCTCCGGCCCGCGGAAGAACGTCTCGCGGGGTTCGACCGCCTCGAACATCGGCTCGTCGTCCGGCGTTCTGACGGCCCTGAGCTCCTCGATCAACTCGTTCCGCACGGTCTCGTACTCCGATTCGGGCACTCGCCCGTTCGGCTCGCGCCCCTCGAGGTTGATCCGGACGCCGAGTTCGCTCTTCGACCGGACGTACGCGACCGAGTTGGGGAAGTCGACCTGTTCGCTGGCCGCGCGGATCCAGCCGTTCGGAACCCGCCTGCCGATCGGCTCCTTCAGGCCGACTCGATCCAACGCCCGCGCGACCCGCTGGGTCGTGATCCCCGCCTTCGCGGCGAGGTTCATCGCGCGCTCGAGCGCGCCCGGGCCGTCTGGTTGGGACTCGCCGGCGCCGTTTCCTTCGAGCAGTTCGTTTCGCCACGAGGTCGACCAGTCGGGCATCCCGTCGCCCCCCTGGACGCCCTCGAGGTATCCCGTCTCGCGGAGGAACTGGTTGATGCGAAACTCGTGGCCCTCGACGGGACCGATGCCGTGGTCGCTCACGATCAGCACGTCGTCCGGATCGTACGCCTCGACGGTGTCGGCGATCTCCCGGTCGACTGCGCGGTACACCGCCTCGATCGCGCGCTTGTCCCCCGGTCGCTCGTGGAACACGGAGTCGGTCTGCTGGAACTCGAGGAAGGCGAACTGCGGGTCGAACCGATCGCAGAGGTATCGAAACGCCTCGCCCCGGAGTTCGATCGTCCGTTCGTACCCCTCGATCGACCGCTCGGGCTCCGGACCGCTCTGGGGGTAGACCCGGTAGTCCCCGCAGGCCGCCTTCACGTCCTCGAGGATTCCCTCCGGGTGACACTCGGGGTCCTCGGGGGCGGTCAATCCGGGGATCAACGCCCCGTCGAACGACGAGGGCGGGTGGGTTACCGGCACGTTGACCACCACGCTCGTGATGCCGTAATCGCTCAACAGCTCCCACACCGGGCGTTCCTTGACGTGCGTCGCGTTAACCACGTCCCAGTCGTAGCCGTCGTACGTGAGGAAGTCGAAAACGCCGTGTTTCCCCGGGTTCTTCCCCGTTACCATCGACGGCCAGGCGCTGCCCGTCCACGGGGGAATCTGAGACTCGAGGGGGCCGCTCACCCCTCGTTCGAACAGCCGACGGAGCATCGGCGTCTGCCCCGATTCGAACAGAGGGTGAAGTACCGGTCGACACGCGGCGTCGAGTCCGATAACCAGGAGACGGGTATCACCGTCCGAATCTTCCATACGGGGCCGAAAGGGCGGTTCGGGCTTTGTTATGCGATGGCTTGGTGGCGTTAGTACCACGCTTCAGTTCGCGCGAGGGCTCGGAATTTTCCCGACCGCACCGCGTTACGGAGCACCTGATGGCTGTTCGCCCACCGTACGAGCGGCACCACTAAGTCGGTCGTCATCCATTGTCGTGAGTGGGTATGTCCTGCACGCTCTTTCGAACTCGTTTCGTCCCATGATCAGTGGAACCCCGTCGCTCCTCGACTGGTCGCTCTCCGACCCCCGCTCCCGGTCAGGCGGTACCGGCTCGTTCGTCGAACGCCACGTCCCGAATCCGATCTACTACGGCTGCGGGAAGGTGGCCTTCCGGGACGGCCTCGCGCCGATCACCGTAGCCGGGGAGAACGTGCTCGTCCCGGCGTACCTCCCCGACGCGGTCGTCGAGCCGCTGTTCGAACTCGGCCTCGAGCCACGGTACTACGCCCTCGAGGAGACCCTCGCGCCGGATCTGGCCGACCTCGAGACGAGGATCGACGCCGACACCGCGGCCGTCTGTTCGGTGAACTACTTCGGTTTTCCACAGCCGGGCCTCGGCGAACTCGAGCGGTTGATCGACGAGTACGACTGCTACCACGTCGACGACAACGCCCACGGGGCCCTGAGCGTCCGCGACGGACGGATCCTCGGTACGCGGGGTGACCTCGGCTTCACGAGTTTCTGGAAGGTGCTTCCGGTCCCCGACGGTGCGGCTCTCTACCTCACGGACGACGAGGTTCGAGACAAGTTCGAACCCTCGTCACTCGCCGGCTCGGCCGACCGATTCGACGCCGACGACCTGCGATTCGTCACCAGGTCGCTCATCGCGGAACTGCTCGACACGAACGCCACCGTCCGCGGGTCGATCGAGGCCCTCCTCTCCGCGCGCGCCGGCTCGATCCGCTCGCTTCCCTCGACGACGCGCCGGTACGAGGCCAAAAAGAACCGCCTCTCGAAGCTGTCAGAACTCATCATCCGGAACGTCGATCCGGTCGAGATTCGACGGCGGCGTCGCGAGAACTACCGCGCCTGGCGCCGCGTCCTCGCTCCCCGATCGGACGTCGAACTGATCTTCGAAACGCTCCCGGAGGGCATCTGTCCGCAGGTGTGCCCGGTTCGAACCGATCGACCGCGAGCGCTGCGGGGAAAACTCGAGCGCTGTGGCGTCGGGGGCGTCCACACCTGGCCGCGCCTCTCCCGCGCCGTTCTCGACGACTCGGCCTACGAGACGGCGCGGACGCTCTCGGAGTGCGTCCTCGTGCTCCCGGTCCACCAGCACGTCGATCCGGAAGCGATCAGGGCGCTTTCGAGCGAACTCGCCGGGTGAAGCGGGTCCGGAGCGCCCGGGCCCGACGCCACCGCGATCCGCTCACTCCTCGGCGCCAACCGTGGAGAGCGCCACGCGGATGTCCGGGTCGATCGCGTACGTCCGCTCGTCGGTTCGATCGACGAGTCCCTCCGTCCGCAGTTCCGAGAGGAGACTTTGCACGGCGACGACGGACCGGTCCACCTCCGCCGCCACCTCCTCGGTCTTCGCGGGTCCCGAACCCATCAGCGTCCGCATCACTCGACGGGCCGTCTCGACCGTACACCGCGACTGATCGCTCGCCACCTCGAGTCGCTCGCCGAGCTCCGTCCACTCGAACAGTTCCTCGAGGCGGCGCTCCTCGTCGGGGACGACCAGCGGTGCGGGCTCGGATTCGTCCTCGTCGACGGAGACGTACCCGAACTCGACGGGATTGCCGTCGCCGTGGATGATCGCGTCCTCCGCGTCCCCGGCGTCCCCGTCCGAATCGGACCCGTCGCCCGCCTCGGCCACGCCGCCCGCGTCGACGGTCACGTCCACGTTCGGGTCGACGCCGTCCGCCGCGTCGAGGCGACTCTCGAGGACGCCGATGTGTTCGCGCAACTGCTCGTTCTCGGCCTCCAGGAGGTCGTTCCTGCTCGCCTCCGCCTCCAGCCGGTCCTCGAGTTCGGCGATCCGATCCTCCCGCCGCTCGACGGTCTCCTCGAGTTCCTCGCGCTCGCGCTCGATCTCGACCAGTTCGTCGTGGAGCCGGCGCATCTCGTCGGTCGCCCCCGCGTCGGGGAACTGCGTCTGGAACGTCTGGGGCTTCGTCAGGGCGTCGGCCATCTGCTTGGCCGCGTTGGAGATGTCCCGGGCCGAATCGAGTTCGTCCTCGAGCGTCTCGATGCGCGTTTCCTTCTTCTCGAGTTCGTTCTCGAGCTCGAGGATGCGGTTTTCCTCCCGGTCTTTCTTCTCGGAGATATCCTGGAGTTCGCCGACCAGCGCGTCCGAGACGGACTTGAGTTCGGGGCGCTCGAAGTCGTCGAGGCCGGGCGTCGCGCCGGCGTCGAAGGTCCGCTTGCGGCGGAACTGGATCTTGCGGACGGCGACGTCGGTCCAGTCGGTCTGGACGAACGCCTGGCCGTCGTCGAGGTCGGAGACGAGTTCCTTGTACTCGGTGTCGATGATCCGGCCGACGACGTTGGTGTCGTTCTCCCAGGTCAGCCGGTGCCAGACGAGCCAGTTCGCCTGGGTGATGAAGTCCTTCTTGACGTCGGCGGGGCGCTGGCTGATCCCGAGGATGCCGAGGCCGTGCTTCCGTCCACGCTTGCCGATCTTGATCAGGAGGTTCCCCGTCTCGCCGACGCCGCCGCCCTCGGGGATGTACTCGTGGACCTCCTCGACGACGAGCAGGAACGGCTTCTTCAGCTTCTTCTCCTTGACGAACAGTTGTCGGGCGGTCTCCCGCAGCAGTTCGTCCGCCTCGTCCTCGTCGAGGTACCCCGAGACGTCGAGGATGACGGGGACGTTCTCCTCCAGGGCGAGCGTCGCCATCTGTTCCGCGTGCTCCGGCCCGATCTGGATGTCGCACTCCTCGTCCGCGCCCGCGTGGAGCATCTCGTACTCCTCCTTGAGGCCGTAGTACTCCCCGTCAGTGTCGACGATGAGGAGGGGAAAGCCCGCCTCGAGGAGTTCCTCGGCGATGACGCTCGCCGTGTTCGACTTGCCGCTGCCCGATTTGCCCGTGACGAAGCCGCGTCCGGTCAGAATCTCCACGACGGGGAGCGTAACCTCCGCCCCGTCGCTCGTCTCGCCGATGACGATCCGGCGCTGTTCGCTCACCGGACCGCCACCTCCCACGTACGACGCCTGCGCATGTTACTGGATAGTTCTAATACGAGAACTTGAATATTCGCCTCGACGTGACGGGGTCGGATCGACGATTCGAGGAGACGGGATCGGATCGGTGTCCGACGAGACGGGATCGACGATCGCAGTGGGCGATGACCGGGTACCGACCGCGGGAATGGGCACTCGTCCGACGCCGTCAGTCCCGCGCCCCATCCTGTTCGTCCCGGTCGACGACGTTTTCCCGAACCGTCATCCCCTTGCGGCCGAGGTGCTGGAGCTGTCTGCGGGCGAACTCTTCCTCCCGCGTTCCTCGCGTCGCCAGCACGTACACCAGGGCTCCGCCGGCGGGCCGCATCGTTCGACCCGCCCGCTGCGTCCCCTGGCGCCTCGAGCCGCCGAGTCCCGACGCGATGATCGCCAGGTCCGCGGTGGGGAGGTCGATCCCCTCGTCGCCCACGCGCGAGATAACGAGGAGGTCGCGCTCGTCCCGGCGGAACTCGTCCAGGAGTCGGCGGCGTTCGTGGTGCGGGGTCTCCCCGCTCAGGAACGCCGTGTCCAGCGCGTCTGCGAGTTCCCGCCCCTGCTGCAGGTAGTCGACGAAGACCAGCGCCTTCGATGCGGGGTGGGCCGACAGCAGGTAGCGCGCGTCGTCGACCTTGCCCCGATTCTGCGCCGCGATCTGGTACTTTTCGCGGCCCTCCGCCGAGCCGTAGGCGTTGGCCTGCTCCTCGTCGCCCCACGGCACGTAGCGGATCTCGAGTTCGGGTTCGGCGACGAAGCCCGCCTCGAACAGCGCCTCCCAGTCGGTGCCGATCGGCGGGCCGACGAGGGTGAAGATCTCCGTCTGGCGGTCGTCCTCCCGGATAGGACTGGCCGAGAGGCCGAGGCGGTGGCGCGACTGCAGGTGCGTGCTGCGCCTGTAGACGTCCGAGGGGACGTGCTGGCACTCGTCGAAGATCACCAGCCCCCAGCGCCGGTCGTCGAACAGCGAGCGGTGGCGGTCCATGCCCGCGATCTGGTAGGTGGCGACCGTCACCGGGCGAACCTCCTTGCGCCCGCCGTGGTACTGGCCCACCTGATCGGGCTCGAGGGAGGTGTGGGCGAGCAGTTCCTCGTTCCACTGGCGGGCGAGGTCGCGACTCGGCACCAGGATCAGCGTCTCGCCCTCGACCGCTGCCATCGCGGCCATCGCGGCGATCGTCTTCCCGCTCCCGGGCGGGCCGACGAACACGCCCTCGCCCGACTCCACGAACCGGTCGACCCACGTCCGCTGGTAGTCGCGCAGGCGGACGCGAAGCTCGAGCGGGAGGTCCTCGCCCGACTCGAGGTCGCGCTGGTCCTGCACCGGGTAGCCCGCCTCGTAGAGGATGCGCTTGATCGCCGCCTCCGCGCCGTCGCGCACCCAGTCCTCGGTCTCGGAGATGGGGGCGTGGACGTGCTCCTCGTCGAGCTTCTGTCGGGCGACGTTGCCCATCACCTCGGCGCTGCGCCCCTCGAGGACGGTGTATCCGTCGGGGTGGGTGACCAGCCGGAACTGGCGGGCTCGATCCCACTGGCTCTCCACCCACGCCTCGAGGGATTCGTTGCGTTCCCCGAGGGCCTGTCGCATCGTGCGGGCGAGCGCGTCGAAGGAGTCGTGCGGGGCCTGCCAGACGTCCTCCGGGCGGACGACGTAGCGGTAGCCGCCGTCGCCGTTGCCGTCGGCGAGGTGGGCGAACTGGGAGAGTTGCGCGCGCGTGAACTGGTCCGGGCGGTCGACGACGATCTCGCGGCGCTTCGGAAAGACGACCACCCGTTCCCGATCCGTGAGGTCCTCGAGTTCGCTCGGGTACCAGACCACGGGATCCGTCGAGACGGAGAGGCACTCGAGGTCGCCCCGTTCGACGAGGCGCTCGAGGTCGTCGTGGACCGCAGACTGGGTCCGATCGACCGCCCGGGCGACGGCGCCGGCGGTGAGGACGGGCCGGCCCTCGCGCTGGCAGACGTCGTGGAACGTCGGGAGGGTCAGCGGATCGCTCGCGTCGTCCGCGTCGTCCGTCGACGCGTCCCCGTCGCCGACCGGATCGTCGGACTCGTCGTTCGGTACGTCGGATTCGACGTTCGGATCGTCGGTCACTGGCCTGTGATAGCGGCGACGCCGGTAAACAGATTTCGCTCGGGTGGCCGGCGGGGGCCGCCCCCGCGTTATTTGCCGTTGGCCGGCGTACCGGGTCCTATGTATCGTGTGATCCTCCCGGAGGGGCAGATGACGTGCGAGCAGTTCGAACGCGGCGACGACGGCGTCGAGCTGCAGGACGAGGACGGAGCGTTCCTCGCGTTCGTTCCGTACTCCAATCTGCACGCCATCCTCGACGAGGCCGTGTACGAAGAGGACGAGCGATCGATCATGTGATGGCGCGGTCGGCGTCGCTCTCGAGTCTCGGATCGAACGAGGAACGGTCACCAGAACCGCGGTCCGTGCTCTCGCCTCGGAGCGCGTTCACGGGGAAGTCGCCGGCTGCTGGTCGATCGCCTCGAGTTGCTCGCGGTACCGGTTCCTGACGGTGACGACGGTCGTCTGGGCGGTGTCGGCGACCGCCCGCTGGGGGATCGTCTCGTCGCAGAGGAGGCCGGCCGCGTAGATGGCCGCGGCGGCGAACCCCGTCGGCGACTTTCCGGAGTGGAGCCCCTGTTCGGTGGTCCGGTCGATGATCTCGATCGCCTTCGTCTCGACGTCCTTGCTCACGTCGAGTTCCGAGCAAAAGCGGGGGACGAACTGCCGCGGGTTCGTCGGCTCGAGGTTGATGTCGAGTTCGTCGGCGATGTACCGATAGGTGCGGCCGATCTCCCGCTGGTCGACCCGCGAGACGGCCGTCACCTCCTCCAAACTTCGCGGGATCCCCTCCTTCCGACACGCCGTGTAGAGCGCGCTCGTCGCCACGCCCTCGATCGATCGCCCCCGGATCAGATCGCGCTCGAGCGCTCGCCGGTAGATGACGCTCGCGGTTTCCTTGACGGGCTTCGGCACGCCGAGCGCGCTGACCATTCGGTCGATCTCCGAGAGGGCGTACTTGAGGTTTCGTTCGCCGGCGTTCTTCGTGCGGATTCGCTCCTGCCACACCCGTAGCCGGTGGAGTCGCCCGTGCTTGTCCGCCGACATCGAGTGTCCGTTGGCGTCCCGGTTGCGCCAGTCGATGGTGGTCGTCAGACCCCTGTCGTGCATCGATTGGGTCAACGGAGCGCCGACGCGGGAGAGTTTGTCGTGCTCCTGGGCGTTGAACGCCCGCCACTCCGGGCCGTAATCGATCGGATCTTCGGTCAGGACGAGCCCGCACTCTCGACAGACCCGTTCTCCGCGGTCCGGATCGTGAACGATCGTGTCCGTTTCGCAGTCCGGACACAGTCCGCTCTCGGTCTCCTTCGAGGCGTTTCTGGCGTGATGGATAATGGACCGCGTCATCGGTACGTGGTCAAACGATGCAGGCATTGTAAGGGGATACCATGGTTTCGGAGGAAACATCGACTTTCCGAGACTGATAAAGGCTTGGTACTGCGGACAAACCCGCCGACAGATTCGACCGCCCGAAACGGTTCGTCACCCACCCCGCTATCGAACTCGACCGATCGCTCGGCGTCGACACCGCGAATGAACTCGATGAGTGTTGATTCGAACGGTCTCCAGGCACGGGCGAGCGCGAACGTCGTTCGCCGAGTCGACCCGTTCCGTCGACCGAGGGCCGCGGTAAATCGCGTTTGCGATCCGGAAATCGAACGTTCGAAATCGAACCGTCGGCCGCCTTTATCAATTCGCCATCGAACTACTCGCCCAGTGCAATGTCGCCGATATTTACCCGCCGTCCGATACGTACTCGACGGACTCGAGTGCGGTCGTCCCGAATCGTGTACGCGTTCGATACCGCGTTCTCCCTCAGTTATGACGAACCGACTCGATCGTTTTCGACCGTTACTCTCACATCGCGCCCTTCCGCTAATGAGCTGTAGAAACTCTCTCGAGGGGCGTTTCGGCCGAAGCAAGGCCATACCTCCTTTGCAGGCGGTGCAAAACGTGGCCGGGCTTAAGAGTGTCACCGTTGGGCTACAAACTGGTGTGTCAATCGTGAATGCGACCTGCCGTACCGGAATAACGGGGTTGCCGTCGAGTGAACAGCGTGGTGGACTCTCTCCGGGTGAACGCCCGGGCTTCCCCACCCGAAAGTCGTCGTACGGGGGTCGCTAACGATGTCTTCGGTAGATACGTCCATCCCCGACGAGATCGCCGCCGTCACGGAGTCGGAGGAGGACGAGCGCCTCTCGAAGGACGTCATCTTCGAACTTCTCAAGAACCGCCGCCGTCGCGAAGTGCTCGCCTACTTGCTCGATGCCGACGGCACCGTGACGCTCGGCGAACTCGCCGAACAGATCGCCGCCTGGGAGAACGACACGAGCGTCAACGCCCTGAGTTCGGACCAGCGAAAGCGCGTGTACGTCGCCCTTTATCAAACCCACCTCCCGAAGATGGACGACGCCGGTATCGTCGAGTACGATCAGGATCGTGGCCTCATCACGCTCTCCGACAACGCCGACCTCCTGATGATGTACCTCGATACGGACAGCCACCAGCAGGACCGCTGGGATCGGTGGTACGCCGCCCTGAGCGTGTTCGGCGGCGCGGTCCTCGCCACCGTCGTTCTCGGTATTCCCCCGTTATCCGCCGTCCCCGCGGTCGCTATCGCCGGCGTGATCGTCCTCGCCTTCGCGGTCCTCTCGGCCGTGCACGTCTACCGGAACCGACGCCGACAGCGCGACGTCGACGGCAAACTCTCTCGAATCAATTGACGGCCGGACAGATTTTTACGACCCCCCTTCGTACCTACTACCGGCTCCCGACGACCGTCATCCACTACCGGAGCAGTTCGCGTGCCAGCAACCTGTTCCCGGCGCGGGAGCCATTCTTCCACGACCGAACGACCGACCGTCGGTACTCACCTCCGCGTCGGGACGGTCGAAGAGGTGCACGGAGGAAGCCCACGGCTTCAGCCGTGGAGAAATTCGGCACTCCGTCGGACCCCCGGCCACTCGAGTTCAGTCGCCGATCCGTTTTCCTCGAGATCCTTCCGTCCGTACGAGGCATCGGTCTACCCGCGTCGACGCCCGATCGACGTCACGGAAGCGCGATCGACCGATCCACCGGAGCGTGTCGACGCCCAGGGACACGCCTCGGTTGGTGGTGGCCGCGTCCGGTACTCCCGGCGGTACCCTCGAGACGACACCCGTCGACGGACGTCGTCGAATCAGCGGTAGGACGTCGTCCCCCGAACGAGAAGTCGGACGGAACGTCCACCGTCACTCGAGATCGGTTCGCACCGTCGCGGTCGGAAGGTCGCCGTCGGCCGCGGAAACCGGTTCCATACCCCGGGTTACGGTCATGGTTATATCGGTAACCGGTTAACAACTAATAACGTTTGAACCGAGCGCTGACTCATGGGTATTCGTACCGCAGTCGTCGGCGGCGGAACGGTCTCCAGGGCGCACCTCGCGGGTGCGCAGAAGAACCCACGAACCGAACTCATCGCCGTCTGCGATCTCGACGAGGACCGCGCCAGAGAACGGGCGCGGGAGTTCGGAACGATGGCGGTCGTCGACTACACGGAGCTCCTCGACGACGTCGATTACATCCACGTTTGCACGCCCGTACAGACGCACTTCGAGATCGCCAAAACGGCGATCGAAGCGGGCGTCGGCGTCGTCATCGAGAAGCCCTCGACGGTGACGTCGGAGGAGATCGAACGACTCGACGAGTTGGCCGCCGAGAACGACGTCCCCGCGACGGTCATCCACAACCACCTGTTCTTCCCGACCGTTCGGAAGGTACGCGAGATGATCGCGGCGGGCGAGCTCGGGCGGATCACCTCCGTCGACGTCGTCTACGCGGGGTTGACCCCGCCGGACATGGTCAACCGCGGATCGTGGGTGTTCGACCTTCCGGGCGGCGAGTTCGAGGAGGGTCTTCCACACCCCATCTACACCGCCCTCGGCGTCGGCGGGTGGCCGGCCTCCGAGGACGACATCTCCGCCCAGACGGTCCGCTCCCGCGACTACGACGACGACTTCGCGTACGACCAGGCGCAGGTGCAGTACGTCTCGGAGAGCGGTACGCTCTGTCACGTGACGATGCTCTGTGATACGTTACCCCAGCGGCTCCAGATCATCAACGGTTCCGAACAGTCGATCGTTCTCGACGAGATCAACCAGTCGATCTTCAGGCTGGACGAAGATTACACGCGGTCGACCCTCGCCCGGTCGATGAAGGGGTTCGACGTCTCGCTCTCGCAGGTGACCAGCACGATCGACAACGCGAGGTCGGTCGCGACGTCGGCCGTCGACGACAGCTGGGAGACCGCCGCTGAGACGAACTCCCACTTCGCCATCTTCGATCGGTTCGTCGACGCCGTGGAGTCGGGCGCCGACGTCCCGGTCCCGCTCGAGCAGTCCAAGTGGACGATCAAGATCATGGAGGAGATCCGCGAGTCGGCGGTCGGCGACCGGGTCGTATCGGCGGCGTCGGACGAGGTCGACGACGCGGACGGCGACGAGTCCGTTCCGGTCAACGTGTAACGTCGCGACGACACGGCGCGGGCGGTCCACCTTCCACCAGTAATGTCACGCTCAGCGCGCATCGCACGCGGAGTCAAAGCGACGTTCGGCGCGGAACTGCTCCGGCTCGCGGCCCGAGGAGGGATCACGCTGTTGCTCACTCGGGTGTTCCTCTCCCCGGACGAGTACGGCCTGGTTTTCCTCTCGATCGCGATCTTCTCGTTCGCGACGCTGTTCGGGACCCTCGGCATTCCGAAATCGGCGGCGAGGTACGTCACCGAGTACCGCGAGACGGACGAGGGACAGGTTCGAAACGTCGTTCGGTCGTCGATCGCGATCAACGCGGTCGTCCTCGTCGTCGTCGCGGTCGCGTTCGTCGCGCTTTCCGACACGATCGCCGCCCTCTACGACGAACCGCGTCTCGAGCCGCTGCTGGCCGTCGGCGTCTGCTACATCGTCGTCAACGTCGCCCACGGCTACCTGCAGATCGCCTTCCAGGGGTTCGGCCGGGTTCCCCTCACGGCCGCGACGAGCACGGTCTCGAGCGTCGGTCAGTTCACCTTCATCGTGCTGTTCCTCTCGCTCGGGTTCGGCGCGCTCGGCGCCCTCGCCGGCTACATCGTCGGCTACCTCCTCTCGGCCGCCTTCGGAGCGTTCTTCCTCTACCGGATCGTTTCGACCTATCCCGGCGACCGCGAGACCGAACCCGGACTCCGACGGCGCATCCTCGAGTACAGCATCCCGCTGACCGCCTCGCAGGGCGGGAACGTCCTCTACAAGCGCGTCGATACGCTGATGGTCGGGTTCTTCATGACCCCGGCCGCGGTCGGCTTCTACGAACTCGCCAAGCAGGTTTCGACGTTCGTGATCGCGCCGGCCGACTCGCTCGGGTTTACGGTCGCGCCGACGTTCGGCGAGGACAAGTCGGCGGAGCGACTCGAGCGAGCGGCGCGGGTCTACGAGCGATCGTTCGAGTACATCCTCCTGGTGTACCTCCCCGCGGTCGTCGGCGTCCTGCTGCTCGCCGAACCCGGGATTCGATTCGTCTTCGGCGGGGAGTACGCCGGCGCGGCACCCGTGTTACAGGCGTTCGCGGTGTACGTCCTCTTTCAGGCGCTCGATAAGATCACCAACGACAGCCTGGATTACCTCGGTCGCGCGACCGAACGGGCGATCGGAAAGGGAGTCACCGGCGCCCTGAACGTCTGTCTCAACCTCGCGTTGATCCCGGCGATCGGCGCCGCCGGCGCGGCGCTCTCGACGTCGATCTGCTACGGACTGATGGTGACGTACAACGTCTACCTGATCGACCGGGAGATCGACCTCGACTACCGTCGACTCGTCCGATCGGTGGCGAAGACGTCCGCGGTCACCGCCGTGATGACGGTCGCCGTCTTCGCGCTGCAGCCGTTCGTCAGCAGCGTCGTCAGCCTCCTCGCCGTCGTCGGCGCCGGCGTCCTCGTCTGGGCGGTCGTCTCCGTCGCGAGCGGGCTCATCGATCCGAACGAGGTCAAAGCGCACATCTAACGGTTCCCACTCGAGAATCGGCTCGACGGTCGGTACGCGGTCGTTCTCGGCGGTCGAACGGCGGTGAAAACGTCCGGTAATCCGCCGTTACCTCGATCACCGTCCTTCCTTCGCCCCCGCTCCCGGTTCGAAATCGCCGTCGAGCGCGCGGCGGTTCGCGGCGACGCGGCCGTTCGCCTCGAGTTCGACGGTCGCGGTCGGGGCGTCGGACGCGCGCGAGCCGCCACCCGTCGTTCGCTACGGGTTCGTCGAACGGACAACCGAACCGAAAGAGGGATCGACGGAGATCAGCGTCCGATTCGGTCGTCGACTCCGGGCAGACGATTCAGAACAGTTTGTCCGGATCGACCTTGAGCCCATTGACGCGGACGGTCGCGTCGCCGTCGACGGAGAGGTCCTCGATCTCGCCGGAGAACCGGTAGGCGTCGTAGTAGTCGACGACGACGCCCCGGACGCGGTTGCCGTCGATCTCGGAGTCGTCGTCGAGGTCACCGTCGACCTCGCCGTCGACGGAGAACTCGTACCGCGTCACGTCGGACGTCCCGTTTCCGTCGAAGACGATCACGTTGGGGTGAGCGGCGTCGGACTTCGGCTCGTCGTCGGCCTCGACACGGCTCGCGTCGGACGATTCCGACGCCGATGCGCTCGAGGCGCCGGCCGCCTCCTCGGGGCTCTCGGGGACCCCGTCGGGGATCTCGAGGTCGGCGTCACCGCCGTCGTCGACGCCTTCCTCGGATACCGGTTGACCTCCGCTGTAGCCGTCGTGGACGGTGTCGCGGATCGTCGCTCGCGTGCTATCCTTGATGTGGATCGCGCCGCCGTAGGGACCGCTGACGAACTCACAGCCCTCTACCGTGACGTCCTCACCCCACAGCCAGGCCGGACGGCCGGTGTAGCGTCCCTCGCCGTCGTTGTGGGCGACCGAATCGACGACCGACGAACCCGACGATCCGATGCGGAACGACGAGACGTAGTTGTTGGCCGCGTAGCTCTCCTCGATGGTGACGACGCCGCCACCCTGGTAGTGGGGTGCGTTGGCGTAGACGCCGTTGTTCGGCCAGTTCTGGATGTTGCACCGGCGGATCGTCAGGTCGCCGGCGAACTCGCGGTGGGCGAAGATGCCGCACTGTCCGTGGCTCGAGTAACTGCTCGGGCGAACGCAACCGTCGCCCATGTAGACGTTCTCGATGAGGACCTCGCCGTCGCCGGAGACGACGATAGCGTGCTGGTCGTGTTCGTGCGTTCCCGTGAAGCCGACGTTGCGGATGGTCGCGTCGCCGGTGACCGAGAGCGTGTGGTAGTTGCCGTTGCTGAAGTCGATGATGACGTTCTCGAGGACCTCGCCGCCGTTCAGCTCGCGGCGGGAGTTGTCGGCCTCGATGACCTCGTACTCCGCGTCCTCGTCCGCGCCGACCGCGCCGACCGCGCCGGTGAACAGCGAGGCTGCGCCCGCACCGGCGAGGGCGAGGTAGCGTCGCCGGTGGAGTAATCCATTATTACCGCGCGCGTTCGGTCGTTCGGGTCCGTCTCCGTGCCGCATCGGGGGTTCGTCGTCATCCAGGTCCGAAGGTTCGCGTGCCATTGCAGTCGGGTAAATCAGATATTACGATATAAACTTTTTCAGTGGATAATGAGTAAAACTTCGATACAGTCACGAATTGCTGGGTTATATTTGGGCAAGTACTCACGAAATCTTGAAAGTAGCCCAATACAGAATGTCGTCCGAGATCGCCAACGACGCTCCTCCGTTGCCGAGCGATTTTCGTCGGGTTCTGGCGCGAGAGCGACGCGCTCGAGTGGGGACGTGCGACGCCGAAACGGGCGACCATACCGAACGAAACGGACCGAAAGGAAAGCGCGCGATGGTCAACCGTGGTGCCGAACGGCAGCGACGGAGAACCGAAAATCGGCGGTGGAGGACCGAGCGTCAGCGGTGGAGGGCCGAGCGTCAGCGGTGGTGGGCCGAGGACCGGCGATGGATGGCAGGGTGGGGGCAGCGAGCGGCCGGCAACTCGACTGTGGAGGGCGGAACGCCCGTGGGGGCGTCCCGACGATCAGTTACCGCCGGCCGCTTCTTCGGGGCTTCGCGGAATATCGTCCGGAATCGAGGTGTCGATCCCCGCGCCGCTGGCGTCGACGTTCTCTTCCGTCGCGGGGCTCCCGCTGTAGCCGTCGTGAACGGTGTTCTTGACCGTGGCCTGGGTGCTCCCCTTGATGTGGATCGCGCCGCCGTACGAGCCGCTCTGGAACTGGCCGCCGTCGACGGTGACGTCGCTTCCCCAGAGCCAGACGGGACGACCGGTGTAGCGACCCTCGCCGTCGTTGAGCGCGATGGAGTCCGTGATCGTCGAGCCCGAGGAGCCGATCCGGAAGCACGACACGTAGTTGTTCTTCCCGTAGCAGTTCTCGATGTGAACCGTCCCCTGGCCGCCCTTGTCGGGTGCGCTGGCGTAAACGCCGTTGTTCGGCCAGTTCTGGATGTTACACCGGCGGATCGTCAGCTCGCCGGAGAACTCGCGGTGGGCGAAGATGCCGACCTGTCCGTGGCTCGAGACGCTGCTCGGTCGGACGCAGCCGTCGCCGAGGTAGACGTTCTCGATGAGGACCTCGCCGTCGCCGGTGACGACGATCGGATTCTGGTCGTGTTCGTGCGTTCCCTTGAAGCCGACGTTGCGGATGGTCGCGTCGCCGGTGACGGTGATCGTGTGGTAGTTGCCGTTGCTGAAGTCGATGATGACGTTCTCGAGGACGTCGCCTCCCTCGAGCGTCTGGGTTTCGCCGGCGGCCTCGATGACTTCCGGCTCCCCTGATTGGGCTGCAGCTGTGCCAGCGGCACCGATCGCGGTCGTCGCCGTTGCGACTGCGGCGAGCGAGCGGACGTACGAGCGGCGAGTTAACCCGCTATTACGGCCTGTGGTCGTGTGGGGTTTCGTCTCGTTCGTACGGGAGTTCTGCGCCATACATCTTCGTAACCTGGGCTTTCACTCATAAACTTTTCCTTGTCGATGACGGTTAAATTTACAGAATATACTACTGACCGTATCGTTATCGTCATCAAATAAGACGGAGTATTCAGGAAACCAATCTGATCCGTCTCTCTCGACGGGTACCGTTACACGGGCGGAAACGATTCGTTACGGCGGTTACGACCCCGTTCCGACGGAGTTCGGAGGAAGGAGGCGGGTCGGCGGAGACGGCCTCGCACGTCCGGACTCGGTGCCGGCTGACGATCCCAGGGGGCGGTAATCGGGGCTTTCGATCCGATCGAGCGAAACGGAGACCGTTCGGAGGTCCGCGGTCGAGCGTCGATCGGTGGTTGAAACGGCGCTCGTTCGACGGACGAACTAACACGATTACGGTGCGTGCACCAGATCGCCTTTCGGCACCCCCCACGACGCCGTTCACATGGACGACCGCACCGACCGGCCGTGGCACCTCACGCTCACCCGCTACCGGCCGCTTCGATTCCTCCTCACGAATCGGCACGTCCAACCGACGGTGCACGCGCTGACCGTAGCGCTGTTCGGCTGGGCGATCTGGACCGCGCTCACCGGGTCGCAGGATCCGAACGCGAACCCGGGGAACGTCGCGTTCTTCAGCGTCTGGTGGTCGACGGTGATGCTGCTCAGCCTGGTCCTGGTAGGACGGGTCTGGTGTTTCTTCTGCCCGCTGGGGGCGATCGTGCGGTTCACCCAACGGTTCGGCCTCCGGCGGCACTTTCCGATGTACACGGGCCCGAACCGTCGCGTCCTCGGCGTTTCGCTGTCGGTCGTCTCGATCACGGCGATCACGTTCCTCTTCGCGCGTATGCCCATGTACAAACTCGGCGTCGTCTTCTCCCCTCGGCTCGTCGGGTACTACTTCCTCTCGTTCACCGCCCTCGCCGTGGGGGTGAGTCTCGTCTTCCAGCGTCAGGCGTTCTGTCGCTACGTCTGTCCCGCCACGGGCGTGATGAGCGTCACCTCACGCCTCTCACCGTTCGAGATCCGACAGCGCCGCGAGACGGGCGTGCCGTGTGCGACCCTCGAGTACCGGAGCGAGTACCTGAGCACCGAGCGGCGGTGCGTCTCGTGCATGAAGTGTACGACCCAGGAGCCCGGGGCGGACGTGGGCCTTCGCGCTCGCCTGCCCGGTGCGGCGGCCGTCAGCCAGCGGATCCCCCTCCCCGACGACGCGCTGCTCGTCCTGATCCTCTGGGCGGTGTTCCCGATCGACCACGTCCTCGGCGGTACGATCGCCGAGGTGCTCCCGGTCGCGGCCCCGTGGGCGGACGTCGCGGCCTACTTCCTGAGCGTCGCCGCCGCGATCGGCGCCTACCTCGGAGCCAACGCGCTCGGGACGTACTGGAGCGGCGTCGACTGGGAGGCGTCGTTCACTCGTTTCGCGTACGTCTACCTCCCGTACGCGGTGACGTACATGCTCGGCAACCACGCCGTCACCTCCCTGCTCGAGGAGGGCGGCGCGCCGGTGAACGTGATCCTCGAGGGACTCGGCCTCCCTGCGTTCCTCCCGGAGTCCATCGCCTCGGCGGGGACGATCGCCGCCTGGCAGTGGATCAACGCGACGGTCGTGCCGTGGTTCGCCGTCGGCTGGGGCGCGCTGATCGGCTGGTACGCCGCCAAGGAGGTTGCGGGCGACGACCAACGGGCGCTCCGGGCGATCGCACCCCACGTCGTCCTGCTCGCGTGCTCGACGGCGTGGGTCGTCGGACTGTTCGGGTCCGTCGGACACTAGTTGGCCGCGAAAACTCGGTATCGGCCGCCTCGCCGGTTCACCAGGTGTCCTGTTCGGCGTACGTCACCGTCCAGTTCGTCGGGTCCGCGACGGCGCGACCGGCGACGGTCCACTCGTGGCCGCCGTCGTCGGCGATGGGGTAGGTGACCTGCGTCGTCGGCTGGGAGACGGCCGACAGCGGAACCGACTGGTCGGAGTGGAAGCCGAACCGCTCGAGGAGGTCGGTCGGAAGCGCGTCGCCGCTCGCGGCGATCAGGTCGGCGTCGGCGCGGTCTTCGATCACGCGATCGACGATCGCCTCGAGGCCGTCGCGGCGGTTCGGCGCGGACGCGAGCGGGACGGCGTCGGTCAGGCAGGTGACGAGCGACCCCTCGCGCACCGCGGTGCCGGTGATCGCGCCCGCGATCGGTTCGTCGCCCCGACGCGCGACGTAGGCGTCGTAATCCCAGTCGGGGTTCTCGAAGCGCCACTCGTAGAACGTCTCGTCGCGGTTCGCGTGGAGCGTCCCCGGGATCGCCCGCCGGTACAGGTCGACGAAGACGTCGGCGGGGATCGACTTCGTTCGTTCGACCGTGACGCCCGGAACCGTCGGCCGCAGGGCGTCGCGGACGCGCAAGTACCCTTCGAACAGCGGACTCGAGGCGCTCGAGAGCGTCGCGATCTTCCCCTCGGTCGCGTCGATCATCGAGTCGGGGTGTTGGATCCGGTAGTAGGTCGGCACCTGCTCGACGATCTGCCAGCCGTGTTTGAGACTCCCCGACAGCGTCGCCGGATTGGGGAAGTTGAAGAACAGCGAGGGGTTCCGATCCCGGTAGTGCTCCTTCAGCCGCTCCGTCGTCCGCGAGTAGAGCCCCCGGCGTCGGTGGTCCTCGTGGACCATCACGTCGGCCGGCTGGAGTCCGACCAGCGTCCGCGATCCGGCGCGCAGTTCGAGCGCGAAACAGGGTTTCGTACCCACGACCCGCCCGTCGTGGACGGCGACGATCATGGGAACGTGGTCCAGGTACGGGTTGTCCTCGTACTTCCAGCGGAACCACCGCGACGACTCGCGTCGAGTCTTCGAATCGTCGTCCCCGAAGACGAGGTGGTACAGCTCGAGGAAGTCGTCCCTGTCGTCGGGTTCGTACGGGCGGATCTCGTAGGGGTCGTCGCCGCCCTCGGTTCGACCTCCGTTTCCGTCGCTCGCGCGCTCGGTCGTCGCGTCGCCGGCGCGGTCGTCGTGCGTCCGTGCGGTCTCTTCTGTGGCCATGTCTAGTCCTGTGTAGTGCCGCTCAATCGTCGTGCGTCTGTGCGTCCGGGGCGTCCACGCGTTTCGATCGGTTCGACTCGCTCGACAGCGGCGGCGCGTCGCCGCGACGCGAGCTCCCCGATTTCGCTTCGCCGTCCCGTTCCGCGTCGGGGTGGCGGTCGCCCGTCGGTTCGGTTCGATCGCGTTCGTTCTCCCCGTCGTCTTCGGTCACCCCCTCGCGCTCGAGGATCTCCTTCCGGTGTTCGTCGAGCAGCGGCGCCCGGTCGCCCGGCTGGGGCGGCGTCTTGGTCATCTTGATCGGCGTGCCCGCGACCGTGACGGTGTCGTCGCTGTTCGGGAGGGTGGTCTCCACGAGCATCTTCCGGCGGTCGACGTGCTCGCACTCGTAGATGTCCGAGACGTCCTGGATGGGGCCGCAGGGGACGTCGCCGTTGAGCACCGAGAGGACCTCGTCGACGGTTCGAGAGCGCACCCAGTCCGCGATGGCCTCGCACAGGTGGTCGCGGTGCTCGAGGCGGTCGTTCGCGTGCGGGTAGTCGACGATCCACTCGGGACGGTCCATCGCCTCGCAGAGCCCCTCCCAGTGGTTGTCCCCGAGGGCGGCGATCACGACGTAGCCGTCTTCGGCCTCGAAGGCGTTGTAGGGAAAGAGGGTCGGGTGGGAGTTTCCGGTCCGGGACGGGACCTCGCCGGTGTAGGAGTACTGGTAGACGGCGCGCTCGGCGAGGCTCACCATCGCGTCGTACATCGCGGTGTCGACGAACTGGCCGACGCCGGTCCGGTCGCGGTAGTGAAGCGCCGCGAGGATGTTGACGGTGTGGAGGACGCCTGTGAAGATGTCACCCACGCCGAATCCGACCTTCGTCGGGGGACCGTCCTCGGGCCCCGTCTGGTGCATGACGCCGCCGAGCGCCTGCGCGACCAGGTCGAACGCGGGTTCGTTCTGCTTCGGCGTCGACCCCGTCCGCGGGTCCCCGAAGCCCCGCATCGAGGCGTAGACGAGCCCCGGGTTGCGTTCGGCGAGCCGTTCGTACCCGAGGTTGAACTTCTCCATCGTGCCCGCGCGGAAGTTCTCGACGACGACATCCGCCCGGTCGACGAGCGAGAGGAACGTTTCTCGGTCCCCCTCCTCGTTGAAATCGAGTTCGATACTCCGTTTCCCGCGATTGATACTCTGGAAGTACCCGCCGAAGCTGTCGTCCTCCTCGTGAAACGGCGGCGTCTCCCGGACGAAGTCGCCGCCGGGTGGTTCCACCTTCACGACGTCCGCCCCGAGATCCGCGAGGAGCATCGTGCAGTACGGACCGCCGAGGACTCGCGTGAGATCCAGCACTCGTACGTCATCGAGGGAAGACATGTGTCGTATCAGTCGGGATGGCTGTTTCGGGCTTTGTTATGCGTCCGTTTCGTCGCGTAAGGGATGGTAAGCCGGACTACCAGGAATACGAGACTCCGAAGCGAACGCTTGCCCTCGCCGCCGAGCGAGAGCCGCCGATCAGTCCGAGAACGATCCTTCGACGTCGTACATCCGGAACTCGTCGTTCGAGACGACCTTGTCCGCGCCGGGTTCCGCGCTGATCCCCTCGAGTCCCTCCTCCTCGTACCGGAGTTCGTCGTACACCTGGAATTCGCGCGTCGTGTCGTACTCGGTGACGACGAAGTAGTACTCGCTGCCGCGGTAGGCCCCGCTGTAGTTCCCGTCGTTGAACTCCTCCTCGTCGACGGTGCCGTCGGTCGTGCCGCTGGTGACGGAGGTGTCGTCGACGCCGGTGATCGCGTGGTCGAAGCGGTACGGGCTGTAGCCGAAGCCGGCGTACTGTTGGTCCTCGACCCCGTGGTCGAGCGCCGTCTCGTACCCCCCCATCTGCTCGTTGGTCACGTGTTGACTCGAACTGTAGATCAGCGGCGACGCGTGGACGGTAATCAGTCCGAAGACGAGACAGACCGCCACGAACGCCGCCGCGAGCGCGGTCACCCCCGGACGGGGGAGCACCTTCGAGAGGCCGCCCACTCCCCGTGCGAGCGCGACGCCCGCGAGGACCGTCACGACGACGTAGATGAACCCCATCTGTCGGAACGCCATCGTCGGCGTTCCGACGAAGTAGACGAGGAACAGCCCCCCCAGCGGGAACATGGAGAGGCCCAGGTACGTGATGAAGGCCCGGGTGTCGCCGTTCGGCGTCGACCAGCCGCGCCAGACGGCGAGCAACAGCAGGCCGACGGCCAGCCCGATCAGCGCCGCTTCGAGGAACATCAGCGTGAACAGTTCGGTGAGGCTGGTACCGAGTTCGGTCAGCGACGTCCCTCGATCGTTGACCGTGTTACCACCGCCGACGTCGCTCGAAAAGATACCTTCGATCAACCCGCTGAGGGCGTTTCGAAACCGCGGGTTGCTGATCGCCCACCCGAACGTGAGGATCCCGAGGCCGAACGTGTGAACGTACGTCGTCGGGTGCTCGAGGATCGGATGCTCCACGTACCGCCGGCGGACGAGGAACTGGACCGCGCTGATCGTTCCGATGAGGGCGACGACGCCGATCATCTGCTGGGGGTGGACGAGCAGCAGGCTCACGCCCGTCACGAACAGGAGGATCGAAAACGGCGACACGCCCAGGGGCAGCCGATCCTCCCCCGAGTCGCGCTCGAGGTAGGCGGCGACCGCGAAGAGCACCGGCGGGACGAGAAACAGCGCGTTCGAGTTCGTGTGGACGCCCATGTGGGTCGCGACGTTGTTGATCGGCAGCACCATCCAGGAGACGATGGCCGCGAAGCCGACCGCCAGCGCCCCGTCGCCGAACTCCCGAACGACGAGCGGCACGAACACCAGGAACGGGACGAACAGAACGACGACCACGATGAGCATCGCCCGCTCGAGCGAGTACCCGCCGAGGAAGTGGAACGCCCCGGCCAGCGAGTGAAACGCGGGATAGAACAGGTCGTGCGGGAGGATGTCCCCGTTGACGATGTCGCGCGTCCACCCGAGGTGCGTCAGCGCGTCACCCATCCCGGAGAACCGGTAATTTCGGAGGACGGGGATGCTCACGATGGTCGTCACGGCGAATCCGCCCAGGCCGATCCCCACCACCTGCTCGCGGCCCCTGCAGACCATCGCCACGCCCGTCGCGATGGCGAGGGCGACGCCGATGCCGATCCAGAAGCTACCGGGGACACCGGCGTACATCGATGGTTCGTAGTGCGAGGCCGGATTCATCCACGCCACGAGGATCGCTACCGTGACGCCGAGAAACCCGATCGCGAGGAGGGTGTCGATGACCGTTCGTCTCATCGGTGTCCCTCTTCACATATCGAACGTTCAGCCGGAGATTCACGACGCATCTGTTGGGAGAGGAGTTCTCGACGTCGGGGTTTGTTATACGTCTCCTACCGCGGCGTGTGCGCCGTCAGCGGGGCTTTCCGCGGCGGTATCGGTATTCGGTCGTCGGCCGACCGACGCCACCCGCGGTGACGCGGATCGTTTCACCGCCAGTTCCCACACCCCAGGGGGATGGCCGACGGCGAACGGCATCGACCCGGACGGTCGTCACCGCTTCGGCCGCAGGGATCGACCCGCGGGGCGCGGTATGGTGTCGCTACCGTTCGCTACCGATACATTTCCCGGGTCGACGGAACTCAACGATTCTGTTGGTTTTTGTACCTGATCGTGGTGGCACCCGTACGCGACTGTTCGCCGAGAGTCCCCCGGCGAACGCGACGACCACGATCCCATGTCATCTATACGCATCGACCGATTTGCTGCCGACGGCTCGACGCTCGAGTGTGCGGTGCGCGCGACGCCGGATCTCGAGCGCTTTTTCACCGGCGAACCGTTCACGGCCACCTACGACGTCTCGATCGAGGACGTACCGGAGGGCGTCCTCGCGATTCCGGTCCTCGCCCACGTCTGTCCGGTCGCCTGGGCCAACGGCGCGGACGTCTACGTCGACGAGATCGACGCCGGGTTCGCCCGCGCGCTCGAGGACGTCAAAGCCTCGCTGCTCTCGATGCACGACTTCCTCGAGGGCGGGACGCTGTACGCGAAGGAGACGATCGACGCCGATCCCGGGGCGGGCGGCGAGAGCGGCCTGCTGTTCACCGGCGGCGTCGACTCGACGGCCTCCTACGTCCGCCACCGGGAGGAGGGGCCGATCCTGATCAGCGTCCGCGGCTGGACGATCTCCCCCGGCCCGGCCGACGACGAGAACTGGCGCCACCTTCGATCGCGCGTCTCGGCGTTCGCCCAGGAGCGCGGCGTGGCGACGTCGTTCGTCGAATCGAACATGCTCTCCTTCCTCGATCACCCGATGCTGCTGGCTCACTACAAGCGCTTCGTCGACGGCGCCTGGTACAGCTCCGTCGGTCACGGACTGGGGTTGCTCGGCCTCTGCGCGCCGATGGCCCACGCCCGCGGAATCGAAGACCTCTACGTCGCGGCCACCCACTGGGACGGAATCGACCTCGAGTGGGGCTCTCGACCGGATATCGACGACTACGTCCGCTGGACCGGCACCGACTGTCACCACGACGGGTACGAGTTGACCCGACAGGAGCGCCTGGACCTGATCGCCGACTACGTCGGCGAGGAGGTACCCGACCTCAGATTGCAAACCTGCAACGCCCGCATGGACGGCAACTGCGGCGTGTGTGAGAAGTGTTGCCGTACCGCCGTCGGGCTTCGCCTGTCGGGGCTCGACCCCGCCGCGCACGGCTACCCCTTCTCCGAGGACGACTACGAGGACGACTACGAGGACATTCGGCGTTCGCTCGAATCCGGCGAGTGGATCCTCGGCCAGGACGAGCGCTACATGTGGGAGGACATCCGGGACCGAGTTCGCGAGACTGACCCGGAGTCGCCGGCCGAGGCGCTGTTCTTCGAGTGGCTCGAGGGGGCCGACCTCGATCGACTCGTTTCGGCGTCCGGTTCGCCGCTTCACCATCGCGTCATACGCGCGGGCGCGCGAAACACCCCGGATCCGGTGTACAAAACGATGTATCCCGCCTACGACGCGGCGAAGTCCGGTCTCAGACGCATTCGAACGGGAAAGTGAGCGAACCGGCTCTCCTCGTCGACTTCGGAACCCTCTACCGGCGGTGAACGACTGGGTAGTGAACGTCCGGGCGGTGACCGGGCGGTCGCTCGAGCATCGGCGTCACGCGTGGGTCGGCGGCGTCACGCGTGGGTCGGCGGTCTCGAGGTCTTCGACGCGCGTCGCGTCCGACCGGCAAGAAGTATGGAGGGCGTCGCGTCCGACCGGCAACAACCGCGGAGGGCGGCGAGTCAGATCGGCGAGCGGTGCGGCGGTCGGTCACTCCATGTAGCCGAGTCCCTTGAGGCGGTTCTCGACGTCGGTGAAGTCGTCGTCCACCTCCTCGCCGTCGGCGGTGCGGGTGGCGTCGGTGCGTTTCACTTTCTTGCCCGTCGCCGAGGCGTCCTCGTGGAAGACGTCGAAGAGGACGCGGCCGTCGGCGTTGGCCGGAACGGGTTCGTCGATCCCGTGGAGGAGGGTGGGGGCGACGTCGACCACTCGAGCGCTCTTGATCTCGGCGCCGGCGTCGATGGACGGGCCCCGACAGAGCATGATCCCGGTCATGCGGTGGCTCGCCTGGTACTCGCCGGTGTCGCCGAACGGCTCGTCGGTGAGGGTGTTGCGCGACTCGTAGCCGTCGATCCCGTTGACGATGAGGTCGGGGGAGTCCGGATCCGTCGGGAACAGCTCGTCGCCGTCGAACACGTTGAGCAGTTGCGTTCCGTCCCCGTCGGTGATCGATTCGAACAGGTCGACGAGGTCGGCTTTGATCGACGGGATCTCGGAGGGGGAGACGACGCCGCGTTCGAACCGATCGGTGTCGTTGATGTAACAGTTACCCGAGTCGTGAACGAACGCGACGGTCTCCTCGTAGTTGACGTCGTACAGGGCGTGCTCCCCCGGAATCTGCTCGGCGACCGAGTCCACGAGCCTCCGCGGGAGTTTCGAGACGATCAGCTCCTCCGAGATGCCGACCTTGTTCAACACGTTCGTGACGCTCTCTCGCGAGATGCCGAGGTTCTCGAGCATTCCGCGGGTGCCTTCGTTGTCGCGTCGCGTGAGGTACCCCTCGCGCTCCAGGATGTTGTTGACGTAGATCAGTTCGTGAATCGGCCCGAAGCCGTGGTCGGAGACGACGTAGAGGTCGGCGTCGTGTTCGTCGGTGTACTCGATCACCTCGCCCAGGACGTCGTCGAGCTTCTTGTAGTGGTCGAGTAGCAGGTCCATGTCCCACACGAGGTGCTGGAACCGGTCGGGGGCGGTGTAGACGAAGAAGAACAGCCGCCAGTCGTCCCCGGCGCGCTCCATCTGGAGGCGCATCAGTTCCCGACGCTTCCGGAGGACCTCGTCGACCGCCGGCGGGAACTCCTCGAGGCGTCCGACGTAGTCGGGGTAGTCGAGCCCGATCTCGTAGTCGGGGATCCGTCGGTCGACCTCCTCGCCGACGTCGGGCGGGTGGGCGAAGTTCTCGTCGGTCGACGGCGTCATCATCCCGGTGACCATGGTGCCGTCGATATCCGTCGCCGGATACGTCATCGGGACGTTTCCGACGTGGGCGGGGGAGAGCTGCTCCCACAGCGGGGGCTGTTTCAGGTCCCTGCTCGTGTACATCTCGTGGGTGTACTCCCGCGAGAGGTTCTGGAAGCCGTAGATCCCGTGTTTGTCGGGCCAGACGCCCGTCGCGATGGAGGGCCAGGCGAGCGGCGTCGTCGGCGGACGGGTGCTCTCGAGGGTGCCCGAGGCTCCCTCTTCGCGCATCCGGGCGAAGTTCGGGAGTTCACCCTCGTCGCTCCAGCGCTCTACGAGTCTCCACGGCACGCCGTCGAATCCGAGCACGAACGCTCGCCCGGACGAGTGTGTCGATCCGCTCATGTTTATAGAGGACGTCCGAAGACGTCTGCTGTGTCGGGAGTGGCTCGGTTGCGGCTTTGTTATAGGGAGATTGCAGGGGTAAATCCTTCCCAAATCGAGATAGTCAGGGCGTACAACGCGCTGAGCCGGCTTCCTCGGCCGATCCGCCGCTATCGCGGTCGGTTCCCGGCGTCGGGGAGCGGAGCGCCGTAGTCCGCTCCTCACCGGAGGACCGATCCGGCAAGTCCGTCATAACAAAACCGCTCGTCGGGAAACCGCGCCTATATGACGGGAGTTCGACCGCGCGAGCGTGGTGGGGAAAATGGGTAGCGTCGTGATCTCGCTCGACGCCGAGCTCGGCTGGGGCTTTCACGACATCGAGGCGCCCCCGCGCGAGCGGGTGGAAGCGGGCTCCCGCGGCTGGCTCACGATGCTCGACCTCCTCGAGGAGTTCGAGGTGCCCGCGACGTGGGCCGTCGTCGGGCACCTCATGCTCGAGGACTGCGACGGCCGCCACGACGACCACCCGACGGGGCCGTCGTGGTTCGAGCGCGAGCGAACGGAGTGGGCCCACCGGGAGGACCTCCGGTTCGGTCCGGACCTCGTCGAGGGGATCCTCGACTCCCCGGTCGACCACGAGTTCGCGAGCCACTCGTTCTCCCACGTCCTGTTCGGGCGGCCCGAGACCACGCGGGAGGTTGCCGAGGCGGAACTCGAGCGGTGCTGCGAGGTCGCCGCGCGGTGGGGGCTGCTGTTCGAGTCGTTCGTCTACCCGCGAAACGACGTCGGCCACCGGGACGTCCTCGCCGAGTACGGGGTGAAGGCCTACCGCGGAAAATCCCCCACGAGGGACGGCGTTCGCGGCGTCTTCGACTCGCTCGTCAGGGATCGATCCTTCCTCGTCGAGCCGACGATGGACGAGCGGGGGCTCGTGAACGTCCCGGCGTCGATGTTCCTGTTCGGCTTCGAGGGGCGCGCCCGAACGATCGCCGAATCGGTCTGGGCGGACCCGATGGTGGTAACCGCCCGCAGGGGCATCGACGAGGCAGCCGAGAACGACGGCGTCTTCCACATGTGGCTTCACCCGAACAACCTCACCCACCAGCGCGACGCCGACCGGATGCGGGCGATCCTCGAGCACGTCGACCGCAGGCGCATCGACTCCGACCTCACGGTCGAGACGATGAGCGACGTGGCCCGGCGGATCCGCCCGATGTCGAACGATTTTAGCGCGGTCACGCCCGGTCGAAACTGACGCGATCGATCGGCTCGCCGCACGGGGAAGCGACCTCCTACCCGCCGGTGAGCGAGGGTATGCCGACGATAACAAAGCCCGCTGCCGGTCCGCACTCGGCAAGATGCGCGCTTCACTTCGGAGACGATTGTCCGGCGCGAGCGCGGGGTCGGAGTCCCTTTCGCTCGCCGTGCTCGGCGTCGGCAACATCGGCACGGTACACCTGGGGTCGGCACTCGCGATGGACGACGTGACGGTCGTGGCGGCAGCCGACGCCGTCGCCGAGAATCGCCAGCGAGCCGAGAAGATGGGCGTTCCCCGAACCTACGACGACTACGCGGCGCTCCTCGAGTCGGAATCGCCCGACGCCGCGGTCGTCGCCCTCCCGCCGTTCCTGCACGCCGAGGCAGTCGAACGAGCCGCCGAGGCGGGCGTCGACGTCTTCGTCGAGAAGCCCCTCGCTCGAACGGTCGAGGAGGCCGAGGCGATGCTCGAGGCGGCGGACGAGGCCGGGATTCGCGTCGGCGTCGACCACACCCTTCGCTACCAGCCCGACGTGGTCGGGGTGAAGGAGGCCTACGAGGAGGGCCGGATCGGGCGCGTCCCCTTCGCCTCAATGGTCCGGATCAACGACGACCCGTTCGGTCGCCCGCCGGTCGAGGACGCGCCGCCGTCGTGGCGCCTCGATCCCGACGCCGTCGGCGGCGGCGCGCTGCTCGAACTCGGCGTCCACTGCTTCGACGTCCTCGAGTGGCTCTTCGGCGACCTGGAGGTTCGTGACGCGCAGGTCGACGCCACGCTCGACCTTCCCCTCGAGGACGCCGCGACGGTCTCCCTCCGGGCACCCGAGACGGAAACCGCCATCTCGCTGCACTGCGGCACCTACCAGTGGGAGGACCTCCCCGAGGTCAACACCCGACTCGCGCTCCAGGGCGTGACGGGAACGATCGAGAACGAGGAGTACCTCCCCGAGAACTTCTACGCGAGCGCGGCGACGTCCGCCCTCGGGAACGTCGCCAGTCGGTTCACCGGCGACGACCCGGACGTGTACGGGCCGACGTTCTACTACCGGGCCCACTACGACGCCCTGGCGGACTTCGCCGAGGCGATTCTGGCGGACGAGGCGCCCCCGGTCGACGGTGAGACCGGAAAGCGAACGCTCGAACTGGCCGAGACGGCCTACGAACTCGCCGGGCGGAACGGAGGCGCCGACGGCGACGGCGACTCGGAAGCGGACGGCGACGGCGCCGACTCCCTCGAGGTGATGCACTGATGCTGACCGTGCGAACGGCATCCATCGCCCCCGGTGGCGACGAGGGGGAATCGATCGAAGAGGGGAACGGACCGCGTCGGCGGGGCGGCTGGAATCCGTCCGTCGACGCGCGGATCGAGGAACTCGAGCCGCGGATCGTGGACCTCCTCGACGGTCGTCGGCGAGACGACGGCGGTGCGAGGAGCGACGATCGGCGCTGGATCGACTCCCTCCGGGACGCCGAGCGGATCGCGATCGTTCCCGACGCTCACTATCCGTTTCACCCCTCGTCCGGCGTGGTGACCGACCCCGCGGTCGTGGGCGCGCTCGCTCGCGTGCTCGAGCGCGAGACCCGCGCCGACCTCGCCGTGGCGGGAGGCGGCGACGAGCACACCTCGTTCGGTCAGACGGTCGCCTACCTCGGCTACCCCGACGCGCTCGAGGGGACCGACGCGGACCTCGTCGACCTGGCGGACGAGCCCCGGGAGAACATCCTGGTCGACCTCGAGGCCGAGGGGTTGCTCCTCGGGGACGACGCCGATAGTGACGGCGGGGACCCCAACCCCCTCGTTCCGCTGTCGGTCCCCGAGCGACTCCTCGCGGACGAGGTGATCGTCGTGCCGACCCTCCGTCCGACCGAGGCGGGGCCGGTCGCCGGCGCGATGCGGACGCTCGCGCGCCACGTCGAGGGGCCGCCCGAGCCGTCGACGGTCGCCGTGGCCGCGACGAGCGCGATCGATCCGACGTGCGCGCTCCTCGACGCGACGGTGGCCTACGGCGGCGATCCGCACGCGACCGGACGGCTGTTCTGCGGGCGCCCGTCCGCGGCCGACGCCGTCGGCGCGACGCTGCTCGACCGACCGCTCGAGGACGACGAGGCGCTCCGACGGGCGCTTCGGAGCGACGGGACGTCCGTGCTGGTCGAGGGTTGCGACGTCGACGCCCTCGCGGATCGGATTCCCGACGGGGATCTCCCCCCGCGGACGGGCACTCACCCGGCCGTTTCGCTCGCGTACCGAACCTACGCGGCCGTCGCGGGCGACGCCGTCCCCCCGCAGATGCGGGGTGATCGGTGACCATGACCGCGGACCAGGACGCGCCCGCTAACCCGACCTCGAGCGGCGCGAAGACGGCGGCCGTGACCGGCGCCACCGGGTTCCTCGGGAGCCGCCTCTGCGAACGGTTGCTCGAGGAGGGCTGGGACGTCCGCGCGCTCAGTCGGCCGACCTCCGATCGCGGCGACCTTGCCGACGCCGAGGGAATCGAGTGGTACGTCGGCGACCTCTTCGAGCCGAGCGTGCTCCGCCTGCTCGTCGACGACGTCGACGTCGTCTTCCACCTCGCCGGGATCGGCCTCTGGAGCGGCGACGCCGAGACGGTCCGTCGGGTCAACGTCGACGGCACGAGGAACGTGCTCTCGGCCTGCGCCGACGCCGAAGTCGGTCGGGTCGTCTTCACCAGCACGTCCGGCACCCGCCGCGTCGACGAGGGCGGCGGGGTCGCCGACGAGACGGACGTCGCGGAGCCGATCGGCGCCTACCAGGAGTCGAAGGCCGAGGCGGAGGCCCTCGTCGACGAGTACGCCGAAACCGTCGGCGAGGCCGTGACCGTCCACCCGACTTCCATCTTCGGATCGGGCGACGAGACGTTCACCGCCCAGTTGCTCGCGATGGCCGTCGAACCGTACTTCGTCGCCCACCTCCCCGGCGGGCTGAGCGTCGTCGGCGTCTCCGACGTCGTCGACGGCCTGCTGCTCGCGGCCGAACGCGGCGAGTCGGGCGAACACTACATCCTCGGCGGCGAGAACGTGACGATCCGACGCGCCGTCTCGCGGATCGCGAACTACGTCGACGGAACGCCGGCCCGCGTCCCCGTCCCGTCGGCCGCCATCCGCGCCGCCGGCCCCGTCGCGGAGGTCGCGGGCGCCGTCGCCGACGTGCGCGTCTTCCCGTTCGACCGGCGGATGGCCGACCTCGCGACGAAGCGACTCTACTACGACTCCGGAAAGGCCCACGAGGAACTCGGGTACGCGTTCAGACCGCTCGAGGCGCACGTCCCCGAGGCGATGGAGTGGTATCGGTCCCGCTGATCCTTCTTCGCCGACGTCACCGCGGCGCGTCCGTCAGGATCGCGGCGCGAGTCCGACCCCTTCCGCGAGCAGTTCGTGCGAGCGGAGCACGTCCCCGTGGTCGGCGATGACGTTCTGGACGATCACCTCGTCGACGCCGACCCGGTCGGTGAGCTGCTCGAGGAGTTCGCGCATCGTTTCGGGGCTCCCGGAGATGGCTCGCGGCCACTCCTCGTCGGGGAGGGGGTTGGGCGTCGGCTCCGGCGCGCCGCCGAGTTCGTCGATCGCCGCCTCGACCGACGGGGGTCTGCCCCGCTCGCCGCGGGCCAGCCGTCGGTAGGTCGCCTCGGCGGTGGCGCGGAGCCTGGCCGCCTCAGCGTCGGTCTCCGCGCAGGTCGCGTTGACGGCGAGCATGCCGACCGGCTCGTCCGGACCGGCCCCGAGCGACGACGGCTCGAAGCGCTCGCGGTAGGTCTCGAACGAGCGCTCCGCGAGTTCCGGCCGGATGAACGCCGCGAAGCAGTACCGCAGGCCGAGTTCGCCCGCGATCCGCGCGCTCGAGGGGCTCGAGCCGAGCAGCCAGAGTTCGGGGACGTCGCCGTCCGAGCGAGCCAGGTGCAACTCGCTGTAGGGGTGGTCGCCGGGGTAGGCGTCGTGGAGGTGGCTGGCGACCGCTTCGATCTTCTCGCGGTGGTCCCGATCGGGATGTCGCACGTGCCGCGGGGTCTCGAGAGCGCGGTCGGCCGCGGGGCTGTTGTTCGCCCGCCCGACGCCGAGGTCGACGCGGCCCGGCGCGAGCGCGTCGAGCGAACTGAACGTCTCGGCCACCTTGTACGGACTGTAGTGGTTGAGCAGGACCGCCCCGGATCCGATCCGGATCGCGTCGGTCTTCGCGGCGAGGTACGCGATCAGCACCTCGGGCGTGGTGCTGGCGATGGAGTCGGCCGTACCGTGGTGTTCGGCCATCCAGAACCGAGCGTATCCGAGGCGTTCGGCCTCGCGCGCGAACTCCACCGTCCGCTCGTAGGCGTCGGTCGCGCTACCGTCCTCGGGAACCGGCGAGAGGTCGACGATCGAGAGGTTCACGCGTACGCGTCGGTGATCGGCGCCGAATACTCCTTCGCTCTCGAGTCGGACGCGAGTCGGTCGTCATGCCGCGATGGACCCGTCTCTATCAACTACGACCAGTGCATGGTTATAAATGACGTCTAGTTCCAATGAGTGGGTTGGGGTACCAGAGAGTGGCCCAAAATGTAACCCGCTCGAGCCCGGATGTGCGGCCGGACTCACTCCGCGTCAGTCTCGATCTCGAGTCGCAACTCGTCGCCGTCGTGGAGCTCGTACGCAGTGGGATCGGCCGACTCGCCGTTGGCGAGGAACTCGAGCGTCGTCCCGTCGTCGGTGTCGTCGTAGGTCGTCCCGTCGACGGTGACGACGCGCCCTCCGTCGCGCTCCTCGAAGGCGAAGTGCGGGAGGAGGTCGATCGCCTCGGCGAACGTCACCCGCTCGGTCCCCTCCATGAACCACTCCTCTTCGCCCTCGTGGAGGTGGAATGCCGCCGAGTCGTTCGCCGAATCGGCGTTTTCCGACTGGAACCGGCGCGCCGTGAGGTCCACCTCCTCGCCGTCGACGATCACCTCGAGCGACCCGCGCTCGTTCAGGCGCGTCTCGAAACAGCCGGCGACGGCGACCGAGAGGAGGGACCCGGAGGCGGCGAGGACGGCGCGTCGTCTCATGGCTCACCCACGGCGCTCCGCCGTTCAAAACGTGTCGGTTCCGCCGTCGGCGCTCGCTCGAGTCGCCTCGGTCGATCACCCGGACGCGGCCCGCTCGTACACGGCCAGCATCTCGTCGGCCGTTCGCTCGACGCTAACCTCCCGCGCGGCCTCGCGACCGTTCGACCGCTCGCCGCGATCGAGGATCTCGATCAGCCCCTCGAGCAGTTCCTCGTCGGTCGTCCCGACGACGGAGGGGTCGACGCCCTCGAGGCGCTCGCGCACGTCGCCGACGTCGGTGGCGACGACGGGCAGGTTGCACGCCATCGCCTCCTTCACGGAGTTCGGCGACCCCTCGCTCTCGGAGGTCAACAGGAGGGCGTCGGCGGCGTTCACGTACGTCGCCACCTCGTCGTGGTCGACCCCGTGGACGACCTGGAGGCGAACGGGTCGCTCGAGGAGGTCGTCGGCGGCCGACGCGATCCGGCGGGCGCGGGGGTAATTCTTCACCGTTCGCTCGGGGGAGTACGGGAAGAGGACGTGGTGGGCTTCGTCGTCCCAGCCGACCGCTTCGCGGGCGGCGTCGCGCGGTTCGGGTGCGAACTTCTCCAGGTCGATGCCGTCGGGGATCACCGTACACTCGCGACCGAGCGCGCGCCGCATCCCCTCGGACATCACGACGACCTCGTCGCAGAGGGGCGCGCACGCTTTGCTTACGGGCTGTACGGGGCCGTGAACGTCGGACCCCCACAGCGAGAGGACGACGGGCGTCCGCAACTGGGTGATCGCCATCGGTCCCGTCAGCCCGTAGTGGGCGTGAACGACGTCGTATCCGTTTCGAGCTTCCCTGAAGACGGCCGGAAAGAACGAGAGGTAATCCACCGGCGACCGAGACGTTTCGGCGTCGACCTCGCCCGGGACCGAGAGCGTCGAGATGGAGACGCCGCGACGCTCGAGGGCGGCGATCTGCTCGTTCATGAACGTCGCGTCGGCGTTCGGCGTGAGGGAGAGAACGTGCATACTCGAGTGTTCGTCCGTCCCTACGGGATCCCTCGGTAGGCTTTGTTAACCGTCTCCTGACGCGGGACGCGGGCACGTTAGCTGAACGTCCTAGTCGGTTCGGTACCGTTCGGGTTTCCGCGTCCGAGTCGACCGATCGCGGGCGGTATCGCCGATCCGCGCGGCGGGCGAGACCGACTCGAATCCACCGCCGGTGTACCCACGGGGCCGTCCGCCGCCGACGCGATCGCGAACCGATGCGGAGAGGGATTCGGCGCCACCTGCGCCACCGAAGCCGACGCCTTCCGCGAGTCCGTCGACCGAACTCGTTCCATTACAAAGGATCGTCGACGGGAACAGGTTACCGATGCGGATTCTCGTCTTCGCGAACACGCCGGCGCACGTTCACCTGTACAGACACGCCGTCTCGAGGCTCGAGTCGCGCGGTCACGAGGTGCTCGTACTCGGCCGCGACTACGCCTGTACGCGGGACTTACTCGAGTTCTTCGACCTCCCCCATCGAATCTACGGCGAGCACGGGACCGAGACGTACTCGCGGCTGAAATTCGCTTCGGAGATCGCGAGCCAGTTCGGGACGATCGCGAGGACCGCTCGCGGCTTTCGTCCGGACGTGGTCTTCGGTCGGGGGCCGTACGCCGCCTTCGCCGGGACGCTCGCGCGCGCTCCCGTTGTGTTGGTGCTGGACGACGAACCGGGCGACTTCAACTACGCCGTCTCGCGCCCGTTCGCCGACTGCATCCTCTCGCCCGCGGCGACGAACCGCGACCTCGGCGACGCCCACCGGACATTCGACGGCTTCAAGGAGTGCGCCTACCTACACCCCGACGTCTTCGAACCCGCCGGCGACGTCCGCGACAGGCTCGGGGTCGATCCGGACGAACCGTTCGTCATCCTCCGCTTCAACGCCCTCGACGCCCTCCACGACGTCGTCCTCGAGGGATTCACCCGCGATCAGCGCGGCGACCTGATCCGTCGGTTGAGCGAGCACGCGACCGTCTTCGTCTCCGACGAGGGGCAAGCGATGGACTTCGAGGACCTCCCGGCCAGGCCGTACGACCTGCACCCGGCGCGCATTCACGACGCCCTCGCCGAAGCCTCGTTGCTGATCGCCGACACCGGGACGATGGTGACCGAGGCCGGCCTCCTCGGCACGCCCGCGATCCGATACCGCGGGAACGACGACCACGAGTACGGCGAGTTCGACGCCCTCGAGCGAGCCGGCCTCGCGGACCAGTTCGACGAGTACGAAACGGCCCGCGACCGCGCGCTGGAGCTGCTCTCGGATCCCGACGCGAAGCGGCGGTGGCGACGGCGGCGCGAATCGTCCCTCGACCGGCTCGTCAACCTGACGGACCTCATCGTCGACGTCGCGGAGTCGCGGGGCGACCCCGAGGGGCGGTCGGACCTCCTCGAGGACCGCCCCGCGTCCCCGATCGCCTCGTCCCGGTGAGGCGCGACGGACCGACTGACGCGTGAACGCGAGTATCGCTGCAGCTATCGATTACCCGCGAAACACTTATTCCCGTCCCGGGAAAATGCCCCGTCACCGGTTCTATGTCACTTTCCGATCTCCTCAGAGGAGTGCTGCCGGGATCGGTGGATTCGCCGGACGCCGCGGCCTCGGAAGGGGACGGCTCGGCGGTCGTCCACGAGTGCCGAAACTGCGGCACGAACGTCTCTCCGAAGACGACCCGCTGCCCGGTCTGTGACTCCGACGAGATCGTCACCTACCCGGTCGATTGAGGATCGAGTCCGCCCCAGTTCGCGATCGTCACTCACGCTCGAACGAACGGAAGAGCCACGGTACTCTCGCGAACGATTCCGGGCACTAGCCTCCGCCTCGGCGAGGTAAACGGGGACGCGTTCGCGCCTCGCCGGGAGAAGCATCCGAAACGAGATCGAACGCGACCGAACGGAATCCGCTCAGAACCGACGCTCGAGGGGATCCGCATCGTCCGTCTCCGACCCCTTCTCTCTCACCGGGATCTCCTCGCGCCCCTCGCCTCCGTGCCCCTCGAGGTGGACCATCTCGAGGTCCTCGCTCTCGGCAGCGTCCTTCGAGATCGCCTCCGCGAGCGAGACGAGTCCGACGAGCGTCGTGAGAAACGCTGAGGTCGCCGCCACGAGCCGAGCGCTCCCGGTCCTGGTTCGTCCGTCGGTCGGCTCCCGGTCCGGAGCTTCGCTCGGGTCGCTCCGTCCGATCGAAGCGGCGATCGACCCGACCAGGCCGAGCGTTCCGCCTATCAGTCCGGCCGTGCCGGCCCCGTAGAGGAGGACGGCCGGGTGGAATCGTCTGACGACGTACCGCGACTTCAGTCGCCAGAGGAAGCTTCGTAACAACAGCAGGGAGACGTACCTGACGAACGGCACGTAGCGGATGCTACTCTCCTCGTCGCCGTAGACGGCCGTCATCTCGACGTCGGTGACGCGAAACTCGTGGACGTTGAGGTGGGTGAGGATGTGGTTGAGGAACCCGTACTTGTCGGTGAGCGCGTCCAGATCGAGCGTCTCGATGGTCTCCCTCGAGATGGCGGTGTAGCCGTTCTGCGGGTCGCTGATCGACCAGTAGCCGGAGGCGAACTTCGAGAGCCCGGAGAGGAGGGCGTTGCCGACGAAGCGGAACCGGGACATGTCGGTCCGATCCTCGGGGCGGAGGAGCCGATTGCCCTTGGCGTAGTCCGCCTCGCCCCTGACGACCGGTTCGACGATCCGGTCCAGTATCTCCGGGGGCATCTGGCCGTCGCCGTTCATCACCGCGACCACGTCGAGGCCGTCCTCGAGGGCGCGCCTGTACCCCGTTTTGACGGCTGCGCCGTAGCCGCGGTTCTCCTCGTGGCGGATCGGGACGACCCGTCTGGCGTCCGTCTCGCCGCCGTCGGTCACCGCGAGTTCGGGCGCCGTCGTCTCGGCGCCGTTGACCCGGTCGGCGACGCGCCGGATGACCTCCCAGCTTCCGTCGGGGGAGGCGTCGTCGACGGCGTAGATCCGGTCGACGAACTCGGGGGTCGTCTCGATCACCTCGCCGACGAACGCCTCCTCGTTGTACGCCGTCACCACCACGCCGATCGTCTTCCCCTGGTACATGTTATCGGTCACCTCCGTCGGTCCGCCGGGCCGTCGACCGGGGCGCTTCGGGCGTCGTTCCGTCCGCCGAGTCGGCCTCCGGAGCCGACGATTCCGTGGGCGGTCGACCCCCACCCGTGCCGCCGAGGGTGTACCGTCGGTGGTCGGTTCCCTCGAGCGCCGCCTCGAACGCGTCTCGACCGTCGACGACGATCATGGGGTCGAGGTCGGCCCAGGCGATCCGGTCGAACTCCTCGTGTGGCGTCACGACCACGGCGGCGTCGAAGTCGGTCGAGCGCTCGGGAAGGTCGTCGACCTCGAGCGGTCGGGCGCCGTACTCCGCCGGGTCCACCAGCGGATCGACCGCGTGGACGGTCGCGCCCCGATCCGCGAGCGCTTCGATCACGCCCACGGCCGGCGAGGCGCGCGTTTCGGCGACGCCGGGCCGATACGTCACCCCGAGGACGACCACGTTCGCTTCGGAGAGGTCCGCGTCCTCCCCGGCGTCCTCGAGGGCGCGCTCCAGTCGGTCGACGGTGAGCGCCGGCATCCCCTCGTTGACCGTCCGCGCCCGGCGGGTGAGCGGGAGCTCCGTCTCGAGCCAGTCGAGCAGGAAGTGCGGGTAGTAGGGAATGCAGTGGCCGCCGACGCCCGGCCCGGGGTCGTGGAGCTGGCACATCGGCAGGTCGTTGGCCGTCTCGAACGCCTCCCGAACGGAGATCCCGAGTTCGTCCGCGAGCGTCCCCAGTTCGTTCGCGAGCGCGATGTTGACGTCGCGGTAGACGCCCTCGAAGACCTTCACGGCCTCCGCGGTCGTCGCGTCGGAGACGACCCTGATCTCGTTGCTCGAGAGTTTGTCGTAGACGAGCGCGGCCGCCCGCGAACTCTCGTCGTCGATTCCTCCCACGACCTTCGGGTACCGGCCGCGGATGTCCCGCAGCGCCGTCCCGGAGGAGGTTCGCTCGGGGCAGAACGCCAGCCCGAACTCGCCGACTTCGAGTCCGCTCTCGGCCTCGAGGTGCGGGGCGAGCACGTCCCGGCAGGATCCCGGCGGGAGCGTGGACTCGGCGATCACCAGGTCGCCCGGCGCGAGGCCGGCGGCGATGTCGTCGATCACCGACTCGACCGTCGTCAGGTTCGGACTCCCGTCGTCGTCGATTAGCGTCGGGACGATCACGACGTGGATACTCGCGCGCGAGGCCGCGTCGACCCCGTCGGTCGTCGCCTCGAGGCGGCCGCGGTCGACCTGCTCGGCGACGAGGTCGGCGAGGCCGGGTTCGCCGACGACGTGGCATCCGCCGTCCTCGACGGTCTCGACCACGCTCGGGTCGACGTCGACGCCGGTGACGTTGCCCGTCGTATCGGCGTAGACCGCCGCGAGGGGGAGCCCCATCTTTCCGAGGCCGTAGACCGCGACCGGAACGTCGCCGCCGGTCAGCGCCTCGCGCTGTGTGCGCTCCGACGCGTTCGATCCGTACGGCCCGTCCGCGACGGTGGCCGGGCCGCTCGCATCGGTCGCGTCGTCCACCGCCTCGGTCGCGTCGCTCGTCTCGTTCATCACAGTCGCACCTCCTGCTCTCGCCGCTCACTGTCACCGTCCGCGATGCGGCCGATCGCCTCCACGATCCCGAGGGCCTCGAGGCCGTCCTCGGCCGACACCTCGGGGGCGGTCCCGGTCCGGATGCTCTCGACGAACGACCCCAGTTCGTGTTTGAGCGGTTCGCCGTTGTCGACCCTGGGGCGTTCGACGACGCTCTCGTGGCGGAAGCGGCTCTGGCCGTCGGCGGTGACGTACTCGGGGTAGGAGTCTCGATGGATCAGCACCTCCTGGGAGAGGTAGTCGACCTCGATGAGACACTCCGCGGCGGTCACCGTGAGTCTCCGAATCTTCTTCTGGGTGGTCCGACTCGCCGTGAGCGAGGCGATCACGTCGCCGTACTCGATCGCGGCGGTCGCGTACCGCCCGTCGGCGGTCCGCTTCGCGGCGATCGACTCGGCTTCGGCCTCGAGCAGCGCCCCGATGACGTCGACGTCGTGGATCATCAGATCGGGGATCACGCCGGCGGTCTCCGTTCGATCGACCGGCGGGCCGAGTCGCTCGGCGTCGACGGCGATGACCTCGAGGTCCTGCTCGTCGATCAGGTCGATCGCCGTCTGGACGGCCGGGTTGAACCGTTCGATGTGGCCGACCTGGAGGACGAGGTCGCGCTCGTCGGCCAGTTCCGCGAGCGCTCGCCCTTCCTCGACCGTCTCGGCGATCGGCTTCTCGACGAGGACGTGGACGCCGGCCTCGAGACAGGCCGACACCGTGTCGTAGTGGGCGGCGGTCGGAACGGCGACCGTGACGGCGTCGCAGCGCTCGAGCAGGTCGTCGAACGAGCGTGCCTCGGTCCCGTAGGTGGCGGCGACGTCGCGCGCCACCTCGTCGTTCAGGTCGAAGACGCCGGCTAACTCGACGCCCCTGAGTTCGCCGTAGACGCGGGCGTGGTTCTCGCCCATCGAACCGACGCCGACGACGCCCGTTCGGAGGGGCGTCTCGTTCGCGTTCGTCCTGGCGTTCGAGTCGGCAGCACCGTTCGTCGTTGGAGGGGGTTCGGCGGTCATGATCGTGTCAGGTCGTCGCGAGTCGAGTCTGCAGTCCGCGTCATGCGTCGTAGTGCGTTTCGACCGCCTCGATCACGGCTCGGCGGTCGTTCTCGTCGAGGTTCGGGTGAACGGGGAGCGAGAGGACGGTCTCGGCGGCCCGCTCGGCGTGCGGGAGCTCCGTGGCGGCCGTGGCGACCGTCTCGTAGGCGGGCTGGCGGTGGATCGGCGTGTCGTAGTAGATTGCCGTGTCCACCCCCCGGTCGTCGAGCGATTCCGCGAGCGCGTCCCTGTCGTCGGTCCGGACGGTGTACTGGTGGTAGACGTGGCGGTGCCCGCCCGGTTCCGTCGGGGTCTCGAGCGGCAGCGATGCGAAGGCCTCGTCGTAGCGGGCCGCGTTCTCGCGCCGGGCCCGGTTGAACTCGGAGAGGCGCTCGAGCTGGACGCGGCCGATGGCCGCGGCGAGGCTCGTCATCCGGAAGTTGTGGCCCAGCTCGAGGTGCTCGTACGTGGCGCCGTCGCCGAACACGTCCCGGCCGTGGTTGACGAAGCTCGCGGCCCGCTCGGCGACGTCCTCGCGGTCGGTCGTGATCATCCCGCCCTCGCCGGACGTCGCGTTCTTCGTCGGGTAGAACGAGAAGCAGGCGGCGTCGCCGAAACTCCCCGCTTGCCGACGCTGAATCTCGGCGCCGTGGGCCTGGCAGGCGTCCTCGAGGACGAACAGGTCGTGCTCGGTCGCGATCTCGAGCAGGTGGGACATCTCCGCCACCAGCCCGTAGAGGTGGACCGGCACGATTCCGACGACGTCGTCGCGCTCGCGGACCACCCGCTCGACGTCGTACGGATCGAGCGTGTACGTCTCGGGGTCGATGTCGGCGAACACCGGGGTTCCGCCCGCCAGCCGGATCGCGTTCGCGCTCGCGACGAACGAAAACGGCGAGGTGACGACGGCGTCGCCCTCCTCGAGACCGAGCGCCTCGAGCGCCGCGTGGAGGGCGGTCGTCCCGTTCGAGGTCGCGACGCCGTACTCGGTCCCGCAGTAGTCGGCGAACTCCGATTCGAACGCCCGCACCTCCGGGCCGTCGGCGAGGTGGCCGCTCTCGAGGACCGAGTGGACGCGATCGAGTTCCTCGCCGCCGAGGACCGGATTCGCGATCGAGATCGAACGCTGTCCGTCGGTCATGCGATCCGGTTCGGTCCCCGAAGGGGATCGGGAAGCGTTTGCGCCCGCGCCGGCGCGCCGACGGCGAGGCTGTCGGGCGGGACGTCGTCCGTGACGACCGCGCCCGCGGCGACGAACGCGTTCTCCCCGACCGTCACGCCGGGGAGCAACGTCGCGTTCGCGCCGACCGAGGCGCCGTCCTCGATCGTCGGTCCCTCGAGGCCGTCGTCGGTCCTGATCGGGTACTCGTCGTTCGTCAGGACGGCGTTGGGGCCGAGGAAGACGTTGTCGCCGATCGTCGTCTCGGTCGGCACGTAGACGCCGGTCTGGATGCTGACGTGCGAACCGATCGCGCTGGCGCCGTCGATGACGGACTTGGTCCCCACCAGCGCGTCGTCGCCGATCGTCGTCCCTTCGCGAACGAGCACGTCGTGGCCGGTCGTGAACTCGTCGCCGACCACCACGTCGCCGTAGACGATCGATCCGGCGCGGATCGTCGCGTCGTCCCCGATCCGCGTCGGTTCGTCGAACGTCCCGTAGCCGACGGTCGCGTCGTCGTCGATCGTACACCCTGTCCCGCAGATAACCTCGCTCATCCGCGATCACCTCGAGGCGTTCGGCGCCCCGGCGGCGGTCGGAGAACGCGGAGCGAGTGGCGTGCAGTTCGTATCATTGGAATCGGTACCCAGCAGTGGGCTGTCGTCCGAATACTTCCGGTAACGAGGCTTTGTTATCCCCGCCCTGACGGGTCTGTAACCTCGTGCTACGGCGGTGAGAGCCGACCCGAACGCGAACCGACGAACCCCCGAAATTCGGGGATCCGTTCGTGGTCGCTCGCCCGAACGTCGCTCACCGGTAAACTCGGTTCACCTCCCTTTCAGCCGAGAACACGTTCGATGAAGCCTCTATCACGTGTTTTGACGGGTACAAACCGATTTCGGGACGGTAGCCGTGCGATAGTAAAGTGACACACTGTCCCATTCGTGGGTGTGAGGTATTCGAACGCCCCCGTTTCGGCGGGAACGGGATCGACCGGAGCACGGACGTACCCATGACCGACGGTAAACTCACCCAGGCGAAGCTGTTCGACGTGCTCAGCAACGCTCGTCGACGACGGACGGTCCGGCACTTGAAAGAAGGAACCGGCTCGTGCGACCTCGCCCCCCTCGTGGAGCAGGTCGCCGCGTGGGAGAACGACCTTCCGCGCGACGACGTAACGAGAACCCAACGGCGACGGGTTTACATCTCGTTGTACCAGACGCACCTGCCGATGCTCGAGGACCACGGGGTCGTCGACTGGGACCCGGAGAGCCACACGATCGAGTTGCTCCCGGACGAGTCCGTATTCGAACCGTACCTCGACAACCGTCCCGACGAGAACCGGCCCTGGCACCGCCTCTACGCGGTCGTGGCGGCGGTCGGACTGGCCGGAGTCGCGGTATCGTGGCTCGCGATCGGCCCGTTCACCCCGTCCCTCGCACCGCTCCTCGCGCTCGTCCTCTGTGCCGCCTTCTTCGCCGTGTCGGTCGCACAGCGACTCTCTCGGACCGCGAACGTCTCGATTCCGTTCCCCGCACCGCTCTCCTGACGTTCGGTTTCGAGTCGCCTCGTCCCCCGTTCGTCACCCTCGCCTGCCCCTTTCGTATCCACCGCCAACTCGCTCGTCACCTCGAGGATCACCGACCGCGCTCGGCTCGAGGCGACGAGTCTCGACGGTGAACGCGTTCCGTAAAACGAACCACCGCCTCGATCGCTGCCTCGAGTTGTTCGAATCATCACCCACAGTTCGGTCCAGACCCGGGACGACCTCACCGAGTTCGCGGGCCATGGACGTGTCTCGAACGCCCGTACTCGCCGCTCGAGACGAGAGTTCGAGAGATGAACGGGGCCGAGCCGGGAATTCGAGAAGTCAGAGGACGCAATCCCGAGACGTGAGGGGGAACCGGTTCACTCGAAGAACTCGTCGAGCGGGCTCTCGTCGTCGTCACCGTCTTCCTCGTCCGCTTCGTCATCGTCTTCGTCTTCTCCCGCTTCGTCGCCACCGTCTTCCTCGTCAGTTTCGCCCTCGTCATCCGCTTCCGATTCCTCGGCGGCGCCGACGTCGTCCTCGCCCGTTGGCGACGGCGCTTCCTCGCCCATCGAGACCCAGAAGTACGTGTCCTCTTCGGCGTTCTCGTTCGTCGGTTCGCTCGGCGGGTCGCCCTCGTAGAGCAACACGCTGATGCGAACCGTCTCTCCCAGGTCGGCAGTGGGTGCCACGGAGAGGTCCGCCTCGGCTGTCTCCCCGTCGGAGACGTCGGCCGAGACCTCGTCCAACGTCTCGCGCTCCGTGATCTCGCCGTCTTCGTAGTATTGCTGTTGAACGACGAGCGTATACTCGACGTCCTCGTCCTCCTCGTTCTCGACGGTCGTCGTGACCGGTACCGACTCGCCTTCGGCGATTTCCTCCGGCGTCTCGCCGGCCACCAGTTCGCCGTCGTCGTTCTCCGTGTAGAGTCCCAGTTCCGTGTATCCGCCGGCGGCCTGCGGAGCGACGAACGCCAGCAGCAACGCCCCCGCGGCGACCGCGATGGAGAGCGTGAGCAGCGCCGACGAGGCGGTAGCGACGGCGCTCTCGCTCGAGGTGCCGAACGGGCCGACGAGGTCCGTCGGCGACACCGAGAACCGTTCGGTCTCGGGCACGAGTAACCGGCGGACGACGCCGATCTGGGCGAGCGCGACCGTCCAGACGACGAGCGTGGTGGCGATCGACTCGGTGGTCAGTCCCCAGTCGGAGACCGCCAGTACGATCACGACGACGGGAACGATCGCGAGCGAGACGACGAACGCCAACCCGCACCGTTCGACGCCGCCGATTCCGCGCGTCGGACCGATCCCCGGCGTCACCGCCTCCCCGGACGCTCGAGCCGTGGCGGGGAAGAGTACCGATATCAGCGCGTACCCAGGCAGGAACAGCACGAGCGGTAACGCGGCGATCAGTCGCAGTTCGTGTCCGGCGGGGAACGCCGTGACGATACCGTACGCGACGATGGCGACGACCGAGAGGACCGCGAGGTCGAACGGATACTTTCGAATAACGCCCATCCGAGTCGTCGTCTTCGTCGGTTGACTCATCTGGGATCGTCCCTCCGAATCAGACCCCGTTTCTGCGGGCCCGGTTTGTCTCGCATGGTCGAATCGTACGATTCGTCTCCCGTACCGGGTTTTGTTATGGACGTGTTACCGTCATCGTCGGCCGAGCGTCGGAGCAAGCGACCGGTGTGACTGTACCGTCGCGACAGGTCGATCGCGGGGGCGTCGAGTCGAAGCGCTCACGACCCGCGCCCTCTCGAGAACCCGACGATCGATCCCCGCCCCCGACCGATCGGGCCCGGACTCCGAACGATCGAGAGTAGTCCGGGCGGAGGGGGGTCGCGGTTCCGCCCTCGGAACGCGCCCGATCAGCGCGCCGCTGGTCGGAAGCAACGGACCGCCGTGACTCGAGGTGGGCTACTCGAGCTCGGTCAGAAGTCGACGTACTGTTCTTCCCACTCGCGACGCTCCTGGATCTGCTGTCGACCGGCGTCGGTGATCGCGTAGTAATTCGTTCGTCTGTCGAGTTGCCCCTTCTCGACGAGCTCCTTGTTGACCAGCGTGTCGAGATTGGGGTACAACCGACCGTGATTGATCTCCGAGCTGTAATACTTCTCGACCTCGTCTTTCACCGTTTGGCCCGACGGTCGGTCTGCCCCTGCGATCACGTACAGCAGATCGCGCTGGAACCCGGTCAGATCGTGCATTGCTCAATCACATTGACCGTTCCGCTGATTGGATATTTGTTATCCGTACCGTACAGACGTTTCACGACCTCTTTCCCGTCCCCGTCTCGAGCCGAGAACGAGTGAGGTGAACCGACCGTACGTGTCAGACCGGCCGTCGGAGCCCTCCGGCGATTCCCGTCGTTCGGGCCGGTCGAACCGCATTCGTCGGTCGAACGAACGAACTACGAGCGATCGAGGAGCGGTAACGTCCAACGATCGTACGGACGCTGGGGCGATTACGCGCTCTCCGCCGATCCCAGCAACGAGACGTCGATTCCGTCGGCGTCGATTCGAACGCGGATCGTGTCGACGGTCGCTTCGTACGCGGTGGTGTGGGAACCGTCTTCCTCGAACCGTACGCATTCGGAGAGTAACCCGCTCTCGAGGAGGTTGTTGATCCGTCGATAGACGGTGGCCGAGGAGCTGTCGGTCCGATCGGTCAGTTCCTTCGCCGTTCGCGGTTCGCCGCTCGTCGCGACGAGGATCGTCCGTGCACACTCGTCTCCCAGAACGTCGAGTTGCGCGGTCGAGTCGGCGGTCGATTCCGTCGTGTTGCTCGCGTGAGTTGACATCGTCAGGCTATCCTGCAGTCTATGTGTGCCGAGAGTTCGCTCTCGAGAGATCGAGAGGTGTCGATCCGTTCGTTTGGCGCCCTGCGTCGATTCGCTCCCACCATCACATTCCAGCAATCAGATCGGTAAGCGACGGTGGTATTTTATAACGATGTACCTTATTTTCGGAAGGAAAGCCGTTCGCGCACGAAATTTCATATTTTCGTATTAAATCAGATATTGAGATGGTGTTCGACACCCCCTCCGCTCCCGATCGATCGCTAATCCACTCAAATACGGGTAAACGGACCGGGGCCTGGTTATCAGTCGGTTCACCGTTGTCGGAGTCTACAGCCCCCGTTCCCCTGGAACAGGCCGGAAATACGGGGTTTACCCACGACGCAAACACGCCCGGCAGGTGAACAGTCAACGTCCTTTATCCGCATCTGCTGAAGTCGGTAGTAGTGATGCCCGAACTGATGCGACCGCGGGCGGATCGAGGTGGTCGCGTTCCCACAGCGTACGCGACAGACTCGAGCGACGCCCCGATCCCCGCCGCGTCGGGTCGTGTCGTTCGGGCGACGAATCCGACTGTCACGAGCCGGTCGACGGCCGACGGCAGTCCGATCGTTCCAATCATACTTCATTCACGATCATGAAACAGAGCAACCACAACTGGACCCCCATGGAATCGTCGACAGCGGGTGCTCGCTGTCAGAACTGCGGCACGCACGTGACCCAGCAGTTCGCGCGAGTGTTCGGGGACAACGGCGACGTCGTACACGGCTGTCCGGCGTGTACGACGTATCGAGAGATGCAGTCGGGCGGCCACCTTCCGCGCGAGTAATCGCTCGGTCGGGGGGCCGCCACTGACCGCGGATCGCGATCCCTTTTTCGTCACGACTCGAGGTGTCGACAGCGGGCGGTCGTCGGCGTTCGCGGAATCGTCGCGAGCGTGACCGACTGTCGTGCCGGCGGTGCGCTCTACCGATTCGACACGTTCGGAACGCACACGGGAGCTCGCGTACGGAACGGTTCGCGTATCGACGACGACTGCGGGTCGTGCCGGCCCATCCCCGTACGCGTGAGCGCAGCGTTCCCTCGAAGGTTTAAAGTCACCACTCGTCGAATACGAATGTATCTATGACCTCAGGTGGTGGACAGGCGCGAGTAGTTTTCGATCGGTCTCTGCTGTGATCAATGCCGGTCCAAACGAGTCGGTCAGGGTCTCTCGAAGAAAGCGAAGTGTTCCACATTCTGGGGAATGATAGGCGACGGGCTATCGTTCAACTGCTCGCGTCGCGATCCGATCGACTCGACGTCTCCGACGTAGCAACGGAGATCGCCGCCAGCGAGTCCGATTCCGCTTCCGTCCCGAACAACCTCTACAAGAGCGTCTACGTCTCGCTCCAGCAGACGCACCTCCCTCAACTCGAGGAAGATGCCGTCATCGAGTACGATTCGGACGCCAAAACTATCGAGCCCGGATCGAACTTCGAATCCGTCCTCCAGTACATCGACAACGACGACGACGATTCCGACACCGTCTTACAACTGCACCTCGGTCTGTGCGTCCTCGCGCTGGCTCTCATCGCCCTCGAGGGGATCGACCTTCCGATACTCTCGAGCGTCGATCCCGTCCTCTGGAGCGTCCTGGTGTTGCTCACCGTCGCCGCCAGCAGCATCTACAGTCTGCTCAGTTGAGCCGCTCAGTTGCGTCGGTCGCGGACATACGACGACCAGCTGCGGGAGCGTGGCTCGCGGTTATCCACGCGCCATCGGCGTCCGTGCCGGGGCCGTAGCCCGTCCGTCTGCGTACCGACGGTGACCGATCGAGGACCACGTCGTTCTCCAGGAGGGTGTTGCCACTGGGTTCGGAGATGCCGTTTCGGCCCAAAGAAAGATCGGAATGCGTCGACGAGGCGTCTACCCTGCGACACCGTTCGCTGACTCGTTGCCAGCGTCGTCGGTGACGGTGTCGTTCGTAGCGTTTCCGTCTGTCGCGTTCTCGTCGGTGACGTTGTCACCCATCGCACCCTGATCTTCCATGCCCTCGAGGTGCTCCTGAATCTCTTCCTGGTCGACGTCCTCGCCGATCACTATCACGTTGACGGTGTCGACGTTCACGTTCAGGTTCTCGATGGAGTGCTCGTTGACGATGACCGCGTACGGTCGATCGTCAGGTGCCTGATCGAGGTCTTCGGAGTCCTCGATGGGGGTGACTCCGTCGTGCGGTTTGTCCTTTTTGTTCTTCTCCGCCTCGTCGGCGGGGACTCCCTCGGCGGGTTCTTCATCGGTTTCGTTCTCAGCTACCGGTTCTTCGTCGGTGACGGTATCTTCGGTCTCGTTGTCGACTACTGGCTCCTCCTCGGTGACGTTGTCCTCGGTTTCGTTATCGACTACCGGTTCCTCCTCGTCGATATCGTCCTCCGTTTCGTTCTCAGCTACCGGTTCTTCGTCGGTGACGTTGTCCTCGGTCTCGTTCTCGACGACGGGTTCGTCCGTGGCGTTATCGTCTGAGATGACGATGTACGCACCGTCGGTCACCGGGTCACCGGTCGAATCGAGGTACGGTCCGTCCTCCTCGCCCTCGGTTTCGACGAAGTCGTTCTCTTCGTTGTCGTTCGTGTCGAGGTGCGGCATCGCGATCACCGCTTCGTCGTCTTCCAGGGGCTCGTCGAGTTGGACCTCGACCGATTCGTGCGTCCCTGGCTCGAGGTACTCCGAACTACCGATGACGCTACCGACCACGTTTCCATCGAGCAGGCTGCTATCGTGGACTGCCACGAATCCGCCTTCTTCGAGCGTGACCTGGCCGATGTCGACGGTTTCACCGTCGCTATCCTGCTGGAACATTATGGACGCTTCGGGTGCGTCCTCTTCGGTAACGTTGTCCTCGGTGAGGTTATCCTCGGTTTCGTTGTCCTCAGTTTCGTTGTCGTCAGTGACGTTGTCCTCGGTCTCGTTTCCGACTATTGGCTCGTCAGTGAGGTTATCCTCGGTTTCGTTGTCGTCAGTGAGGTTGTCCTCGGTTTCGTTGTCGTCAGTGAGGTTGTCGTCGGTCTCGTTGTCGTCAGTGACGTTGTCGTCGGTCTCGTTGTCGTCAGTGACGTTGTCGTCGGTCTCGTTGTCGTCAGTGACGTTGTCGTCGGTCTCGTTTTCGGCTATCGGTTCCTCGTCGGTGACGTTGTCCTCAACGACCGTGACGACCGCGTCGTCGATCACCGGTTCGTCCGACGCGTTAAGGTACGGACCGTCCTCCTCGCCCTCGGTTTCGACGAAGTCGTTCTCTTCGTTGTCGTTCGTGTCCTGGTGGGGCATCGCGACCAGCGTCTCGTTCTCCTCCAGGGATTCGTTGAGTTCGACCTCGACGTCCTCGTGCGTGCCTTCCTCGAGGTATTCGGAGGAGCCGATCACGCTTCCGATGGCGTCCCCGGCGAGCAGGCTACTATTGTGGATCGCCACGAATCCGCCCTCGTTGACGGTCACTTCGTCGACGACGACGGACGTACCGTTGCTTTCCTGATCCTCGAACGTGACCGAGGCGTTCGCCTCATCGCCAGCTTCGTCCTCGGTTACGTTCTCATCTTCTTCCGTATCGTTCTCATCTTCTTCAGTTACATTCTCTTCATCACCCGTTTCGTTCTCTTGGTCATCGGTTACGTTCTCGCCCTCGTCCGCGACGTCACTCTCGTTAGTCGCATTGTCGTCGTCCTGCTGAACCGCGTTCGGCGCTGTCGATGCGCCGACGACTAGCGCGCCGCTCGAGGCGACGAGCAGCGCCGCTACGACCACAACGAGTAGATTGCGTGCGTTCATGTCTATGCCGTGCCGGCGGCTATCCATTGCCAGTCCGCCGCATAAACGCCGGCAACCTTTTCGTACCGAAATCGCCGAATTCGCCGATAGAACGCCGGAAAACAACGATTGCGAATAGGTTCTCGAGACCGAATTACTCGCGATTCGGTCCCTCGGGGGAGCGAGAGGCCCGCGGTTCGTGACCCGAGAGGCACACCAGATTCTCCCGTCCGAGCCTGAGTTTCGTCACATCGCCGTCCTCCTCGAGATCGGCGAGCAGGCGACTGACCTTGGCCTTCGACCAGTCGACCGAGTCGACAATCTCCGATTGTTTCATCCGTCCGCCGTTCTCTTCGACGAGTCGGCACACCCGCTCCCGATCGGTCATGAACTCCTCGTGCGGGACGGTCCGCTCGTCGGCGCCGGGGTTCTCCCGCTCGAGTCGGTTCCTGATGGTGAGCAGACCGCCGAGAACGCCGAGCGCGAGGATGCCGAGTAACGCCGCCAGGTGAGGGCTCCACTCGAGTTGTAACGCTCGCAACGGCAATAGATCGAGCCGGTGGCCGACCGGGACCAACGCCTGGAGGGTGAACGGGGCGAGGCAGTGTGCTCGGAACTGGTGAGTCATGTGATGGAGACCGAACTGTCGTGTTACCCGCGTACTGTCCGGTGAAGACGTGACCACTGCACAAAGTATTTATTATAAATCATTTTCTGTTATTGGGTCATCTGTATGTCATCGGGGGCTTCACCTCCAGTTTCAAACGGGTGTATTATCCGGCTGATACGAACAACCGGTTGATACGTGGGACTGTCGTCGACCGACGGCTCGTCCGCATCGGTCACCTCGAGCGTCGCCGCTTACTACCGGTCGCCGGCTCGGTGGACGGGGCGGGACCATCGTCGATCGACGGTTCGTCGAAGGCGTGGATAAACACGTTCGGACGTTCCCGCTCGATAGTCGGGATTCATCGCCGCTCCGGGTGTGTAGATGTACCTTTCGGAGAGTGTCGAGCTGGCGAACCGGTTCGGACACCACGCACCTCCAGCAAGCTTATGAGCGCCTGAATCCGAGACGAACTACGTACTCCGGTCGACGGGTAATCGGGCATTCCCGCCCACGTCCCCCCGTTCGAGACGGATACGGGAGCAGTCCCACAGATGACCCCGCTTGCACACACCCTTCGTGTCTGGTCCCAGGCATCGGAACGCGTCGTATCGAACGTGATCGAGGCGAACCGCGCGACGGCATCCGCCCTCGGTTTCGACCCCTCCACCCTCTCCACCCCCTCCAACCGATCCGAACCGACCCTCGACGGGCCCCACCCGGAGATCCCGACGATCGCCGATCACACGCCCGGGTGGGACCACGATCGGACCGTCGACGAACCGTCGTCGATCGACGTCGGCGACGTCGTCACCTTCTCGAAGACGATCACCGAGACGGACGTCCGCGAGTTCGCATCGGCCAGCGGCGACACCAACCGCCTGCACCTCGACGAATCGTTCGCCGACGAGACGCGGTTCGGCGAGCGGATCGTCCACGGGACGCTCGTCGCCGGCCTGATCAGCGCCGCTCTCGCTCGAATGCCCGGACTGACGGTCTACCTCTCGCAGGACCTCGAGTTCGTCGGTCCCGTCGCGATCGGCGACCGCCTCACGGCCTCCGTCGAGGTCGCCGAGGACCTCGGCGGCGACCGGTACCGTCTCGAGACCGTCGTGGAGACGGACGAGGACGTCGTCATCGGCGGCGAAGCCGTCGTCCTCATCGATCCGGTCCCGGAGTCGATCCGCGAGGAAACGGACTCGGCGACGGAAGTCGAGTGAACCGCCGGCGAACGAACTCACGTCGCGGTTGCGGCCCCGATTTTCGGTCCCGCCGGGCGAGTACCGGGCCGTCCGGTCAGACGCCGGGAACGCCGACCGACTCGAATCCCGTGATCCCGACGACCGCCAGGACGTAGAGCACGATCAGCACCGAAATCCAGGCGACGATCGTGATGGCCGCCGCCTGCACCCAGCTGCCCGGGTACCGCCAGTTGATGACCGCCAGGTAGGCGATCAACACGAGGAGCGGGCCGAGCAGCGGTATCCACCCGAGGAAAAAGCCGACCACGCCCCAGATGATCGCCCCGATCAACGCCGTCACGATGGCGTAGGAGTAGTCGTCGGCCCCTACGATGACCTTCGCACCGAGGTAAATCCCGAGGGCCCCGATCAGCAGGCTTACGACGAACACGATGGCGCTTCCGATCAGGCTCATGGATACTCACAGTCGCCGAATACCGTTAGTTATCTATCGCCTACACGCACGAGAACGCAACTTCCACGAGAGTCGACCGAAACCGCGGGTGCACCGACACGGTCGATTCGTTCGATCGAAAGCACAGACTAGCGAGGCCTACCGACCGCCTACTCGATCCGACGTCGGCGGAACCGACCCGGAGCGTTCGGGCCGGTCAGGTGATCGACTCCCCGTCGGCGCTCGAGCCCCCGTCGGAGATCGCCGCCTCGAGGGAGGTCCCTCCGGCGAGCGATCGGATACCGGCTTCGAAGGGGATCTCGGCGTCGAATCCGAGCCGACGGCGCGCCTTGGTCGTCTCCGCCCGGCTGTGAGTGATATCTCCGGGCCGGGGATCGCGGTGAACGATGGGCGAGGAACTGTCGGTCGCGTTCCGGACCGTTTCCGCGAGGTGGCGAATCGAGGTCCGTTCGCCGGTGCCGACGTTGAACGCCTCGCCGGTCTCGTCGGTCGTCGCCGCGAGCAGGTTCGCCCGGACGACGTCTCTGACGTGGACGAAATCGCGGGTCTGCTCGCCGTCGCCCTCGATCGTGATCGGATCGCCGGCCCGGGCCTGCTCGAGGAACGTCGAAATGACGCCGCTGTAGGGGCCGCGCTGGCGCGGGCCGTAGACGTTGAAGAACCGCAGCGCGACCGTCGACAGGTCGTACAGCTCCGCGTAGCGGCGGGCGTACTGATCGAGCGCGAGTTTCTGGATCCCGTACGGCGAGGTCGGTTCCGTTCGCGCCGTCTCGGAGATCGGAAGCTCCGAGGGGTGGCCGTACACCGCCGCGCTCGAGGCGACCACGACCCGGGCGTCCTCCTGGCGCGCGAGATCGAGCAGGAGGAGGCTCGACTCGAGGTTGGTCTCGTTGCTCCGGCGCGGCTGTTCGACGCTCAGGTCCACGCTGACGAGCGCCGCGAGGTGAAAGACGAGATCGACGTCGCGGACGGCGCGTCCGAGCGCGACCGGATCGGCGACGTCGCCGTCGATCACGTCCGCGTCGTCGTGAACGTGGTCTCGAGACCCGGTCGAGAAGTTGTCGAGCACCCTGACCTCGTTGTGCGGGGCGAGCGCGTCGACGAGGTGGCTTCCGATGAAGCCGGCCCCGCCCGTCACGAGCACCGTCCGACCGCGAATCCCGGGAGCGTCCATCGGCGTCGACGACGGGATCCGCCTCGTTTAGTATAGGAGCCGTACGGGTTCGTAACTGGCCCATACCGGCTCCGACGCTCCGGTGCGACGGGTCGCGCGATCCCCCTTTCTGGCGTGACTCGTCCGGCACGCGTCTCCGGGCGATCGGCGTCCCGGCGGTTCAGAAGCTATTTCCACGCCCCGACGGAACCCTCACCAATGTCCGACACCGACGCCGATCCCGTGGACCTCGTGGTGCGCGACTGCACGGTCGTCACGCCCGCCGGCCGGACCCCGGACGCCGGCGTCGCCGTCGAGGGCGGCGAGATCGCCGCGGTCGCCCGCAGCGAGAACCTGCCGGACGCAGATCGCGTCATCGACGGCGAGGGGGACGTCCTGGTGCCGGGAATCGTCGACTGCCACATCCACAACCGCGAACCCGGCCTCGAGTACAAGGAGGACTGGGAGACCGCGACCCGCGCTGCGGCCGCCGGCGGCGTGACGACCGTCGTGGGGATGCCGAACACCGACCCGATCGTCGACCGGCCCGAGCGCCTCGAGTTGAAGTTCGATCGCGCCGAGGCCTCCGCCCACGTCGACTTCCAGAGCTACGCGGTCGTCACCTCCGAGAACCTCGATCGGATTCCGGCCCTCGACGAGGCCGGGGCGCTGGGGTACAAGATCTTCCTCGGATCCACCGTGGGGGACGTCCCGGCGCCCAACGACGGGGAGATCCTCGAGGCGATGCGGGCGATCCGCGAGACCGGAAAACGCCTGGGTTTCCACGAGGAGAACGGGGAGATCATCGACTTCTACACGGAGAAGTTCAAGGCCGAAGGGAAGAACGACCCTATCCACCACGCCCGCTCCCGGCCGGTGATCGCTGAACGGGAGGCGATCGAGCGGATGATCACGTTCGCCGAGGAGACGGGCGCGAAGGTGCACATGTTTCACGTCTCCTCGGGGTCGGGCGCGGAGGCGGTCGCTCGCGGGAAGGAGCGTGGAGTGGACGTGACCGCCGAGACCTGCCCCCACTACCTCTGGTTCACCGAGGACGTCCTCCGGGAGAAGGGCAACGTCGCGCGGATCCAGCCGCCGATCCGCGACGAAGCGGAGCGAGCGAAACTCTGGGAGGTCGGCGTCGACGGCGGCGCCGTCGACTGCATCGCCACCGACCACGCCCCGCACACGGACGAGGAGAAGAAGGTGGACGATCCCTTCGGGAACACCTGGGAGGCCATCTCGGGCTTCGTCGGCCTCGAGACCGAGGTTCCCGTCATGCTCACCTTCGTGAACGAGGGCCGACTCGCCCTCGAGGAGTGGGTTCGACGCCACTCGACCCGCCCGGCGCAGGTCTGGGGGATGTACCCGCAGAAGGGCTCGCTACAGGTCGGGACGGACGCCGACTTCTCCGTCGTCGATCCCGACCTCGAGTGGACGCTCGAGGACCGCCGCGACCTGCACTCGAAGACCCGTGTGACCCCCTTCGAAGGGGAGACGTTCACCGGCAAGGCGGTGACCACCGTGGTCCGCGGCGAGGTCGTCTACGAGGACGGCGAGGTCGTCGGCGAGTCGGGACACGGGACGCGCGTGAACGTCGACTGAACCGACCGGTTCGTCGGGGACGAGTCGTCGGAAGACGGCGTTCCCGAACCGGTAGTCGACCGTCGCGGACTCCGTTTTCAGGCTTCGGGATCGGCGACCGAGTAACGGAGACCCCTCACTCGAGGTCCGCGCCCACCGCCTCCTCGACCGACGAGAAGCCGTCGCGCTCGAGCAACTCGAGCAGGCCGCGGTTGATCCGCTTCGCGGTCGAGGGACCGTGGTAGACGAAGCCGGTGTAGAGTTGCACGAGCGAGGCGCCCGCGCGGATTTTCTCGTAGGCGCTCTCGGGCGAGTCGACGCCGCCGACGCCGATGATCGGCAGGTCGGTGTACGCCGCGAGCGTGCGAACGACGGCGGTGGATCGGTCCCGGAGCGGCGTGCCGCTCAGGCCGCCCCACTCCTCCCGCTGAGGGGATCGAACGCCGTCGCGACTCGTCGTCGTGTTGGTCGCGACGACGCCGTCGAGGTCGAACGCCTCGACGATGTCGACGAGGTCGAGCACCGACTCCTCGGGGGAATCGGGGCCGATCTTCACCAGGATCGGCTTCCCCGCGTCGTTCTCGGCCTCGAGCGTCTCGAAGATGGCCCGCAGGTGCTCGGGGTCGTCCTCGTCGAACTCGTCGGGCGTGTTCGGGCAGGAGACGTTCACCACGACGTAGTCGGCGAACGGGGAGAGGCGGTCGAACACCCGGCGGTAGTCCTCGAGCGCCTCCGCCTCGTTCGAGGTGTTCATCTTGCCGACGTTGACCCCCAGCGGGATCCGAGGGAGGCCGTCGCGCCGTAGGCGTTCCTTGACGCGCTCCATCCCGTGGCCGTTGAATCCCATCCGGTTGACCATCGCCTCGTCCTCCCGGAGTCGGAACAGCCTGGGCTTCTCGTTACCCCGCTGGGGGTACGGCGTCACGGTGCCGACCTCGACGAAGCCGAAGCCGAGCGACTCGAGGCTGTGGGTCACCTCGGCGTTCTTGTCGAAGCCGGCGGCCACGCCCACGGGGTTCGGGAAGGTCGCGCCGAACAGGTCGACCTCGAGCGCCGGATCGTCGACGCGGTAGGCGTACCGCAGGGCCGCCCGCGTCGGCCGGGTGCTCCCGGCCGCCCGGAGCGCCCGCTTGCCCAGTTCGTGGGCCGTCTCCGCCGGGAGTGTGAACGCGAGGGGGCGAACCCGCGAGTACAGCGTCATCCCGGTGATATCCGGACGGACCGTACGTAAACCTCACGAAGCCGGTTTCCGCGAGCCTCGGCCGGCCGCGAGGGTGGGCGTTACGGTTCGGTCGCACCCTCGCCGCGGGGTCGCCCGCACCGACGAGACAATACGTTCAAGAGACACGCCTCGAACATCAATAGTGTGTGAGTTCTCCTCTAGCAGTACCGATCGTGCCGACCGCCGTCAAACCGCTCACCGACCGTTCGATCGGTCGAGTAGCATCTCGACCGCCGCGGGAGGGGTCCCGCCGGGTCGGCCGCTCGAGGCGGCAGATGGTAGCGAAGCGATCGATTGACCCGAAGCGGTCGACGGGGGTGGTTCCGTGAGCAGTGACACCGAACTCGCGAAAGACCTCGGTCCGCTCGCCGCGCTCACGATCGGCGTCGGGACGATGATCGGCGCGGGGATTTTCGTCCTCCCCGGACCGTCGGTCGCCCAACTGGGGCCGTTGACGGCGCTCGCGTTCGTCCTCGGCGGTGCGATCGCGCTGTTGACCGCCCTCTCGGCGTCCGAACTCGGCACGGCGATGCCCGTCTCCGGGGGCGCGTACTTCTACGTAAATCGCGGACTCGGACCGCTGTTCGGCTCGATCACCGGCTGGGGGAACTGGCTCGGACTCGCTTTCGCGTCGGCGTTTTACATGTACGGCTTCGGCGAGTACGTCAACCAGTTCGCGGTGGTTCCGGGGCTGACGCTCGGCCCGATCGGCCTCGAGCCCGCGCAGGTGATCGGTCTGGCCGGTGGCGCGTTTTTCATCTCGGTCAACTACGTCGGGGCGAAGGAGACCGGTCGGTTGCAGAACGTGATCGTGATCATTCTGGTGGTGATCCTCACCGCCTTCACGGCGTTCGGCATTTACAACGCGGATCTCGCCACGCTCAGACCGATCGATCCGTACGGCTGGGAACCGCTCTTGCCGGTGACGGGACTCGTCTTCGTTTCCTACCTCGGCTTCGTCAGATCACGTCAGTCGCCGAGGAGATCCGCGATCCCGGGCGGAACCTCCCGCGAGCGGTCATCGGGAGCGTCGTCATCGTCACGGCGATGTACGCCCTGATCCTGCTCGCGATGTTGGCTGCCGTCGAGACCGGCGTCGTGGCGAACAACGACACGGCCGTCGTGGACGTCGCACGACGGTTGATGGGCCCGGTCGGCGCCGCCGCGCTCTTGTTCGGCGGCCTGCTCGCGACCGCGTCGTCGGCGAACGCCTCGATCCTCGCCTCCTCGCGGATCAACTTCGCGATGGGGCGTGACAAGCTCATCACGCAGAAGATCAACGAGGTCCACCCCCGGTTCGCCACCCCGTACCGGGCCATCGCGATCACCGGCGCCATCATCCTGCTTGCCATCTTCGCCGGTAACATCGAACAACTGGCGACCATGGGGAGCGTGCTCCACCTGATCGTCTACGGGTTGTTGAACCTCGCACTGATCGTCTTCCGCGAGTCGAACCTCGAGAGCTACGATCCGTCCTTCGAGGCGCCGTTCTATCCCGCGACGCCGATCCTGGGGGCGGTGCTCTCGTTCGCGCTGATCGCGTTCATCGAGCCGTTCGTGATCTTCCTCGCGGCGATCGTCGTCGCCTTCGCCGTGATATGGTACCTCGCGTACGCCCGCGCGTCCGTCGAACAGGAGGGCGTCCTCAGCCAGCTCGTCCTCGAGCACTCGGAGGTGCTGCCCGACGCCGCGGTTTCGGCGACGATGAGCGTCCAGCCCAACGAGAGCGACTACCGCGTGCTGGTCCCGCTCGCCAACCCGGCCCACGAGAAGTCGCTCATCTCGCTTGCATCGGCGATCGCGGAACCCCGCGACGAAACCGTCGTCGCGGTGAACATCGTGCAGATCCCCGACCAGACGTCGCTCGAGGCCGCCCGCGAACAGGGCGACCACGAGGTCGCGCGCCACCTGCTCGATCGGGCGCGCGCCGACGCGGAGACGTACGACGTCGACGTCGAGACGCACGTCGTCCTCTCCCACCGCGCGTTCGAGGAGGTGTTCGACGCCTCGAAGCGGTACGGCGTCGATCTGACCGTGATGGGATGGGGGCCGGACGGCCACGGCGCGCCGGGTCGGGCGGAGACCACGATCGACGAGCTGGCCCACTCGCTGCCGAACGACTTCCTCGTGTTCCGCGATCGCAGATTCGATCCGTCGCGAATCCTCCTCCCGACGGCCGGCGGTCCGGACTCGGAACTGGCCGCCGCGACCGCGCGAGCCCTGCGATCGCAGTTCGACTCCGAGGTCACCCTCCTGCACGTGGCGGACGAGGGGGATCGCGAACGCGGCCAGGCGTTCCTCGAGTCGTGGGCCGCCGACCACGGCCTCGAGGACGCCGAGTTACGGGTGGAAACCGGCGACGTCGAGTCACGGATCGCCGAGACGGCCGCCGAGGCCACGCTGCTGTTGATCGGCGCCACCGAGCGCGGTATGCTCTCGCGGCTCGTTCGGGGCTCGCTCGTCCTCGACGTGCTCGACGAGGTCGAGTGTTCGGTCATCCTCGCGGAGAAACGTCACACGCGGACGATTCGGGAGCGCCTCTTCGGCGGCGGCGCTCGCTCGAGGCCGCGAGCGGAGCGGGGCGTCTCCCCCGAGCCGACGACGCCGGCGGTCGGCGACGACGGCGACGACGGTCGGTCGGAGCGGGAGTGACCTCGAGTTCCCCGGGGCGCGCTCGCGTGACCGCTCGTCGCGGGTCGTCCACCCGGTCGTGCACTGCCTGTGCACGCGCGCCGCATCGTTTACGTCGTCGCGGGGTGAATACCGATCGATGGCACCGCCCGCAGAACGGCTGACCGATCAACCTCCGAGCGCCAAGCTCGTGTTCAAGATGCTCGAGTACGACGGCTCGCTCACGCAGAAAGAACTCGCCGACGAAACGATGCTGCCCCAGCGAACCGTTCGATTCGCCCTCTCTCGTCTCGAGGAGGTCGACCTCGTCGAGGATCGAGTGTCGTTCCGAGACGCCCGCCAGTCGGTGTACTCGCTGACGGACGCGGGCGAGCGAGCGACGCCCTCCGACGTTCGACCGAACGCGGAAAGCGACGCCAGGGCCGGGACCGAACGCGGGACCGGCGTCGGGGAGTGACGATCGCGGGTCCATGAGCGACACCTTCGTCGTCGTCGGCGGCGACGCCGCCGGGATGTCCGCCGCGAGCAAAGCGAAACGCGACGACCCCGACCTCGAGGTGGTCGTCTTCGAGAAGGGCGAGTGGGTCTCCTACGGCGCCTGCGGTCTGCCCTACTACGTCAAAGGCGAGATCCAGTCCCTCGAGGCGCTCGTCTCGGTCACGCCCGAGGAGTTCCGCGAGGAGCGCGACATCGACCTCCGAACGGGTCACGAGGTCGTCTCGATCGACCCGGACGAGCGAACGGTGACCGCGGAAGCAGTCTCGGACGGTGACTCGGAGTCCGTCGTCCAGCCCTACGATCGCCTCCTCATCGCGACGGGGGCCGAGGCGGTCGTGCCGCCGATCGGCGGCGTCGACCTCGAGGGCGTCTACACCCTCGGCTCGATGAGTGACGGGAAGGAACTGCGCGAGTACGTCGCTCGAGCGCGCGACGGGGAGTCGTTCCAGCAGCCCGATCGCGGTCCGGCCTGTCGATTCCTCGAGGACTGCGCCGGTCCGGTGGCCGTCGTCGGCGGGGGCTACATCGGGATCGAGATGGCGGAGGCGCTCGCGGCGAACGAGTACGAGGTGAACCTCTTCCAGCGATCCGGGCGCGTACTCACGGGGTTCAGCGAGGCGACGAGCGAGGCCGTCGCCGACCACCTCCGCGAGCGGGAGGTCGCGCTCCACCTCGACGCCGAGGTCGAGGAACTGACGAACGACGGCGACGGGGCCGTCGAGGCGGTCGTCACCGCCGACGATCGCGTTCCCGTCGAGATGGTCCTGCTCGGCACGGGCGTCCGGCCCCGAACGGCCCTCGCAGAGGACGCGGGGATCGAACTCGGCGAAACGGGCGCGATCGCCACCGACGCGTACCGGGAGACGAGCGCCCCCGACGTCTACGCGGCGGGCGACTGCGCCGAAGCCACCCACGTCGTCACGGGCGAACCGACGTACGCGTCGCTGGCGCTGACCGCGAACCGTCACGGACGCGCGGTCGGCCAGACCGTCGCGGGACGGCCGACCGAGGGCGGCGGCGTCGCCGGCACGGCGGCCGTCAAGGCGTTCGACGTCGAGGCGGCCAGGACCGGGATCGTTGACGAGGAGGAGGCGCGAGCGGCCGGATTCGATCCGGTCACAGAGACGATCGAGGCGAACTCCCGCGCCGGCTACTACCCCGAAGGCGGCACCGTCACCGTCACGCTCGCTGCCGATCGGGACTCCGGACGGCTCCTCGGCGCGAGCCTGGTCAGCGAGTTCGGCGAGGGGGCGGTCCACCGCAGTCACGCGGTCGTCGCCGCGCTCACGGAGGGCGCCACCGTCTTCGACCTCGAGGACTACGACCTCGCCTACGCGCCGCCGTTCAACACCACCTGGGATCCGGTGCTCGTCGCCGCGAAGGTGCTCTCCGGGACGCTCCGGTGACGGTCGATCGGGCGAACGCGATCGCTCGGCGCGTCCCGGATCGGAAAAGAGGGTTCTGCGGGTGACCGGGCACCGTTCGTCTCCGCGGTCGTCTGTCTCCCGGACGGATCAGTGGGACCCCGACTGCTGCTCGATGACGTCCGAGGCGTTGCTCAGCTCCGCGGCCGTAACCATCAGCAGGTCGTCGAGCGTGATGATCCCGGCCGTGACGTCACCCGCCGTCAGGTCGTCCATCGAGTCGGCGTCGCGGAGCGCGAGCACGTCGACGACGGTCGGTTCGTCGGTCGTTCTTCCGCGACTGGCCGGCGAACCGATAGAGGCCTTCCTCACGAGGAAGCCGCGACTGGCGGCTCGAGTGCGCCGGGTCGTGGCTCGGGTGGCTGTCTCGCCGTCTCTTCCGAACGGTGCGATCAGTCGAAGTCCGGGAGGTCCTCGGGCGGTTCGTACTCCGCCTCCCAGTCGATGTACTCCTCCTTGAGCGTCTCGCAGACGATCTGCCCGAACTCCGTCAGTTCGGCGTTGATCGCCGAGACGGTCCCCCACGAGTCGAGGTCCGGGTGGTACTCGCGTTCGCGCCAGTCCTCGGCGACGCCGGGGGCGTGGTAGCCGACCCTGTCGGCGAAGTCGTCCCAGAAGAAGTCGAACTCGGCGAAGAGGTCCATTTCCCTGGCGATCTCGAACTCGCGAGGTTCGAGGTCCGTATCCGCGGCCCACGTCGCGAACGCCTCCTCCCATGCGCCCTCCTCGAGGAACGCCTGGAGCTCCTCGCGGCGGTAGTCGACCTCGGTCGGATCGTCGGCGCTGATCGTCGCGTCCTCGTACTCGTTCGGGTCGACGAACGACAGTTCCGGCGGATCGGGGGTCTCGACCTCGAGCGTCATACCCGGAGGTAGGCAAGCTCGCGGGATAAGAATTCCCACCCTCGACGTCCTCGAGCGGGCGCGGTGGCGTCCACAACACTCAACCGCCTCCTCGTCGTTCGCCCGAGCGATGACGGAATTCGGATACGAGGCGGCGATCCTCGACGTCGACGGCACCATCGTCCGGGGCGACGAACTCATCCCCGGCGTCCCCGACGGCCTGCGCGCGCTCGAGGGGGCCGGCTGTGCGCGCCTGCTCTTCTCGAACAATCCGACGCGGGGCGGGGCCCACTACCGGGAGAGACTCGCGCCGTACGGGATCGACGTCGAACCCCAGAACGCGCTCACCTCGGCGACCGTCTCGGCGGAATTCCTCGCCCGAACGCACCCCGACGAGACCGTCTTCCTCGTCGGCGAGAACCGCCTCCAGCGCGTCCTCGAGGACGCCGGGCTCGAGGTGACCAGGGACCCCGACGAGGCCGAGGTCGTGCTGGGGTCGTACGACCACCGCTTTTCCTACGACGTGCTCCGGGACGCCCTCGGCGCGCTCGCGGGTGAAGTCCCCTTCTACGGCACCGACCCCGACGTGACGATCCCCACCGACGACGGCGCGATCCCGGGCTCCGGATCGATCCTGGCCGCGATGGAGGCCGTCGCCGGACGGGAACCCGACGCGATCCTCGGCAAACCCTCGAGCGTCGCCGCCCTCGCCGCCATGGACCGACTGGGCGTCCGGCCGAACGAGGGGTTCGCTCTCGGCGCGGATCGGGATCGCACCCGCCAGCGAGCGGTGGACGGCGACGACCGCGACGACCGGTCCCTCACGCCCGAGCGGGTGCTCGTGGTCGGCGATCGGCTCAACACCGATATCGCCCTCGGCGCGCGGGCCGGAATGGGGACGGCGCTCGTCCTCAGCGGGATCACCGAGCGGGACGAGGTCGGCGCCGGCGAGTTCGAACCGGATCACGTCCTCGAGTCGCTGGCGGACGTCGGCGAGCTGTTCGAGTGATAGGCGCACGACCGGGGCTTCGGCGTCCGTCCGTCCGGACCCTGATCCGGCGCGCGTACCGCGCTCGAACGAGGCGCATGCCTATACAGGCGACGGTCGCAAGACGATCGTCGCCCTCGCGTCGGACACGATACACTATGAGCGTGCAACTGAAACCCCTCGAGGAGCAGACGATCGTGATCACGGGCGCGACGTCGGGGATCGGCCTGACCACCGCCCGAATGGCCGCCGACCGCGGCGCGAACGTCGTGGTCGCCGCGCGGAGCGAGGACGAGTTACGCACCCTGACCGAAGAGATCGAGGCCGAAGGCGGGAGCGCCGCCTCCGTCGTCGCGGACGTGAGCGACCGGGACGGCGTCCGAGAGATCGCCCGCACGGCGGAGGAGGCGTTCGGCGGCTTCGACACCTGGGTCAACGGCGCGGCGATCCCAATCTACGGCAGACTCGAGGACGTCCCGGTCGAGGAGATGCGCGAGCAGTTCGACGTCAACGTCTGGGGCGTGCTCTACGGCTCGCTCGAGGCCGCCGAGCGCCTGAAGGGGCGCCAGGAGGGTGAAGGCGGCGCGATCGTCAACGTCGGGAGCATCGTCTCCGACCGCGCCATCCTCCTCCAGGGGAGCTACTCGGCGTCGAAACACGCCGTCAAGGGGTTCACGGACGCCCTGCGGATGGAACTCGAGGAAGAGGGCGCGCCGATCTCGGTGACGCTCGTCAAACCGAGTTCGATCGACACGCCGTACCCCGAGCACGCGAAGAACTACATGGACGAGGCCGCGACGCTCCCGCCGCCGGTCTACGCGCCCGAGACAGTCGCGCGGGCGATCCTCGACGCCGCCGAACACCCCCGGCGGGACGTGACCGTCGGCGCGGGCGGGAAGGGCATGGTCCTGCTCGGCGAGTGGGCCTCGGGCCTGATGGACACGATCATGGAGGCAGTCTTCACGGACCTCCAGCGAAAGGACGAACCGTCGCTCCCGAACGACGCCAACGCGCTCGAGTCTCCCGCGGGCGACCTTCAGGAGCGCGGCGGGTACGAGGGCCACGTCGCGGAGACGAGCCTCTACACGCGACTCACCCAGCGCGGGGGGTCGACGAGCGCGGCGCTCGGCGCCGGCCTCCTCGCGGGGGCGGCGTACGCCGGGTACAGGACGATCCGCGGCGCGGACGAACCGAGCGGATCGGACGAATCGGCGCCCGCGCCGGCTCGAAACGCCCGATCGGACGACCGCGACTCGCGGTCGCGGATCCGAGCGATCTCGGGCCTGGTGAAACGCTGAATTCCGTCCGGCGCTCGCTGGATCGCCGTCCGTCGCTCGCGGGATCGATGCCGGTACGAGAATCGAGCGGTCGCCGAGCGCGATCACTCCTCGCCGGCGGCCCCCTCGAGCGCCTTTCGTCTGAGCCGTTTCCCCCGCTCGCTCGAGACGGTCAGTTCGGGCACCTCGGTGGGCGCGCCGTCCTCGTCGATGGCGACGAAGACGAAGTAGGATTCGGTGGTCCGCTCCCGCTCTCGCGTCTTGAGGTTCTCGCGCTCGGTGATGATCCGGACGCGGACGCTCGAGGTGCCGGCGTCGTAGACGTAGGCGGTGATGAAGGCGGTGTCGCCCACGGCGATCGGGCGCTCGAAGTTCATCCGATTGACGCGGGCGGTGACGCAGTTCTCCCCGGAGAACCGCATGGCGCTCATCGCGCCGACTTCGTCCATCCACTTCATCACGTGTCCCCCGTGGGCCGAGTCGAGCGTGTTGGCGTGATTCGGCTGAACCATCTCGCGGTTTTCGACGTAGGTCTCCATGAGGTCGGTCATCGGCGGAGGTTGCTCGAGGCGCCTGATAGGTGTGTCGCGACGGGATCACCGACGGCTCGAACCGCCCGCCGGACCCCAACCGTCCGGTAGCGAGTCCGATACTGGTAAAAGCCGCGGCCGAGTTTGGCCGGTAATGAGCGATGCAGGCGACGTCGACGTGCCGGAGCCGCCCGAGCCCTCCGGCTCCGGGGGCGGACGCGGGTCGGTCACGGTGCTCGGCACGGCCCACGTCTCCAAGAAGAGCGTCGACGAAGTCAACGAGGCGGTCGACCGCGAGTCCCCGGACGTGGTCGCCGTCGAACTCGACGAGGGGCGGTACCGCCAGATGCAGGGCGGGACGCCGGACGACATCGAAGCGGAGGACCTCCTCTCGGGCAACACCGTCTTTCAGTTTCTGGCCTACTGGATGCTCTCGTACGTCCAGTCCAGGCTCGGCGATCAGTTCGACATCGAACCCGGCGCGGACATGCGCGCGGCGATCGACGCCGCCGAGCGGAACGGCGCGAGCGTCGCGCTGGTCGACCGGGACATCCAGGTGACGATCCAGCGCTTCTGGACCCGACTCACGCTCACCGAGAAGGTCAGGATGGTCGGCGGGCTCGCGCTCGGCGTCACCGACCCCCGGACGGTCGGCCTCTCCCTCGGGGCCGCCTTCGGCGCGTTCCTCGGGCTTATCGTCGGGGCGTTCCTCGCCCCCCTGCTCGGGGTCGGCGACCTCTTTACGCTCGGGCTGGCCGAGCCGACGACCCTCAGGTACGTCGGCGCCGCCGGCCTCGGTATCATCGCCGGCCTGTTGATCGGCGGGCTCTTTCTCCCCTCGCTCGAGCGAGCCGACGACGGAGGCTCGAGCGGCTTCGCCCTTCGACTCGGCGCCGGCGTCGCCATCGGCCTCGCCACCTGTCTCGGCCTCGTCGCCACGGGAACGTTCGTCGGACCGCTCTCGGCGGGCACCTTCGAGAGCGCCGGCGGCTACGTCCTCCGCGGGACGGTCGGCGTGCTCGCGGGGCTCGGAGTCGGCGTCCTCTTCGGCGGGGTCTTCGGGCTGGTGCTCCAGGCCCTCGGCGGCGACGTCGAGGAGATCGATGAGATCGACATCGAGGAGATGACCGACGGCGACGTGGTCGCGGCGATGATGGAGGAGTTCCGCCAGTTCAGCCCCCGCGGGGCCAACGCCCTGATCGACGAACGGGACGCCTACATCGCCCACCACCTCCACCGGTTGCGCGAGCAGGGGTACGACGTGCTCGCCGTCGTCGGCGCCGGTCACAGGGCGGGGATCGAACGCTACCTCGCACATCCAGCGGAACTGCCGCCGCTCGAGTCCATCTCCGAGACCGCCTCAGGGCGGCGGTTCTCGATCGCGAAGGTCTTCGGCTACCTCCTGATGGTCGGCTTCGTCGGCTTCTTCTTCCTCTTGCTGATGGCCGGCGTCAGGAACACGCTCCTGCTCCAGTTGTTCATCGCGTGGGTGCTGTTCAACGGGATCCTCTCGTTCTCCCTCGCCCGCCTGGCGGGGGCGCGCTGGACGAGCGCGGGCGTCGGCGGCGCGGTCGCCTGGTTGACGAGCATCAACCCGCTTCTCGCCCCCGGGTGGTTCGCCGGCTACGTCGAACTCAAACACAGGCCGGTGAACGTTCGCGACATCAACACGCTCAACGAGATCCTCGACGACACCGATCGGCCGTTCGACGAGGCGTTTGCCGACATGCTCGACGTGCCGCTGTTCCGCCTCATCATGATCGTCGCGATGACCAACGTCGGCAGTATGATCGGGACGTTCCTGTTCCCCGTCGTCGTCCTCCCGTGGTTCGGCACCGAGATCGGCGGCGTCGACGCGCTGATCGCCGAACTGATGCGCGGAGCGCAGAACAGCCTCGAGTTGCTCCTCGGAGTGATCGGCTTCTGATGAGGGGGACGATTCCGCCGTCGCGACCGCGTTCGACGATGCGGGTGATCGTTCGATGAGCGTCCGAACCGGGAAGGATCGAACCGCCCCGCTGACGTTCAGCGACCAGGAGCTGTTCGACCTCGCCGCGGCCTGGGTCGCGCTGAGCCTCGCCTTCGCCATCCTCATGACGCCGATCAGCACGACCTACGTCGACGTCGGACGCCTCCTCACGATGGCGGCGCTGAGTTTCGTGACCGTGGGCGTCGCGTTCCTGCTCCACGAACTGGCACACAAGGTGGTCGCCGTCCGGTACGGGCAGGTCGCCGAGTTCCGCGCCGACTACGGGATGCTGTTCGTCGCGCTGATGAGCGCGCTCGTCGGCTTCCTCTTCGCCGCGCCGGGGGCCGTCTACCACAGCGGACGCGTGAGCGAGCGGGAGAACGCGATGATCGCGCTCGCCGGCCCGCTGACCAACCACGGCCTGGCCGCGCTCTTCCTCCCGCTCTCGCTCCTGCCGGGCATCTTCGGCGTCGTCGGCCAGATGGGCGTCTGGATCAACCTGTTCCTGGCGGCGTTCAACATGCTCCCGTTCGGTCCGCTCGACGGCAAGTCGGTCTGGAACTGGAACAAAGTGGTATTCGCGGTCGTCTTCGTCCCCACCGTCGCGGTCGCCGGCTACGTCGTCCTCTTCGTCGGCCCGTTCTGAGCCGCGCGTTCCCACCCGGACCGTTCAGGCGATGTCCCGGCTCGTGTCGATCTCGACCGCCTCGGTCAGCTCGAGTTTGATCACGTCGGTCGGCTGGCCACCGCCGCGGAACTTCGGGATCGCGAGGTGGTTTTCGACCTGCGTGCCGGAGACCTTCGTCTGGAGGTCGAAGACGGCGTCGGCGACGTGTTCGGTCTGCGTCCGGTTGATCGGTTCGTCCCGCCCGGTCAGACAGTGGAGGATGGCGATGCTCCCCGTCTCGAGCATTTGCGATTTGAGGTCGTTGAGGAAGGTCAGGTACTCCTCGCGGTCGGTTCGCTCCAGGGCGTCCATCGTGTCGACGATGAGGTTGGCGCCGTCGGGGAGGGCGCCGATGAGTCGGGTCGCCTCCGTCAGTGGGTCGTCGCTCGAGACGTACCTGACCGTCGGACTGCCGACTTTCGCCTGCGAGGACTCGATGGCGTGGCGGACGACGTCGTCCGTGCGCTCGGTGGTCAGGTAGAGCGTGCCGCGGGCGGCGGTGAGTTCGTGGAGGAGGAGTTCGGACTGACTCGCCGGACTGGCGGTGTACGCGACGACGAATCCCGGCGGAAGCCCGCCGTCGAGCTTCCGATCGAGCACGTCGATTCCGGTCTCGAGCCGTCCCGCCATGCGATTGTAAATAATTGCTGCAGGGCCCGCATAACTCTTTGCTTTGTGCGAAGGCGGCGGCGTGGCGCGGTTAGGGGCCGGATATCGGCCGAGCGAGGCGGACATCGGAACCGGTCCGATCGCCGCTCCGACCGAGTTCGACGACCGATCGGCTACCTGGTTCTCCGACCGCCCGTTACCCCCTCGAGCGCGTTCCCGACGATCACCCGTCGGTGGCCGGTTCCGCGTCGGTCGACCGCTCCCGCTCGGTGCCCGCACTCTCGAGCGCACTCGCCATACCGTATAAACGAGGCGATAGTTCACGATCGAAGACATCCGGTGGATTTAATATGATATATGTGATACGCCGCGCCATACCATGCGATTGATAATGACACACAATGATCGGCGCCGAGCGGGAGGTATCGCGACGCCGAGGGGGTGGTGGTAAGATGGTTAGCGCCGTCGAGGTTTTCTTCGCGGCCGTCCCGCTCCTGATCACCGCGGGGCTCCTCATCGGGCTCCTCTGGCCCGCGACTCGAGCGATGCCGATCGCCTGGCTCTCCGCGGCCGTGATCGGCTTCGCGGTCTGGCAAATGCCGCCGGACTGGGTCGCCGCCGCGTCCATCGTGGGCGTGATGACCGCCCTCGAGATCCTCTGGATCGTCTTCGGAGCGCTCGTGCTCTTGTACACGCTCATGCACGCCGGAGCCTTCGACCGCATCAATCGGGGGTTCGTGTCGATTAGCGACGATCGTCGGGTGCAGGTCGTGTTGCTCGCGTTCTTCCTCGCGACGTTCATAGAGGGGGCGGCCGGCTTCGGGACGCCCGCGGCGGTCGTCGCACCGCTGTTGTTGGGACTCGGCTTCCCGGCGCTCGCCGCGGTCGTCGCCGCCATCATCGGCCACATCATCGCGGTGACCTACGGCGCCGTCGGGACGCCGATCATCGTCGGGATCCAGGATCCGCTCTCCGCGGGCGGCTACGAGGAGGTGCTCGCCGGGGGCGGTTACACGGTGCCCGAGTTCGCCACGCAGGTGGCCGCCTGGGCCGCGACGTACCACGCGCTCGTCGGGTTCACGATGCCGCTGTTCGCCGTCGGGATGGTCGTGTACTTCTTCGGCGATCGCGATACCCGATCGCTGAAACCGGCCTGGGAGGTGGCGCCGCTCTGTCTGTTCGCGGGCATCTCCTTCGCGATTCCGTACTGGATTTCGGCGTGGTTCTTCACCGCCGAGTTCCCGAGCCTGATCGGCTCGATGGTCGGCGGTGCCGTCGTCGTCGGCGTGCTCCGCGCGGGGTACCTCCTCCCCGACACCGAGTGGGACTTCCCGCCGCAGGAGGAGTGGCCGGACCACTGGGTCGGGACGATCGAACCCGGGGAGAACGGAACCGGATCGGGCGACCCCGGGCGGCCGGCGGTGGCCGACGGCGGCGTCGTTCGCGGCTCGGAGATGTCGCTGCTGCGCGCCTGGTCCCCCTACGTCCTGCTCGTCGTGCTGTTGGTCGTCACTCGAGCGGTCGACCCGATCTCGACGTTCATCAACGAACCCAGCTTCATCGTCGAGTGGTCGTCCATCCTCGGGACGGGCCTCGGAAACGACATCGCCTGGATGAATTCGCCCGGCTTCTGGCTCGTCGTGAGCGCGCTCGTGGCGATTCCGATACTGCGAATGGACGGCGCGCAGGTTTCCGCCGCGTGGCGGGAGGCCGCCGAGAAGCTCGTCGCGCCGTTCATCGCCCTCGTCTTCGTCATCGCCATGGTGCAGGTGATGATCAACTCGGGGGCCCACCCCGGCGCACCCGAAGACGGGAGCATGATCGTCGTCCTCGCCGAGGCGACCGCGAACACGTTCGGGCAGGCCTATCCCGCGGTTACGGCGCTCATCGGCGCGCTCGCCGCGGCCATGGTCGGCTCCAACACGGTGTCGAACATCACCTTCTCGGGCTTCCAGCTCGAGGCCGCACAGCAACTCGGCTTGCCGATCCAGATCATCGTCGGCGCGCAGGCCGTCGGCGGTGCGATCGGTAACCTGATCGCGATCCACAACGTCGTCGCGGCGCTCGCGACCGTCGGGCTCGTCGGCCAGGAGGGTCGCGTCATGCGGCTGAATCTCATCCCGCTGATCTACTACACGGTCGGAGTGGGGGTCCTCGCGATGTTGTTCAGCTACGTGCTCTTCCCCGGCCTGTTCTGACGCCGCTCGACTCCCTTTTCCCGGTTTTCGGGCGGTTCGAAGCGCCGAACGCCCCCTCGCGATCGATCGGCCGGCGAGAGCGCCGTACCTTCGACGCGACCGACCGGGGAGCCGCTCGGGTTTCCGAGGCGGCGTCAGACGCGCCTCCGCCCCGACATTTTCCCGATTACCTTTAATACCGATCGGGTGATACCACGACCGTGTATGAGTGATAAACGCAAGCACGATCGGGCGTTCGTCCGGACGTTCTTCACGACGCCGACGGCGGAGCAGGGGGAGGACGACCCGGCCAAGAAACTCCGCGGTGCGATCGGGCTCCGCGGCATGCAAGCGCCCGACGTCTGGGTGCCGGACAACGAGGACGCGACGGCGCCGAGCATGCGCGACGAGGGCGCGGAGAACGTCGCCGAGGTGGTCGCCGAAGGCGGCGCCGACTTCCCCGGCGAGATCCACCCCCGCGTCGTCTGGCACCGCGACGACCCCGGGACCCGGTACCGGGGCTTTCAGCACATGCTGACGATCGCCGATCCCGAGAAGGGCGCCGTCGACCACGTCGACGGCTTCGTCATCCCGGAGGTCGGCGGCATCGACGACTGGAAGAAAGCCGACGAGTTCATCACAATCGTCGAACACGAGTACGATCTCGAGGAGGGGAGCCTCGCGATGTCGGTCATCGTCGAGAGCGGGGCGGCCGAACTCGCGATGGAGCGCCTCCGCGACGAGATGGGCAAGCCCGACAACAACCTGGAGCGCCTCTTTCTGCTCGTCGACGGCGAGGTCGACTACACCAAGGACATGCGCGCCATCACGCCCACCGGCGCCCTGCCGCCGTGGGCCGAACTGCGGCACAACACCTCACGGGCTGCGAGCGCGGCAGGCCTCATCGCGGTCGACGGCCCCTACGACGACATCCGCGACGTCGAGGGCTACCGCGAGCGGATGACCGAGAACCAGGCCAAGGGGATGACCGGCATCTGGTCGCTGACGCCGGGGCAGGTCGTCGAGGCGAACTGGGGGCCGCTCCCGCCCGAGGAGAGCTACTGGCTCGTCGACGAGGGCGGCCGCGAAGTCGAACTCGAGCGCGAGGACGGCGTCGAGGTCTACGACGGCGACCGGATCTCCCTCGAGGGGGCGGGCGACGGCTACGTCCTCACCGTCGGAAGCGACGAACGGCGTCTCGCCGACGAGGACGAGCTTCGGGAGGAACTGCTCGCCCTCGTGGACTACGTTCCGAGCATGAACGACGTCGTCGACTCCATGGAGGAGTTCGAAGAGGCGAAGGAGGCTGGACGGGGTGCGATCGCCATGACGCGGTCGGCGACGATCCGTATCGACGGCGTCGAGGTCGACGTGAGCTCCGACCGAATGTGGGACGAGGCGACGTACCAGGCGATGATGGTACCGGTCGCGCTGTTCCAGGACGTCTACGAGAACCGACCCGACCAGCGAGACGACCTCGCCGAGCGCTACGGCGAGGACGTCGTCGACCGCGCGATGGCCGTCGGGAGCTGACGGCCCTGGGCCGAGGGTTCCGCAGCGAGGATCCGGGCGTCCACGATCCGGTCGCCGACGGAGAAGTCGATCGGGGTCGACGGTCCAGGTCCCCTACTCGCCGTCGGCTACGATTCTCCGATCGGCCGTGTCCGACGCCCCCTGGTCGTCGTCGGCCCTCCGTTTCGGTCCGACGACCGCCTCGGCGACCTTCTCGACGGGGTGTGGCGGCTTCGACGCCCCGGGGCGGTCGCCGAGCTGGGTCCGACAGGACGCCCCCGGCGCGGTGACGACGTCCCCCGAACTCCGTTCCACCTGATCGAAGAGGATTCGACCGATCGCCTGCGACAGCTCGTAGTGCTCGGCCTCGTAGCCGAACGACCCCGCCATGCCGCAGCAACTCGAGTCGAGCGGGTCGACCTCGTAGCCGACGCGGCGCAGGACCCCCACCGCGTGGTGGTCCTTGTTCGTCGCCTTCTGGTTGCAGTGGCCGTGGTACGTGAGGGCCTCGTCGGGCGCGTCGACCCGGAGTTCGTCCTCGAGGCGGGCGGCGTCGAGGAACTCCATGATACCGTAGGACGATCCGGCGACGAGTTCGACGTCCTCGCCGTCGAGGAGGTCGAGGTACTCGTCCTGGAACATGACCGCGTCGGACGGTTCGACGAACGCGACGGTCCACCCGTTGTCGACGAACGGCCGGAGTTCGCGCACGTTGTGCTTCGCGTGCTCCCTGGCCCGGTCGAGAAAGCCCGTCGAAAATGCGGCGCGGCCGCTCGGAGCGAGGGAGTCCGGAACGAGGACGCGATAGCCGGCCGTTTCGAGCACCTCGACGGCCGCTTTGCCCGGTTCGGGGTAGCAGTAGTTCGTGAACGTGTCCGGGAACAGGATCACCTTCCCGGCGGCGTCGTCCCGCGGGACGGTCGACCCCCCTCGCGAGCGGAACCAGTCCCGTAGCGTCTCCCGACGGAACGTCGGCAGTTCGCGCTCCGGCGCGATACCGAGGAGTTTCTCCATGACCAGCCTCGCACCGGGGAGCGTCGGCCCGACGTTGGAGAGCGGCGCCAGCGCGCTCCCGAGCGCCGCGTACCGGTCGATGTCGCCGAACAGCCGCGACCGAAGGCTCGACCCGTTTTCCCGGTGGTACTGGTGTTTCACCTCCGCCTTCAGTTTCGCCAGGTCGACGCCGGTGGGACAGTCGCTCTTGCAGCCCTTGCAGCCGACGCAGAGATCGAGCACCTGCTCCTGGAACGTCGACGAGTGGAGCTCCTCGGGCGGAAGCTCGCCGGAGATGGCCGCTCGGAGCATGTTCGCTCGCCCCCGGGTCGTCTGGATCTCCTCCTTCGACGCCCTGTAGGTCGGACACATCACGTCCGAGGTCGTCTGTCGACACGTTCCACACCCGTTACACAGTTCCACGAGGTGGGAGAATCCGCCGTCGTCGTCGAAGTCGAGGGTCGTCCGGGGCTCGAGCGACTGGTAGTCGGCGCCGTACCGGAGGTTCTCTCGCATGTCGGCGCCGACCCCGCGATCGGAGTCCGGTCCCGGGTCTTCGGGGCCGTCGCGGTAGACGACGTTACCGGGGTGCATCAGCCACTCGGGATCGAACGCCGTCTTCAACTCCTTGAACGCCCGCCAGAGGTCGTCGCCGTACATCTTCGGATTGAACTCCGTGCGCGCCATTCCGTCGCCGTGCTCGCCGGAGAACGCGCCGTGGTGTTCCAGCACGAGGTCGGTCACGTCGTCCGTAATGGAGTGCATCGTCTCGATGCCCTCCCCCCGCTTGAGGTTGAGGATCGGGCGGATGTGCAGCGTTCCGGAGCCGGCGTGGGCGAAGTAGGCGGCCGATGTGTCGTGGTCGTCGAGGACGGCCTCGAATTTCTGGACGTACTCGGCGAGCTCCTCGGGGGGGACCGTCGCGTCCTCGATGAACGGGTACGGTTTGGGGTCCCCCTCGAGGCTCATGAGCAGCGGGATCGACGCCTTCCGGAGCTTCCACAGGTCCGCCTGATCCTCCTCGGCGTACGCTTCGATGACGTCGAACGCGCCCCCCTCCTCGAGGAACCGCTCGTTCGTCTCGCCGACCGCGTCCTCGAAGTCGTCGACGAGTTCGTCGTCCCACTCGAGCATCAGGGCCGCCGTGGCCGCCGTGGGAATCGGTTCGGCGTACTCCGCGTAGCCGTCCGACTCGCGGGCGAGCCGGAACACCTCGTCGTCCATCAGTTCGACGGCGCTCACCGGGAACTCGAGCGCCTCCGGGACCGCCTCCATCGCGTCGATCAGGTCCTCGAAGAAGTAGACGGCGAGCGCCGTCTCCTCCGGCCTCGTCACGAGCGAGACCGTCGCTTCGACGACCACACCGAGGGTCCCCTCCGCGCCGACGAAGAGCTTCGCGAGGTTGATGACCTCCTCGCCGTCCTCGTTTTCGTAGACGACCTTCTGGAGGTTGTACCCCGACACCGAGCGTTTCAGCGACGGGTAGCGGTCCGCGATCTCGTCCTCGTGCTCGTCGACCAGCCGGCGGACGGTCCGGTAGATTCGCGCCTCGAGGTCGTCTCCGGCCACGATCCCCTCGTACTCCTCGCTATCCAGGACGACCTCCCTCGCGTGCAGGAGGGACCCGTCGGCGAGCACGGCTTTCACCTCCTCCGTGTACGCGTCGGTGATCCCGTACCGGACCGAGTGAGCGCCGGTGGAGTTGTTCCCGATCCCGCCGCCGACCGTCGCTCGATTCGAGGACGCCGGATCCGGGGCGAACTTGAGCCCGTACTGCTCGAGGTGGGCGTCGAGGTGGTCCTGGACGACTCCCGGCTGAACGGTCGCGCGCTTCGCGTCGGCGTCGACCGCGAGCACGTCGTTCATGTACTTCGAGAAGTCGAGCACGATACAGCCCCGCCCGACGGCCTGTCCGGCGAGGGACGAACCGGCGCCTCGCGGGAGGATCGGAACGTCGTACTCGCCCGCGACCGCGACGGCGGCCCGAACGTCGTCCACGTCGCGAGGGATGACGACGCCCGCGGGACGGGCCTGGTAGATGCTCCCGTCGCTCGCGTACAGTATCTGGGTGTACTCGTCGAACCGCACGTCGCCGTCGACTCGTTCCCTGAGCGCGCTGGCGACCGCGGCGTACGCCTCCACGTCGGGCCGATCGTGATCGAGCACCCCTCCCGACGGCCCCGGATCTCGTTGCCGGTCGCGCGGATTTTCGATTGCCATACGCACTATTATTTATGTGAAATCATAAAAACCACTCCCCGTCCCACCGTCGGGTACGGCGACCGATTTCGGCGGCTTCGGGTTCCCCCTCGGATTACGGGTTCCGCTTCGAATAGATCGGTCGATCGGCGCCGTTGGCCCGTCCCGATCGACGCTCCGGACGGACGCCGAGAAGGGAGAGATTCAAGGGGGAACGGCACAGCCTACACGAACAGACGTACAGATGCGCCACGATCACCTCATCACGAGTAAACAACTCTCCCGGGCGGACATCGAAGCCGTGCTCGACCACGCCGCCGAGATCGCCGCCGATCCGGACGCCGTCGCGCACCGCCACGACGGCCGACTCCTCGGACTGCTCTTCTTCGAACCGAGCACGCGGACGAAGATGAGCTTCGAGACGGCGATGAAGCGCCTCGGGGGCGACGTCGTCGACATGGGATCAGTCGAATCCTCGAGCGTGAAGAAGGGCGAGACGCTCGCGGACACGGTCCGGGTCATCGAGGGCTACGCCGACGCGCTCGTCCTGCGCCACCCCAGGCAGGGGGCGGCGACGATGGCGGCCGCGTTCGTCGACGTGCCGCTTGTGAACGCCGGGGACGGCGCGGGCCACCACCCGACCCAGACGCTCCTCGACCTCTACACGATCCGCGAGAACGCGGGGCTCGACGACCTGACGATCGGGATCATGGGCGACCTGAAGTACGGCCGAACCGTTCACTCGCTCGCCTACGCGCTGACGAACTTCGACGCCAACCAGCACTTCATCAGCCCCGAGAGCCTGCAGCTTCCGCGAGAGGTCGTCTACGACCTCCACCAGCAGGGGGCGTCGGTACGCGAGCACGATGGACTCGAGGAGGTCCTGCCGTCGCTGGACGTCCTCTACGTCACCCGCATCCAGCGCGAGCGGTTCCCGGAGGAACAGGAGTACCGTGAGGTGGCCGGGGAGTATCAGATCGACGCCGACGTGCTCGAGGACGCCCGCGACGACCTCACGGTGATGCACCCGCTCCCGCGGGTCGACGAGATCGCCCCCGAGATCGACGAGACCGACCACGCCGCCTACTTCGAGCAGGCCCACAACGGCGTGCCGGTCCGGATGGCGCTGCTCGACGTGCTCCTCGGCGAACCGACTCGAGGTGATCGGGATGAGTGACCGAAGCGACCGTCGCGACGACGGAACCGACGACGCGAACCACAAGCTCCGCGTGAGCAAGATCCGAAGCGGGACCGTCATCGACCACGTTCGGGCCGGTCAGGCGCTGAACGTGCTCGCGATCCTCGGCATCGACGGGAGCGAGGGCGAGGAGGTCTCCGTGGGGATGAACGTCCCGTCGGATCGGCTGGCCCGCAAGGATATCGTCAAGGTCGAGGGCCGGGAGCTGAGCCAGGACGAGGTCGACGTCCTCTCGCTGATCGCCCCGGACGCGACGATCAACATCGTCCGGGAGTACGACGTGATCGAGAAACACCGCGTCGAGCGACCGGACGTCGTCGAGGGCGTCCTGTCGTGTCCGAACGCCGGGTGCATCACGAGCGACGACGAACCGGTCACCTCCCGGTTCGAGGTGCTCGACGACGCTGTCCGGTGTTCCTACTGCGAGCGGATCGTCCGCGACGACATCGCCTCGCTGATCGACACGTAACCGGCGCGCAAACGCCGGGTACCGCCGGTTTCTGCCGGCTTCGAGTCGACCGCACCCTCGCGGCGTCGGTGTGGACGCCGTCCGAGCGTTCCCGTGGGGGACGATTCCGTGCACACCTGTCGCTTTCGAAGAGAGTCTCCAGAATCTCTAAGTAGTCAGCGATAGAACATTCTCGTGACCATGTCCCGAACCATCAAGTTCGTGATCGCGCTGGCCGTAATCGCCGTCCTGTGGAAAGTCGTCGCCGGCGGTTCCTCCGACGTCGAAGTGGACTACGAACCCTCCGAGTGAACCGATCGACGAGCGACCACCCGAACGGCCGGACGCGACCCGACCCGTACGGATCCCCGAACACCGCCCGAGACCGAACGGCTTACCCGTGCGGCGTCGTACCACCGCTCATGTACGGCGTCGTCACGCGTAACGCGGAGGAAGTACGGTGGCCCGAGTTCGACCGCGGCTTCTACGAGGTCAAAGACGTCACCGGACGGTCCGCCGATCCGCTCCCGGACGCGGTCAACATGGTCTCCTGCTTCGGCGACAACGCCGCCGCGGACGCCGAACCGTCGCTCGTCCCGATCGACGACGAGGGGCGGCGGGCGACGCGCGAGGAGCCCTACTTCGACTGGGCCTACATCTGCCCCTCGAGGGAGGAGTACCGCGAGGGCCTGCTCGAGATCGTCGACGACTGCGTCGCGGCCAGCGATGACGTCCGCCTCGACGACGTGGGCTTTCCCCGACCCGAGTACTGTCGCTGCGACGAGTGCGAGCGCCGGTTCGCCGAAAGCGAGTACGACGACCGGTTCGAGTGGCGCGCGAGCGTCATCACCGCGTTCGTCGAGAGGGCCGTCGAGCGAATCCCCGGTCGCGTCTACCTGACGCTCTACCCCGACCCTTACCCGGGCCACCTCCACGAACGCGCCGGCCTCGACCTCGAGGCCCTCTCCGATCTCGTCGACGAGTTCGTGATCCCGCTGTACGACACGGCCTACGGAACCACCTACTGGCTCAAGATCATCGCGAAGGGGTTCGAGAGCCGCCTCGAGACGCCGTTCAGCGTCGAACTGTACGCGGTCGACGTCGACGTCGACGACCTCATCCACGCCGCGGAGGTCGCGGGCTCGTACGCGAATGACGTCCTCTTCGGCTACGACGCCGGCAACGCCCGCGCGGCGCTGCGCCGGATGAAGGCCGAACGGCGCGATGGGGTGACCCACGGCGAACCCGGTACGTAACCGCGGTCGAACCGGATGATCGATCGCCGTCGATTCGATTCACGCCGGGCCCTACGACGCCCTCAATCACGTCCGACTTTCGCCGAGTTGGTGTCGAGTTCGCCAACGTTCGGTACGCAAACCGGTCGGCGGAGACGTCGCTTCCGAGAGCCGCGATCGTAAGGGTCTGTTTCGATCGACTAATCCGTCGTTTGCCGACGAAACGGCGGATCACGGGGGGCGACAGGGGCATTCTAGTCAGATTGTATACATCCCCGCGTTGTGACCCCTTATCGCCGTGCCGGAACCGTTTCACGCGGTTGGTGAGGTCCTTCGCGCTGGAACCGACGACCGCCTTTATCTAAAACTCGGTCGCCGTCGGTCACGAACGGGGAGCGATTTCCTCGCGCGAATCACCGATGACAGACCAACAACCCCAGCAGCGATCGATCGCGTCGAACTTCCAGGAAACGACACTCAACCAGAGCCAGCAGGCGCTCGAGCAGGCGATGAAGGTCCAGCAGAGCGCCGCGCGGATGGCGCTGAGCGCCCTCGAGTGGCAGGACACCGCCCAGCGGCAGGGCCTCGAGATCACGAAGTCCCTGCTACAAAACTACCTCCAGGGCGTCGAAACCGTCGTGCCCGGAATGGAGCAGGCGATGGAACGAGGGATGCAAGGGATGCAACAGGGGACGTCCCAGATGATGGCCGGTCAGCAGGAACAACAGGGACGAACTGGCCAGATGACTGGGCAAACAGGTGGTCACCAGCACCAGATGGGCGGCCACCAGCAGTTCCAGACCGGCACCCAGTTCGAACGGTCCGGCCAGATGGGCGGGCAGACGGGTCGAATGAGCGGTCAAACTGGTGGCCAAACTGGTCAGATGAGCGGTCAGGTGGGCGGACAAGGAGGTCAGATGGGCGGCCACGCGGGCGGTCAGACCGGCCAGCAATTCGGTCAGCAGCGGAGCCAGACCGGAGGATGGTCCCAGCAGAGTCAGGGCGGGGGCCAGCACCACGAGTTCGGCCAGCAACGCGGACAGATCGGCGGTTCGGAGATCGGCAGCGGTCGTAGTCAGAGCGAGAGCCGGATGAGCGGCCACCAGCACCGGACGGGCGGCCACCGGCAGTCCCGGACCGGTTCCCAGTTCGAACGGTCCAATCAGGTGGGCGGTCAAACCGGTCAGATGGGCGGTCAGATGAGCGGGCAGACTGGGCAAGGAACGCAGTACGGTCAGCCCGAACGCCAACAGCAGCAGTACGGTCAACAGGAAGGAGGATCGATGCACGGTCAATCGGGGCAACAGCAGTACGGACGGACCGAACAGCAGTACGGTCGAACCGGCGGTCAGTCCGGATACGGGCAGGAATCACAGCAGGGCCACCGGTACCAGCAGGGGCGCGAACAGCGAGGGGAACCGTCATCGCGGGAGGCCGGCGGACGCGAATCGCGCCGACAGCCGGTTACGCAGGGTCACGGCGGCGAGGCCGGCGGCGTGCGGTCCGGCGGGTACGAATCCTCGGGCCGCGAACCCGAGTCGGGGTACGAGCGGAGCGACGAGGGCGACGAGGAAGACGAGTACTCGACGGAAGATATCGACGTCTCGAGCGACGAGGACGAGGATTCCGACGAGGAGTCCGAGTAGCGACGCTGAGACTTCGTCCTGCGCGGTTGGCGATCTCGAACGGCGGTCGACCGGGGTGAGTCCGCCGATCCGACGGAAAGAAGCGAACGGTGACGAAACGGTGCGGTGCGATCGTACCGCCTGCGGAGCGGGACCGGCGTTAGCGAGTCCGGTCGCGATCCTCGTCTCGGTCGCCGATTCGGTCGGTGCCAGTATCGGTGTCCATTCCGGAGTCGGTTCCCATTCCGGAGTCGGTTCCCATTCCGGTGTCCGTGATCTCCCTCTCGAGGCGGATCTCGTCGTCGGTCACGGTGGCGACGGCCTCCTCTTGCAGCGGGTAGGTGTCCTCGTCAGTTCCGCCCCAGCCGAGTTTGGACTTGATCGTGTCCGTGATTCCCGGGTCGGGCTGGACGTACGCCGTCCCGTGTTCGACGTCCGATACGATGCCGACCTCGTCGCCGTCCGCGTTGACGACTTTCTTTCCCTCGTCGTTCTCGTCGAAGTGTGCGCACATTACGATGGGAACCACCACGAATGCGAGCAAGTCGCTGGTGCTTGCGCTGGCATGGAAATACCCGACTACTGACTCGAATCGGCGATCGCTCCGGGAGACGGATCAGTACTCCTCGAACGCCGGTTCCCGCCCCTCGAGGAAGGCCGAGACGCCCTCCTCGTGGGCGTCGGAGGTGAGCGCCTGCACCTGCAGGAGGTTCTCGTAGTCGAGCGCCTCCGCCCAGTGGCGATCCAGATTTTCGTGCATCGCTCGCTTCATCAGCCCGATGGTGGTCGTCGGCCGCGCGACGAGTCGCTCGACCGTCTCCTCGACGCGGTCGTCGAGTTCTTCGGGCGCAACGGCCTCGTTGACCAGGTCGAGGTCGGCTGCGCGCTCGGCGTCGACGAACTCGCCCGTAAAGGCCAGCTTCTTCGCCGCCCGCAGGCCGATCAGCTTCGGGAGCACGAACGTTCCGCCCGTGTCCGGGATCAGGCCGACGCGGACGAACGCGCAGGAAAACCGCGCGTTCGCCGCGGCGTAGGCGATATCCGAGAGCGCGACGATCGCCAGTCCCGCGCCCACCGCGTCGCCGTGAACCTTCGCCACGATCGGCACTGGACACTCGAGCATCGCCTCGACGATCCGCCCGAACGTCTCGGTGACCTCCTCGTAGGCCGCCTGCGGGTCCTCGCGGCTCTCGCCGCCTTGCATGTCCCCGACGTCCCCGCCGGCGCAGAAGACGTCGCCCTCGCCCGCCAGCACGATCGCGTCGTCCTCCTCGGGCGCCGCGTCGGCGATCGCCTCCGCCAACTCGAGGGCGTGGGCTTTCGTCAGCGCGTTGCGGACGTCCGGTCGATCGAACGTGATTCGCATCACTCCGTCGTCGCGTTCGACGTGCATGCCTCGAGCGTCACGCGCTCGAGGCATAACTGTGGGCGTTCGAATGGGTTCTGAGCGGATTCTCGCTGGAGGATCGGTTCCCGGTGCCCGGGCGAATGCGATCCGTCGTGTTGAACGAAACGCATGTTCCGTTGACACACTGGTCGTCGATCGTGCCGTTTAGAGGGACGTTCACGCCGATAGTGTCGTGATACTCTTCGCCGAGCGGTTTGTCAACACCGGTCGAGTTTTGTAGTCTGACGGAAGAGGCGCAATCGATGGTCGACCTCCTTCGCGACGCGGTGTCGCTCACCGAACGACAGCGGCTGGTTCGCTCGAGCATCCGCGACGTCTGCGATACGTTCGACGAGGAGTACTGGCGCACCCGCGCCGAGAAGGGCGTCTATCCGCACGAGTTCGTCGACACGCTCGCCGAGCAGGGGTGGATGGGCGTCCTCGTTCCGGAAGAGTACGGCGGTGCGGGGATGGGAACCCGCGAGACCGTCGTGATGATGGAAGAGATCGCCGCCGGCGGGGGCGGCTTCAGCGCCGCCCAGGCGGTCCACGGGGGCGTCTACAACTCCGTTCCGATCGTCTCCTACGCCAGCGAGGAGCTCAAGTCGGACCTGCTCCCCCGGGTCGCCGAGGGCGAGGCGTCGATCCAGGCGTTCGGGCTCACCGAGCCGAACGCCGGGTCGAACTCTCCCGCGATCGAGACGCGGGCCGAGCGGGAGGGGGACGAGTACGTGATCGACGGCCAGAAGATCTGGACCTCCCGGGTCGACGTCTCCGACTACCTCGTCCTCGTCGCCCGAACGATCCCGCTCGAGGACGTCGAGAAGCGAACCCGGGGGATCTCGATGTTCCTCGTCGACCTCGAGGACGCCCACGACCAGGGAGCCCTCGAGATGACGGAGATTCCGAAGTCCGCGAGCGACTTCGTCCACTCGTTCGAACTCTGGTTCGACGACCTGCGCGTCCCCGCGGAGAACCTGATCGGCGAGGAGGGCGCGGGCTTCTATCAGGTGCTCGACGGGCTGAACGAGGAGCGCCTCGTGATCGCCGCCGAGTGTCTCGGCTTAGGACGGCTGGCGCTCGAGCGCGCGGTCGAGTACGCGAACGAGCGCGAGGTGTTCGGCCGCCCGATCGGGAGGAACCAGGCGCTCCAGCACCCGCTGGCGGACGCGTACGCCAGGCTTCAGGCGGCCAAGCAGTTGACTTACAACGCGGCCGAGCGGGCCGCCACGGACGACGCCGTCGACCTCGGCGCACTCGCGAACGCGGCGAAGTACCTCTCGGCGGACGCGGCGTACACCGCGGCGGACGTCGCCGTGCAGGTCCACGGGGGCTTCGGCATCGCGACGGAGTACGACGTCGAACGCTACTTCCGCGAGGCCAGGCTGACCCGGCTGGTGCCGATCACGCAGGAACTGGCGCTCAACTACATCGGGGAGAACGTGCTGGGACTGCCCCGGTCGTACTGAGCCGAACGCGGACGCGGACCCTCGAGACGGACAGCTAATTCACGGATCGACGCGAACCACCAAGACATGACGGACGATACGGACGCGAACCACGCAAACGACGCGAGCGAATCGAGCGAGAACCGACTGGTGAGCGGCTGGCAGGGCCGCTACTACGAGGACTTCGAGGTCGGCGACGTCTACAAGCACCCCTTCGGGCGCACCGTCACCGAGACGGACAACGTCTGGATGACGAACGTCACGATGAACCTCAACCCGATGCACTTCAACGAGGATTACGCCGCCGGGACGGAGTTCGGCGAGCGCCTCGTCGACGGCACCTTCGTCATCGCCCTCGCGGTAGGCATGAGCGTCATCGATATTTCGGTGAACGCCACCGCCAACCTGGGATACGACAAGATCCGCCACCACAACCCCGTCTACCACGGCGACACGATCTACGCCGAGAGCGAGGTCATCTCGAAGCGCGAACTCGAGTCGCGCGACCACGTCGGCATCGTGACGACGGAGCTGCGCGCGTACAACCAGGACGGCGACCTCGTGCTCAGTCTCGAGCGCACGCCGATGGTGCTCAAACGCGAGTACGCCGAACCGAGCGCCGCGCAACCGCCGGGATGGCCGGAGGGCGTCGGCACCCAGCCCGAGGACCGCTGAGATGTCCGGGAACGCGGACGAGCGGGAGCGGCCGCACGCCCTGGAGGGCTACACGGTCGTCAGCCTCGAGAGCGGCGTCAGCGCGCCACTCTGTACGCGGTTGCTCGGCGACTTCGGCGCGGAAGTGATCAAGGTCGAACGCCCGGGCGTGGGCGACGTCAACCGCCACTGGGATTCGGTGGTCTACGGCGACTCCTCGGCCCACGCGTGGGTCGACCGGAACAAGCTGAGCGTCGAACTGAACCTGAAGGCCGACGAGGGGACGGAGATCTTCCACGAACTCGCGTCGGAAGCCGACGTCGTCGTGCAGAACTACTCCCCCGGCGTGGTCGAGCGCCTCGGCGTGGGCTACGAGGACGTCCGCGAGCGAAACGAGGACGTGATCTACCTGAACGTCTCGGGCTACGGCCGCACCGGCCCCTACAGCGACCGGAAAGCCTACGACATGGTGATGCAGGGCGAGACGGGCCTGATCGCGATGAACGGCTCGCCGGACGCGCCGGCGAAGATCCCGCTCAGCGTCTGCGACATCAACGCCGGGATGTACGGCGCGCTCTCGACCCTGGTCGCGCTCTTCCACCGCGAGCGCACCGGCGAGGGACAGGAGATCGACGTCACGATGTTCGGCGGGATGCTCTCCTGGCTCGGCTACTTCGCCCACAAGTACTGGCACGGAGGCGAGATCCCCGAGCGCATCGGGATGCGTCACCACCTGCTCACCCCGTACGGACCCCACGAGACCGCCGACGGCGAGTACGTCAACTTCGCGATCCTCAGCGAGGCCCACTGGAAGCTGCTCTGCGAGGACGTCCTCGACCGCCTCGACCTCCTCGAGGACGAGCGCTTCGCGGCGAACGAGAAGCGCGTCGAGCACCGGGACGTCCTGGAACCCGAGATCGAGGCGACCGTCGCCGAGAAGCCGCGGGACTACTGGGCCGAGCGCCTCGCCGAGGCGGGGATCCCGTGGGGCGACGTCAACGAACTCGACGACGTGCTCGCTCATCCGCAAGCCGAGCACCTCGGCCTCGTCGAGGAACTCGAGACCGACGAAGGCCCCGTCCCGTACGTCGAGACCCCGATCGACTTCGGCGGACTCGAGTACCGCAGCGATCCGATGCCGGACCTCGGCGAGCACACCGAGGAGGTGCTCGAGGCGCTGGGGTACGACGGCGAGGAGATCGACCGACTGCGGGACGCGGACGCGATCTAAGCCGTTTACCAACCATGACCGGACCCGACACCACCGCGAACGAACCGATCGCAGACCTCGCCGCCTTCGTCGCCGACTGCTCGTATCACGACGTCCCGGACGAGGCGATTCGACTGGTCGAGCGCGCGATCCTCGACACGGTCGGCGTGACGATCGCCGGCTCGAGCACCGAAGTGGCGGCCGCGGCCCTGGCCACCGTCGCCGGAGAGGAGGGCGAGACGACCGTCATCGGCCGCGACGAGTCGCTCCCGCTCGGGGACGCCGTCTTCGTCAACGGGACGGCCGGCCACGCGCTGGACTACGACGACGTCGCGCTCGCGGCGATGGACGGCCACCCGAGCGTTCCGATGGTCGCGCCGCTGCTCGCCGTCGGCGAGCGGGAGGGCGCGTCCGGGCGCGACGTTCTGACGGGCTACGTCGCCGGCTTCGAGACGCAACACTACGTCTCGAGTCCGATCAGCCCCGGCCACTACGAGGGCGGCTGGCACGCCACCTCGACGATCGGCGTCTTCGGCGCAGCCGCGGCCGTCGCGAACCTCCTCGACCTGACCGTCGAGGAGACGACGCACGCGCTGAACGTCGCGGCCTCGATGGCCTCGGGACTCAAGAAGAACTTCGGCTCGTCGACGAAGCCGCTCCACGCCGGCCACGCGGCCCGCTCGGGGACGATGGCCGCCCTCCTCGCCGCGAACGGGGCGACCGCCGATCCGACGGCGATCGACGGCGAGCGCGGCTTCCTCGACCTCTACCGGGGCGACGGAACGCCCGACTTCGAGCGCCTCTCGGACCTCGACCTCGGTTCCCGGTGGTCGATCCTCGAGGAGGGCGTCGACGTCAAGAAGTACCCCTGCTGTTACTACACCCACGCGGCGATCCACGGGGCGGCCGACCTCGCCCGTGAGCGCGGCCTCGAGCCCGACGACGTCGAGTCGGTCACCGTCGCGGCCTCGCGAGGGGCGGCCGACGCCCTCCACCACGACGACCCGTCGACGGGGCTCGAGGCGAAATTCTCGATGCCGTACGTCGTCGCCCGCGCGATCGTCGACCGGGTCGACCTGGCCGCGTTCGACGACGAGAACGTCGGCGACGAGGACGTCCAGGCGGTCCGCGAGCGGGTGACGCTGACGGTCGACGAGGACGAACCGTACGACTCGAACGCCGCCCGCGTGGCAGTCCGGACGCGGGACGGCGAAACGCTCGAGCGATACCAGGAGCGCCCGCCGGGAACGTACGAGGACCCCTTATCGATCGACGAACTGCGCGAGAAGTTCCTGCTGTGCGCCGAGTACGCCGACGGCGAGGTGCGAGCGGACGCCGCGCTCGACGCGCTGGATACACTGCGGGACGTCCCCGATGTGAGCGGCGCGCTCGAGCACCTCTGAACGCCGCCGAGCGCCGAACGTCGACCTCGACCGTCCGAATTTCGACCCTATGTGGAATGAGTTAACACATAACAGTGCAAAGCGCCGCCCGTGTCTCTCACCGAACGTCGAACGTTCGAGTGCGTCCAGTGCGGGCGTCGAGAGACGGCCGCGGACGCGCTCGTCATCACCTGTCCGCGTTGCGGGGGCGAGATGCGTAACGTCGAACCGGTCGGCGACTAACGGATCGCGGCCGGACCGAGTGGGTTCGAACCGAGCCACGAACCGTCGAGTCTTCTGGGAACGGTGCCGTCGTGCAGTAACGTCGACTGACTGGTGATCCCGACGGACTAGCGAGCCACCAGGAACGGAATCGCGAGGAGGATCACCCCGAGTACGACGGCGCCGACTCCGATCAGGGCCTCCCCCGTGAGCGCGGTCACGCCGCCGGCGACGACCCCCGCGCCGCCGGCGCCGCTCGCAATCGACGGAACGAGATCGGTTCCTGCGCGCCCGTCCGACTCGTCCTCCCCGTCGGCGCGCGAATCGACGCGTCGACGGACGGTCTCGAGTTCGTCCCTCGTCTCGGCGAGGTCCGTTTCCACGTCGGAGAGCCGCCCGTCGAGGCGCGATTCGACGTCGCTCGTCCGCTCGTCCTGTTGCTCCTCGAGGGTCGTCGCTCGATCGTCGAACGACTCCTCGAGCGTAGCCGTCCGCTCCGCCAGTCGCTCCTCGAGGTCACCGGCGGCCTCCTCGAGCGAACGCACGTCGTCGTCGAGTCCGTCGACCGTCGACTCGAGGGCGCCGAGGTCGGCGGTCGAGGCGGCGTCGTCCGCGAGCGACTCGACGTCGTCGACGACGGCCGTTACCGCCTCGTTCACCTCCTCGAGCGCCCGGTCGACGTCCGAAACGTCCCCGTCGAGCCGCTCCACGTCGGATTCGAGCGAGGCGAGGTCGGAGCGGGACGACTCGACGTCGGCCTCGACCGCTTCGACCGTCTCCCGGACGTCTTCGACCGTCTCGTCGATCGCGGCCAGGTCGGCCGCGCTCGCCGTCGCCGCGTCGAGCTCCTCGAGGCGGCCCGATACGCTGGAGATCCGGGCCGATTGCTCCTCGAACCGACCCGAGACGGCCTCGAGTCGAGTTCCCTGATCGTCGACCGTCTCCTCGAGTCGGTCGAGCGCGTCCCCCTGCGACTCGACGGACCCGTCGACCGACTCGAGGTCGTCTTCCACGCCTTCGACGACCTCCGCCGTCGACTCGAGTCGGCCTTCGAGGTCGGCGACCGCCGCCCGGAGCGCGTCGACGTCGTCGGCCGTCGCCGTCTCCAGTTCGTCGAGGTCCGCCCGCACGTCGTCGAACCGGGATTCGACGGCGTTCGTCCGCTCCTCGAGCCGGGTCTCGAGCGTCGACCCCTGCGTCTCGACCGCCGAGAGACCGTCGTCGAGGGCTTCGATCGCGTCCTCCGCGTCCTCGATCGACGATGCGAGCGACTCGCGCTCGTCCGCCGCCGTCTCCTCGACCGTCGACACGGACTCGTCGACCGCGGACACCGTCTCCTCGAGGGCCGCGAGGTCGTCGTCGACGGCGGCGACCGATCCCTCGAGCGCGTCGACCGCCGCCTCGAGATCGCTCACGAGCGCGCCCTCGAGCGCCGCCAGGTCCTCGCCGGTCGCGAACGCCTCGCTCGCCTCCTCGAGGTCGGCCAGGTCGTCCGAGAGCGTTTCGAGGTCCGACTCGAGGTCCTCGAGCGCCGAGGCCGTGGCGGCCCTGTCCTCGAGGGCCTCGAGATCTGCCCGGAGCGCCTCGACGGTTTCCCCGACGGTCTCGATCTCGTCGTCGCGGGTCGCGAGTCGGTCGAAGAGCTGATCGATGGCGGCGTTCGCCAGGTCGTCGTCGCCGCCGCCGTTCGTCCCGTCGGCGAGTCGTCCCTCGTCGAACGAGAGGGTCGCTCGCTCCGAGTCGTCGGCGTCACGCGCGGGTACGTTCCCGTCTGTGGCAGCGTCGTCGCGGTCGGGTCCGGTCTCGAGGGACGAGGCGGACCAGACGACAGCCTCGTACCCGTCGACGTCGTCTGCGGCGGCCCTGAGGGCGCCGCGGGCGGCGCTGTGGGACGGTTCGTCGGCCAGTCGCACGCCCCGGATCGAGAACGGCAGGTTCGCGCCGTCGAGCCGGCCCCCGACGAGGTACTCGACGCCCTCGATCGCGCCGCTCCCGGCGACCGCGACGGGGACGGCGATGCCGTCGCGCACGTCGCTCCCGTCGGCCTCCTCGCGGATCGCGTCGGCGAGCGCTTCCGCGATCGCGTCGTAGCCCCCGGCGAGCGCCCGTTCGACGCCGCCCGTGGCCGCGTCGGGATCGAGCGCGAACCCCTCCAGCACGCCTTCGACCTGCGATTTCGCGTGGCCCGTCTCGCCGGCCGCCCGTTCGACGATCCAGTCGCGGCCCCTGGGGAGGGTGAACGACAGCACGGGCACGCCGTAGTAGGCGAGCGCGACGCTCGTCGATTGGCGGCCGAGGCGGACCCCCAGGCCGGTGTAGTTGTTGTCGCCCAGTTGATCGTAGACGACCGCGAACCCCGCGCCGATCGGCGTCGCTTCCACGTCGGCTCCCTCGAGCACTCGCGCGACGGCTCTCCGGTGGTCCTCGGAGGCCGACGCAGCGCCGATCACGCTGCCGGGGGTCGTGTAGCTGAGCCGATCGTCCTCCGTTTCCGCCGCGGTCGCCTCGAGCGCGCGCTCGACGAGGGCGTCGAACGCCGGTTCGGCGAACGGCTCTGGGGAGACGAGTCCGTCCGCGAAGGGCACCTCGGGTTCCTCGTCGACCGCCTCCGCGACGGCTCGGGCGTCCGCGCCGACGACGTAGCGAGTTCCGTCTCGCTCGACGATCGCGAGGTCCGCCGGCGAGACGTCGGCCGCCTCGAGCGCGGCGTCGTCGACGGGGAGGACGATCGCCGGGATCGACTCGATCGACGGATCGTCGGCTGTGCCCGTCGCGACCCGAATCGCGGCGGTTCCGATATCGAGACCGAATACCATGGGCCCCGAGAAACGGGGTATCACCTTGGACCTTTGCCCCCCAGTACCAGATCTGAAAATCGCAACGGCCGCCGTCGGCGGATTTTCTCGGAAAACCGCGCTCGCTGCCCTTGCGTTCGACGGTGAGCGTCGACTCGAGCGGATCGGCGTCGGGCGACTCGACCGGGTGGGCGAACGTTCCCGGCGCGAGATACCCAAACGCCGGTACCGACGTTCGCGCCACGTGTTCCCCGGCCCGGCAGACAGAACGATGGGATCGCACATCTCGTCTGCGGGACGGCTTCGAGCCCTCGTTCGACGGAATAAGAGTTATTTCTTAAACGAGTAATTTCGCATAACCATAAGATACCAGATACTTGTCCTCCTGAAACCGTACGGGAGTTTTCGGCCCGTTCGTCGGGTAATTCGCGGTACGTCACCGATTCACTGGGTACGTCGTGACAAACTGCGGTCAAAACCCTTCAAGTTTATACGTCAGGAAGGTGGGTGTTCACGTATATGTCCGAAACCGGGACGGAGTCCCGTCCGCTGGCTCGCCAGCTTCCCGATCCCAAAACAGCGTCGAACGTCCGGTACAACCCGTCGCTAGAGGACCTTCGCGAACTCGCGTCTCCCGACGAGACCACCACGGAGTACGGCTCGCCGTCGTACGTGAGCGAGTACCGGTCGCGCAGCGCCGATCGGACGAAGAACGCGGTCGACCACGAGTTCTCCGAGGCCGACTACGACGTGCTCGAGACGGCCGTGGAGGCCGCCTCCGAGCGGGAGATGGTCTGCGTCGATCGGCTCATGGGCCGGCACCCGAACGCCACGTTCTGCTGTCGACTGTTCGTTCCCGTCGAGTTCGCCCGGATCGCGCTCGCCTGGGCGAACCTCTTCGAGCCGACCGACGGGCGCGACCCCGACCTCCACACCGTTCAGGTGCCGGACGCCGACGAGACGGCGATCCGCGTCCTCCCCGACGAGGGGTTCACCGCCGTCCTCGGCAGCGACTACACCGGCGAGGCCAAGAAGTCGTTCCTCCGGCTCTTCATGTACCGCGCCAAGCAGCGCGGCGGACTCGGCCTCCACGCCGGGAGCAAGCGCGTCACCGTCCGCGACGCCGACGGCGACCTCCGAATCGTCGGCCAGTTGTTCATGGGGCTGTCGGCCACCGGCAAGTCCACGCTGACCTCCCACGGCTGCTGGCTCGAGGAGCCCGAGGAGGCCGTCATGCTCCAGGACGACGTCTGTGCGCTCCTCCCCGACGGCTCCGTCGCCGGCAGCGAGGGCGAGGGGCTATACATCAAGACCATCGGCCTCACCGAGGAGGAACAGCCCGGTCTCTACCGCGCCGCGACCGACGAGTCCGCGGTCCTCGAGAACGTCGCCGTCGACGAGGACGGCACCGTCGACTTCGACGAGGGCCGCTACGGGTCGAACTCCCGGGCGGTCGTCCAGCGCGACGAACTCGAGAGCGCCGACGACGAGATCGACCTCGACCGCGTCGACCAGGTGTTCTTCATCACACGGAACCCCCTGATGCCGCCGGTCGCGAAGCTCGACGAGAAGCAGGCCGCCGTCGCGTTCATGCTCGGCGAATCGATCGAGACCAGCGCGGGCGACCCCTCGCGGGCGGGCGAATCGATCCGCGTCGTCGGCACGAACCCGTTCATCGTCGGCCCCGAGGGCGAGGAGGGCAACGGCTTCTACGATCTCATCGAGCGCCTCGACGTCGATTGCTACGCGATCAACACCGGCTACGTCGGGAACGAGTCGGTCGACGTCGGCGTCACCGAGTCCGTCACGATCCTCACCGAAGTCGCCCGCGGCACCATCGAGTGGACCGACGACGACCGCACCGGGCTGACGATCCCCGAGGAAGTCCCCGGCATCGACGTCGAGGAGTTCTACGTTCCCGACCACGTCGACGACTACGACGAGGCGCTCGCGGAGCTGCGCGCCGACCGTCGCGCGTACCTCGAGGAGTTCGACGAACTCCGCGACGAACTCGCGGACGCGGTGTACTGACCCCGTCCGGAGACACCAACGGGTTTCGGCTCCCGATTCACCTCCGTCCGTTCTCGTGACCGGTTTCGGTCGGTATTCGAGGTGCTCGATCGCGTCGGTGAACTCCGCTTCCCACACGTTCTGGATACGGACTCCTACCGAACGTCAAACGGACGCGTCACACCCGGATCGATCGGACGCTTCGAGCGGGACCTACTCCCGCTCCTCGAGCGCGTCGGCGATCATGTCCTTTCGGATGATGCCGTCGATCTCGCCGGTCAGGACGTCTTCGCCGTCCTCGTTGGTACAGACGACGGCGCTCCGAACGTCGTAGTAGCGGTCGCGCTCGGTCACCGACTCGAGGACGCACTCGCAGGCGATCGCCTCGCCGGTGTAGACGGGCTGCAGGAATCGAAAGTCCATCTCGCGGGCGATGTAGCGCAGATCGCCGCCGATCTTCGTCGGGAGGGTCGCGGTGAGCAACCCCTGGACGATCAACCGACCGTCCTCGTCGGGTTCGGTGTGGATCGGCTGCTGGTCCCCCGAGAGTTCGCCGAACCGGCGGACCTCCGCCGGTTCGAAGCGCCGTTCGTACGCGTACGTGTCCCCTTCCGACGGTGGAAACGAGACGGTCATCACGTACGAGGAGGAGTCGACGGAAGTTACTGTTTGGGTCGAACCGCCCGAACTGAAACGGAGGCCCGCGGACCGGAGCAAGCGGTGTGGAGCCCGACGGTCGACTGGTCGGGTTCGGGCGCCGCGGGCGTCACCCGTCGCGGTCGACGGCGACGAGGTCCTCGCTCCCGCAGTCGGGGCACGTCTCCCGATCGCTGTAGACGAACGTCTCGCAGGTCCGACAACGACGCGTCGCGGCGTCCTCCTTCGCGGTGTCCGCCTCCCGTTTGAACTCCTCGACTCTCCGACCAAGCCGTTCGAACAGGCCCATACCGAATCGTACGCCGCACGGCCGCAAAAGGATTCGTACGGACCCCCGTTGCGTGCCACAGTCTCCGCCGCTCCCCGGTGAGCGTCCTCTCGTGGGTCATCGGCACGACCACGGGGAGGACGCAGAACGACCAGTACAGCGCACGTGCCGAACGATGCTGACGACCGGAGGTCCGCCGCCTCGACCGTCGCTCCGGACGGCGCATCACTTATCGACCTGCATCGACACTCCTCACCCATGTCCCTCACGACCCACCGGTGTACCTGCGGTGCCCTCCTCCGATACAAGCAGGACCTCGAGAAGGAATCCGGGATCGCGTCGCCGTCGTGGAAGTGCAAGGAGTGCGGCACGCCGGTGCCGGGGATGACCGCCGAGCGGATCAGGCACCAGGACCCGTCCTGACCCCGCCGGTCGGAACGGTCACCCGGGCGCGACGTCCTCGGCGTCCGGTCCGAACTCGCGCTCGAGCAGCGCGGGCACGTCCTCCGGGCGCACGTCCGAGTACCACTCGTCGCGCGGCTGGATCGTGATCGCGGTACCGCCCTCGCTGCAGAGTGCGAGACAGGAGGTCTCGCTGACGCCGATCGGCGACCAGAACGCGTTGCGCTCGCGCAGCCAGGTTTTGACCGCCTCGAGCGTCTCCTCGGCGCCCGCGTCGGCACAGCAGGCGTACTCGGCGTCGCGGTCGGTCGTGCAGACGAAGACGTGCGCGGCGAGGCGGGATCGTTGCTGATCGGTTCGTCGTTTCATAGGTGGATGCGAACGCGGCGCTCAGACGTTGACCGAGAGCTCCTCCTCGAGTCGCGCCGGATCGTCAGTCGGATCGGCCCGCTCGAGGAGTCGATCGAACGTCGCGGCGACGACGACCCAGAGGGCGGCCTGGCTGAGGACGACCAGTCCCCGAAAGCCGGCGACCAGATCGGTCGGCATCGCGCCGGGTTCGGTGATCGTCGGCGCCGCGAGGGGCAGGACCACGACGACGGCGATCACCCGGACGGCTCCGGCGACCAGCGCCGGGACGGTCCCGCGCGATTCGGTCCGACGGTAGGCGACCACCGCGGCCGTCGCGACGAGCGCGCCGAGGAGCATCAATCCGGCGTAGATCGCGAGGCGGACGTCGGGGCCGTAGGCCTGTTCCGCGCCCGGCGCAGCCGGAGGGAGGACGAGCCACGGAACGCCGGAGACGGTCAGAAAGCCCGCGCCGGCGAGGACGTATCCCTTGACCCGCCGGGAGCCCGGCAGTGCCGGCTCGAGGACGTAAAACGCCAGCGCGAACGCGGCGCCGAGGAGGATCCCCCAGAGGACGCCGCTGCCGACGCTCACGACCGCGGTCGCCGTCTCGGAGACGGCGTGGGCCGCCTCGTGGCCGTGACCGTGGTCGTGCGCGTGATCGTGCCCGTGGCCGCCGAGTCCCTCCATGTAGCCGACGATCGGGTTCGCCACGACCGCCACGTACAGGCCGTACAGGACGCCGGCGACGACTCCGGCGACGACGCCGCGCTCGAGGTACGTCTGGATCATCGTGACGACCTAGTGGCAGGTGATGCCGGCGGCGTGACGGAAGTTGTGCATCGCGTCGTGGGCGAGGGGATCCTGGAGGAACAGGAGCGCGAACGAGATGGCGGCTACGAGGGCGAGCCCGGTGGCGATCTGCGCGGTGGTCAGTTCGCCGCGGGCGAGTTCGATGCGGTCGGTGACGGTGTCGGTCGTGCTCATAAACTCGATTTGGGATACTGAAACTACAATTGTAAAACTATCGGTCGCGGCTCCGCCGGCCCGGTTGTCGACCGCTCGCGAGCGCGGGATCGGTCGGTTCGTTCGCGCGAGCGTCGATCGGTGAACGAACGTTCACCCCCGTCCTTCGAACCGACGATCGAAACCTGACGCGAGCGAACGGGCTAAATTCGACAGCCGAGGATCGCAACTGGCGAATAACGAAATAGTTTTCCTCCGGGTGGCGCTTGGGTCGACTAACGACGGAAGGCCATGTGTAACGAACGACGGTCGCCCGGAGGGATCCGCCGTGGCGGATAGCCGCGTACTCGTACCGCTGTCCGAGACGGTGACCGTCCGGCAAACGGTGGGGTACGCCGTGCGGGCCGGCCTCGAGGACGCCGATTCGCTGGAGTGTCACTTCGTCGTCGCGCTGCCCAACGACGTGGACGAACCGGACGGCGAGCGGGTGCTCGAGGAAGCCCGCGAGTTGCTCGACCGCGCGGAAACGTGGGCGACCGAGGACGTCGATGCGGACGTCGCGGAGTCGATCACCGTCGAGACGGCCGTGATCGGCAGGGACGAGTACCTGTTCGGCCCCCGGGATTTCGCGCGGGTGTTCGCCGCCTACGCCGAGGACCACGACCTGGACCTCGTCGTCCTCGATCCGGAGTACCAGCCGGGCGCGTCCACGCCGCTCCTCCAGCCGCTCGAGCGCGAACTCTCGATCGTCGGCCTCGAGTACGAGGAGGCGCCGGTCGAACGGGCGGCCCGACACGAGCGGCTGGTCAGCGGCGAGAGCTTCGATCGGCTGTTCGCGATGTTCCTCGTCTCCTACGGCTTCTATCTCGTGCTCGGCGATCCGACCTACCCGTTCGACCTCGTGACCGGCGCCGCGGTCGCCGGTATCGTTTCCCTCACGCTCGCCAACGTCACGTTCACGAGACCGCTCGACCGACTCCACTCGCCGCTTCGCGTCGTCCGGTTCGCCATCTACGTCCCCTACCTCCTCTGGGAGATCGTAAAGGCGAACGTCGCCGTGTCGGCGGTCATCCTCCGCCCGTCGATGCCCATCGACCCGGAGGTGACGCGCCTTCGCGCCCGCGTCGGCGGCGGCCTGCCGCTGCTCGCGCTGGCCAACAGCATCACGCTCACGCCGGGGACGCTCACCGTTCGCGGCGACGACCAGCGGCTGATCGTCCACACGCTCATCCCCGCCGCGAAGGAGGACCTCTTCGACGGCGGCCTCGAGCGGGGCGTTCGATTCGTCTTCTACGGGCGGAAGGCGGCGGCCATCGCCACGCCGAGCGAACGCGGCGACGCGGACGTCGTCGGGGGTGAGGAGATATGATCCCCGACGGGGTGGGCGGCGTCGGCGTGGACGAGGTCTTCCTTGCCGCAGCGGGAGCGTTCGTCGTCCTCGCGATCGGGATGTTCTACCGCGCGGTCGCGGGCCCGACCACCCAGGATCGGCTGCTGGCCGTGAACGTCCTCGGGACGAACACGGTGGTCGTCCTCGCGCTGCTGACGGTCGCGTTCGACGAGGCGTGGTTCCTCGACGTGGCGCTGATCTACGCGCTGCTCAACTTCCTGCTCTCGATCGCCATCTCCAAGTTTACGGTCGAACGTGGTGGTGTGCTGTGATCGAGGCGATCCGCTTCTGGACGATCGTCGTCCTCGTCGGGCTGGGGGTGTTCTTCACGGTCGTCTCGACCGTCGGCGTCCTCAGGCTCCCCGACGTCTACACGCGGGCCCACACCGCCTCTCAGGTCGATACCCTCGGCGCCGGCTTCACGCTCGTCGCCGTCGCCGTGGCCCTGGGCTGGCAACACGCGACGGTCTACACCGTCCTGTTGCTGTTTTTCGTGTTCCTCACGAACCCGACGGCGGCCCACGCGATCGCCCGCTCGGCCGCCGAGACGGGCGTCGAGCCGTGGAGCAGGGACGGAAACGCCGAGTACGCGGACCGGGCACCGGATTCGGTGGCGGTGGAACGGGACGAAACCGACGCGGCGGGCGCGACTGACGCGGGTGATGACTGATGTTGTTGGAACTCGTCGCCTACGCGCTCGCGGCGTTCGTTCTCGCGACTGCACTGGCCACGGCCGCGCTCCGGGACGTGCTCTCGGTGATCGTCGTCTTCGGGGCGTACAGTCTCGGGATGGCGATCCTCTACTCGCTGTTGCGCGCCCCGGACGTGGCCATGACCGAAGCGGCCATCGGTGCGGGGGTGACGTCGATCCTCCTGTTACTGACGCTCACCCGGACGTCCCGACCGGCCACCGATCGCGTCTTCGAGCGGGTGAACGTCCCCGCGCTGGTCGCGTGTGCGGCGTTCGTCCTCGTCGTCGGACTCGCGGTGGTGCCCGACCTGTACCCGGTCGGCGCGAAATCGCCCGTCTGGACCGACGACGTCACCCAGCACTACATCCAAAACACCTACGAACGGACGGGGATCACGAACACCGTCGCCTCGGTGCTCGCCGCCTACCGCGGATTCGACACCTTCGGCGAGGCGGTCGTCGTCTTCGCCGCCGCCGTCGCCGTCCTCGTCGCGCTCAAACGGGAGGTGTTCGCCTGATGGCCGAAGACGTCGACGGAACCTACACCGAGAGTCAGGTCATCCTCACCGCGGTGAAGATCATCGCCCCCTTCACGCTCACCTACGGGATGTTCATGGCGCTCCACGGCGCCGACGCGCCCGGCGGGGGCTTCCAGGGCGGGACGGTGATCGGCGTCACCGTCCTCATCATCGCCTTCGCGTTCGGGATCGAACCGACGCGGGCGTGGCTCTCGAACGCGGTGCTCACCGGACTCGTCGCCGGTGGCGTGGTCGTCTTCGCCGCGATCGGCCTCCTGACGGTCGCCCTCGGCGGGGCGTTCCTCGAGTACGACGCCCTCTACGAGGTCCTGCACGTCAAGCAGAAGTACGGGATCGAGGGGATCGAGGTCGGCGGAATCGCCCTGATCGTCTCCGGCGTCGTCGTCAGCCTGTTCTTCTCGATGGCCGCGGGATTCGAGGCGCCCGCGAGCCGCGACGAGGAGGCGGTGGAAGCCGACGGCGGCCCCGACGGGTTCTCGCGGGGCCGCGACGAAGAGCGAACGGGTCTCGGTCGTGGACCGGAGGCGTCCGCCGACGAATCCGCGCCCGAGCGCGACGACGGAGGTGATCGACGATGATAGAGCTGCTCGTCAACCGGTACACCTACGTGCTGGTGATCGTCCTGACCGGAATCGGACTGTACGTGACCATCTCGAGCGAGAACCTCGTCAAGAAGGTGATCGGCGTCAACCTCTTCCAGACGGCGATCTTCCTGTTTTTCATCTCGCTCGCGTACGTCGAGGGCGGAGGTTCGCCGATGGTCCCCCCGACGGAGAATCCCGACGTCCTGATCGTGAGCCCCCTGCCGCAGGTGATCGTGCTCACCGCCATCGTCGTCGGCGTGGCGACGACGGCCGTCGCGCTCGCGCTCGCCGTCCGCATCTACGCGGAGTACGGGACGCTCCGCGAGGATTCCCTCCGGGAGGTGCGATCGGATGAGTGAGGTCGACCCCCTCTCGCTGCTCGAACTCGTCCCTGCCCTGCTCGTCGTCGTCCCGATCGTGGCGGCGACCGTCCCGATCTTCCTCGGACTGCGGTTCGACCGGACCGGGTGGTCCATCGCCGCGCTCACTTGCGGCGGCCTCCTGGCCGGGGCGATCGCCCTCGCGCTCGAGGTGTTCGCGACCGGTTCGCCCGTCGTCCACGTCTTCGGCGGCTACGAACCGCCCTTCGGGATCGAGTTCGTCGTCGACGAACTGTCGGCGACGATCGCGCTGCTCGTGACGGCGGTCGCCCTCGGCGTCCTCGCCTACACGCGCGTGGGCGGTCCGCGCGGGAACACCTTCTACACGGGCTACCTCCTGTTGACCGCGGGCCTCCTCGGGCTCGCGCTCACCGGGGACGCGTTCAACCTGTTCGTCTTCCTCGAGATCACGGGGCTCGGAACCTACGCGCTGGTCGCCAGCGGCGACGGCCCCGAGTCCGCGGTCGCCGCGTTCAAGTACCTCGTCATCGGCACCGTCGGCGCTTCCGTGTACCTGATCGGCGTCGGGTTACTGTTCGCGGCAACGGGGACGCTCAACATGGCCGACCTGGCCGACCAGCTCGCCGTCGCCGAGAACCAGGGCCTGGTCAGGGCCGGCTTCGCGTTCGTCTTCGTCGGCCTCTCGATCAAGGTGGCCCAGTGGCCGCTGCACACCTGGCAACCGGGCGCCTACCAGCACGCGCCGGACGGCGTCACGCCGCTGATCGCCGCCCTCGTCTCGACGGTCGCGGCCTACGCGCTCGGCCGGATACTGTTCACCGTGTTCGGGGTCGAGTTCGTCCGCGAAACGCCCTACGTGCGGGAAGTGATCGTCACCGTCGGGGTCACGAGCGTCGTCGCCGGGAGCACGCTGGCGGTGATTCAGCGGGACGTCAAGCGGATGTTCGCGTACTCGTCGGTCTCCCAGTTCGGCCTCGTCGTCGCCGCCTACGGGGTCGCCACCGAGACGGCCTTCGTCGGCGCGGTCGTTCACCTCGTCGGACACGGCCTGACGAAAGCGGGCCTGTTCGCCGGCGCGGGCGTCGTGGCCGCCGGTTACGGCGCTCGAACCGTCGACGAGTACGCCGGCCTCGCCAACGGACGGCCGCTGCTCGCCGCGACCCTCGGGGTGCTGCTCGTCTCGCTCGTCGGCGTCCCGCCGTCCGTCGGCTTCGTCGGCAAGTGGTACATCGGCCTCGGCGCCGTCGAAGCGGGGGTGTGGCCCGTCGCGGCCGTCGTCTTCTTCAGCACGATGCTCACGCTCGCCTACGCCGCGCGCCTGCTCGAGAAGATGTACTTCACTCCGGCGCCCGCGGCCAAGGCCGCGCGACCGTCGGGTGCCGTGGCCACCGACGGCGGCGACCGCGAGGAGGGGTCCGATTCCGACGCTGGGATCGAAACCGATCCGGAAGCCGAATCGTCGACCGACCGCGCACCCGCCTCCGACGGACGCGTCCGGGGAGACCCCGACGCCGTGTCGATCGGTATGATCGCCGTCGCGGTCGTCGCCGCGGTCGCCGCCGTCGTCCTCGGCTTCGCCGGCGGCGCGTTCTTCGAGTTGTTCGAGCCGTTCGTCTCCGAGGTGTTTTCGTATGGCTGAGGTAATCACGGATATCCGTCCCCTGGCCGCCGTCCTCGTCTCGGCGGTCACGGTGCTCCTGATCGTCGCGTCGCACCGCCACCCGAACGTCCGCGAGGCCTGGTCCGTTCTGGCCGCGCTCACGAAGTTCGGGCTCGTCGCCAGCATGGTCCCCGGCGTCCTCGAGGGGACGGTCTACGAGTTCGAGGTGACCGGCCAGTTCGTCGAGGGCGTCGGTTTCGTCCTCCGTGCGGACCCGCTGGGGACCTTTTTCGCGCTGCTCTCGAGTTTCCTCTGGATCTTCACCGCGTTCTACGCGACGGGGTACATGCGCGGGCTCGACGAGCACGCCCAGACCCGATTTTTCGCCGCGTTCGCGGCCAGCCTCTCGAGCGCGGTGGGGATCGCCTTCGCCGGCAACCTGCTGACCATCTTCGTCTTCTACGAACTCCTGTCGCTCGTCACCTACCCGCTGGTCGCCCACAACGAGGACGCCGAAGCGCGCGCGGCGGGACGCAAGTACGTCGCCTACACGTTCTTCGGCGGCGGCGTGCTCGTCCTCGCCGGCACGGCGCTGGTCTACTGGCTGACCGCGAGCGCCGAGGCGGGGCCGACGCTCGCGTTCGAGGCGGGCGGGATGAGCGCCCTCGCCGAGGTGGCCACGGCCGATCCCGTCTTCGCCCAGGCGGCGTTCTTCCTGCTCGTCACCGGCTTCGGCGTGAAGGCGGCGGTGATGCCGCTCCACTCCTGGCTCGCCGACGCGATGGTCGCGCCGACGCCCGTTTCCGGGTTGCTCCACGCGGTGGCCGTCGTCAAATCCGGCGCGTTCGGGGTCTCCCGGGTGTTCCTCCACGTCTTCGGTCCCGGTACGATCCGGGACCTCCCGCTTTCGATCCCCGGCGTCGGCGAGGTGGGGCTGAACGTTCCGGTCGCCGTCGCGGCGGCGTTCACGCTCACCGCGGCGAGCATCATCGCCATGCGCAAGGACCACCTCAAGCGCCGACTCGCCTACTCGACGACCGCGCAACTGTCGTACATCGTCCTCGGCCTCTCGCTGCTCCACCCGTGGGCGGTCTTCGGCGCGCTGTTCCACATCCCCGCCCACGCGTTCGGGAAGCTCACGCTGTTCTTCTGCGCGGGCGCCGTCCACGTCGAGACCCACACCGACTACATCAGCGAGATGGCCGGCATCGGCAAGCGCATGCCGCTGACGATGGCCGCCTTCACCGTCGGCGCCGCCGGCATGGCCGGGATGCCCCTGGTCGCCGGCTTCGTCAGCAAGTTCTACATGCTCATCGGCGCGCTGGAACTCGGCGGCTACGGCTGGGTTTTCGCCCTCTCCCTGCTCGTCTCCGGCGTGCTCAACATCGCGTACTTCTGGCCCGTGGTCTACACCGCTTTCTTCGAGAGCGAGGAACGCCACGACGCCAAACCGCTGCTCGAGTTCCCCCTCGGCGGCGAACGGCGCTCGTACGCCGCGGACGCCGAGGCCGAATCCGAACCGGTCGCCGCCGACGGCGGCGAGGCGGAACGCGAGGGGCAAAGCGAGGACGCGGCGACCGACGCACCGGACGGAGGCGAGCACGTCGGCGACGGTGACGACTACGAATACGCCGTCGACAGGTACCCGAGCGATCACACCGTTGCGGATGCCGACGCTTCCGACACCGTCGAGGGCGAGCACGTCGACGTCGTCGACCACCACGGCGACCACGACGACGCCCACACCGGCGGACCGCCGGCCTCGGGCTGGGAGCGCCGCTCGCCGTTCGCCGAGAGCACCTGGCTCATGCTGCTGCCGATCGCCGTCATCGCGACCGGCGCGGTCGTCCTCGGGGTCGTCCCCGATCACGCCGTCTTCCTCGACCTCGCAAACGTGATCGTCGAGGCCGTCACAGGGGAGGTGATCCTCGGATGACCGCACCGATCGCCCCGATCGTCGCCGCGGTCGAAGCCGGCGGCTCCCCCATCGGCGTCGAACTCGAGCTGGCGGCGTACGCCTACCCGCCGCTGCTGGCGTTCGCGGCGGGGCTGCTCGTGCTCGTCCTCCCGCGGTGGCTCGGACACGCCGTCGGGGCACTCTCGCTCGTCGGGGCGATGGCCGTCGCGCTCGTCGCTCCCGAAGGGGCCCACCTCGAGACGACGTTCCTGGGCTTCGCCGACGTCCAGCCGTTCCTCGTCGACGACTTCAGCCGACTCGTCGGCTTCGGCCTCGGCTTCCTCGGGACGTTCGCCGCCGTCTACGCCTACTCGAGCGACGCCCCCCGCGGCATGACGTCGCTCGCGCTCGTCTACGTCGCCTCCTGTCTCGCGACGGTGTTCGCGGGCGACTGGCTGGCGCTGGTGTTCGCCTGGGAACTCATGGCGATGACCAGCACGCTGCTGGTCTGGCACTACGGCGACGACGCCGTCCGGGCCGGCTTCCGGTACGCGCTCGCCCACGGCATCGGCGGCGTGCTCGTCCTGTTCGCGGTGACCTACCACTACGCGGACGTCGGGACGTTCGCGTTCGGGGACGGCGTCGCGGCGGGGGCGCCCGCGCTGCTCGCGGCGCTGGGCATCGGCGTCAACTGCGCCTTCGTCGGGTTCCACACCTGGCTGCCCGACACCTACCCGCGACCGCACATCGCCGCCTCCGTCTTCCTCTCGGTGTTCACGACGAAGACGAGCGCGCTCGTTCTCTACCGGGCGTTCCCGGAGGGCGAACTCGCCCTGGCGTACATGGGCGGGCTGATGGCCGTCTACGGCGCGGGATTCGCACTGCTCCAACACGACATGCGGGCGCTGCTGTCCTACCACATTCAGGCCCAGCTCGGCTACATGGTCGCCGGCATCGGCATCGGGAGCACGCTCGCGGTCGCCGGAGCGATGGGCCACCTGTTCAACAACGTCCTCTTCAAGAGCCTGCTGTTCATGGCCGTCGGCGTCATCATTTACCGCACCGGGGAGGAGGACCTCTACGAGCTGGGCGGCCTCTGGCGGGAGATGCCGCTGACGGCGATCGGATTCGCCCTCGGCGCGTTCTCGATCACCGCCGTCCCCGGCTTCAACGGCTACATCAGCAAGGGGATGATCCTGGACGCCGCCGACCCGCACTACTACGGCGCGCCGGAGTACGAAGCCGTCTACTACCTGTTGCTGCTCGGGGCCATCGGCACGTTCCTCTCGTTCATCAAACTCGGCTACTACGCCTTCCTCCACGGCGAGAGCGACCTCGAGGTGAAGGACGCGAAACCCGGCCAGACGGTCGCGATGCTCGCCGTCGGCGGCGCCTGTCTCCTCTTCGGGGTCTGGTGGACGGGACTCGTGGACCTCCTGCCCGGCATCGAAGGAACGCACTTCCAGTACTCCGGCGGCGAGGGTGAGCTCCACCCCTTCAGCGGGAGTCACCTGACACAAACCGCCCAACTGCTCGTGATCTCGCTGGTCGGCTTCGCGGTGATCCGCAAGCCGCTGTCGAAACTCGACCTCCACGACCCCGCCCGCGTGGTCTTCCCGATCACGTACTACCTGGGCCGCGGATCGATGCTCGCGGTGACCGACTCGTACCGCGCCGTCGACGCCGCGGCGGTCGGCCTCGTCCGGCGGTGCTACTGGCTCGGCAACAACCCCGCGCTAGCCGTCGACCGCACCGCGCGCCGACTGCCGAATTGGATCGTCGACGTCGACGACCGGCGTCCCACCGACGGCGGTCGCCCCTCGACGATTCACCTCCGCGCGAGCATCGGGACGACCGTCCTGCTGTTGACGATCGTCCTGACGATCCTCGTCTGGCTGCTCGTCTGAGGGTCCCGTCACCTGTCGGGGTCGAGGCGGGTCGGTACAGACCATCCCGCAACTCGAGCGGATTCCGTCGTTTCGGTGGTTTCTTCCGCGGCAGTATCGGGTCGACCTCACCCCGCGCTGCGAACGGGTGACGCCGTCATCGATCGGGAGGTCGGAGACTCACTCGTCGGCGTCCGAGCGCGCCTCGTCTGCGCCCGCTTCGACGTCGACATCGAGGTCGACGACGTCGCGTTCGACGTCGAGCGCCGTGGGCCGTTCCTCGACGACGGCGAGTTCCCGCCGTTCGACCGACGCTCGGAGCGACGTCCGGGCGCCGGGGGCGTCCCGCCGGCTCTGGCGTCGCGTCTCACCTCGGTCGTGGCGAACCCCTCGAGGCGTCAGGTAGTCGCCGTCGACGTCGACGCCGGCCTCCTCGCAGAGGCGCTTGAGGATCGACCGGGCGCCCTCCGTCGTGATCGCGGGCGGGGCGATGTCGTGTTCACGTGCGAGCCGGGTCGCGGTCGCGTCGTCGAACAGCGCGGCGATCTCGTCCTCGTCGTGGCCGCGGTCGGCGAGGGCCGCGCGGACGCGCTTCGCGATGGAGGGTGCGTGGCGCGTGGGGAACAGCGGCCAGTCGTTCGACGGCGGGTCGAGGACGACGCGATAGCGTCGCAGCGGCGTGCGGGCGGGCGCCGGCAGCGGGACGTCCTCGAGGCGCTGGGATTTGCCGAGGACGCGAACGGTGCCGGTGTAGAAGTCGACGTCGTCCCAGGTGGCCCCCGTTCGGCGGTCGTCCTCGGGAACCCGGAACAGCTCAGCGCCGCGCGCGTCGGAGTGGGCGAGCAGCGACACCATCGTGTACTCCCGGAGCCGCCGGAGCCGAGCCCCGTCGCCGTTCGCGGTTTCGGCCCGGTCGCGGACGTACGCCTCGAGCGCGCGGCGCCGGTCGTCGGTCCAGAAACGGTCGTCCCCTCCGTCGTTCGCGTCGTCGGGTCTGCCCCCGCTCGATCCGCGATCGGTCGACGGCAGCGCCGCCTCGGAACGGTCTGTCGCCGCGGGGTTCGACTCGAGGATGCCCCCGTCGACGCACCACGAGAGGAACGCACGGACGACGGCGTAGTACGTGTTGGCGGTCGAGGCGGTGTACTCGCCGCGCTCGGTGCGGTCGCGCAACTCCGCAGCGTACGACCGCATGTGGTCGGCGTCGAGGGCGAACAGCGAGGTGAGGTCGCGTTCCCGCTCGAGCCAGGCGGCCCAGCGCGTGAGGATCGATTCGGCGTTCGAGGCGTAAGCGCCCGCTCCGGACCCGGTGGGATCGCCGACGGCCTTGCGCTCGAGGTAGGCGTCGACCGCGTCGGCGATTACGACCTCCGCCACGGGTCGGTCACACCCCAATCGCCATCGTCGAGGATTCTCTCACCGTCGGCTCCGCCGCCGTCCGCTCTGTCGGCGGCGAGCCGGCGCGCGTCGGTCCGTTTAGCACGGACGCGGTGGACGACGCGCTCGGTGGCCACCGTTCGGTCCGATCCGTGCTCGTCGCCGACGGTCATCGACTCGCCTAGTACTGTTCTCCCCTGCTAAATCTGTGTTTCGGTGGCACTGGCGACGGCCACGTTCCTCCGTAGACGGGCCTTCGTGCGGTGGCTCGAACCGACTCGTCGACGACGGACCCCCGACTCGTCCGCTCGCCTCGAGGCAAGTCACCGACCGCGTCGAGGGATTCCGGCGGTACCCCGTCGCTCATCTGCGGCCGACGGTTCGATCCCGTCTTCGGGACGCCGGGTCGTCCGACCGGTGCGATGGACGAACGGGGGCGAGAACACCCCGCTCAGAGGTCGACGTACTGTTCTTCCCACGCGCGTCGCGCCTCGATCTCGCGGCGACCGCGGCGCGTGGCGGTGTAGAAGTTCGTCCGCTGGTCGAGTTCGCCCTTCTCTACTAGCCCCTTGTCGACGAGCGTGTCGAGGTTCGGATACAACCGGCCGTGGTGGATCTCCTTCTCGTAGTAATCCTCGAGTTCGTCTTTGATCGCCAGTCCGTGTGGCTCCTCGAGGCCGGCGATCACGTACAGGAGGTCGCGCTGGAATCCGGTGAGATCGTACATCGTTACTCGAGGTTGCAACCCACTAATTATAAAGTCATTGTTATCGGATAGATTGTACCGTCGAGTATTCGTATCGAATGGTGGGTTCGACCGTCGCGGATCGACGCGTCCGCCGTCACCTCGTTTGCGCGCCGACGTCGCTCGGTTCCGCCGACCGACCGAGAGGGAAAAGCCGTTGACACTGCATGCGACGTCCTTTTCACCTGAGAGGTTTTGACCGACGTATGGCGACTCGATCACCCGTCGTGTGTCCGCTGTGCCAGGGGGAAATTCCGCACGACGAGAGCCTCGAGGATCACCTGGTCGACGGTCACGCGAAACGAAAGCTAGCGAAGTTCGTCGTCGCGGAGATGGAAGCGATGGAGATCGAAGACGTCTCCGAGTGAGCGGATCGATCGAATCCGGCGAAACACGTCTCGTTCTCGGCCCACCGGACGATCACCCCCCGATACTTGTGGCGGCGTCCCCTCCCGACGCGTATGCAGTACCTCGTCGGAGCCGATTCCGTACACACGACCGCGGCGGCCTGCGACTACCTCGAGGGGCGGATGACGGCCGAGGACGCCGTCGCCGTCGTCGGCGTCGTCCCGTCCGACCCCGTCGACGGCGAACCGACGCGGCTGGACCTCGAGGAGGCGATGAACGTCGCGTCCGTCCGCCTGGTCGACGCCGGCACGGTGGAGACGACCCTGGTCGACGGCGCGGAACCGGCGACGGCGCTCCGCGACCGGGCCGCGGCCTGGGACGTCGACGAAATCGTGATCGGTCCCCACCGCGGCTCGCCCGAGGCAGAGGGCGTGGGATCGACCTGTCTCGACCTGCTCGAGAACGCGCGTCGGCCGGTGGTCGTCGTCCCCGCGCCGACGTTCTGACGGCGTCCCGGGACGATCGCGAAGAGCGTCACTCCCACTGACCATTTAAGGGCCTCCCGGTCGCACGTGAACGCATGTCATACGACTGTTCGTGGCTCGGCGACGTGCTCCCGTCCGAGCGGGTTTCGGTCGGCGAGTCCGCGCGCGAGAGCCACGCCGGAGACTGGGGGACGCCGGAGCACAGGCGGGTCACGCCCGACGCCGTCGTCTGGCCCGAATCGACGGCGGAGGTCGCGGCGGTATTGGAGGAAGCGAACGCCCGGGGCGTCCCCGTCACCCCCTACGCGGCCGGGACGAGCCTCGAGGGGAACGCCACGCCCGCATTCGCCGGGGTCAGCCTCGACCTGAGCAGAATGAACGAGATCCTCGAAATCCGGCCGGACGACTTCCAGGTCGACGTCGAACCCGGCGTGTTGGGCGGAGACGTCGACGAGGCGGTCGCCGAGCACGGGCTGTTCTTCCCGCCGCTGCCCTCCTCGGGCGACATCTCGACGATCGGCGGGATGATCGCCAACGACGCCAGCGGGATGGGGACGGTCAGGTACGGCGAGGTCGCCGACTGGGTGCTCGAACTCGAGGTCGTCCTCGCCGACGGGAGCGTGATCACGACCGGGAGCAAGGCGGTCAAGACCTCGAGCGGCTACAACCTCAAGAATCTGCTCGTCGGGAGCGAAGGGACCCTCGGCGTCGTCACGCGGGCGACGCTCGAACTCTCCGGCATCCCGGAGCAGGTTCGGGGCGGTCGGGCGATCTTCCCGACGCTCGAGGACGCGAGCGAGGCGGTGTTCGACGCGGTCCGGTCGGGCGTCGACGTGGCGAAGATCGAACTCGTCGATCGCGTGAGCGCCGAGATGGCGAACGAGTACCTCGGCCTCGACCTCCCCGACGCGCCGATGACGTTCCTCGAGTTCCACGCGAACCACGGGATAGAAGAGGAGATCGACTTCTGCCGGACGATCTTCGAGGCGCACGACCTCGAGCGGTTCGAGATCGCCGACGAGGAGGAAGAGATGGACGACCTCTGGCGGGCCCGGAAGGAACTCGCGTACGCCGTTCGATCGTACGATCCGGATCGCCGCCCGCTTCACCCGGGGGACGTCACCGTTCCCATCAGCGCTTACCCGGAGATCATCCGGTACGCGAAGGAACTCTCCGCCGAGCACGACCTCGTGGTGCCGTGTTTCGGCCACGCCGGCGACGGCAACCTCCACTACTCAGTTCTGGTCGATCCGTCCGACGCGGACGAGGTGGCCCGCGGCGAGCAACTGTACGGCGCCGTCGTCGAGCGGGCGATCGAACTCGGCGGAACGGCGACGGGCGAACACGGCGTCGGCCAGGGCAAGCGAGCCTACCTCGAGGCGGAACACGGCGCGGCGAGCGTCGAGGCGATGCGGGCGATCAAGGCCGCGCTGGATCCGAACGACGTCCTCAACCCCGGCAAGATGTTCCCGGAGACCGAGGGCGGCGGCCGGGTCCGACTCGATTCCGGCGGATCGTCGCGGGAGAAGCGCTGAGTCCGCCCTCGAGGGCGTCGACGGTTGACGGGGTGATTTTCTGCTTCCGAACGGTCCGACGAGCGCCGGGTCGCGACCGGGTGTCGGCCGCGGCGTCCGCCCGGAGTTCCGGTAGGCTTGGCCGCCACCACTTCTGGTCAAACGTATACATTAAACCGTTATAATCGGCGACCGAATTGATGGATGTGGATTACCCCTTGGAAAAAGTTGAAGACGTTCCACTCCATAGGGTGTGACAGGCTACCATGAGACACGAACTATCGCTCGAGCCCGTGGACGAGATCGACGCCGACGCGCGCGTCTGTCACTACGACGAACTGGACGAGGCGGCCAAAGAACGGCTCCCCCTCATCGCCGACGGCGAGGAGGGCGTCGACGGATCGGTCGTGGAGGGGTTTGGCGCGTGCGACGTCGTCAAGTACACCGACTACTACGAGGTATCGTCGTCGTAGCGAACGCGGATCCGACCCGGCGTCGTTCCCTTCTCTGCGACCTTCCGACCGATCGGCGATTCCTCCGTCGGCGGACCGGCTCTCCGGATCGACGGATCGCCGCCGTCCGACCGCGAGTCCTCGCGTCATCCGCTCCGCTCTCGTGTGAGCGAGAGTCGAGGGACCTCCGTCTCACAGGGAGAAGCAGGGTCAAGCGTAATCCGTCGTCGCGTCGGGGATCGATGCATGGAAGTCATCAATCCCGCGACCGGCGAACCCGTCCACTCGATCGACGAGGACTCCGACTCGGAGGTCGAGGAGGCGCTGAACCGCGCGACCGACGCGTTCGAGGAGTGGCGCGAGCGCCCGCTGCGCGAGCGCGAGGAGTTCCTCGAGGCGGCGGGCGACGTCCTCCGCGAGAACGTGGAGAAGTACGCCGAGACGATGACGAAGGAGATGGGTAAACCCATCGAGCAGGCAGTTTCGGAGGTCGAGAAGTGCGCGTGGGTCTGCGACCACTACGCGGAGCACGCGAGTTCGTACCTGACGCCCGACGGACACCCGAGCCCGTCCGGGGCCGACGTGAAGACCGTCTACGAGCCGATCGGACCGATCCTCGCGGTGATGCCCTGGAACTTCCCGTTCTGGCAGGTGTTCCGGTTCGCCGCGCCGAACGTCGTCGCCGGTAACGTCGGCCTGCTCAAGCACGCCTCGAACGTCCCCGGTTGCGCCCGCGCCATCGAGGACGTCTTTCGCGAGGCCGGCCTCCCCGAGGGCGTCTTCCAGTCGCTCGTCATCTCGTCCGACCAGGTCGACGGGATCCTCGAGGACGAGCGCGTGCGCGCGGCGACCGTCACCGGCAGCGGCGGGGCGGGCAGCGCGGTGGCCTCCAAAGCCGGCGAGGAGTTGAAGAAGACCGTGCTCGAACTGGGCGGGAGCGACCCGTTCGTCGTCCTCGACGACGCCGACGTGGACGAAGCCGCCGAGACGGGCGTCTTGGCGCGCAACCAGAACGGCGGACAGTCCTGCATCGCCGCCAAGCGGTTTCTCGTCCACTCGGACGTTTACGACGAGTTCCTCGAGCGGTTCCTCGAGGAGACGGAGTCGATCGAGGTCGGCGATCCGATGGACGAGGACACCGACATGGGGCCCCAGGCCCGAGAGGACCTCATGGAGGACCTCCACGAGCAGGTCGAGAAGAGCGTGGAGGCGGGCGCGACAGTCGAGACCGGCGGCGAGCCCATGGACAGGGAGGGGGCGTATTACCCCCCGACCGTGCTGACGGACGTGCCGCCGGGCTGTCCGGCTGATACGGAGGAGACGTTCGGTCCCGTCGCGGCGGTCTTCGAGGTCGAGGACGACGAGGAGGCGATTCGGAAGGCCAACGACGTCCGATTCGGGCTCGGCGCGAGCATCTGGACCCAGGATCGCGAACGCGGGGAGCGCGTCGCTCGCCGAATCGAGGCCGGGTGCGTCTACGTCAACGAGATGACGAAGTCCGATCCGCGCGTCCCGTTCGGCGGGATCAAAGACTCCGGCTACGGCCGGGAACTCGCCCGTGAAGGGATGCTCGAGTTCGTGAACCGAAAGACGGTCTGGGTGCAGTAGGCCCGGAAACGTCCGGCCGATCCGCGCTGCGGGTCCGCTCGGACGAACGCCGACGGCACCGGTATCAATACGCCGACGGCAGTGCCGCCGACGAACCCCTACTTTTCCCGTTGGGTGGATCTCCCGACTCGAAGCGCTTCGAGTCGGGTCCGGCGAAGAGATAGGTGAATTTTTAATCCAGAAGCGCTCATTGCGTGCCATGGCCACCCACGCCCCGCAGGACCGCGAGTGCGGGGGCGTCCCCCTCCCCGACTCCGTCCCGTTCGAACTTCCGCGCTCCTCTCGGCTGAGCTGGGACCTGGGAACGCGCGTGATCGACGACGGGGAATCGACGCTCCAGAGCGAGTGGGCGCACTCGAAAACGGGACGGACGATATCGGTCTTTCGAGTGACGGGCAACACCGTCGTCGTCCGCGTTCGCACGCCCGTCGGTCGAGAGCGGTTCTACGGTGCTGCTCGCAACGGTCTCGGAACGGCGATCACCGCGCTCGAGGAATCCCCGAACTGGCGTCGAACCGAGTGAGTCGACGGCCGAGGGTGTCGACCGTGCTCCGGTCCGTGTACGCAACTCGAGCCGATCCTCGAGGAACTCGCCGCCGAGACTGAGGCGGTGATCGCCGAGGTCGACGTGGACGAGAACCAGTCGCTCGCGGCGGACCACGGCGTCCGGAGCGTTCGACGGTCTCGCTCTACGCGGGTGGGGAATAGACGCCGATGCCCGCGAACATGTCTATGCAGGTCGAACAGGTGGTCGGGGTGCAGACGCTCGATCGGCTCCGTTCGCTGATCGAGGAGCGCGCCGCCGAGTAACAGCGATAGACCGCTTCAGGCCGCCTCGAGGCCCGCGAGAAACCGAGAACTCGCCTCGTTGAACGCCGTCGGATTGTCCTCGTTGACGAGGTGGCCGGCCTTCGGGACGGGAACGACGGTCCCGTCGAGGAACGAGGCCACCTGCTGGCCCTGGCGCTTGACGAGCGGGTACTCCCGGTCGCCGTACAGGACGAGCGTCGGCGTCGAAACGTGCGAGAGGTCCGGCGGGTCGTACCGGTAGAGCGCGCCGAAGATCTTGCGAAACTCCGCCGCGGACATCTCGCCGACGTCCTCGATGGCCGCCTCGCGGACCTCGGGATCGACCGAAAGCCACGGCCCGCCGTGGGACGCCCGGATCGACCCCAGCATCGACCGGAAGGTCGCCTCCGGCCCGGTGAGCGACAGCGTCGCCGCGAGCGCCGGCATCGGCGAGACGAACGGCTTCACCCCCGACGGCACGTCGATCGGGGGCAGCGAGCGGACCGCGCCGCCGAGGACCGCGCCGGCCGTCCCGTCCGGGTGGCGATCCAGGTACGTCTGGGCGATCATCGAGCCGAGCGAGAGCCCGCAGAGGATCGGCCGGTCGATCTCGAGGTGCTCGAGCAGGCGCTCCAGGTCGTCCGCGAAGAGGTCGACCGAGTAGCGATCGCGATCGGTCGGTCCCGTCTCGCCGTGGCCGCGGACGTCGAGGGTGACGATCCGGTACTCGTCGGCGAAGCGGTCGACCTGCGGCCGCCACGCCTCGCCGTGCATCCAGCCGCCGTGGATGAACACCAGCGGCGGCGCGTCCTCGTCGCCTGTCGTCTCGTACCAGAGGCTCCCGTCGTCCAACTCGAGTGTTGCCATTCGCTGTACGAGAGCGGACGACTCGTAATGAATGTTGGCCCGGATCGGCCGCGCGAACGCGTTCGCCGACCGGGAGCGAGGGTCTTATCCATCGCTCGCGCCTACACGGGAGCGATGACTGAGGGGGACGTCGCGGCGTTTTCGCGGTTCGGTCCGGCGGTACGTGAAGCCCTGTCCGAGCGCGGCTTCTCGACGCCGACCGCGCCGCAGCGCCTCGCGATTCCGCCGCTCTCGGCGGGCGAGAACACGCTCGTGATCGCGCCGACCGGGAGCGGCAAGACCGAGACGGCGATGCTCCCCGTCTTCGACGACCTCGTGAGTGGCGACGGGCCGCCCGATGGGTTCGGCGCCCTCTACGTGACGCCGCTACGGGCGCTCAACCGCGACATGCGCGAGCGCCTCGAGTGGTGGGGCGAGTACCTCGGCCTCGAGGTGGACGTTCGCCACGGCGACACGACCCGCTATCGGCGGGGGAAGCAGGCCGAGGACCCGCCGGACGTCCTGATCACGACGCCCGAGACCGTGCAGGCGATGCTGACGGGCGAGAAGCTTCGGGAGGCCCTGACCGACGTCTCCCACGTCGTGATCGACGAGGTGCACGAACTCGCCGCGTCGAAGCGCGGGGCGCAACTCGCGGTCGGCCTCGAGCGTCTGCGCGACCTGTCGGGGCCGTTCCAGCGCGTCGGCCTCTCGGCGACCGTCGGCGATCCGCGCGAGGTGGCGAACTTCCTGACGGGCGGGCGCCCGTGCGAAGTCCGCGAGATCGACGTCGGGGCGAACGTGGACGTGACGGTCCGAAAACCGGCGGTGACCGAGGAGGACGAACGGCTCGCGCAGAAACTCGTCACCGACGCGACGACGGCGAGCCACGTCCGCTTGATCCGGGACCTCGTCGAGGCGCACGAGTCGACGCTGATCTTCGTCAACACCCGGCAGACGGCGGAGGCGCTGGGTTCGCGATTCCGGGAACTCGACCTCCCGATCGGCGTCCACCACGGCTCGCTCTCGAAGGAGGCACGAATCGACGTCGAGGATCGGTTCAAGGCGGGCGACCTCGACGCCCTCCTTTGTACGTCGTCGATGGAACTCGGGATCGACGTCGGCAGCGTCGACCACGTGGTCCAGTACCAGAGTCCCCGACAGGTGACGCGCTTGCTCCAGCGGATCGGGCGGGCCGGCCACCGCCAGGACGCGGTCTCGAGCGGGACGATCGTCGCGACGAGGTCGGACGACGTCTTCGAGTCGCTGGCGATCGCGCGCCGCGCGAGGTCGGGGCACGTCGAACCCGCCGGCATCCACGAGGGGAGCCTCGACGTGGTCGCCAACCAGGCACCGGGGATCGTCCAGAGTCGGGGGACGACGTTCGTCGCGGAGGCGTACGAGACGATCGCACGGGCGTACCCGTTCCGGGACCTGACCGAGGAGACGTTCCGCGAGGTGTGCTCGGAACTGCACCGGAACCGGATCGTCTGGTTCGACGAGGGCGAGGACACCCTGGGAGCGACCGGCGGCACCTGGCAGTACGTCTACGCCAACCTCTCGATGATCCCCGACGAGGCGACCTACGAGGTCCACGACATCGCCTCCGGGAGCCGGATCGGCACGCTCGACGAGCGGTTCGTCGTCAACTTCGCCGCGCCGGGGGAGATCTTCGTCCAGCGCGGGGAGATGTGGCGGATCGCCGAGATCGACGACGACGAGGAGCGCGTCAAGGTGAGTCCCATCGAGGATCCCACCGGAGAGGTCCCCTCCTGGATCGGCCAGGAGATTCCGGTCCCGTACCCCGTCGCCCAGGAGGTCGGCGAGATCCGGGGCGTCGCGGCGCCCCAACTCGAGGCGGGGGCCGACGCCGCGGCGGTCGCCCGCGAACTCGTCGGGCGCTACCCGGCCGACGAGCGCACCCTCGAGGAGGCCTGCACCCAACTCGAAGACCACGTCGCGACGGGGACGGCGATGCCCACGAACGACCGGATCGTCCTCGAGCGACGGGGTCGGACGATGGTGCTCAACGCCGCGTTCGGCCACAAGACGAACGAGACGCTCGGACGCACCCTCTCGGCGCTGCTGGGCCAGCGAGCCGGTTCCTCGGTCGGCCTCGAGACCGATCCCTACCGGATCGAACTCGAAGTGCCAACCTCCATCGCCACGAGCGACGTGCTCGAGGTGCTCGAGGAGACCGACCCCGCCCACGTCGAGGCCATCGTCGAACTCGGCCTGAAGCGCTCGGACGCCCTCGCGTTCCGACTGGCGCAGGTGTCGGCGAAGTTCGGCGCGCTCAAGCGCTGGCAGGGCCGGGGATCGGGCCGCATCTCGAACGAGCGGTTGCTCGCCGCGCTCGAGGACACGCCGATGTACGAGGAGTCGATCCGCGAGGTGTTCCACGAGGACCTGGACGCCGAACGCGCCGCCCGCGCCCTCGAGGGGATCCAGTCGGGCGAGATCGACCTCGTGACCCACCGGGGACGGACGCCCGTCGGTCGGGGCGGCCGCTCGAGCGGGAAGGAACTGCTCGCGCCGGAGAACGCCGACGCGAGCGTCATCGAGACGGTCAGGGAGCGCATTCGGAACGATCGGATCGTCCTCCTCTGTACCCACTGCACCGACTGGAAGTCGAAGACGAAGGTCAAGCGGGTAGCCGAGCAACCAGAGTGTCCCGAGTGCGGGTCGACGCGGATCGCGGCGCTCAACCCGTGGGCCGACGAGGTCGTGCAGGCGGTTCGCTCCCAGGAGAAGGACGAGGAGCAACGGCGGATGACCGAACGGGCGTTCCGGAGCGCGAGCCTCGTCCAGAGCCACGGAAAGCGGGCCGTGGTCGCGATGGCCGCGCGGGGGGTGGGCCCGCACAACGCCGCCCAGATCATCAACCGACACCGGGAGGACGAGGCCGACTTCTACCGCGACATCCTCCAGAAAGAGCGCGAGTACGCGCGAACCCAGTCGTTCTGGGACTGAGGACGTCGCGGGGACCGGATTCTGGACCAAGGACGTCGTGAGAGCCGGATTTTAGGACAGCGAACGTCACGATGATCGGATTTTGGGACGGCGAACGTCAGAGCCGGATCGTTAACCGCCCGGCTCGTACGGTGATGCCGTCACAACAGCGCAATGGTAACAGATTCCGTATACGCGATATATGGATAGTGTGGACAAACTATTTATCGCTGATTCTCATGGGCCTACGTATGACTGCAGGTCCGTCGATCGAAGACCTTCACGACGAGGAGGCGCCGAGCGTCGACTCCGTCCCCGGGCCGAGGACGCGCGAACTGCTCGCGAAGCAACGGGAGATCGACAGCAGCGCCGTCGCCTACCCGAACGACATTCCGATCGCCTTCGAGTCGGGGAAGGGCGCGACGGTCCGGGACGTCGACGGGAACGCCTACATAGACATGTTCGCGGGCATCGGCGTCTACAACGTCGGCCACGCGAACCCGTACGTGCTCGAGGCGGTCCACGAGCAGGCCGACAAGCTGGTTCACACGGTCGACTTCCCGACCGAGGCGCGACTCGAGTTGATCGAGAAGCTCGACGAGATCGCCCCCCAAGGGCTGCGGGGGAACAACCGGGTCGTCTTCGGCGGCCCGACCGGCAGCGACGCCATCGAGGCGTCGATCAAGCTGGCGAAGTACAACACCGGCGGTGACGGCCTGATCGCTTTCCGCGGTTCCTACCACGGTGCCACGACCGGCGCGATGAGCGTCACCTCGAACAAGAAGTTCAAGGGCCTCTACACCCCGCTCCTGCCGGACGTCGTCCACGCGCCCTACCCGTACCCGTTCTTCCAGGAGAAGGATCCGCAGGAGGCCGTCGACCACGCGCTCGAGGAGGTTCAGTCGATCGTCGAGGATCCCTACGGCGGCCTGGCCAATCCGGCCGGCATCGTCGTCGAACCGATCCAGGGCGAAGGGGGGATCGTCACGCCGCCGGAGGGGTTCCTGCGGGGCCTGCGCGACGTCGCCGACGACAACGACGTCGTGTTGATCTTTGACGAGATCCAGAGCGGCTTCGGCCGCACCGGCGAGTGGTGGGCCTGCGACTGGGAGGGGGTCGCGCCCGACGCGATGACCTCCGCGAAGGCCCTCGGCGGCGCAGGCTTCCCGCTGTCGGCGACGATGTACAGGGAGGAACTCGACACGTGGGGACCGGGCGATCACGCGGGCACCTACCGCGGTCACGTCGTCGCGATGCGCGCCGGCACCCGAGCGATCGAGTACATCCAGGACCACGACCTGCTCGCCCACGCCCGCGAAATCGGGTCGCACATTCGCGACCGCCTCCGGGCGGTGGCCGACGGGAACGATCGCCTCGCCGATGTCCGCGGGAAGGGCCTGTTCATCGGCGCGGAGTTCGTCGACGAGAACGGCGACCCGGACGGCGACGTGGTCGACGCCATTCAACAGCACTGCTTCGAACGCGGCGTCCTCGTCTGGACGGCCGGCCGCCACGGCAACGTCCTGCGACTCCTGCCCCCGCTCGTGCTCACCCGCGACCTCGCCGACACGGCGCTCGACGTCATCGAGGACGCGATCGAGCGCGCGACGACCGAATAGCTCGCCTACTGCACCCACGCACGCTCGTTCAGCCGTCACGAACCCATGTCCGACACCGAGGAGATCGTCACCGACGACGCACCGCGCACCGACAACCCCTACTCCCAGGCCGTCCGGGCCGGGGACACCCTCTACGTCTCCGGCTACGGCCCGGTCGACCCCGAGACCGGCGAACCCGTCGACGGCGACGTCGAGGCCCAGACCGATCGCGTGCTCGACAACATCGCGGCGACGGTCGAGGCCGCCGGCGGCGGCGGCCTCGAGGACGTCGTGAAGGTCACCGTCTACCTCACCGATCTCGAGGACTACGACCGCGTCAACGAGGCCTACGGCTCCCGATTCGGCGAGACGCCGCCTGCCAGAGTGTGCGTCGAGGTCTCGAGGCTACCCGAGGACGTCCGGATCGAACTCGACGCGATCGCCCGCCTCGACTGAGCCGACCGTTCGTTCACCTCCACCGAAATCGCACGCCTATCGACGGTTTCCGGTCACCAGTTCCGGTTCGGATTCCGATACGCTGTTCGGTGCGTGCCTCGACGTCCGCAATCGGTTCTCGACTATCGACTACGATTAAGTAGTTCGCCGCTCTAGATGCGGCAATAATGGCCTATAGGAACAGACTACGCGACCTTCGCCGAACGTTCCACCGCCACCCGGAGCCCGGATGGCGCGAGTTCAAGACGACCGCCCGCGTCGTCGACGAACTCAAGCGGATCGGCGTCGACGAGATCGCCGTCGGCCGCGAAGCGCTGGCGAGCGACGCGCGGATGGCCGTTCCGGACGACGAGGACCTCGAGGCATGGCTCGAGCGGGCCCGCGACGCCGGCGTGCGAGAGGACGTTCTCGAGCGGACGGCCGGCGGCCACACCGGCGTCGTCGCCGTCCTCGAGCGGGGGGAGGGACCGACCGTGGGGCTGCGCGTCGACCTCGACGCGATCTCGATGGCTGAGTCGTCCGGCGACGACCATCGGCCCGCGGCGGAGGGATTTCGTTCCGAACACGAGGGCTACATGCACGCATGTGGCCACGACGCACACATCGCGATAGGCCTCGGGACGATCGAAGCCGTCCGGGAGAGCGACTTCACGGGGACGCTGAAGGTGTTCTTCCAGCCCGCCGAGGAGATTTCGGGCGGCGGGAAGGCGATGGCCGAGGGCGGCCACCTCGACGACGTCGACTACCTGCTCGCCGTCCACGTCGGCCTCGGTCACCCGACCGGCGAAATCGTCGCGGGCGTCGAGAAGCCACTGGCGATGGCCCACGTGACGGCGACCTTCGAGGGGGCGAGCGCGCACGCGGGGAAGGCGCCCAACGAGGGCGGCAACGCGATGCAGGCGGCGGCGACGGCCATCCAGAACGCCTACGCCATTCCCCGCCACGCCGACGGGATGACCCGCGTCAACGTCGGGCGCATCGAGGGCGGCACCGCGAGTAACGTCATCGCCGAGGAGATCACGATCGAGGCCGAAGTGCGCGGCGAGACGACCGGGCTCATGGAGTACATGCGGACGGAACTCGAGCGCGTCTGCTACGCCGCCGCGGAGATGCACGACTGCGACGTCGCGCCGCGGGTCATCAGCGAGTCGCCGCGAGCGGACAGCCACCCGGCGCTGCGGGACCTCGTCGCGACCGTCGCCCGCGGGGTCGACGGCGTCGAGCGCGTCGTGCCGACGACGGAGGTGGGCTTCAGCGAGGACGTCACCTACCTCATGGACCGCGTCCAGGACGACGGCGGCCTCGCGTCGTACGTGCTCGTCGGCACGGACCACCCGACGAACCACCACACGCCGACGTTCGACGTCGACGAGGAGAGCCTCGAGATCGGCGTCTCGGTGCTGGCCGAGACTGCGGTCGAACTCTCGAAGCGGCCGGTCTGAGCGCGGGTCGGGGTGCCTGCCGGACGGATACGCTCGAGTCGCCGACCGTGACGCGCAACGCGTCGAACGGTTTTCGCGGAATCTAGACCGACAGCGGCATCGGCGGACGGCGACGCCGAACCTGACGGTGAACGCCAACTGCACGCCTCGAGACGGTCGAGGCGCTCGAGAGGTGCGTTTTCCGGTGTGTGGGTCGCGGCCTCGCAAAAGTTAATCCGCGGCCCCCTGTGTGTGTCACGTATGAGCCAAGACGACGTGCCGGAATCCCTTCGGACGGCCGCCGACTCCGATCGACCGCGCGGCATCCTCACGCCCTCCGACCGCGACTTCCTCCTCGGCCGCAAGACCGACTACACCGAACACTCCAAGAAGCAGAAGCGAAACCGCATTCGACGTCGGGTGCGCAACGCGGTCCTCGATTTCAGCATCCTCTTCGAGTACCTCGAGGACCGCGACCGCAACACGGTCTTCGATCCCGACGACGAGGACCGCGAGGCGCTCACCCAGGGGATCACGGACGTGCTCGCGTTCCTCCACCTCGGGACGATGGGCTACTACACGCCGTTCAAGGACATGCTCTCGGAGGGGGTCGGCAAGGCCGAACAGCGTCTCGCGGGCTCGAACTACCGGATGGTCAACGTCGAGTTCAACGTCGATCCGGTCGGGAAGATCGACGTCGACGAGGTCGTCGAGAAACTCGAGAACGACGAGTTCGCACAGCTCACCGACGAGGAACTCCGCGCGTTCGTCCGCCTGTTGACGATGTCGGAGGAGTTCTCGTCATCGGAGACCCGCGAGGCGATCAAGGACCGGGTCGACGAGTTCAGTCACGAGGTCGAAGAGAGCGCCGAGGCCCGCGACCGAACGGTCGAGGAACTCACGAAGTGACGCCCGGACAGACCGCGTTCGTCCGGTTACCCGGTTTTCGATTTCTCCCGTTTTCGGCACCGGTCACGGGACAACCCCATCCTCGAGCGTCGCAAGCGCCGTTCTCCGACGACCTCGGCTCTCGGCGGTTCTCCCGAGCGCCGTTTCGTCAAGTCCTCCCGCGAGAGTAGGTTATCGGTTCGACCGTCGGACTCGGAACCGCACGCCGGCGGCGCCGGAGTCGCCCGGAACCGGTCACTCACCTGTCTGGTCCGCCTCGCGTATGAATATACATAAATTGTATATGGTAAACCCTAGTGGGAAACATTTATTGTTTACAGGGGTGAGCAATCTACTATGCTATACGAAAGCACGGTGGATGGTGTCAGTCGTCTTAATCCCGACGGCGCGAACGCTTCGGTCGGAGGTGAAGACCGATGAGTCAGTCGGAGAAGGGAGCGGTCGAAACGTTCCGAGAGGAGATCGACCCGGTCGTCTTCCTGTTCGGGGCGCTGTTGACCCTGGGCGTGATCGGCGCGTTCTTCATCAGTCCGAAAACCGTCGAAGACGGGATCACGTCGCTCAACGACACGCTGCTCGGAACGCTGAACTGGGCGTTGCTGTCGATCGTGTTCGTGATCGTCCTCTTCCTCCTGTTCTTGATCATCGGCCCCTGGGGCCGGATCAAACTCGGCGACGATCCGCCGGAGTACAGTTTCCTCTCGTTCTTCGCGATGCTGTACTCCGCGGGGTTCGCCGCGGGCGTGGTGTTCTGGGGACCGACCGAGGCGCTGTTCTACTACGACAGCCCGTCGCCGCTGTTCAACGCCGGAGGGGGTTCCGCGGAGGCGATCCCGATCGCGATCCAACAGACGCTCTTCCACTGGGCGTTACCGCAGTTGGCCGTTTTCACGATCATGGGAATCGCGATCGGCTACTTCGCGTACAACTACGAGAACGTTCCACTGCGGGTTTCGTCGGCGCTGACGCCGCTCATCGGCGAGGATAACCTCGACGGCCCCTTCGCGAAGGTGATCGACATCCTCGCCGTGTTCGCCACGATCGGGGGCGTCGCGACGTCGCTCGGCTTCATCGGGAGCCAGTTCATCGAAGGGCTCGACTACCAATGGGGAATCGACATGGGGAACATCGGCATCCTGCTCGTGGTGACGATGATGACCCTGCTGTTTACGATCTCGATGGTCCTCGGAGTCGACAAAGGGATCCGTCGGCTCTCGAACTTCAACATGGTCCTCTTCGTCGTCCTGATGGTCGCGACGTTCGTCGTGGGACCGACGCTCTTCCTGACGTTGGTCGGCATCGAGGCGCTCGGCGGAATGATCACGGATTTCGTCTCGATGAGCCTCTTCACCGGCGCCGGTGCGTTCGGCGCCGGCAATGCCGAGGCCACGGAGTGGGTGAACACGTGGACCGTCTTCTACTGGGCGTGGGCGCTCTCGTGGTCCCCGTTCGCCGGACTGTTCATCGCCCGCATCTCCCGCGGTAGGACGGTTCGCGAGGTCGCGTTCACCGGCATCATCGCGACCTCGGCGGCCACCATTCCGTGGTTTACGATCATCGGGGGCACCTCCGTCTGGTCCCAGCACAACGGTGTCGCGGACTTCGGCGCCGTGATCGCCGGCGACGCGGGTGCGGAGGTCTCCGGCTTCATCCTCTTCGAGACGTTCCCACTGGGGTCGGTGTTCATGATGGCGTTCCTGGTCCTCGTGACGACGTTCTTCGTCACGTCGGCGGACTCCTCGACGCTGGCGGTCTCGATGATGACCACCGGCGGCAAGGCCCGTCCGTCGAGCATCAACCGGATCTTTTGGGGCGTGGTCCTCGGCATGACCGCGGCGATCCTCATGATCCTCGGCGGTACGGGGAGCGCCAATACGCTCCAGCAGGCGGCGATCATCACCGGCACGCCGTTCGCGTTCGTCTGTTTCCTCTCGATGCTCGCGCTGATCAAGGACTTCGGTTCGAACTACGGTCGGGTGTTGCTCCAGGACGAGACGGTGCTCGTCGGTTCGGGGACGAAGTCCGAATCCGAGACGCCGGCCGGCCCCGGCGGACCGGTCGAGTCGGACGACGACTGACCCCGACCGCCGACAGTTCCCCGTTTCGACGCGCCACCCTCCCCGCCGTCGAACGCGTGTTTTCGCACGTCGACCGAGTGCCCCCATAACAAGTTTTAATGTACGATGTAAACGTATATTGTGTATGGATAGGGACACAGCGCGACCGGACACCGACGCCCTCCCCGGTCCCAACGCCCGGAAGTGGGTCGAGTTCCACGGCGAGTACGCCGCGCCCAGCGAGTACTCCCACGAGTTCGTCTGGGACCTCACCGCCGACGCGGACGGTCCGTTCGTCACGGACGTCGACGGCAACGTCCTCCTCGATTTCACCTGTCACATCGGCGCCGCGCCGCTCGGGTACGACAACGAGAAGATCCTCGAGAAACTCGAGGCGTTCGACCTCGTCGAGCCGATGAAGATCGCCGGCCAGGACCTCTACTACGGCGCCGGCCCCGACCCCGAGACCGCCGAGGTTCCGGGCTCGAGCCACCTCATGAAGAAATTGACGGAGGTCTCGAGCCACTACGACATGGATACCGTCTTCCTCTCGAACTCGGGCGCGGAGGCCGTCGAGAACGCGATGAAGATCACGCACAATCGCCGGGCGCCCGCGAAGTACGGGATCGCGTTCGCCGGCAGCTTCCACGGCCGCACGCTGGGCACCTTATCGGTGACCAAGTCCAAGGAGGTGTTCACGCGCCACTACCCCCAGATCGCGGGCATCGAGACGGTACCCTTCTGCGCCGACCGCGACTGCACGGCCGACTCGTGTGACTGCGGCTTCTTCAGCGGCGACGGCTCCCAGCTCCGCGACCTGCTCGCTCCGGAGGGCGGTTACGTCACCCCCGACGAGATCGCCTTCCTGGTCCTCGAGCCGATCCAGGGCGTCGGCGGCTACCGGTTCCCGAGCGAGGCGTTCGTGCGGGAGGTTCAGGACGTCTGCGACACCTACGAGATTCCGCTCGTCGTCGACGAGATCCAGGCCGGCATCGGCCGCACCGGGAAGATGTGGGCCTCCGACCACTACCCGATCGAACCCGACGTCATCGCGAGCGCGAAGGCCCTGCGCGTCGGCGCGACGATATCGCGATCGGACGTCTTCCCGTCGGAGAAGAACCGTCTCGGCTCCACTTTCGGCGGCGGCGACATCCTCGGCGCGATGATGGGGACGTTCACCCTCGAGGCGATCGAGGAGCACGACCTCCTGCGCAACGCCACCGAGCGCGGCGAGCAGGCCAAAGAGTTGCTCCGGGACGGCGCGCCCGAGCACGTCGAGGACGTCCGCGGCAAGGGGCTGATGCTCGCCGTCGAGTTCGACACGCCCGAGCGACGGACCGCCGTCGTGCAGGAGTCGTTGAAACGCGGCCTCCTCACCCTCGGCTGCGGCAAGAAGACGATCCGCCTCCTGCCGCCGCTCGACTCCACCGAGCGCGAGATCGAACTCGGAATCGGGATCTTCCTCGAGGCGATCGAAGCCGCGGGGACCGCGGCGACGGTCGCGTAACGCCATCCAAAAACGGCCGGTCAGGGCTGGAGGCTTCGTTTTTCGTTTCGCTCCGGTTCGAACGCCCGTTCGCGTCACGAGGTGGCTCGCACCCCGAATCTATCGACGGCGTCCGGAGCGGTCGATTCCTCGCCGGGGTCGCGACCCGTTCGACCCGCAGCGGCGTTTCAGGCCGATTCGTCCTCCCTGGCGTGAACGTCACGCTCCTCCGCCTGAGCGTCCTCGGGGGGACCCTCGTGCGTCCCGAGGTTCGGGTGACAGTCGGCACAGACGTGCCGGACCTGCCGGTGGGTCATCGACCCTTCGTAGGCGTGGTAGTCCCAGAGACGGGAGACATCTTCGCCGCACGTTTCGCACGTAGCCATGTGATAGCATAGCACGTTAGGGACCAAATACGTTGACCGACCGTTCGACCTTCGTGAACGGATAGCGACGGAAATAACCTGACCGGAGGTGCCCGCGATCGATCAGGGGTCGAGACCGCGTTCGACGACCTCGATGCCGTCGCGCTCGGAGAGCGCCTCGAGGACGTCGCGCAGGTGCTCCGGTCCGCTCCCCTCGAGTCCCACCGTCACGGGAATTCGATTCGGGTGGTCGTTCGGGCCGCGTCGCGCGCGCTCGAGTCGATCGAGTTCCGCGCCCTTTTCCTCCACCGTCTCGACGACGGCCTCCAGGGTCGCGGGCCACCCCTCGAGCGCGAGGCGCGCGTCGACGTACCGGCCGAGTTCGAACAGGCCCGTCCTGGTCAGTTCGGCGTGTTCGGACAGGTTCACGTTCCCTCCGGAAATCACGGCGCCGACGCGCTCGCCTTCGACGTTCAGGTCGTCCGAGAGCAACGCCGCGACGGGTGCGGCGCCGGCGCCCTCCGCCACGGTCTTCGCCCGTTCCGCAAGGAGCGCGACCGCCGTCGCGATCTCGCGGTCGCTCACGCCGACCACCTCGTCCACGCGCTCGCGGACGTGGCGGAAGGTCGTTTCCAGTAACCGCGCGTCGGCGATTCCCTCCGCGACGGTGTCGACGTCCTCGAGGACGTGGAGTTCGTCCCGCTCGAGGGAGGGCTTGGCGTGGAGGGCGCCCTCGGGCTGGACGCCGACGACGCGGATCCCCGGTTCGTGGGCCTTCAGAACCGTGCCGATGCCCGAGATCAACCCGCCGCCGCCGATCGAGACGAGGACCGTGTCGAGGTCGGAGAACTGCTCGAGCAACTCGAGGCCGATCGTCCCCTGACCGGCGACGATCGCCTCGTCGTCGAACGGGTGGACGAACGTCTCGCCGGTTTCCTCGGCTCGCTCGAGGGCGTACTCGTAGGAGCGCTCGTAGATGTCCCCCTCGACGATCACCTCGGCGCCGTAGCCGCGGGTGGCTTCGACCTTCGCCGCGGGGGTCACCTCCGGGACGACGATGGTCGCGTCGATCCCGAGGAGATCCCCCGCGAGGGCAACCCCCTGCGCGTGGTTGCCCGCGCTCGAGGAGATGACGCCCCGTTCGCGCTCCTCGCCCGAGAGCTGGGCCATTTTGTTGTACGCCCCACGGATCTTGAACGACCCCGTCCGCTGGACGTTCTCGAGTTTGAGGCCGACCGCCGCGGCGCCGCTCAGCTCGGCGAAGGTCGTCGAGGTGTCGAGGGGCGTTCGGTGGACGACGTCGGCGATCCGGTCGCGGGCCGCCTCGACGTCCTCGAGGGTGACGAGATCGTCGCTCACGGTGCGATCACTCCCGTCGCGGCCGGCGGTTCGCCACGGCCAGGATCGATTCGGTCAACACCCCGAGACCGATCTCGAGGCTCCGCTCGTCGACGTCGAACGTGCGCGTGTGGTGGCTCGTCGGGTGGTCGGTACCGACGATCAGGTACGACGCGAGGCCGCCCTCCTCCTGGACGCGCTCCATCAGGAACGTCGCGTCCTCGCTCGCGCCGAAGTCGGCGGTCGGGACGACCCGCTCGACGCCGTCGACCCCCCCGGCGACCTCGGCGATCACGTCGACGAGTTCCGGGTCGCTGTCCGCCCGCGGCGACTCGCTGACGACCTCCACGTCGGCCGTGCAGCCGTGGATGTCCGCCGCGCCGCGGGCCGCCCGCCGGAATCGCGACTTCACGTACTCCATGAGTTCGGTCGTCTCGCCCCGCGCCTCGGCTTCGACGTGCGCGCGCTCGGCGATGACGTTGCTCGAGGTACCCGCCTCCGCCCTGCCGACGTTGACGCGGGTCATCCCGTCGGCGTGGCGCGGAATGGCGTAGGCGTTTTGAATCAGCGTCCCCAGCGCCTGCATCGCATTGGCGCCCTCGTTGGGCGCCTTTCCGGCGTGGGCCGACTCCCCCTCGATCTCGACGTCGATGTGGCACATCGCCAGCGGCTTTTCGATCCCGGCCACGACCTCGCCCGTGGGGTGGTCGAGGCCGACGTGGATCGCGAACAGGTAGTCGAGGTCGGCGGCGTACTCGCTCTCCGCCATCGGGCAGCCCCCGCCGCTCACCTCCTCGGCGGGCTGGAAGAAGACGACGAGCGTCCCCGCGAAGTCGCTCTCCGCGATCGCCTCGAGGGTGGCGAGCCCCCAGGTCATGTGGGCGTCGTGGCCGCAGGCGTGCATCGTGCCATCGATCTCGGAACGAAAGCCCTCCGCAAACGGCTCGTGGCTCGAGTCGGCCGCCTCCTCGATGAAGAGGCCGTCGATGTCGACGCGCAGGCCGACCGTCGGCCCCTCGCCGCGCTCGAGGACGGCGACGACGCCGGTATTCCCGCCCTCGAGGCGCTCGAGGATCTCCCCGTCGGTCCCGCGCTCTCTGGCGCGTTCCATCCACGGCTCGAGGTCCTCGTCGTTCGGAACGGCCATCCGGTCAGCCGGATCGTAGGCGTCCGCGCCGACGGCGAGGTCGTCGACGCCGATCCCCCGGAGTTCCTCGACGAGGCGGGCGGTGGTGTAAAACTCTCGCCACGCCGGCTCCGGGTGGCGGTGGAAACCGCGCCGGAGTTCGACGAGGCGGTCGCGAACGGAAACGCTCATGTCACGTGCTGACGCGGTCCAGCGACTTAATAATACACAATATACGTTTACGTTGGATACACAAAAGGATAAGGTGCGCGGGGGCAATCGTTCACCAACGCGCGTCGCTCCGACGCTGTACCCACTGCTATGAGAGCGAACACGGATATCCTCGTCCTCCGCGAGGGGACGGAGGGACTGTCGATGGAATCGTACGCCGAGACGCTCCGGAAGCGTCTCCCGGAGCGCACCGTCGTCCACGCCCGGACGCCGAAGGAGGAGCGCGAACTGATCGCCGACGCCCGCGTCGTCACCGGGATCACCGTGGACGAGGCCCTGCTCTCGAGCGCCGAGCGCCTCGAACTCTTCGCCTGCACGTTCGCGGGAACCGATCACGTCCCGGTCGACGCGCTGGTCGATCGCGGGGTGGCGGTCACGAACGCCGGTGGGATCCACGCGCCGGGCATCGCGGAGCAGGCGATCGGAAACATGCTGATCTTCGCGCGCAACCTCCACGAGGGGTTCCGGCGCAAGTCGAACCACGAGTGGCGACACTTCCAGTCCCGCGAGTTCACCGGCTCGACGGTGACCATCGTCGGCCTCGGCTCGATCGGGCGTCAGGTCGCGAAGCGACTCGAGGGCTTCGACGTCGAGACGATCGGCATCAGGTACACGCCGGAGAAGGGCGGTCCGACCGACGAAGTGCTCGGCTTCGACGAGGACGACGTCCACGACGCGTTCGCTCGGAGCGACTACGTCGTGCTCGCTTGCCCTCTCACGGACCTCACCCGGGGCCTCGTCGGCGAGGAGGAACTGGCAACGCTGCCGCCGAACGCGGTGATCGTCAACGCCGCCCGCGGCGCCATCGTCGACACCGACGCGCTCGTCTCGGCACTCCAGTCCAACGGCATCCGCGGCGCCGCGCTCGACGTCACCGACCCGGAACCGCTGCCCAGCGACCACCCGCTCTGGGACCTCGAGAACTGCCTCATCACGCCCCACACCGGCGGGCACACGCCGAAACACTGGGACCGATTGGCCGACATCGTCGCGCACAACGTCCGGGCGCTCGAGGAGGGCGGGGCACTCGAGAACGCCGTCGCCGTCCCGGATTCGCGCTGATCGCTCGAGGTCGTTTTGACCGCACCGATTTCACCGCCGACCCCCGATCGCCGATTCAGGACGTAAACAGTTTTCGCGGGAAGTCCGCGAGCGTCTCGGCCCCCGTGCTCGTGACGCGGAACGTTTCGCTGATCTCCATGCCGATCTCCTCCGTCCAGATGCCGGGGATCATGTGGAAGGTCATGTCCTCCTCCATGACGGTCTCGTCGCCGGGGCGGATGCTCGCGGTGTGCTCGCCCCAGTCCGGCGGGTAACCCAGCCCCATCGAGTAGCCGATGCGGTCTTCCTTCTCGATCCCGTACTGCGCGATCGTCTCCCGCCAGGCCTTCTCGACCGACTCGCAGGTGACGCCGGGTTCGACGACGTCGAGCGCGGCTTCGATCCCCTCGACGACGACGTCGGCCGCGCGCTCGAGTTCGGCCGGCGGATCGCCGACGAACGTGGTGCGCGCCAGCGGGGAGTGGTAGCGGTGGCGACAGCCCGAGAGTTCGATGATGACGGGGTCGCCGTCCTCGAACGGGCGGTCGGTCCAGGTCAGGTGGGGCGTGTCGGTGTGGTCGCCCGAGGGCATCAGCGGGACGATGGAGGGGTAGTCGCCGCCGTACTCGTCGGTGCCCGTGATCAGGCCATCGTAGATCGCGGCCGCGGCCTCGTACTCGGGGACGCCCTCCCCGATGGCGTCGAGTCCGGCCCGCATCGCCTTCTCCGAGATTCGGGCCGCCTCCTCCATGTACTCGAGTTCTCGCTCCGACTTCTTGATCCGAACCCAGTTGACGAGCAGGGTGGCGTCGTCGAACTCCGCCTCGGGGAGGTCCCGCTGCAGGCGGACGTACGACTTCGCGGTGAAGTAGTAGGCGTCCATCTCGAGGCCGATCCGGCCGTCGGCGACGTCGAGGTCCTCGAGCACGCCGGCGAAGAAGTCCATCGGGTGGAGGTCGACCGGCGAGTGGACGTGGTCGTCGCTGTAGGTCCGGATGCTGTCGTCGGAGAGCCAGGCGGTCGCCCGGGCGCCGCCGCCGTCCATGTTCCGTCCCACCCAGACCGGTTCGTCCCGCTCTGCGGTGACGATCACCGCCTGGTGGACGTAAAAGGACCAGCCGTCGTAGCCCGTCAGGTAGTTCATGTTCGCAGGGTCGGAGACGACGATGGCGTCGAACCCTTCCTCCTCCATCCGCGTCCTGGTCCGCTCGAGTCGTCGCTCGTACTCCGACTCGGGGAAGATATCTCGTGGCATGGTACCGGTACGCTACCTGAACGGTCGACCAGTAGCACGAAAAGCGTTTTCGTGTACGTCGGAAACGAATAATGTATATGGGGTTCCGACCGGGCCTCCGTAACGGCCAAACGGCTCGGTGTCGTGGACGAAGGTATGAATTTCGCCCCGGGCGCGTGGAAGTACGCGCTCCCGCCGCTCCTCGTCGCACCGTTCGCGCTCATCATCAGCGTGACGGCGAGCGCCGTCTCGCTCGCGCTCGGCGTCGCCACCCTCGCGTTCTTCCGCGACCCCGATCGAACCCCGCCGCCGACGGGCGCCGTCTCGCCGGCCGACGGCACCGTCTCGGTTCTTCGGACCGAGGGCGACCGCGTCCGCCTCGGCGTCTTCATGAACGTCTGGCACGTCCACGTGGTCCGCGCCCCCTTCGATGCCCGCGTCGTCGACGTCGAGCACGTCCCAGGCGCGTACAAACCCGCCTTCTCGAAGGACTCGGACCGCAACGAGCGCGTCCACGTCAGCCTCGAGCCGACCGACGACCCGGAACCCGCCTACGAGGCCGACGGCGAGACGGCCACGGCCACCGCCGAGGTGACGTTCATCGCGGGCGCGTTCGCCCGCCGCATCCACCCGTACGTCGAGGAGGGCGAGGAAATCGAGCGGGGCCAGCGCATCGGCCACATCGCCTTCGGGAGTCGCGTCGACGTTCTCTTCCCGAGCGAGGTCGACCCGGAGGACCTGGCCGTCGAACCCGGAACGAAGACGACCGCCGGCGAGACGGTGATCCTCGAAGCCCGCGCCGCGGATCTGCCGTTCGGCGTCGGCGCGGGGGAGTTCGACCTCGAGGCGGAGTTCGAGGCCGAGACGGGGGCCGCGGCGGACGAACCCGGCGACGCCTCGGAGGCGGCGGACGGCTCGAGCGCGTCGTCGTGAACCGACTCCGTTCCGAACCGCTCGATCCGCGGCGTCCCTCCGCGTTGCCCCTTCTAGCTGGACCGGTAGCGGCCATCTCTGCGTGGAATCTGTCCTGCGGTCTCCGCAACGCATTCGTTCCGAGCGTGTCCGCCACGGTGACAGTCGATACGGGGCGAATTACCGGAGCGAGGGGAGTTCACGCAACGAGCGGGTTTGGCGAGCGCAGGGCCCGACGTTTATGGTGGAGTCGAGTGGAGATTGTGTCGAATCGTCGATGTTCTTTCAAGAACCAGAACTCCAGTACGAGGTCACCGTCGAAGAACCGGACCCGCACTTCGCGAAACTCCTCCAGCAGGCCATCGGCGGCCAGGAGGGAGAGATGCGCGTCGCGCTCCAGTACATGTTCCAGGCGTGGGCCGTCCCGGAGGAGTACTCCGAGTACCGCGACCTGTTGATGCAGACCGCCGCGGAGGAACTCGGCCACATCGAGATGCTCGCCACCGCGGTCACGAAGAACCTCCGAAAGGCCCCCGAGGAGCTCGGCGACGAACAGCAGGGGACGGATCCCTCGTCCGCGTACACCGGTCAGATTCCGAGGCAGATCCTCTCGGCCGGCCAGTCGGCCATGCCCGTCGACAGCGACGGCGCCCCGTTCACCGGCAACTACATCGTCGCGTCCGGGAACCTCGCGGGCGACCTCTTCGCGAACGTCATGGCCGAGGCGACCGGGCGAACGCTCGCGACGCGCCTCTACGAACACACCGACGACCCCGGGATGAAGGACATGCTCTCGTACCTGATCGCCAGGGACACGATGCACCAGAACCAGTGGCTCGAGGCGCTCGAGGCGCTCGACGATCCGGTCCCGGTGCCCGCGAGCTTCCCGCAGGAGCAGGAGAACCAGGAGTACAACTACTCGTTCATGTCCACCCGCCGCGAGGACGTCGGCGATCCGGGGATGCCCTGGACGCAAGGCGACTCCCCCGACGGGAAGGGGCAGTTCTCCTTCGTTCCCGAACAGCCGGGCGACGGCGAAGTGATCGCGCCGCCGCCGGACCCGAAGACGTACGACGTGCCCGAGGACGTGGACGGACAGTAATCGGCGTCGGCTTCGGGGGCGCCCGACCCACTCACGCCTCCTCGATCGCTTCGACGGCGGCGTCGACGTGCCGTCGTTCGATGACGACCTCGTCGGCCTTCGCGTTCGCCTCCTCGGGACCGTACTCCGTGGCGACCTCGCGGATCGCCCGCATCGACGCGTCGCGGACGAGGGCCTCGAGGTCGGCGCCGGTGTAGCCCTCGAGTTCCTCGGCCAGTTCCCGGATATCGACGTCGTCGGCGAGGGGCTTGCCGCGGGCGTGGACCTCGAGGATCTTCTCGCGGGCCTCGACGTCCGGTTCGGGAACGAGGACGTGCGTGTCGAGCCGTCCAGGTCGGAGGAGCGCGGGGTCGATGAACTCCTTGCGGTTGGTCGCCGCGAGCACGACGAGGTTCGGATTCTCCCGCATGCCGTCGAGTTCGGTCAGCAACTGGGAGACGACCCGCTCGGTCACCTCGTGGGTCTCCCCGCGCGCGCCGGCGATGGCGTCGATCTCGTCGAAGAAGACGATCGAAGGGGCCGCCTGCCGGGCGCGCTCGAACACCTTCCGGATCGCCTTCTCCGATTCGCCGACGTAGCGGTCGACGATCTCCGGCCCGTCGACGCGGACGAAGTTCACGTCCGTCTCGCCCGCGAGCGCCCGCGCGAGGAGGGTCTTCCCGGTCCCCGGCGGGCCGTAGAGCAGGACGCCGGAGGGCGGATCGGTGTTCGTCTCCTCGAAGAGGCGGTCGTACGTCAGCGGCCACTCGACCGATTCCCGAAGGACCTGCTTGGCGTCCTCGAGGCCGCCGACGTCCGAGAAGTCGGTGTTCGGCGACTCGGCGACGTACTCGCGCATCGCGGAGGGTTCGACCGAGGCGAGGGCCGCGTCGAAGTGGGCCTTCGTCACCTCGGGATTCCGGTTCCACTCCGCTCGCTCCTCGGGGTCGGTGGGACGCTGGCGGATGGCCGCCATCGCGGCCTCGCTCGTCACCGAGTCGAGGTCGGCGCCGACGAAGCCGTGGGTCCGTTTGGCGATCTTCTCGACGTTGACGTCGTCGGCGAGGGGCATCCCGCGGGTGTGGACCTCGAGGATCTCCCTACGGCCCTCCGCGTCGGGAACGCCGATCTGGATCTCGCGGTCGAAGCGACCGCCGCGGCGCAGCGCGGGATCGATCGCGTCGACGCGGTTGGTCGCCCCGATGACGATCACGTCACCGCGGCCGTCGAGACCGTCCATCAGCGTGAGCAGTTGCCCGACGATGCGGTTCTCGGCGTCGCCGTCGCCGTCGCGCGCGCCGGCGATCGAGTCGATCTCGTCGAAGAAGACGATCGTCGGCGCCTTCTCGCGCGCGGTCTCGAACACCTCTCGGAGCTTCTCCTCCGACTCGCCCTTGTACTTCGACATGATCTCCGGCCCCGAGATCGTCTCGAAGTGGGCGTCGACCTCGTTGGCGACCGCGCGGGCGATCAGCGTCTTCCCGGTCCCCGGCGGACCGTACAGCAGGACGCCCGACGGCGGCTCGACCCCCAGGCGCTTGAAGAGTTCCGGCTCGGAGAGCGGGAGTTCGATCATCTCCCGGACCAGTTCGAGTTCCTCGTCGAGGCCGCCGATGTCCTCGTAGGTGACCCCGACCCCGCTCGAGGGAGGATCGGTGTCCGCGCCGGCGCCACCCCGGCTCCGCCGATCCGACTGCCGTCCACCTCCGCTCGAGGAACGACCGGACGACGAACCGCCCGCTCCCGACGTCGCGGAGGCCGCCGCGCCGACGACGCTGATCGACGTCGTGCTCGTGATCCGGACGTCGCCGTCGGGATCCGTCTCCCGGACCGTGAACGGCTCGGCGGCGACGCCCTCGATCCGGATCTGCTCGCCCGACCGGATCGGCCGATTGCGAAGCTTCTGGGTCGCGATCCGCTGGGCCAGACGGGCCTCGTTTCCCGACAACGACGGCGGCGGCTCGAGCGTCACCGCGTTCGCGTCGGCGATCGTGTTGCTGTCCGTCGGTCGCACTGTCACGGCGTCACCGACGTGGACGCCCGCGTTCGCGCGCGTGTCCGCGTCGATCTGGATCACGTTCTCGGGGGTCGACGGATCGGCCGGCCACATCTTCGCGACGGTCGTCGCTTCGCCCTCGATCACCACGGTGTCGCCGCTCAGTACGCCGAGTTGACGACGCGCGAACTCGGGGATGCGAGCGACGCCCCGACCGGCGTCGCGTTTCTCAGCCGCTCGGACGGTCAGCGTGACGTCCTCGGAATCCGACCCGCTCATGGCCGTTCGTTTCGCGCCGGTCGACTTGAGAATTGTCCCTCCCCTGACGGACGCGGGACCGACCTCGAGGCGGTCGCGGAGAGGAGGCGTTTCCCCGACGTATCGGCCGACAGTGCGACACGGCGTGGTAACGTAACCGCTCTCGACCCGTCGGATTCGGAGAAACGACTTTGCGTCGGGACGGCCAACTCTCACGCATGGTCGCCCGGACCCAGCGCGACGACGCCACCTGGTACGAGTGCGAAACCTGCGGCATGCTGTTCGACACGAAGGAGGAGGCCGTCCAGCACGAGGAGCACTGCGACGACGAGGAGCCGACGTACATCCAGTGAGCGGGCGGAACCGACCGCCGTCGGCTCGATCGAACGGCGGCGTCGGACGCCGCCGCGCTCAGAGCCGTTCGCGGTGCTCGTCGGCGAGTTCGTCGGCGCGCTCGAGCGTGTGCGTCTCCGTCCACCGAACCCGGTCGGCGTCGCCGTAGGCGAGCGCCGTCTTCAGTTCGTCGCGCAGGACGCCGGAGTCGACGGCGAGCACCGTTCCGTCCGCGTCGCCGAGTTCGTACGCGCCCGGTCGGTCGGGTGCGCGGGCGACCGTCGCCCTATCGAGGTCGCGCCAGGGTTTTCGAAGGGGCACCTCGTCGTCACCCCGCGGGCTGCCCGCCCTCGTTCGACCCCGTCGTATCGTCCGACGCCCCTCGTTCTCCGTCGTCGTCCCCGCCATCGCCGTCCCCGCCGTCGCCGTCGCTCGATTTCTCGACCAGTTCGTAGGCGTGTTCGCTCAGTTCGTCCTCGGCGAAGACGAACACTCGACCGTCGACGGCCGAGGGGTCGGCCTCGACGCGGATCGAGTAAGCTTCCGTCGACACCGTCACCCCCGGGAATAGTTCCTCCTCGTCGGTCCGCTCGAGCATCACCCGGCCGACGCCCGTCGACTCGAGGATCTCGTCGTGGGTGTTCCGGTCGTTGACGTAGGTCATGACGCCCTCGACGCCGTCGGGATCGGTCACCAGAACGTGGACTTCCTTCCCCGGGGGCGTTTTGATCGACCCCTCGACGGGGTTCGGCGGGCCGTGGTAGAACGTCTCCCGCCCGTCGAGGTAGCGGACGACGATCCCGCCCTCGACGAGGTCGACCTCGAGGGTGCTGGGCGCGACGTTGCTGCGCGTGCTCATGGTCGGGACGACGGTGGCGACGTGCAAAAGGCGTGCGTTCGAGGGCGAGGAGTACGGTCGAGCGCTCGAGCCGGGTAGCCGATCGGTCGTCAATCGCGACCCCGACCACAACCTCAACCCCGACCACGATACGGACACCGATCACGACCCCAACCCTGACCACTCCCGCGGCGTGCACGAAGTCCTTTTGCCGTCGCACGTGTACGTGGAGGACGTGTCCGAAAATCGCGTCGTCCAGGGCCGGATGGTCACGGCGGACTCGCTCGCGCGGTTGATCGAGGGGGAGCCGGTGATGGAGACCGACTCGATCGAGGAGGCAGACCGTCGGTGTCCCGAGTGCGGCGAGAGCGTCCTCGAGGTCGGCTACATGCCGTCGGTGACGGAGTTCGTCACCGGGTGGAAGTGCCAGGAGTGCGACTGGCGGGACGCCGACCGGGAGTGAACGGAGTCAGGACGAGGGAGGCGGCGACCCGTCGCCCCTCGACCGGTACGTGACGATCAATTGTCCGGCCGACTCGTCGTCGACGGCGTCTCGAAGCGCCTCGAACTCCTCGAGCATCTCGTCGGTTCCGTCGTCCGAATCCTTCGAGAAGTCCTCCTCGCGAAACCGATTGTAGAGTTCGTCGAGCGCGCGCGAGGCCGACCGGGCGTCGCCCCTCGAGTCGATCTCGAACGTGGCCGTGCGTTCTGTCATACGGTGTGTCGCGGGGTGGTCGAAAAACGCGTTGCGCTTGCGGATTCCGACTGGGCGTCACGCCAGCGCGTCCATCGAAAGCGCGGCGACGGCGAGGACGAGGTGTTCCCCGTCGACGACGAACCCGTAGTAGAGCGGGCCGAGGTCCGGCCGCGCCGCGGGGATGTACAGGCCGACGTAGAGGTTCGTGACGAGGAGGACGAGGAATCGCCGGGGGAGAAACCCGCCGACGACGGCGCCGACGACGCACGCGGCCACGGCGACGTTCGCGACCTGGGAGGCGATCCGAGTCGAGCGAGGCCCGAAGCGGACCGGAACCGTCGAGATCCCCTCGGCGGCGTCGCCCTCGATGTCCTTGATGTCGAAGATCACCGCGGCGATCGTGATCATCGCGCCGACGTAGGCGGCCACCCCGAGCACCTCGGGCGTCCGGAGCGCGTCGTAGTAAACGCCGACCCCGAGCGGGATCGCCGCCCACGCCAGGCCCACGAGGAGGTTCTTCAGGAGGAAGACTCGCTTGAGCCCCGCCGTCGAGTACAGGACGGCGACGGCGAGCGGCAAACACATGTATTGCGCGCGCGGAACGTCCAGCGCGACGGCGATTCCGACGGCCGCCAGGTAGAGGGCGACCCCCAGCGCCAGCCAGAATCGGCCGTACCGCCGGGTGAACGCCGCCCGATCGGGAACGCTGCGCTCGTCCTCCTCCAGATCGGTGACGCGGTTGAGGCCGTAGACGAACATCGTGACCGAGAAGACGATGAAGAAGGGAATCGGCTCGAGCGGCAGGGCCGCGAGGACGGCCGTGGTGGCGACGACGCTCGAGGCCGACGCCGAGATGAAGACGTTGCTGTGGACCAGCGCCCGCAGGGTGGCCTTCACCGACGGCGTCACGCCCCCGTCGTGCAGGAAGTCGGTCCGACCGCTCACGACCGGCGGTCTTCCCTCCAGCGCGCGGCGGACGGTCGGATCGGGCGGCGACCGCCGTCACGCCCCCCGACGCGCCGCCCCGTTCCGTCGATTCGCGGACTCATTGGTGCGACCGATTCAGTTCGGTGTGACCACTTGTCGGTCGACCCGTGTAAACGTGTCTCTGTGGCGGTGCATGTCGCGGTTGTCAACGACGGCGTCGCTCGAGCGGTCGGCGCGTTTCGAACTGACGGACCCGATACGAAAACGAACACGGTTCACGGGCGCATTCGAGCGTTCGCCGACCGATCTCCGATTCGCTCGGAATCGGCGGCAAATCGACCGGATTACCCGAAGTTCTGGGCCAGCGGCGACTCGGCCGGATCACCCGAAGTTCTCGATCAGCGCCTCGTCGGGGTCTCCGCCGGCGTCCTCGATGGCGTCGGCGACGAACGTGACGAAGTCGCTGAAACCGAAGACGTAGACGCGACCGGCCTCGAGGTGCTCCTCGACCGCGCCCCTGAGCGCCTCGTTCCGATCGCCGTCCAGGACCTCGACGGTGGCGCCGTCGCGCTCGAGGGCCTCGAGTCGCTCGAGGTGGGCGTGGTCGTCGTCCTGGTAAACGACGACCGCATCGCGGTCGTTCGCGCGAGCGGCTTCCGCGATGGCGACGGCGGGGCCGACGCCCGGGCCGCCCGCGACGGCCACGACGTCACCGTCCCCCTCGTAGCTGATCCGACCGAACGGTCCATCGATGCGTACCGCGTCACCGGGTTCGCGGTCGGCGAGCCACGGAGATAGGTCCCCGTCGGGGTCGATCCCGACGGTGATCTCGAACGTCTCGTCGACCGTCGGCGACGACAGCGTGTAGTGGCGCGCGAGTTCCTCGTCGTCCGGGACCGCCCGAAGCAGGACGAACTGTCCCGGGAGCGCGTCGAACCCCTCGGGGGCGGTCAACTCGAGCGCGACGGTGCCGCCGCCGACGTCGCGAACGGCCTGGACGGTGACTTCGATGTCCTCCATACGAACCCCTTCGATACCTGATCGAAAAGGCGTTCCGTTCCGATCGGCGACCGCCGACCCGCTCGCCGTCGTCGTATCAGCGGACGAGACCGTCGTGTCGCGGATCGGTGTTTCCGAAGCCTTTTCATTTACTGGGGGTAAGGTTCGTCATAACATGGTTGAGGACCTTAACTGGGCGATCGGAGGCGAGGCCGGCGACGGTATCGACTCCACCGGCAAGATCTTCGCTCAGGCCCTTTCCAGAGCAGGACGGCACGTATTCACGTCGAAGGACTTCGCATCCCGAATCCGTGGGGGCTACACCGCCTACAAGATCCGGACGTCCGTCGATCAGGTCCAGAGCGTCGTCGACAGGCTCGACATCCTCGTCGCGCTCACCCAGCGAACCATCGACGAGAACCTGAACGAACTCCACGACGGCAGCGCCATCATCTACGACGGCGAGCGCTCCTGGGAGGCCGAGATCCCCGACGAGATGACGGCGGTCGACGTCCCGCTGAAGTCCCTGGCCGAGGAGGCCGGCGGCGCGATCATGCGCAACGTCGTCGCCCTCGGCGCCGCCTGCGAGATCACCGGCTTCGACGTCGAGTACCTGGACGAGGCCCTCGAGAAGCGTTTCGGCGGCAAGGGCTCGAAGATCGTCGAGAACAACAAGGAGGCCGCGCGCCTCGGCCAGGAGTACGTTCGGGAGAACTACGACCTCGACCACCTGGGGTACAACCTCGAGACGACGGACGCCGACTACGTCCTGCTGAACGGAAACGAGGCGATCGGCATGGGTGCGATCGCCGCCGGCTGTCGGTTCTACGCCGGATACCCGATCACGCCGGCGACGTCCATCATGGAGTACCTGACGGGCCGCATCGAGGAGTTCGGCGGCCACGTCGTGCAGGCGGAGGACGAACTCTCGGCGATCAACATGTCCCTCGGCGCCGCTCGCGCGGGAGCGCGCTCGATGACGGCGACCTCCGGGGCCGGAATCGACCTCATGACCGAGACGTTCGGCCTGGTCGCGACCAGCGAGACGCCGCTGGTCATCACGGACGTCCAGCGCTCCGGACCCTCGACCGGGATGCCGACGAAGCAGGAACAGGGCGACCTGAACATGGCGCTGTACGGCGGGCACGGCGAGGTGCCGCGGTTCGTCGTCGCGCCGACGTCGATCGCCGAGTGCTTCTGGAAGACGATCGAAGCGTTCAACCTCGCCGAGAAGTACCAGACGCCGGTGTTCCTCGTCTCCGACCTCGCGATGTCCGTGACCGAGCAGACGTTCCCGCCGGAGACGTTCGACATGGAACGGGTCGAGATCGACCGCGGCAACCTCGTCGACGAGGACGAAGTCGAGGAGTGGCTCGACGAGCAGGGCCACTTCCGCGCCCACGCCGCCACCGACGACGGCATCAGCCCGCGCGCGATCCCCGGCACGACCGACGCCGCCCACATGAGCACGGGCCTCGAGCACGACGAACTCGGCCGACGAACCGAAGACCAGGACGAGCGCGTCCAGCAGGTCGACAAGCGCTACCGTAAGGTCGAGACCGCGAAGGAGCGGGAGAACTGGGAGTACCGAGAGTTCGGCGACCCCGACGCCGACAACCTCGTCATCTCGTGGGGCTCGAACGAGGGGGCGCTCGTCGAGGCGCTCGAGTACCTCGAGGACGACGGGATCGACGTCCGCGTGATCTCGGTGCCGTACATCTTCCCGCGACCCGACCTCGCCGCCGACATCGAGGGGGCCGACGAGGTGATCGTCGTCGAGTGTAACGCGACGGGTCAGTTCGCCGATCTCATCGAACACGACGTCCTTACCCGCGTCAAGCGCGTGAACAAGTACACCGGCGTCCGCTTCAAGGCGGACGAACTCGCAGAACAGATCACCGAACGACTCGCGGAGGAGGTGCCCGCACAATGAGCTCCGACGTCCGATTCACCGACTTCAAATCCGACAAGCAACCCACGTGGTGTCCCGGCTGCGGCGACTTCGGGACGATGAACGGCATGATGAAAGCCCTGGCCAACACCGGCAACGACCCCGACAACACGTTCGTCGTCGCCGGGATCGGCTGTTCCGGCAAGATCGGGACCTACATGCACAGCTACGCGCTGCACGGCGTCCACGGTCGCGCGCTTCCGGTCGGCACCGGCGTCAAGATGGCCCGCCCGGACATCGAAGTGATGGTCGCCGGCGGCGACGGCGACGGCTACTCGATCGGCGCCGGCCACTTCGTCCACGCCGTCCGCCGGAACGTCGACATGACCTACGTGGTCATGGACAACCGCATCTACGGCCTGACGAAGGGCCAGGCCTCGCCGACCTCGCGCTCGGACTTCGAGACGAGCACGACCCCAGAGGGACCGAAACAGCCCCCGGTCAACCCGCTCGCGCTCGCGCTCGCCTCGGGCGCCTCGTTCATCGCCCAGTCGTTCGCGAGCGACGCGCTCCGACACACCGAAATCGTCGAGGCGGCCATCGAGCACGACGGCTTCGGCTTCGTCAACGTCTTCAGCCCCTGCGTCACGTTCAACGACGTCGACACCTACGACTACTTCCGCGACAACCTGGTCGACCTCCAGGAGGACGAGGGCCACGATCCGAACGACTACGAGGCCGCCAAGGAGGTCATCCTCGACGAGGAGAAGGAGTACCAGGGCGTCATCTACCAGAACGAGAACTCGGTGCCGTACCACGAACAACACGGCGTCACCGAGAACATGTCCGAGATCCCCGACGGCGCTCCCGAGAACGCGATGGACCTCGTCCGGGAGTTCTACTGAGCCGGGCCCCCTCCGTTGCGGATTTTCGCGTCGCTCAACACGTTCGAGAACAATCCGTCGGGTCGCTCGAGAGGGGTCCGTCGTCGCGTCGGCGTCGCGAAAATGGGCTCGTTCGGAGTGGGTCGCCGCGCATTCGGCTCGCGACCACGGCCGTCAGTCGGCCGGGTGCGGCCGCCGCGCATCGTCGACGTCGACCGACGGCGTCCGGGTCAGCTTGTAGATCGCGAACAGCAGCCAGATCAGCAGGCCGAGCGCGATGACGTACGCCCGCAGATCGGGCGAGACGAGCGGTTCGGCGACGATCGCTCCGTCCTCCTCGACGGGGAGCGCCGGAGCGCCGGCGAGCGTGTTCAGGAGCCCGAGGACGACGGTCCCGAGCAGGACCAGGCCGCCCCCGAGCAGCATGGCGATGCGGTCGGCGGTCGGGGTTTCGGTGTTTGTTGTCGTGGACATGTGTCTCACCTCGCGTTATCCGAGCAGGTAGCGCAGCCAGGGTCGGTTCTTCACGGCCTCGGTTCGCTCGAGATAGGCGTCGACGCCCCAGACGCGACCGGCCGCGAAGACGATCACCGTCAGGAACATGATCAGCCCGAGCAGGTCGCCGTTGACGAAGCCGTTGGTCCAGTCGGCGTTCCCGAAGTAGAAGAAGAACATCAGGATTGCGCCGTTGGCCGCGGCCAGGCGGGTCAGACAACCCAGGATGAGCCCGAGCCCGATGAGGAACTGTCCCCACGGTACCATGATGTTCGGAATCATCGGCGCGTTCGCCGCGAACCAGGACATGATCGGGTACGTGATCGCGCCCTCCGCTCCCATGATCCAGCCGGTGGCGTCGAAGCCGAACGCGCCGTTCTCGATGATCTTCCCGAGTCCGGCGTGGAGGAGCCAGTAGCCGGTAATCACGCGGAGAAACACCAGCCAATAACTGGCCCAGGCCCCGTTGAGGCCGTACGATACGTCCCGTCCGAACAGACGGGCGTCGAGTTCCAACGATTTCGTGGACATCTGTCTCACCTCACACGTGCAGATGGGAACGGCTGTGAGAACCGACTACTGCTCCATAATACAGGCATTCATAAGGGGTCCCGAGACAGCGCCGCTCGCACCCCTCGGGATTCGGTCCGTATCGGCCGTCCGGATCCTCGGCCCGGTCGAACCACGTGGAAGGCCCGACGTCGGATCGAGCGAACCCGTACTTGAACGGCTGTATTATGTAGCACGAGGCGGATCCGGTGTGGGGGTGTATCAATTCACATGACGCGTGCGCGTTCACCAGCCGACGAACGATCGATTGTCCGCACCATACGCGGGCCGGTCACGAAGGAACCGGACGCCGTCCGCGGACCGTCGAATCGAGCCGCGGTCGGTGGGCTCGTCGGAGGGCGGTGGCGATGACGGGCATCGAGGTGGGTCCCGGCGGCGAACCCGGCTCGAACGCCGACGCCGCGGACGGCGCCGGTGGCGTCGACGGCGAGCGTGCGTCCGGCGACGATGAGTTCGATCGGATCGAGGTGTCCATGGTCGTCTCGGAGATCGAATCGATCCGGGAGGTGCTCGAGTGCCTCGACGGGGTCGACGCGACGGTCCGACCGGAGACGCTGTCGGTCGAGGCGCCGACGCGGTCGGCGATCGAACTCGACGTTCGACGGATCACGCCCAAGCAGTGGGAGGCCCTCCGGCTGGCGTTCGACCGGGGGTACTACGCCCGGCCGCGTGAGGTTGGCCTCGAGCAAATCGCCGAGGAGCTGTCGATTTCGAAGTCGGCAGTCTCCCAGCGGTTGCGGGCGGCGGAGGCCACGCTCGTCGCGTCGGTGTTCGAGGCCGTCCGGCCGTCGGCCGTGGACGGCGGAAACGACGACGAGTGATCGGGGGCGCCGTTCTTCGTTTTCTACTTCGTGATCGGCGGGTGCACGGGCGCGCGAGAAGACGATCGGCGGGTGCACGTGCGCGCCAAAAGACGTCTGCACTGAGCCGAGCGCTGGTCGATCCCCGCGCCGTACGTTCACCCGCCCGAGTTCGAGTCACCGGCCGGCTACCGATCGTCGGGCCCGAGCGACCGTCCTGACGGAACCATCCGTGGGAGCTCTCCCCTATTTTCCTCGCTGCACACGTGGAGCGGCCGTCGGCCCGCTCGAACCGATCGTACCGCTCGCTGACCGAAGGGCGACTAGACCGTCAACGACCGAACGAGCGTCTCCTCCACGGCCGTGAGCCGCTGGGAGACCGCCGACTTGGACACCTCGAGGCGCTCCGCGAGGTCGTCGAGGGTCGCCCGCCGCGGTCGATCGTAGTAGCCCATCTCGACGGCGAGTTCGACCGCCTCCCGCTGCTTGGCCGTGATGGCGCTGGCGTCGACCTCGAGGACGTCGTCGGCGTCGGTCCCGAGCGGCGAGATGCGACGGAGCGAGACGGTGGCGCCGGTCGACTTGAGCGTCGTCACGATATCGGTCAGCAGAGAGCGGTCCTCGACGACGAGCGAGAACACCAGCGAGCCGGCTCGAACCTCCTCGATGTCGAACACGCAGTCGAACCGCCGGAGCGTGGTACAGACGCACGAGGAGTTCACCTTCCGGGAAACGTACACCGGTCGGTACTCGCCGTCACCGTCCCGGACGGTCGCCTCCCCGTGGCACGTGCTGGTTTCCGAGAGCGACTGGGTGACCGCCGCGGCGTCGGGCGTCTCCGACGCGAGCACGCAGTTCGCGCTCGGAGCGGGCTCGACCTCGAGGATCGCTCGAAGTGGTGCCGTCTGCGGGCTCGTGTCGGGCGACGGAACTGATTCGGCGGCCATACTACCCCGTTCGCGCGGACGTTCGTTATAAGTGTACACTCGTTCCTACGACGCGGGGACGAGGTTGACCGGTCAATCGGCGTTATCGAGCGACGGGAATCGAATGTCCCCTTTTCGATCGTTCTCGTCCAACGAGCGGATACGAGTGCGGCCGGGGTGTGCATCCATGAGCACGAGTGAACTACTGCTCGAGCGGTTCAGAACCGTCGACGATCCGGCCTTCGACGAGGACGTCGTCTCCCTGGGGTTGGTCGCCGACGTCGCCGTCCGGGACGGGGTCGCGGCCGTGTCGCTCGCGTTCAACGCGCCGCTATCTCCGGCCGAGGTCGAGATGTGCGACGAGATACGCGCGTGCTGCCGCGGCGTCGGCCTCGAGCCGATCCTGTTCGCGGCGGACGACCGCCGGTCGCCCGCCTTTTCGACGGTCAAGAACGCGGTCGCGGTGGGATCGATCGACGGGAGCGTCGATCCGTCGTTCGTCGGCGCCGCGCTGCTCGAGGGGTTCGGCGGGATCGGCGCCGCCGTCGGCGCGCTGATCGTCGAGGCCAGCGCGGGGCGTGGGACCTGGCTCGAGTCGGTCGATCCGATCGTCCTCGGCGGCGAACCCGCCGCTCCCCAGCGTCGCTTCGACGTCCCCGCCGCCCGTCTCGACGTTCACCTCCCCGACGGGGACCCTCCGCCGGCGGTGGACGACGTCTTCCGGGCGCTGCTGGCGTACGCGAGAGACGGCGTCGAGTGGGGGCCGCTCGATTACCTCGTCGTCGTCCTCCCGCCCGGCGATTCGGCGACCGACGCGACGCTCGAGGAACTCCCCGTCGACGGACTCGTGCTCGCCAGTCGCGCGTCGACGCCCGGTCGGGCGATCGATCGCGAGATCCGCGCTCGGCTGCGTCGCGGCGACCCCCTCCTCGGCGTCGTCGAGACCGGAAACGGCGTTCGCCGTCCGAACTGCGGCGAGGTCGGCGGACGGCGAGCGCCGCCCGAGGCACTCGATGACGTCCCGATTCTAGCCTCTCTCCCCGTCGACGATTGGCTGGCGGGTGACGGCGAACCGTCGGCGTTCGATCCGACCGATCGACCCGGCGAGCGACTCCGGGCCCTCGCCAGATCGGTTGCAGATCGCCTCGGGGCGAAACACCGCGCGTCGGTCGCCGAGCTCGACGGTGACCGATCGGTCCCGTTCGAGCCACCCGACTCGTCGGCCGCCTCGCCGCGATAACGGCTCCCGGCCTCGACTCGAGCGTCCCACGTCCCACCTGCACCCGTCGACGGTGGCACGTGGACGTGTGCAGGCCCCTCCCACACCGCGGGAACGAACTGACTCACTGAGACTCGGGTGGCGCGTAGAACCACCTGGTGGTTACATGACATGGACGATCGTCGTCGGGGTGAAACAGGTACCCGACGCTGACGAAGTCGGCATCGACCCCGACACGGGGCGACTCGATCGAGCGAGCGCCCCGGCGGTACTGAATCCGCCCGACCGCGACGCGCTCGAGGCGGCCCTGTCGATCCGCGACGAGGTCGGCGGCGAGGTGTTCGCGATCACGATGGGACCGCCCAACGCCACGAGCGTCCTCGAGGAGGCGGTGGCCGTGGGATGTGACGACGCCTACCTGATCTCCGATCGGGCGTTCGCGGGCAGCGACACGTGGCCAACCAGCCTCACGCTCGCGCGCGCCGCGGAGGAACTCGAGGCCGACGTCGTGGTCTGCGGCGAGGAGACGACCGATTCGTCCACGGGGCAGGTCCCGCCGGGGGTCGCCGCCCACGAGGGCTGGGCGCAACTGACCTACGTCGAGGATCTCGAACCGGTACCCGAGGAGAACTGCCTGGTTGCGACGCGCGACGTCGAGGGCGGCCACGAGCGGGTCGCGGCCGACCTTCCGGTGGTCGTCGCCGTCGCCTACGGCGAGTTCGAGCCGCGGCCCGCCGGGTTGCACCGGAAGATCTACGCCGAGAACGACTTCGAGCCGACGACGTGGTCCGCCGAGGACCTCGGCATCGAGGACGAGGTCGGCCTCGACGTCTCGCCGACGTCCGTCGGCGGGATGGAGACCGTCCAACCGGTCGAGCGCAGGGGCGAGGTCGTCGACGCGGTCGAGGACCTCCTCGAGCCGTTGACGGAGGTGGACGCATGAGCGAATCAGACATCGACGTAGAGGAGTACGAGGACGTCTGGGTGTTCGTCGAGGAGCACGCCGGGGACGTGATGCCCGTCTCCTGGGAACTGCTCGAGGAGGCGAAGAATCTGACGGAGAAGACCGGCGAGGACCTCGTCGCGCTCGTCATCGGGGAGGACGTCGACGACGTGGCCGAGCGGGCGCTCGCCCGGGGAGCCGACCGGGTGCTCGTCGCTGACGACCCGGTGTTCGAACCGTACCGCGCGGACCCCTACGGGGAGCAGTTCCGCCACGTGGTCGAAGCGCGCAAACCCTCGATCGTCCTGATCGGCGGCACCCACACCGGTCGGGACTTCGCCGGTCGAGTGGCGGTCCCGGCCCACGCCGGGCTGACGGCGGACGTCACCGAGATCGACGTCGACGAGGACGGCCTGCTCCAGGCCCGCCGACCGGCGTTCGGCGGGGACGTGCTGGCGACGATCGTCTGTGAGGAACACCGCCCGCAGATGGCGACGATTCGTCCGGGCGTCTTCGAGGCGGCCGAACCCGATCCCGACGCCGCCTCCGGCGAGGTCGTCGCAGTCGAGGTCGTCGTCGACGAGGAGGGCACCGTCAGCGAGGTTCTCGAACGCGAGGTCGGCGACGCCGTCGATATCTCCGAGGCCGACCGCATCGTCGCGGTCGGCCGCGGCGTCGAGGGAGACCTCGAGCCCGCGCTGGCGCTCGCCGAGGCCCTCGACGCCGAACTGGCGGCCAGCCGCGCCGCGGTCGACGAGGGCTGGGCCGACGGGGCCCGACAGGTCGGCCAGACCGGCAAGACCGTCAGGCCCGACCTCTACGTCGCCGTCGGTATCAGCGGCGCGATCCAGCACGTCGAGGGCATGAACGACAGCGGGACGGTCGTCGCGATCAACGACGATCCGAACGCGCCGATCTTCGAGCACGCCGACTACGGGGTCGTGGGCGACCTCTTCGAGGTCTGTCCGGCACTCGTCGAACTGCTCGAGGAACGCGATCCCCAGGAGGTGGTACACCAATGAGCACATCAACCGACGCGGGGACGAGCGAGCGACCGAACTACGACGACGAGTTCGACGGGATCGTCGTCGGCGCGGGCCTCGCCGGGAGCGCCGCGGCGCTGACGATGGCGGATCGCGGTCTCGACGTCCTGCTGATCGAACGCGGCGCGAAGCCGGGGTCGAAGAACGTCTTCGGCGGCGTCTGCTACACGCCGACGATCCGCGAACTGATCGACATCGAGGAAGCCCCCCTCGAGCGCTACGTCGCCGAGAAGCGCTACTCGATGCTGAGCCACGACGACGAGACCGCCGTCTCGCTGCGCCCGGGCGAGTGGCTCCGGGAGCCCCACAACGACTCCTACACGGTGCTTCGGGGGACGTTCGACGAGTGGTTCGCAGAGCGTGCCGTCGAGGAAGGGGCGACGCTGATTACGGAAACGACCGTTACTGGTCTCCTGAACGAGCGCGGGAGCGTCGTCGGCGTCGAGACCGATCGGCCGGACGGGGCGATCCGCGCCCCGTACGTCGTCCTCGCGGAGGGCGGTAACTCCCTCGTCAGCGAGGGCGCCGGGCTCAAACCGACCGAGACCCGCGAGAACGTCGCCGTCGCGGCCAAGGAGGTCCTCGAGTTCCCCGGGCGCGACGGCGTCATCGAGGACCGCTTCCGGCTGTTCGACGACGCCGGCGCCGCCTACAACTACTTCGGCGAGGGGGCCGTCGGCGACGCCTTCGGCGGCGGGTTCATCTACACGAACTCGGACACGATCAGCGTCGGCGTCGCCTACCGGATCGAGGACGCGGCGGCGCACGGACAGTCCCCCGAGGAGACGCTGAACGCCTTCAAGACGCACCCGGCGGTCGCGCCCCTCGTCCGCGACGCGCGAACCGTCGAGTACAGCGCGAAGACCATCCCGGAAGGCGGCGCCGAGAGCGTCCCCGAACTCGTGCACGACGGCGCCGTCATCGTCGGCGACGCCGCCGGCCTCGTGCTCAACAACGGCGTCCACCTCGAGGGGACGAACATGGCCGTCGAAAGCGGCTACCACGCCGGGGACGCGATTGTCCGCGCGAGCGAAGACGGGCGGACGAGCGCGGCGGCGCTCCGATCCTACCCCGAGGCGCTCGAGGAGTCGTTCGTGGTCCGAAACCTCGAGCGCTACGCCTGGCTGCAGGAGGCCGTCGAGGACGACCGCGAACTCCTCTTCGAGGATCTCCCCCGCGCGTTCGCCGACGCCGGAACGACTTACTTCCGGATGGACAGGGAGGCGAAGGACGAACACGGCGAGCGCGCGAAACGCGCGATCCTCGACGCCCTCGGCGGGTGGCGCGGCGCCGCGAAACTCGCGCTTCGATACCGCAAGGTGGTGACCTGAGATGAGCACGCACCCCCGAACCCCGACGGTCGAGAACGAACCCCTCGAGGACAGGCTGTACACCGTCAAGTACGACGACCCGGGCGAGTCCCACCTCGACGTGAAGGTACCCGACGTCTGCGCGCAGTGCGAGACCGACGACTGCGTCGAGGTGTGCCCGGCGAACGTCTGGCGGGAGGGCGACGACGGCGTCCCCCACATCGCCTACGAGAACTGCCTCGAGTGCTCGAGCTGCAGGTTCGCCTGCACCTACGACAACGTGGTGTGGACGTACCCGGAGACCGGTGCCGGCGTGACCTACAAGTACGGGTGACCGTCCGGCTCCGTCGACTTGACCGGTACGGTGGCGTTCCCGACGGTCGGGAACGGACCCGCCACTTCACGTGAACGGATCGCACACGTACGAGTGAGGGCCAGGACCATGACCGACCGACTCACCGCCGACCAGGAGGAGAACCGCATCAAGAGCAAAGAGGACGCCGCGATCGCCGCCTACGACGCGCTCACCGGCGAGGGCTGCGAATCGGTCGTCGCGATGACGCCCCACCAGACGCGGTCCACCTGGGTCGTGCCCGCGACCAGCGACGAGGGCGACTGGCGGGTTCACGTCGACCCCCGTTCCGGCTCCACCCGCCTCGTCCACGTGGACGGCTAGGGGGCTCGTCCCATGGAGTCGGCGGCTCACGCGTCGTCCGGATCGTCGGCGAACGCGCCGCGACCGGATCGACCGATCACCCTCGTTTTCGATGCCCGTACGTCTGTCGACGACCGAGCCGCTAAAAAACCGTGATCGCCCTCGAGACGCGTCGGCGGACCTAAATCGGGTGTTCGACCGACGCCATCAGGTCGTCGATCGGCGGTTCGTCCTCTTCCAACTCCTCCGGGTAGACGCCGACGAGGACGATGATGTCGTCCTCGTGGTCAAAACTGGCCATCTCGAGGACGACGTCGTACTCCTCGCCGTCCCGCTCGACGACGGCGTCGAAGACGTCGACCGTCCGCTCGTCGTCGAGGACCTCGAGGTCGTACGACGTGTCGTGTTCGACCTCGCGAAGCGAGCCCTGGTCCGTCTCGAGTTGCTCTTTAAACTCGTCGACGATCTCGTCGTTGTCCATGTCGGAGATCGGGTTCTGATTCGAGCCGAGAACGTCCATCCCGGGAATCGAGAGGGCGGTGAAGACGGCCGCTTCCATCGAACCGGAGCCGTCGCCGAACTCCGCGTTGTGAACGTACGCCGAGATCCAGAACGACGCCTCGACGCGCCGGTCGACGTCCACGTCCACCAGTTCGCCGAGATCCTCGTCGATCTTCTCTTCCCGTACGTCCTCTTCCTCGAACTCGGCGTCCTCGAGTGCCTCGTCGGTCGGCGCGACGCGGTCGGACTCGAACTCGAGGGGGCCGTCGCCCGTGGCGAAGTCGAGACAACCGGCGCTGAGCGCGACCGTCGCGCCCGCGGCGGCCGCGAGTAGCGATCGGCGAGAGTGGGTCATCGTTGGTACAAAGAGCGACGGTGACCATATTCGTTGTGGCACGTTCATCCTCGGAGACAATACTGTCTCCGTCGAGCACCGATCTGACGTTCCGTCGTGCACCGAACGGACGTCCGGTCGACCGCGGCCGTGGAATCGACGGAACAGCAGAGTTATCGGGGTCGAACCCGCCGTAGTATCCATGACGGAGTTTGCAGCCCGGGTCGAGCAGGTGTCGATCAGCGGCATCCGCGAAGTGTTCGAGGCCGCGGGCGAGGACGCGATCAACCTCGGCCTCGGCCAACCGGACTTCCCGACGCCGGCCCACGCCCGCCGAGCGGCTATCGAGGCGATCGAGGCGAAGCGAACCGACGCCTACACCTCGAACAAGGGGACGCGCTCGCTCCGGGAGGCGATCGAGGCGAAGTACGACCGCGACTACGGCCTCGAGATCGATCCGGCAGACGTCATCGCCACGTCGGGCGGGAGCGAGGCGCTCCATCTCGTCCTCCAGGCTCACGTCGACCCCGGCGACGAGGTGATCTTCCCCGATCCGGGGTTCGTCTCCTACGACGCGCTGACGCGAATCGCGGACGGGACTCCCAAACCGGTCCCGCTGCGCGAGGACCTCACGCTCGACCCGGCGACGGTCGAGGAGGCGATCACCGACGAGACCGCCGTCTTCGTCGTCAACAGCCCGTCGAACCCCACGGGCGCGGTCCAGAGCGAGGAGGATATGCGGGAGTTCGCCCGCATCGCCGACGAGCACGACGTGCTCTGCCTCTCGGACGAGGTGTACGAGCACATCGTCTTCGAGGGCGAGCACCGATCGCCGATGGAGTTCGCCGAGACCGACAACGTCGTCGTCGTCAGCGCCTGCTCGAAGACGTACTCGATGACCGGCTGGCGGCTGGGCTGGGTGCTCGGCTCGAACCGCCGGATCGAACGGATGCTCCGCGTTCACCAGTACGGACAGGCCTGCGCCTCGGCGCCCGCGCAGTTCGCCGCCGAGGCCGCCCTCACCGGACCGCAGGAGCCCGTCCGGGAGATGGTCGAGACGTTCGAACGCCGGCGCGACCTCGTCCTCGACGGCCTCACCGACGCCGGCCTCGAGGTTCCCACCCCGCAGGGGGCGTTCTACGCCATGCCGAAGGTGCCCGACGGCTGGTGCGAGGCCGTCATCGAGCGCGACGTCGTCGTCGTCCCCGGCGACGCCTTCGGCGAACGCGGCGAGGGGTACGCCAGGCTCTCCTACGCGACGGGCACCGAGCAACTGAAGGAGGCGCTCGAGCGGATCGCCGCCGCGACGCGAGCGGTCCGCTGACCGCGTTCCAGTTCCTCGACGACCCGTCAAAACGCGGCGGAAAAACCGATCAGGGGGAGATCGGCGGGAGCTGAGCCCGCCTGAACCAGAAGTTCTCCACGGCCTTCGCGAGCGTCGCGAACTCGTTCGGATCGGTCGGCTTCGTGAGATAGGCGTTCGCGGAGCGTTCGTAGCTCGAGACGACGTCTTCGTTCGCACGCGAGCTGGTGAGGATGAGCACCGGGAGGTGAGCGAACTCGGGAACGTCCCTGATCCGCTCTAAGACCTCGAGTCCGCCCACCCTGGGCAGGTTCAGATCGAGGAGGACGAGGTCCGGGAACGGCGCCGAGTCGGAGTCGGCGCGTTCGTGGAGAACGTCGAGGACCTCGTCGCCGTCGACGACCACGTGGATGCGGGTGTCCATCTCCGACTCGGAGAACGCCAGCTGCGTGAGCCGAACGTCGCCGGGGTTGTCCTCGACGAGGAGGATGTCTACCGGTTCGTCCGTGGTGGACTCACTCACGGCGATCCCTCTACGCAGTCGGGTCGGTCGTTCGATCGCGTGGCGGTCGCATTTGTCAATCGGATCGAATGGACGTAGACGTAGTACTGGGATAAGGGTGATTGCTACATGCTTTGGAACGCGAGTTGGTAGTGAACCGCACGGCTGGTGGGATCGAACCGCTCGGTGTCGCCTCAGACGAGGTCGGAGAGCGCCGCCATCGTCGTCTCCTTGTCCTCCTCGGTCATCCCGTTGACGAAGCCGATCCGGACGGCGTCGACGCCGTCGACCTCGGCGTAGTCGGCGACCCACTCGCGGACCTCCTCGGGCGTTCCCGCGGGCGAGAGTTCGTCGAGGACCTCGTCCGGGAGTGCCTCGGCCATGGCGTCGGTGTCGCGGTCGCCCCACGCCTCGCGGATCTCGGAGACGACGTCCGGATAGCCCTGCTCGGCCACCGAGTTGCCGTAGTACGGGCCGTAGGCGCCGAGCATGAACGCGATCGCCTTCCGCGCGAGCGATCGCGCACGCTCCCGGTCCTCCGCGGCGATTCCCCGGACGATCGGGCTCACGCGGAGGTCGGAGAGCTCCTTCCCGGCGAGTTCCGCACCGCGCTCCAGGTCCTCGAGTCGCTCCTCGAGGCCGTCGCGGGTGAACATCTGCGGGGCCCAGCCGTCGCCGAAGCGGCCGGCCATCTCCGTGGCCTTCGGGCCGAGCGTGCCGAGGTCGATCGGCGGGGGATTCTCCGGGACCTCCCGCTCGTAGTTGAGACCGGGAATCTGGAAGATATCGCCCTCGTAGGCGGGAGTCCCCTCCTCGTACACCCCGCGGATCACCTCGATCGTCTCGCGAACCCGGCGCAGCGGGCGGTCGAACTCGAGGCCGTGCCAGCGCTCGGTGATCGCGGGCGAACTCGGTCCGAGGCCGAGGCGGAAACGGCCGTCGGAGGCGTCGTGGAGCGCGAGCGCGGTCTGGGCGAGCATCGCCGGCGAGCGGCCGAACGGCGAGATCACGTCGTTCGTGATACCCAGGTGCTCCGTTCGTTCCGCCGCCAGCGTGAGCGCCGGGACGATGTTCCAGCCGGTCGTCTCGCCCATCGAGACGCGGCTGAAGCCGAGTTCCTCGGCGCGAACGGCGCGCTCGGCGACGGACTGGGGCGTCTCGTGGTCGTTCAGGCTCACCAGCAGGTCGAGGTCGGCGTTCACGGCTCCGCCCTCCAGGTTCGGATCCGGGTCTCGAGTGACGGACCGATACGTCGTGTCATCACTTCACAACGCGTGACGAATCGGTATAAATTTCAGCGTTTCCGAACGCCCTCGGACGCGGACGGTACGCGTGCGACGACCGACGGCCGTCGCACATCGCTCGAGGCGTTCCCGTGCGGAGGTTGCGTTATCCACTGAAACCATTAACCGTATGGTCGCGGTACCGATTCACATGCTCGTACATCTCCGGCAGTACAAGCACGAGGAGGTTCAGTTCGACGACAACCGGACCACCGGCGAGTCCCAGACCGAAGACAGCGTCAACCCCGAATCGGAGGAGTACTTCGGCGAGGATCTCGAGGAACTCGACGTCGAGACCTGGGAGACGGTCGAGCACGAGGGCGACCCCGTCCAGCGGCGTTCCGTCACGATGGAGGGCGTCACGGCCGTCTCCGTCCCGGAACAGCCGACCGACGAGGACGACCCCGACCTGCCCGGGCGGACGCTCCAGTTGCGCCTCGGCGGCGGCATCGAGTACCTCGAGCAGGCCGAGATCGTCGAGATCCAGGATCTGTCGCCGGAGGAATCGGAACCCGAGGGCAAGGTCCCGAACGAGGACGAGCCGCAGGGGAAAGCGCGGATGGACGACGAGCCGTAGGTCGGGTCGTCGATGGGCGGGCCGTCGGGAGTCAGGACGTCTCGAGCGAGCGCTTTCGGCTCCGGAGGTCGTCACCGTTCTCGCGTTCGTCGACGGTAGCGGGCGCCGGCGGGCGACCGGTCCCGCGGGCGCGGGCGCGTTCGATTCCCTCGAGCACCGCCTCGGGGTCGTCGATCTCGGCTCGGTCGCAGCGGACGTCGAGGAACCGCCGCTCGAGGATCAGTTCGTCCTCGGTCAGTCGGACGTCCTCGACGTCGTCCCACGGGATCAGCCTCCGCGACTGCGGCCGATCGGTCACGATGCCGACGTCGTGGGCGCGAAGGTCCGGGAGATGCGACGTCCGGTCGGCGTCGGCGTACCAGGTGTCGTCGTCCGACAGAAACGGAAGTAGCCAGAACAGCCCCATGAAGGCCCAGAAGAGACCCCCTCCCCAGTTCCGGGAGGCGAATCCGAGGACGATGGCCATCGCGACGAACGAGAGGCCGACGACGAGGGCGCCGTTCTCCGTTCCCCACCGTCGGCTGCTGTGCCACGTCCACGTCGTCTCGGGATCCTCGCGCGTGACCGCGTCCACGAACCGGTTTCCGGCCATACTCGCCAGAGCGGCCGCCGCAACCCCCGTGAACACGAGGGCTACCCCCGAGGTGACGAACAGGCGCGACGGCACCTCGAGCGCGCCGAGTACGTCCGCCAGGAGCACCGCACCGTGGGTCACGATCGGCGAGAAGCACGCCAGCGTGAGCCACCGGCTCGCGCCGATCCGTTCGGCGACCCCTGAGAACCGCTTCGCGAGGACGACGCCGTGGACGGTGACGATCGTGAAGACCGTCGGCACGATCCCGAGCAACGTCGGGGTCGCGACGTCGACCGCGACGCCGAAGCTCGCGACCAGTCCGGAGATGACGATCCCCAGGTAGGAGCTGAGCCCGACCTGAAAGCCCAGATCCGGCGGCTCGTAATTCAGCAACGAGAGTTTCTCGCGGGGCGTCACGACCGGAAGTAGTTCGTGATTCGGCAAAACCGATTCGGGGAAGACCGGTCGGGGTTCCCCCCTTCGACCGTCGGATCGGTTCGATCGTTCGAACGGTGGCGGGCCGCAACGCGGACGATCGGTGGACGAACGGGCACGGCCGACCGCTCGTCAGTGCTAACCGTTCGCGAGGGCGCGGCGTTCCCGAAATCGTTTTTAGCCACTCGCGCGCAGCATCGGTATGCCGACGGAATCGAACACTGAGTATGACCCCTCGCTGGGGAACAAGTTCATCTTCGTCACCGGCGGCGTGATGTCGGGGCTCGGTAAAGGGATCACGGCCGCGAGCACCGGCCGACTCCTGAAGAACGCCGGGTTCGACGTCACCGCCGTGAAGGTCGACCCCTACCTGAACGTCGACGCCGGGACGATGAACCCCTACCAGCACGGGGAGGTCTACGTCCTGGAAGACGGAGGAGAGGTCGACCTTGATCTGGGGAACTACGAGCGGTTCCTCGGGGTCGACATGACCTCGGACCACAACATCACGACGGGCAAGACGTACCAGCACGTCATCGAGGCCGAGCGCGCGGGCGACTACCTCGGGAAGACGGTCCAGATCATCCCGCACATCACGAACGACATCAAGCGGCGCATCCGCGAGGCCGCCGAGGGGACCGACGTCTGCATCGTCGAAGTCGGCGGCACCGTCGGCGACATCGAGGGGATGCCCTACCTCGAGGCGCTGCGCCAATTCGCCCACGAGGAACCCGAGGAGAACGTCCTGTTCGTCCACGTCACGCTCGTCCCGTACTCGAAAAACGGCGAGCAGAAGACGAAGCCGACCCAGCACTCGGTCAAGGAGGTGCGCTCGATCGGCCTCCAGCCCGACGTGATCGTCGGTCGCTGCGAGGACCGCCTCGAGCGATCGACGAAGGAGAAGATCGCGCTGTTCTGTGACATCCCGACCGAGGCGGTGTTCTCGAACCCCGACGTCGAGGACGTCTACCACGTCCCGCTGATGGTCGAGGAGGAAGGGCTCGACCAGTACGTCATCGAGCGGTTCGGCCTGGCCGACGAGGCGCTACCGCGCGAGGAGCGCACCACCGAGTGGCGCGAGATCGTCACCACCGAGAAGGATGGCGAGGTCGACATCGCCCTCGTCGGTAAGTACGACCTCGAGGACGCCTACATGTCGATCCACGAATCGCTGAAACACGCCGGCTTCGAACTCGGCGTCGAGGTCGACGTCCACTGGGTCGACGCCGACGAGATGGCCGACCACCACACCGAGCGCCTCGAGCGCGCCGACGGGATCATCGTCCCCGGCGGGTTCGGGATGCGCGGAACGGAAGGGAAGATCGAAGCCGTCCAGTACGCCCGCGAGAACGAGGTGCCGTTCCTCGGGCTCTGTCTGGGCTTCCAGATGGCCGTCGTCGAGTACGCCCGGAACGTGCTCGGACTCGAGGACGCCCACTCGGCGGAGATGGAGCCCGACACGCCCCACCCCGTCATCGACATCCTCCCCGAGCAGTACGAGGTCGAGAACATGGGCGGCACGATGCGCCTGGGCGAGCACGTGACCGTGATCGAACCCGAGACGCTCGCCTACGAACTCTACGAGGACACCTCCTGCAGCGAGCGCCACCGCCACCGCTACGAGGTCAATCCGGAGTACTTCGACGACTTCGAGGACGAGCCGCTGATCTTCTCCGGCACCGCCGGCAACCGCATGGAGATCCTCGAACTCGAGGGCCACCCGTTCTTCTTCGGCACGCAGTTCCACCCGGAGTACACGTCCCGACCGGGCCGGCCGAGTCCGCCGTTCCTCGGGCTCGTCGAGGCCGTCATCGAGGAGACGGAGGGCGATTCGGGGGCGAACGCCGAGGCCGAGTCCGAAACGGAGGTGACCCACTGATGGTCGACGTCGACGCGTTCGTTCCGGAAGCGATCGACGAGATCGGCGAGGAGATCGGCGACGCGAACGCCGTCATCGCGCTGTCGGGGGGCGTCGACTCCTCCGTGGCCGCCGCGCTGGCCTACGAGGCCATCGGCGACCGACTCACGCCCGTCTACGTCGACACGGGCCTGATGCGCAAGGGCGAGACGGACCAGATCCGCGAGACGTTCTCCTACATGGAGAGCCTGCGGATCGTCGACGCGAAAGAGCGCTTCCTCGAGGCCCTCGAGGGCGTCATCGACCCCGAGGAGAAGCGCGCGGTGATCGGCGAGCAGTTCATCCGCGAGTTCGAGCGCGAGGCCAAAGACGCCGACGCGGACTACCTCGTCCAGGGGACGATCTACCCCGACCGCATCGAGAGCGAAGGCGGGATCAAGTCACACCACAACGTCGGCGGCCTCCCCGACGTCGTGGACTTCGAGGGCATCGTCGAACCCGTTCGCGACCTCTACAAGGACGAAGTTCGCGAGGTCGCCCGCCACCTCGGCCTCGACGAGGTCGTCGCCGAGCGGATGCCGTTCCCCGGCCCCGGACTCGCCGTGCGCGTCATCGGCGAGGTCACCGAGGAGAAACTCGAGGTCGCCCGCGAGGCCTGCCACGTCGTCGAGGAGGAACTCGAGGAGTACGAGCCCTGGCAAGCGCTCGCAGCCGTCATCGGGAAGGCGACGGGCGTCAAAGGCGACAACCGCGTCCACGGGTGGGTCGTCTCCGTCCGCTCGGTCGAATCACGCGACGGGATGACCGCCCGCGCCCAGGAGATCGACTGGGAGACCCTCCAGCGGATCCAGTCGAGGATCACGGGACAGAACGGCAACGTCGCCCGCGTCGTCTACGACGTGACCCACAAGCCGCCGGCGACGATCGAGTACGAGTGATGGCGACCGAGCGATCCAGCGACCGACCGACACTCGAGACCGAGACTGATTCCACATGAGCACCGACACGAACGACGCGGACGAGACGAACGGGACGATCGCCGTGCTCGCCGGCCCCGATCGGAAGGGCCTCGGCGACGCGCTCGAGGACGAGGGCGTCACCGTGCGGCGGCTCGACGGCGTGGTCTCCCGGCCCGCCCTCGAGGAGGCCGGCATCGTCGAGGCCGACCTCTACGTCCTCACCGAGATGGCACAGGCGACGACGATCCCGATCGCCAAGGACCTCGCGAACGGCGTCCGCGTCGTCGTCTACGACGACAACTCCCTCCCGGAGTTCGCGAGCGCCCAGACCGACCTCTCGATCGATCCCGACCTGCTCGGACCGGAGATCGTCGCCGAAGAACTCGTCGGCGATCGCTGATCGGTTCGTTTCGATCTCGATTTTGATTTTGATTTCGTCCACCCGTCGAGAACGGATCGGTTCGGTCAGACTCGAGCGTCCGTCTCGACGCCGACCTCGTCATCCCCCCGTTCGCTCTCACCGTCTTCCGGGTTCACGAGCGACGTCACGGCGTAGAAGACGGGGGTATCGAGGATCGCGACGACGACCTTCACCACGTACTGGCCGACGATCGTGCTGACGAGGGCTCGGCCCCACATGACATCGCCGCCGAAGACGAGCGGCAAGAGCGCGAACCCGAGGGTAATGAAGAGCACCGTGTCCACGAACTGGGAGGTGCTCGTCGAGAGCAGGTTGCGCGCCCAGCGGTGTGCGGCGCCGGTCCGTTCGCGGATGCTCGCGAAGATCGCCACGTCGAGGTGTTGGCTCGCGAGGAGCGTGACGACCGACGCGAGGACGATGTTCGCCGACGCGCCGAGCGTCGTCGCGTACGCGTCGTGGGCCTCGTAGAACGGCGCGACGGGCAGTGCGATGGCGGCGTAGATGAGCGCCCAGCCGACGACGAGCGACGCGACGGTCGCGTTGACGACGTCGTGGGCGTACTCCCGTCCCTCGTACTCGACCAGCAGGTCCGAACAGAGAAACGCGAAGCCGAACGCGACGAACCCGGCCGGGACGGAGACGCCGCCGATCAGGGGGAGGTCGAACCACGCGAGTTTCGCGGCCGTCACGTTCGCCACGACGACGCTCGTCCCGAACAGGACGGTGAGGAGAACCTTCAGATTCATGGCTACCTATCCGACGGAGGGGTGCCTCGAGGTTTCACCCATTCGATTTCGGTCGAACCGCACCGACGGCTCTGACGGTTCGAGTCGAGGGTTCGGACGGCTCGAACCGCTCGAGCCGTTCGCATATAAGCTCGCTGACGTCGGTTACGCTCGAGCACGCGCGTCGGCTACGTTCGAGCACGCTGGCGTTCTCGTCGAGTGCGCGAGGTCAGGAGCCGTTCGTGATCGTCGTGTGAGCGCCGATCAGCGCGCCCGCCAGGTCGAGGTTGTCGATGTGCGTGTCCTCGTCGATGATCGAACGGCGGATGTCTCCGTTCCGAACGGTCGCGTCCGGGAAGATGACGGCGTGGTCGAGGGCGGTGTTCTCGAGGGTCGCCCCGTCCATCACGTGGACGTTCTCGCCGATGTCGGCGTTCTCGAGGGTCGCCGCGTCGGCGACGAGCGAGTCGCCGTCCAGGTGCCACGCGACGGCGTCGAGGTAGCTCTCGGGCGTCCCGATGTCGTACCACGCGCCCTCGAAGGTGAAGGCGTGGGTCGGCTCGCGCTCCTGGAGCCACTGGACGAACCAGCCCGGTTCGTCGGGGTTGTTGCCGTCCTCGAGGTACGTCGAGAGCAGCGAGAGCGAGTCGCGGGGAAAGGCGTAGCAGGCGATGGAGACGAGGGTGCTCTTCGGGTCTTCCGGTTTCTCCTGAAAGTCGACGACGCGGTCGCCCTCGAGTTCGACGAGGCCGTAGGACTTCGCCTTCTCGCGGGAGCCGACGTCGTAGGCGGCGAGCGTGGGGGCGTCTGTGGCTTCGAAGTAGTCGAGAAAGTCGGAGACGGCGAAGCTCATCAGGTTATCGCCGGCGATGACGAGCAGGTCGTCGTCGACGTCCTCCCGGTCGACGAGCTGGGCCAGCGCGCCGACGACGCCGAACTTCTCGTCCTCCTCGGTGGTTTCCTCGACCGAGAGGACGGGCTTGTCGAACTCGCCCTCTTCGAGGTGGGCCTCGAAGTCGGGGGCGAACCGCTCGTTGGTGCTGACGAACACCTCCTCGATCCGCTCGTCTGCCTCGAGTTCCGCGAAGATCCGATCGATGACGGTCGACTCGCCGATGGGGAGGAACATCTTGGGCCGATGCTTCGTGATCGGCCACATGCGGGTGGCGTAGCCGCCCGCCAGTACCACGGCTTTCATGGCGGCTCCTTTGCCGGGTGGATGTAAGTCACTTGTCCTTCGGTGGAGAGGGAACCCGCTCCGCGTGCCGACGTCCACCCTCAGTCGATCAGAATACATAACCCGCCCGGAGGCCGACCTCCACGTCCATGCGCGAAGCCGACGAGACGACGCGACAGCGAATCGTCGACGCACTCCGCGAGGAACCGGCCACGCCGAGCGAACTCGCCGCCGCGCTCGATCTGACGCCGAACGCAGTCTTGCGCCACGTCGAGCACGTCTCGCGGTCGGTCGGCAACTCGGACGAGCGGTTCCTCGTCGCCCCGCCGACGTGTCGCGCGTGCGGGTTCGACGACTTCGACGACCTGTTGAACGTCCCCTCGCGGTGTCCGTCGTGTAAGAGCGAGGCGATCGACGAACCGACGTTCACGATCGAGTGACGGGACTCGTCGTCCGCCGGCCGCTCCCCGCGAACGCTGATCGCCGTCTAACGCATGTCTGACACCTGTTGAATCTCGTGAAAACGACTGTCGTGAGCCGATGGACGACGTGCCGCACATTCGATACTAATATTTAGCGGGTAGGCTAGTACCCCGGTACGGACCCGACGAACGACTGCGGCCGGCGACAGCGGCTGAATCGCGGCGACGTCGCTTTTCATCTCCCGCCGGCCGGCCAGCGCGCGTTCGCGAGCGGTCCACGGTGTATACAGATGACTGCCACGTCAAATTCCGAGTTCGGCTGTGTCGACTTCGTCCTGGCGGTCCTCGACTGGCTCGAGGGCCGCGAGGAGTCGCCGGAGTCCGTCGACGAGGTGTTCTCCCTCCTCTCGAACCGGCGCCGCCGGCTCCTCCTCAGGGTCATGCGCTCGTACGAGGAAGAGCTCACGCTCCCGGACGCGGCCGAGGAGGTGGCGAGCCTCGAGACGGGGCGGGCGGTCGTCAACATCTCCGCGGAGCGCGTCGCCGACGTCTACCTCTCGCTGTACCACGACCACCTCCCGAGACTGGTCGACGCCGGCCTCCTCGAGTACGATCAGGGTCGCGACCTCGTCTCCCCCGCCGCCATCTCGAACTGATTTCTCCCGGCAACTCGTCCGCACCGCCCGCTCGGCAGCCTGTCGACCGCGCGTCGACCCCCGCAGGATCAGAATTCGACGTTCGACGTCGATCCCCGGTCGAGGTCGTCCGTTTCGACGGGGCCGACGCCGACGAACTCGTACCCGTCGTCCGCGAGGTGGACGTCGCCGTCGACCACGGCGACCTCGATGCCCGTCAGGTACGCGCCTTCGCAGGGACCGTAGGTGCAGTAGCCGGTGTCGGACTCGAAGTAGGCGCCGTGATTTTGACAGACGAGTTCGCCGTTTCGCATCGGGGCGCCCGACCCCTTGTCGAGGTTGATGTGCGTCAAGTGCTGGCAGTAGTTCAGCCAGCATGCGACCTCGGAATCGGCCGTTCGGACCAGGATCGCCTCGAGTTCGTCGCCCCCGTCGGGTCCCTCCTCGAGCCGTCGAACGCGAAACAGGAACGTCGACTCGTCCGGAACCTCCTCGAGCGACGCGATGCGCGTAGCGTCGGCCATCGTCGGTTACGACCGCTTACGGGTCGGCGATGGTGAACGTTTCGACGCGGTCGGGGGATCGCCGACGTCCCGTCCCGCGGTCGACGCCTCGACCGCAAGGCCGGTGCGCTCGAGTCGTCGGTCCGACAACTCCCACGGGTGACAGCGAATCGTGACACTCGTGTCACCGTTCCTGCACACGTCTGACGGAACGTTAACAACCCGGAGTCCCCAACGCCGACTATGGACACCCTCCTCATCTACGGCTCTTACGGCTACACGGGAACACTGGTCGTCCGGGAGGCCGTCGCCCGGGGAGGGTCGCCGGTCGTCGCCGGCCGAAACGGGCGGCGGGTCGCCGAGCAAGCGGACCGACTTGGCGTCGAAGGGCGAACCTTCGACCTCGAGTCGCCCGTGCTCGCGGAGCGCGTGGGGGAGTTCGACGCCGTCCTCAACTGCGCCGGTCCGTTCGTGAACACCGCCGATCCGCTCGTCGAGGCCTGCCTCGAGACGGGGACCGACTACCTCGACCTGACCGGCGAGTTTCAAGTGTTCGAGCGCCTCCGCCTGCTCGCCGACCGCGCTCGGGACGAGGGGGTGACCCTGCTTCCCGGCGTCGGCTTCGACGTCGTTCCTTCCGACTGCCTCGCGGCGGCCCTCGCGCGGACGCTGCCGTCGGCGAACGAACTGACCCTCGGTATTCGGGGCGCACCCTCCGTCTCCCGGGGAACGGCGCGCACGCTGCTGTCGATCCTCGAGACCGGCGGGGCGATCCGGCGAAACGGGCGGTTGATCCGCGTGCCGATCGGCCACCGATCGCGGGAGATCGACTTCGGCGACGGCCCTCAGCGGGCGGTGACGGTCCCGTGGGGCGACATCGTGACGGCGGCACACAGCACCGACGTCGACACGGTCGAGGTGTACGCCGCCATCCCCGACTCCGTCCCCGGGTGGGCGACGCGGGCGCTCTCGACCGCCGGATCCGTCGGGCGGTTTGTCGGCCGCGGTCCGGTGAAATCCGCCGTGAACCGCCTCGTCGACGCTCGCCGCGAGGGACCGGACGGGACCGAACTGGCGACCGGGTCGGCCGCCGTCTGGGGCGAGGTGAGCGACGGCGATCGGACGGTGTCGGGGCTGATGCGGACGCCGAATCCGTACGCCCTGACCGCCGAATCTGCCGTCAGCGCCGGCGAGCGCGTCCTCGAGGGCGACGCACCCGCCGGGTTCCAGACGCCCGCGACGGCCCTCGGCGTCGACTTCGCGCTGGAACTGTCGGGCACCGAGCGGGAGCTCCTCGATGCGGTCGAAGAGCCGAAGGGGAGCAGGACGACGCTGGACGTCCGATCGTAACCGCATCGGCGGGCACACGGTCGTGTCGGCGGACCGACGACCACGCGGTCGCGTCGCCGGACCGACGGGGCTCGCCGGTATCGGAGCCGTGCCGTGTTTCACTGTGTCGACAGAACCGTCCACCCGACCGGCGGCCGACCTGCTATCCCAAACCCTGACGCTCGCGAAAACGAAGACCGAGAACTGCGCTCGGGTCGAGCCTCAGACCGGTTCGAAGCCGACCACGCGATCGCCGGTGGTCTCCGAGGTCGTGATCTCGAGCGCGACTGTCATCCCGTTCTCGACGCGCTCGAGGTCGACGCCGACGAACTGGCCCGTGATCCGCACTGGGCCGAAGTCCGCGATAGCCGTCGCGTAGGGCGCGTCGTCCTCGAACGCGGGCGTGGGGACGTGGTTGATCGTGAACGTCTCGACCTCGCCGGTGTCGGGGAGGGGAACCTCCTCGAGCTCGGTCGACCCGCACTCGGGACAGACGCTGCGCGGCGGGAGCGAGCCGTGGCCGTTCGCACACTCGAGGTAGTAGGCCTCGTCGTCCTCGACGGCCTCGAGCCACTCGTCGTAGCCGGCGTTTCCGACGTCGTCGCTCATTCTATCACCTCCAGAGCAAGCTCTGGCGTAGTTGCATTCGCGTCACTGCGTTCGCTCACGCAACCACCTCCAGCACATGAACCGTCGCACTCGCGACCGTTCCACCCGCGTTGTGGGCGACGGCGGTCGTGGCGTCCTCGACGAACTCGCTGTTCGGGTGGTCGCCGGCGAGCAGCGAGGCGACCTCGGCGATCTGCGAGGCGCCGGTCGCCCCCACCGGGTGGCCCTTGGCCTTCAGCCCGCCCGAGAGGTTGATCGGCGTCTCGCCGTCGGCCGTCGTCCGACCGTCTCGAGCCGCGGAGATGCCCTCGCCGACGGGCTCGAGGTCGAGCGCCTCGATCGCGAGCACCTCGGCGATGGTGAAGCAGTCGTGGACTTCGGCGAAGTCGACGTCGCCGGCGCGAACGCCGGCATCCGCGTACGCTTCCTCGCCGGCCTCGCGCGCCGCGGGCGAGCGGGCGAGGTGCTCGCGGTCCTGCAGCGCCATGCGGTCGCCACCCTGGCCCGTGCCCGTGATCGCCACGGGGGCCTCGAGGTCGTGCTCCTCGGCGTACGCCTCGCTCGTGAGGACGACCGCCGACGCGCCGTCGGAGATCGGACAGGCGTCGTAGAGGCCGAGGGGGGTCGCGACCAGCGGGGCCTCGAGGACGTCCGATACCTCGATCGCGCGCTGGTACTGGGCCTTCTCGTTCGGAAGGGCATTCTCGTGGTTCTTCACGGCGACGTGGGCGAGGTCCTCGCGCTCGCCGCCGAACGTCTCGAAGTAGGCCTGGGCCATCAGCGCGTAGGCGCCGGGGAACGTCATCCCCGCCCGGACTTCCCAGAGGTCGTCGGCGGCGATGGCGAGCGCCTCCGTCGCGCCCGCGGTGCCCAGGTTGGTCATCCGCTCCGCGCCGCCGACGAGTACGACGTCGTGCTCGCCGTTTCGGATCGCGCGGACCGCGTCGCGGACGGCCACGCCGCTCGAGGCGCAGGCTGCCTCGTAACGGGTCGCCGGGGCCCTGACCCCCGCGGCTTCCGCCATCAGGGGACCCTGGTGGCCCTGGTGTTCGGAGATCTCGCCCATGAAGTTACCGTAGCAGACCGACTCCACGTCCGTTCTCGGGACGCCGCTGTCGGCGAACGCCTTGGTGCTGGCTTCTGCGAAGAGGTCCCGACTCGTGCGCTCCGGCGAGCTACCGAAGTGCGTCAAGCCGACGCCTGCAACGCGTACGTCGCTCATACACCAACGTAGCGTATGGACCCGTTAATAGTACGCGGTTACTATTTTCACCGATGCCGTTCTCGACGCGAGCGGCCGCTCGAGTTACGCACCCCCGGCCGGGACTTCCGGCCGCTTCGACGCCCCGACGGACGACGGTGCGGACCGACCTACGCGGACACGAACCGGCCGGCCTGCGGTTCGCCCGGGTCGGTGGGGATCTCGAAGAGCGTCGGGCGGTACGCGCGAAGGGCCGACTCGATCGCCACCCGGATCTTTTCGGGCGTCGCCGCCCGTCGAGCGCCCCGTCTCGTGCCGGACGACGCCGGATCGGACGTCGTCGCGTTCTCCGATCGTCTCGTTCGGCGTCAGCGACTGTCCACGGAATACCGAACGCGGTGTCGATCCCGTTATCGACGAGACGGTCCACGACGCCGCGAGTACCGAACAGACTCCCGTCCCGACTCGTGCGATCGTAACCGTTCGAGCGAGGGACACCCGGCTTCGCCCGTCGAGTTCATAGGGTCGGACGCCACAGGGGGACACATGGCAGACGCCGCGTTCGATTTCGACCTGCTCGCCGAACTGACCGAAGAACACGGGGTGCCGGGATACGAAGACGACGTCCGCGAACTCGTCGAACGGAAGTTCGAAGGGACCGTCGACCGCGTTCGCACGGACGCCATGGGGAACGTCGTCGGCACGCTCGAGGGCGAGTCCGACTTCTCCGTGGCCGTCGCCGCCCACATGGACGAGATCGGCTTCATGGTGAAAAATGTCAAAGGCAAGGACGACGGCTTCGGCTTCGTCGAACTCGACGCCCTCGGCGGCTGGGACGCCCGCGTCCTCAAGGCCCAGCGGGTGCGGATCCACACCGAAGACGGCGACCTCCCGGGCGTCATCGGCTCGCCGCCGCCGCACACCCAGGACGAGGAGGAGCGCGAGAAAACCCCGAAGGTCGAGGACGTCGCCGTCGACGTCGGCCTTCCCTACGACGAACTCGAGGAGCGCGTCTCCCCCGGCGACCTCGTGACGATCGACCAGTCGACCGAACTCGTCGGCGAGACCGTCACCGGAAAAGCCCTCGACGACCGGGTGTGTCTGTTCGCGATGCTCGAGGCGGCCCGCCGGATCGAGGATCCCGCGGTCACGATCCACTTCTGTGCGACGGTCCAGGAGGAGGTCGGCCTCCGTGGCGCCCGCGCGCTTGGCGTCGACGTCGACCCGGACCTCGCGATCGCCCTCGACGTGACCGTCGCCAACGACGTCCCCGGCTTCGACGAGGGCGAGTACGTCACCCGGCTCGGCGAGGGCGCGGCGATCAAGCTCAAGGACGGGAGCGTCATCACGAGCCCGAAGGTCCACCGCCGGTTGAAGGCGGTCGCCGAGGAGAACGACGTCGACCACCAGTTCGAGATCCTCCCCGCCGGCGGCACCGACACGGCGGGCTTTCAGCTGTCGGCGGGGGCGAAACCCGTCGGCGCGATCTCCATCCCCACGCGGTACCTCCACACGGCCACCGAAACCGCCCACGTCGACGACGTCGCCGCGACGATCGACCTCCTGACGGCGTTCCTCGAGAGCGAGGACGGGTCGTACGACTACACGCTCTGAGTCAGAGCGCCGCGGCGACCGCGTCGAGCACCTCGGTGTCGACGAAGACGACCACGTGATCGCCCGGCTGTACGACCGTCTCCCCGCGCGGGGTGATGAAGTCGCCGTCGCGGGTGATCGCGCCGACGACGACGCCCTCCGGCAACTCGGGCATCACGTCTCGAATCCGGGCGTCGGCGAGCAGACTGTCCCCCTGGATCTCGATTTCGAGGACCTCCGCGCGGTCGTGCTCGAGCATGGAGACGTTCTCGGTTCGCTGCTCCCGCGTGAACCGGGTGATCTCCTCGGCTGTGACGAGGCGCGGGTTGACCGCGACGTCGATGCCGACGGTCTCGAAGAGGTCCGCGTACTCGCCGTTCTCGACGACGCCGACGGTGCGCTCGACGCCGACCCGCTTCGCGAGCAGGGAGGCGAGCAGGTTGCGCTCGTCGCTCTCGAGGGCCGTGACCACGATGTCCGACTCGTCGACGTGCTCGCGGACGAGGAAGTCGATGTCCGTCGCGTCGCTCTCGAACACGAGCGTCTTGCGCAATTGTTCGGCCAGTTCCCGCGCCCGCTCCGGATCGCGCTCGACCAGCCTGGGTTCGAGCCCCTCCTCCTCGAAGAGGCGGGCGGTCTGCAACCCGATCTCGCCGCCCCCGATGACGACGATCTCGTCGGCCTCCTCGAGCGACGGCGCGGGGGTCAACGAACTCGCGAAGGCCCGGACGCTCTCCCCCGGTCCGATGACGACGACGTCGTCGCCGGGCCGGATGATCGTCTCGCCCGTCGGGATCACGATGTCGTCCTCGCGGATGATCGCCGCGAACGTCAGCGACTCGAACCGGTCGGCGTCGGAGACCGTCTCACCGGCGATCGGGCTGTCGTCGTCGACCTCGAACTCGGCCATGTGGACGACCCCGTTCGCGAACGTATCGACGTCCTGAGCCCCCGGCAACCCCGCGATCCGGACGATCTGCGCGGCCGTCTCGAGGTCGCTCGAGACCATGAAATCGACCCCGAACGCGCGTTCCGAGCGCTTCCAGGTCCGGAACAGGTTCGTTTGTCTCACGCGCGCGATGGTAAACGGATTCGAATCCGAGGCCGCCTTGGCGGCGCCGCAGATGACCACGTTGGTCTCGTCGTCGTCGGTACTCGCGATGACCAGGTCGGCGTCGGCGAGTCCTGCCTCCTCGAGCACGTCGAGGGAGGTGCCGTTTCCCTCGATCGCGAGCACGTCGTGAGAGTAAGTGATCGACTCGACGCGGTCGCCGTCCACGTCGATCACGACGACGTGGTGGTCGCCGGCGAGGTCGTCGGCGATGTTCGACCCAACTTCGCCGGCGCCGACGATGATCACGCGCACGGGTGCGCCCCCTCCTCCATGGTCGGCCGTTACCCGTCGAGCGGGAAGTCGGTTACCCCGGCATAGTGCGTTACCGTGCCCCGTCAGACGGCCAAACACCAATCCTTATATCCCATACGTATGAGATAGAAATATGAAACGACGGACTGTCCTCGTCGGGTCCGGTATCGCCCTGTCGACCGGTCTCGGCGGGTGTCTGGACGACGGCGACCTCGAGCGAACGGATGGATCGGACGGATCTGACGGATCGGACGAATCCGACGGATCGAACGGTGAGGGGAACGAACAGGACGGAGACGACGGTGAGGGTGAAGGCGACGGTGAACCGGCCACGAGTGACGCGTGCGCCACCGTCCGGGCGGTCGTCGAGGCCATCGTCGATGGCGAATACGAGCGGGCGGCGAAATACCATCCCCACGAGTACGAACCGACCACCGACGCCGAAACCGTCGCGTCCAACTACGAGTCGATGGATCGGCCCGACTCGATACGAACCGTCGAGTGCGTGGATCAGGAGTCGAACGACGAGTTCGCCGAGACGTACGGCGACGAGTTCGACGTCGAAGTCTCGAAGGCGGTCGACGTCGAATCCCGCCTCGACGTCGAGATCGGTTCGACGTCCGCTGAAGCGGTGGTTTTCGCGGTCGCCCTCGAGATCGAGGAGGAGTGGTACGCCTGGGTCGAGGGGGACCTGCTCCCGATGCCGTCCGGCGCCGTCGACGTCGAGGGCGACGGGACGGATTCGGTCACCGTGACGCTCGTCGACCGGGACGGATCGTCGACCGTGTACGTCGAAGGTGGCGAGATCGACGACCCCGACGAGTATCGGCTCACCGAAGTCGGGGAATCGGTCACGCTGGAGGCGGAGGCAGTCGGCCACGGACGGTTCGAGGTCGTCGCCTCGTCCGGAGAGGGCGAGACGGGTCGGACCAGGAGGATCGAGGGGATCGACGTTCAGTCGCCGGCCGCCTCCGTCGAGGAGTGGCGCGACGTCGACGAGATCGTGTTCTCCGCACAGACGGTCGCCTGGGAGGGGCTGGAACCGTCGTTCATCGCCGGTCAGGAGAACCCCGTGCTCGTGCTCGAGGCGGGTCGCGAGTACGAGATCGGCTGGACGGAGGGCGACGGGGCCGCGCACAACCTCCAGATCCGCGACGAGAACGACGAGGTCGTCGACGACTACGAGACCGAACCGGTCTCCGACCCTGACGACGGACGATTCATCCGGTTTACCGCGACTCGGGAGATGGCGTCCTACGCCTGCGATCCGCACCAGAGCACCATGCACGGCGAAATCGACGTGCGGGACTCCCTCTGAGAACTCAATCAGCCCGCTACGGCGCCTCGTGCACCGTCAACTCCACCTCGCGTCGCCCCCCCTCGATGTCCGCGACCAGGCGCTCGACGAGGGTCTCGGCTTCGCTCAGTAACTTCGGCCTGACCTTGTCGACGACCCTCGAGATCGAGACGAACCGCGGCAGCGAGATGGCGTCCCTGTCGGCCGAGTGCGGGTCGTACACCGCCTCGAAGTAAACCCGGCTCGCGGCCTCCTCGTTCGCCGGGGCCGACTCGGGTTCGGACTCCACCCGCCACTCGCCGTGCGCGTCGACGTCCTTCACGAGCCGCCACTCGAGGGAGTGGGGTGCGTCGACCGAGAGCACCTTCGAACTGGCGGTGTAGCTGAGCTTCCACCAGGCGAGCCTGAGGTCGTAGATCGTCCCGGGGCCGCCGTCCCCGCGCACTCGCACCTCCTTCAGGTAGTCCGTGTACCGGGTGTAGTTCGTGAACGTCCGAACGTACGGAAAGACGACCTCCGGCGGTCGGTAGACCAGCGTGCTGAGGAGGATTCTGTCCACGGTCGACGTACGACCGGTTCGAAAGTAAGGATTACTATCCACCGAGGCGGAATCAGACCGACACGACGCCACTCGATTGGCTCGGCCCGCTCCCGCTGGAGTCTCCCCTCACCCGCTCGAGGAGGATCGCTCGCGTTCGCCGTCCCGGGCCCGCTCGTGCTCCGTGGAGCCGTCACGAGGCGGTTCGGCGTCCTCGAGGCGGCGAACAGCGTCGATCCGATCGTCGATCGGTGGGTGGTGCGTCGCCAATGCGTACAGCAGGCCGGCGTCGCGTCGCATGTCGTTCGAGTCGGCGATTTTCTCCAGCGCCGACACCGTCGCGTCGACCCCGGCCGCTCGAGCGGCGTAGGCGTCGGCGCGGTACTCCTGGCGGTAGGCGAGTCCTCCGAGCAAGGAGACGTGGTAGATCCCGTAACCGATCGCGATCGGGAACGCGACGCCGGCGAGCCCGAATCGCTTCTCGAGGACGGCCAAACCGACGTGTTCGGCGGCGAGGACCCACGTCACGACCGCAGCCACGGTCAGCAGGGCGCGTTGCCAGAGGTGATGGCCGGCCACGTGGCCGAACTCGTGGGCGAGGATCGCGCGAACTTCGTCGTCGTCGAACTCCTCGAGGAGGTAATCGGTGAGGAAAACGTACCTGACTCCCGGAATCGTGCCGGCGACGAGGGCGTTCGCCACCCTGGTGGACGCTCCCTCGAGGAGGGACAGTCCCCGCGGCCGGTAGCCGAGGTCCGCACACAGTTGCTCGACGCGCTCCCGTCGGTCGCCCTCGAGCGGGACCCGCTCCTGAAAGATCGCCACCAGGTACGGCGTGAGGGTGAACGACGCCACGATCACGACGCCTACCGCGCCGACGATGACCGGCTGGGTCGACCCGAGGACCGACGTGATCGCGAGGTAGCCGCCGATCCCGACGCCGACCGAGACGGCGGTAATGGCCATCACCGCGAGGACGCCCTTGACCTGGCGCCACGGCGAGGCGGACGTCTCCCGGAGCGATCGCAGCGTCGAGTACGTTCCCAGGGTGACGGCGATCAGCGGTGCGGTCGCGAACGCGAAGACGACGGCGACGATCAGGACGAACTCGAGGGCGGGGTGATCGAGGAATCGAGGGGCGACGGCGTCGAAGAAGGCGAGCACCCGATCGGTCGCGTCGAGTTCGGCGAGCCCCACGACACCGACGAACGGGAGGAGGAAGCCCCCCGCCTGCTGGGCCCTGTCGAGCCGGTGGACGCGAACCTCGACTGGTTCGTCGAGTCCCTCGACGCGCCGAGCGTAGGCTCGAAACGCGACGAACGGCACGACCGTGATCGCGAGGACGACGGCGACGGTCGTAATCACGCGTCACCGTACCACTGTCTACGTGTAAACTGTTACCATTCGAACACCACGGGGACGCGACCGTCGGTTCGATCGGCCGCGTCTCGGCGTCCGCCGACCCCGGTGGGCCGTCGCTCCCCCACCCGTCGGCGAACCGATTGATTACCCTTTATACGAACGGTCGGTAACGCAGTATCATGACCACGCGCGACGTCTGCATCGTCGGCGGCGGCGTCTCCGGACTGACCGCCTCGATCTTCACCGCTCGAGCGGGACTCGACACCCTCGTCGTCGACGGCGGGGAGTCGATCCTCGCGCGAAACGCCAGCCTCGAGAACTACCCCGGCTTCCCCGACGGCCTCGACGCCCGTCGGTTCCTCGACCTGACCCGCGAGCAGGCCCGGAGCGCCGGCGCCGAGTTCGAACTGGGTGTGGTCGAGCGCGTCACCCAGCGCGACCCCGACGACCCCGAGGCCGGCTTCCGACTCGAGACCGAGGGCGGCGACCCCCTCGAGGCGCGACGGGTAATCGCCGCCTCGTGGCCCGACAGCGAGTACCTCGTCCCCCTGGACGTCGGCCGCAGCCAGCAGGGGAGCAAGTACGTGGTGGAGACCGACGAGGCCGGCCGAACGGCCGTCGACGGCGTCTACGGCGCCGGAAAGATCGCAGACGAACCCCACCAGTTGGTCGTCACCGCTGGCCACGGCGCGAAGGTCGCCCTCGCGGTCGTCCACGACTCCGAAGTCCCGTTCTACCACGACTGGGTCACCCCCGAGGGGTACTTCACCGGCCGCGGGCGCGAGGTTCCCCCGGGCTGTGAGGAGATCGACGACGAAGAGCGACGGCGACGGGACGAGCGGGCGCGGGAGACGATCCTCGAGGCGTTCGCGGAGCCGCTGGACGAGGAGCCGACGATGCACCCGAGCGTGGATCGATCGTAAGCACCGGACTCTCGACGTGCGTCCGCGCTCGGGGCCGACACTTACGGCTCGATCACCCGAGTCGCCGACTTCAGTTCGCTCACGGAAACGGTCCAAATGCATTGATTGGCGTGCTGCGTAGTCACCTTCGACAGTGAAACCGATCGAAAGGGGGTGGAAAGCTCGCGGGGCGACGTCGACTCGAAGGTGCGTTTCCGCCGCTGGACGCCGAACCGACAGTAATCCTAAAGCCACCACGTCCGAATTGCGCAACACATGCTCGAGGGAGTCAACGTCGCGCTGGGTGTCACGGGCTCGATCGCGGCCGTCAAGACGGTCGAGCTGGCCCACGAGTTGCGACGACGGGGCGCGAACGTTCGGGGCGTGATGACCGGCAGTGCGCGGGGAATCGTCCACCCGTGGGCGGTCGAGTTCGCCACCGACAACCCGGTCGTCACCGAGATCACGGGGCAGGTGGAGCACGTCGAACTCTGCGGTTACGACGGCTGGGCGGACGTCCTCCTGATCGCGCCGGCGACCGCCAACACCGTCGGCAAGATCGCCGGTGCGGTCGACGACACGCCCGTGACGACCTGCGCGACGACAGCGCTGGGTTCCGGAACACCCGTCGTGATCGCGCCCGCGATGCACGAGCCGATGTACGACCACCCGGGCGTGCTCGAGGCCATCGAGACGGTCGAGGGGTGGGGCGTCGACTTCGTTTCTCCCCGGATCGAGGAGGGGAAGGCGAAGATCGCCAGCGAGGAGTCGATCGTCTGCGAGGTGGCCAGGGCGGCCGGCGAACGGCCGCTCGAGGGAACGCGGATCGTGATCACGAGCGGCGCGACGGGGGAGGCGATCGACCCCGTTCGGATCCTGACGAACCGTTCGTCGGGGAAGATGGGTCGGGCCGTCGCGAAGGCGTGTTACGCCCGCGGCGCGGACGTGACGCTCGTCCACGGGTTCGTCGGTCCCCAGCCCCTCTCGAGCGGCCCGTCGGCGCCGGCTGACGTCGCCTACGCGGACGTCGTCGACGTCGAGAGCGCCGCGGAGATGCACGAGACCACGGTCGACGCCTGCGAGGGGGCCGACGCCCTCGTCTCGGTGGCGGCGATCAGCGACTACACCGTCGAGGAGAGCCCGGAGAAGATCCGTTCCGGCCAGGACCGCTCGCTCGACCTCGAGCCGACGCCGAAGCTCATCGATGAGGCCCGCGATCGGTACCCCGACCTTCCGATCGTCGGGTTCAAGACGGAGACGTCGGGTGACGACGGGGCGATGATCGACGCGGCGCGGTCGACGCTCGAGCGCGCCGGCCTGGCGTTCGTCGTCGCGAACGACGCGAGCGTCATGGGCGAGGATCGAACCCGCGCGCTGCTGGTTCACGAGGCGGACGCGGCACGATACGAGGGGACGAAAGGCGGATTGGGCGGCGAGATCGCCGACTCGCTCGCGGTCGTGATCGGCGACGGCGTCTCATAAGGCCCCGGCAGTTGCTTGCGCGGTCGTCAAGAGAATTATATAGGTGGAATTCATGCGACGGAATAATGGATCGCAGACCGGTTTCGATCGATCGCCAGGGGTGACCGATCGTGTTGAAAGAATCCGCAACCCCCGACTCCCTCACGAAGGGTGAGATCTTCGAAGTCCTCCGCAATCAGCGCCGGCGATACGTCCTCCAGTACCTGAAACAGGACGGTCAACCCGTCGAACTCGGCGATCTCGCCCAGCAGGTCGCCGCCTGGGAGTACGAGACGACCGTCGACGAGGTAACGCCGGCCCAGCGAAAACGCGTCTACACGACCCTCCAGCAGACGCACCTGCCGAAGATGGACGAGTCCGGTATCCTCTCGTTCGATTCCGACCGGGGCATCATCGAGCCGACCGATCGGACCCGCGACATCAACGTCTACCTCGAGATCGTTCCCGGCCACGAGTTCGCCTGGCGAGAACTGTACCTCTCCCTCGGCGCGATCGGGTGTGCGCTCGTCGCGGCGCTCTGGCTCGAGATCTATCCGCTCACGATGCTCTCCGACCTCACCTGGTTGGGAGTCCTCTCCGTGACGATCACCGCGACCGCCGCCGCCCACATCTACCACGAACGCCACATGCGCCTCGGATACGGTCACCAGCCGCCGGAACTCAGCTACGGCGAGGCCGACGACTGACCGAGTCGCCGCGCGCGACCGCGTGCCGGGGGCGCCGTCGGTACCGCGGCCCGCGGATCGTCAACTTTTACTCGGATACGTCCCCACCCACGACATGGATCAGTTGAAGCGGTCGCTGCTCGAGGCGCCGATCATCGAGAAGGAAGGGTACCACTACTTCGTCCACCCCATCAGCGACGGCGTCCCGAAGCTCGATCCCACGCTCCTGCGCGAAATCGTCATCCGGATCATCCGCAAGGCCAAACTCGAGGAGGTCGATCGCATCGTCACCCCCGCGGCGATGGGCATCCACATCTCGACGGCCGTCTCGCTCATGACCGACATCCCGCTGACGGTCATCCGCAAGCGCGAGTACGGCCTCGAGGGCGAGGTCGCGATCTCCCAGAAGACCGGCTACTCCGAGAGCCAGATGTACATCAACGACGTCCGGGAGGGCGAGCGCGTCCTCGTGCTCGACGACGTCCTCTCGACCGGGGGCACCCTCTCGTCGGTCATCGCCGCGCTCGAGGAGATCGGCGCGGAGGTCGTCGACACCGTCGCCGTCATCAAGAAGGTCGGCGGGGAGAACAAGGTCGAAGACGCCGGCTACCACGTCAAGACGCTGATCAACGTCGACGTCGTCGACGGCGAGGTCGTGATCGTCGACGACGACGGCGACGACTGACGGTCCCGACGACGGCGTCGCCCTCCGACGCCGGCACGTCCGCACACCCCCCTCCGCGTTTCCGCTGCGTTGCGGCCGTTTCCGTCGAGCCGTGGCCGGGTATCGCCGCCGCGAATCCGGAGACGCCCGGCGGGCCTCCGACCGTTTTCCCGCTGATCACAATTCCTATGAGAGAGCGGTGTCGACGTAGTGACGATGGTAACGAACGGGGAGTCGGAACGCGAACTCGGCCGTGATCGCGTTCGACGACGCCCCTTCTTGCGGGGAGTCGGATCGCTCGCCGTCGGCGTCGCCGGCGTCGCGGGCGTCGCCGGCTGTATCACCCCCGACGACGGACCGTCGGTCGACGACGAGGCGACCCGACTCATCGCCGACGGCTTCGAGGAAGCGGGCGTCGACCCCCCTCTCGAGGTCGACCTCGTCACGAACGAGCAGTCCTACCGGAGCCGCTGGGCCGAGTTCCTCATGGACGAACTCGAGGCGACGGGCTTCTTCGACGTCTCGTTCGAACCGTACGAGTGGACCACCTACCAGCGCGTCGCGAGCCGAGCGGCCGACGAGGAGCGCGTCGCGCTCATCTGCTTCGGCTGGACGGGCGGCTGGGATCCCCACGATTACGTCAACCGCGTGTTTCACTCGGCGCACCACACGCCCGACGGAACCAACCTCAACCACTACGAGAGCGAGGACGCCGACGCGCTGATCGAAGCGGGGATCGAAACGTCCGATCGCGACGAGCGCGTCGACATCTACCGCGATCTGCAGGAACACCTCGCCGCGGAGGTTCCCGTCTCGTTCGTTCGGTTCGGAGAAGCGTACCACGTCTGGTCCGACGACGTCGAGGGGTGGCGAGCCTATCCGACCTCCAGCGGCACCTACTATCCGGTGTACGCCCCGTTCGCCGGTGTGTGTACGGAACTCGCGGCCGATCGAGACGAACTCGTCGTCGCCATTCCGTCCGACGTCGTGAGCGCCGATCCCGTGACGGTTCAGGACGCGACCTCGTTACAGGCGATCGCCCTCGTCTACGAGTCGCTGCTCAACGTCGACTTCGACGGCGACGTGGTCCCCCAGCTCGCGACGGACTGGGAACGACTCGACTCGGGGGCCTACCGGTTCCACCTCAGAGACGACGCCCGGTTCCACAACGGCGAACGCCTCACCGCCGAGCACGTCGTCGGCTCGTTCGAACGCTACGAGGGAACGATCCGCGAGTCGGTCGTCTACGACTGGTACGACGACGCGGAGATCGTCGACGAGCACACGATCGACGTCCACCTCCGACGGGCGTTCGCCCCGTTCGAAACCGCCGTCGCCCAGGTGCCGATCGTCCCCCTGGCCGCGATCGACGGCGATCACGACCTCCGGACGGAACCGCTCGGCACCGGCCCGTACCGGTTCGACGAGCACCAACCCGGGAGCCGGTGGCGGATCGCCCGGTTCGAAGACCACTGGTACGAAGGCGGCGCCGTTCCGGCGACGCCACCGATCGAGACCGTCACCTTCGAGGTGATCGTCGAATCCTCCGTCCGCGATGGGGCCATCAAGGCCGGCGACGTCGACGTGAGCACTGGCGTCCTCATGGACAGCGTCTCCGAGTTCGAGGACGACCCCTCGTTCGGCGTCGACCGGCGGATTACCGGCGAGTACGAGTGTCTCGTCTACCCGCTGTACGCGACGCCGTTCGATAACGAGAAGGTTCGACGCGGGTGCAACGCGTTGATCCCGCGCGAGAGAATCGTCGACTCGATCTACCACGGGATCGGCGAACCGGCGTACACGCCCATCTCGCCGCTGCTCGAGGCGTACGCCGACGCGGAATTTCGAGAGCGGATCGCGGACGAGTACGTCCGACTCGAGTGAGCGCTCGGGGACGCCTCCGACTCGAGACGGTGCGGCCCGTCGATCCGTCGTCCGCCGCGGATCGGCCGCCTCGAACGAGCGGTTCGGGCCGTACCAGGTCGAATTAAGTACTCCGGGTTCGAATCGAACCTGATCCGACGCCGAGACCGAAACCGAACCGACACTACACTGATACCGGCACCTATCGAGACCGGCGCCGAACCGAGACCGACACCGATGTCCCTCCGACGATACGCGATCAAACGGCTGCTGCTGGCGATCCCCGTCCTGTTCGGGGTATCGGTACTGACGTTTTCGTTCGTCCACCTGCTGCCGGGCGACGCCGTCGACGTGCTGAGCGGGGGGACCGCCGCCGGCGACGCCGAACTCCGGGAGGCGATCCGGGCGGAGTACGCGCTCGACCGTCCGCTCCACGAGCAGTACCTCCTGTGGCTTCGGGACGTGCTCGTCCTCGAGTTCGGCACCTCGCCCGTGACCGGCCGGTCCGTCGGCGGCGAGATCGCCGATCGACTTCCGCGCACGCTGATCCTCGGGTCCGCCGCCTGGGCGCTCTCGCTCGTCATCGGGATACCGGCGGGAATCGTCGCGGCCGTCCGTCCCGGTGAACCCGCAGACGACGTCAGCCGCGTGGCGGCCCTCGCCGGCGTGGCGACGCCGAACTTCTGGCTCGGTCTCGTCCTGCTGCTGATCTTCGGCGTCCACCTGAACTGGGTGCGCGTCATCCCGCCCGACGCACCGCTGTGGAGCGTCGAGACGGTCCGATTTCTGATCCTGCCGACGATCACCCTCGGAACCGCCTCCGCGGCGATCGTGATGCGCCTCCTTCGCTCGTCGATGCTGCGCGAACTCGACGCGGACTACGTCCGGACCGCCCGCGCGAAAGGGCTCCCCGAGCGGACCGTGATCGGCAAGCACGTCCTTCGGAACGCGTCGATCGCGGTCGTCACGGTGGCCGGATTGCAGCTGGCGTTCCTCGTCGACGGGGCGATCGTCGTCGAACAGGTGTTCTCCTGGCCGGGGATGGGCCGACTGCTCGTCCGGTCGGTCTCCCGGCGCGACGTCCCGACGATCCAGCTCGCCGTCCTCGTCTTCGGCGTCGCGGTCGTCCTCGCGAACCTCCTCGTCGACCTCGTCTACGCCCTCCTCGATCCGCGAATCCGATACGACAACGAACGATGACGGGCCAGAACCGCGACTCCGACCGGCGTTCGTCCTCGGCGCGTTCGCCGACTCGAGCGCGCGGCCGAATCCGGATCGTCGGGTACGAGAGTGACGTTGACGCCCTCGTCGATCACGAGGGCGATGCGGACACCCACGTCGGCCGGGAGAGTGAAGCGGATCACCGGCGCGATACCGCAGACGTTCGTGACGGGGGCGATCACGGAACCGCCGACGGAACCACGGTCGGCGACCATCGGAGAACCGATCCGGACCGGCCGTCGTACCGGTCTCGGCCTCGGCTCGAGCGAACCTGGCGTCGGTTTCGCTCCAATCGAGCGGCGACGATCGCGCTCCTGGTCGTCGGTACGATGGCGCTCCTCGCACTCTTCGCTCGCCCCCTCGAGGTGTCGACGATGGGCTACACCGTCACCGTTCAGCCGTTCTCGCTGGCCCCGCACGATCCGACCGCGCGCTACGTCGGCCCGGCGTACGAACCCCCGACGCTCCACGCGCCGTGGGAGGCGCAGTTCTGGAAGCCGGCGGCGTGGCGCCACCCGTTCGGGACCGACGCCGCCGGCCGCGACGTGTTCTCGCGCGTGCTCGTCGGCGCTCGCTACAGTCTGAGCATCGGCCTCCTCGCCGTCGGGCTGGCCCTCGCGGTCGGGATCCCCGTCGGCGCCGTCGCCGGCTACTACGGCGGGTGGATCGACGAACTCTGCATGCGCCTCGTCGACACGCTCTACGCGTTCCCCTTCCTCGTGCTCGCGATCGCGCTCGTCGCCGTTCTCGGCTCGGGCTTCTGGAACCTGATCTTCGCCCTCGTCGTGACGGGATGGCTCGGCTACGCCCGACTGATCCGCGGGGAGGTACTCTCAATCACCGAGCGCGAGTACGTCCTCGCGGCCCGGTCGCTCGGCGCCACGGATCGGCGGATCCTCGCCGTACACGTCGTTCCCAACGCCCTCGCGCCGGTGCTCGTGCAAGCGACGCTCAACGTGGGGACCATCGTGCTCGCGGCCGCCGCGCTCGGCTTCCTCGGCCTCGGTCTCGAGCCAGGCACGCCCGAGTGGGGAACGATGCTCGCCAGCGGTCGCGAGTCGCTCGTCCGGGGGCACTGGCACGTCACCGTCTTCCCCGGGCTCGCGATCTTCCTGTTCGTGCTGGCGATCAACCTGGTCGGCGACGCCGCCGGCGACGCGCTCCAGGACGGGACCGGGCGATCCAACCCCGAAACCGAGAAACGGAGGCTCCGCTGATGGCGCTGCTCGAGGTCGACGACCTGGTCGTGGAGTATCGAACCGAAGGTGGGCCGGTACGGGCCGTCGACGGCGTCAGCTACCGGATCGAACGCGGTGACGTCTTCGGTCTCGTGGGCGAGAGCGGCGCCGGCAAGAGCGCCGCCAGCCTCGCCCTGCTCCGGTTGCTCGACCGGAACGGGAAGATCGTCGACGGCGAGATCCGGTTCGACGGCCGCGACGTGCTCGCGCTCTCCCCCGCGGAGCTTCGCGAGTACCGCGGCACGCGCGTCGGGATGGTCTTTCAGGACACCGAATCCGCCCTCAATTCGACGTTCACCGTCGGAGAACAGATCGCAGAGCGGATCCGTGCACACGAGGACGCGGACCGGGAGGAAGCGCGAGCGCGAACGATCGACCTGCTCGAGGCCGTCGGCGTCCCGGATCCGGACGCCCGCTACGCGGCCTACCCCCACGAGCTCTCCGGCGGATTGAACCAGCGAGTCCTGATCGCGATGGCGCTCTCCTGCGAGCCGGACCTCCTGATCTGCGACGAGCCGACGACCGGGCTGGACGTGACGCTCCAGGCGCAGCTACTCGAACTCCTCTCGGAGGTGGCCGACGAATTCGAGACGGCGATTCAGCTCGTGACCCACGACCTCGGGGTCGTCGCCGCCCTGTGCGACCGCGTCGCGGTGCTGTACGCCGGTCGGATCGTCGAGCGGGGGACTGCCGAGGACGTGTTCTACGACCCGTCCCACCCCTACACGGCCGGCCTCCTGGCGTCGATCCCACGAATTGGCGACGGTCGCCGTCGCCTGCCGACGATTCCAGGACGGGCGCCCGACCCGATCGACCCGCCGACGGGCTGTCGGTTCCATCCGCGCTGTCCGTACGCCGAACCGATCTGCGCCCGTCGAGACCCCGAACTGGTCGACGTGGACGTCGGATCCGACGCGACGAACCGGTCGTCTCTCGAGCACACAGACGGCCACCTCGCCGCCTGCCTCGAGCACACCGGGGACCTCGAGGACGGTCTCGGGTACGACGTCGTGATTCGAGACGAACCGGGTCGACAGGGTCGAGACGAACGCCAGGAGGGACGCGACGGCGCACGGGGAGGTGAGCAACGTGAGTGACTCGAGCGACGTGACCGACGGACGGTCAACCCCGCTGCTTCGCGCCGAGGGACTCGAAAAGGAGTACTCGACGGCCGACGGACTCCTCGATCGGCTGTTGCATCGGGCCGAACGGGTTCGCGCGGTCGCCGACGTCGACCTCGAGATCTACGAGGGCGAGACGCTCGGACTCGTCGGCGAGAGCGGCTGCGGGAAGACCACGCTCGGCCGGTTGCTCGTTCACCTGGTGGAGCCAACGGCCGGATCGGTCACCTACCGCGACGACGACCTGACCGCGCTCTCGGACAGCGCGCTCCGGGCGCGACGCACGGAGCTACAGTACGTCTTCCAGAATCCCCTCGCGAGCCTGAACCCGCGGCTGACCGTCGGCGATATCGTCGGCGAGGCGCTCGAGATTCACGACGTCGCGGACTCGAGAACCGATCGCGACCGGCGGGTTCGAGAACTGCTCGAGGCCGTCGGCCTCGAGGCGGCACACGCGAACCGCTACCCGAGCGAACTCTCCGGCGGCCAGCGACAGCGGGTCGCCATCGCGCGATCGCTCGCGGTCGAACCCTCGGTCCTCGTCTGCGACGAACCCGTCTCGGCGCTCGACCCCTCGGTGCAGGCCGAGATCCTCGCCCTGCTCGCCGACCTTCAGGAGGCGTTCGACCTCACCCTGCTGTTCATCTCCCACGACCTCTCAGTCGTCGAGCACGTCGCCGATCGGATCGCGGTGATGTACCTCGGCGAACTCGTCGAGGTCGGCCCGACCGAGGCGGTGTTCGCGGACCCCTCACACCCCTACACCGAGGCGCTGGTCTCCGCGATTCCCGAACCCGACCCGCTCTGGGAGGGCGACCGCATCGTCCTCGAGGGAACCGTCCCCTCTCCGACCGACCCGCCCGCCGGCTGTCCGTTCCACACGCGCTGTCACCGGGTGATCCCGCCCGACTCGTTCGACCTCGATCCCCGCGACTTTCGCGGCGTGCTCCGGCTTCGGAAGCGACTCGAGGAAGCTGACTCGAGGCCGGGCCGGGACGACGTCGACGACCCGGCGTCGATCAGGGCGGCGTTCGAAATCCCCGACCCGCTTCCCGATCCGGACGCCGAAGCGGCGCTCCTCGAGGCGCTCGAAACCCTCGCGGCGGGGGAGGTGGACGCGGCGTCCCGCCTGCTCGCCGACGCCTTCGCCACCCCGTGCGAGCGACGATGTCCGACGCTGCGCTCGGTCGAGGACGAGTACGCCGTGGAGACGGACGGACGAACGCGACACACCATCGCCTGCCACCGATTCGGCCACGACGAGCGCGACTAGCGCGCGTCCCGGTTACTGGCCGATCGCTCTCGGTCGCTCCTTCGAACCCACCTCCTCAGGTCGGGCCCACCTCCGCGGGCCGGTCGGTAGCACGGATGGGTGGCTTTATCCCGTCGCCGCTACAGGTTCGGACTGAACACCCTCCCCGAGGTCGAACCGCAATGTCCACGCACCCGCTCCGCCGCGCGCTGCCCCGTTCGCTCGCCGTCCGTCGCGGTCGCTCCGCGGCGTTCTTCGTCGCCGCATTCGTCGTCGCATCGGTCGCGACCGCCGGCAGCCTCTACTACAGCGAGGTGATGAACCTCCTCCCCTGCGAACTCTGCTGGTACCAGCGAATCGCGATGTACCCGCTCCCCCTGATCCTCGGCTACGCCGCCCTCACCCGTTCGTCGGGCCTCTACCGACTCGTCCTCCCGTTCTCGGTGACCGGGCTGGCCGCCTCGAGTTTCCACTCGTGGCTCCAGCTCAACCCGTCGGCGAACTGTTCGGTCGGCGGCTGTTCGACGGTCCAGTACGAGTTCGCCGGCGTGCTGTCGATCCCGAACCAGGCGGGTATCGCGTTTACGCTCGTCACGCTCGCGATGCTCGGCGTCTGGTGGACGAGCCGGTCCGCGTAGGTGGAACTGCGGGTGGGAGCTTGTACAGATAATTCCCCTTCGCGGTGTTGCTCGCGGCAGAAGTGTAGCGGGAGGGAGATTTGAACTACGCCAACTTCGGTCGCTTCGCTCCCTCGTTGTCTACTTCAAAGCTACTCGTCGACTTTTCGACGCTCACGGTACTCGTCGCTCTGCTCCTCGTATTGTTCGCGTCGAAAAGTAGCGGGAGGTAGATTTGAACTACCGATCTGCGGGTTATGAGCCCGCCGGAATCTCCTGGCTATCCCATCCCGCTACTTCCTCGTAACCGGGTTCGGTAGTTAAGGGTTGTGATTCGGTGAACGGTGTGCGGGGACATACCACCGTCTCTGCTGCGGGTTTTGCCGCTACGGGTGGCGGTGGACGCGCCAGGTGTACAGGCTTTCGCACGCGTAATTGACGAAGAAGCCGACGAGCATGCCGATCGCGTTGGCCAGCAGGTACCAGACGCTCGCGCCGTAGACCAGCGCCCACAGCACCGCCATCGTGACGCAAAAGCCGCCGAAGCGGACGAGGTTCGAGCGGGCGAACCGTCTCCAGAGCGACCGCACCGTCGCTCCGCCGTAGTCGGCGAACGTCCACCGCTCGTTGACGACGAAGACCGCCGCGATGGCCACCTCCCAGGCGACCACCTTCGCGCCCAGGGGCCCGAGGAGCGTGTGCTCGACCAGAAGATAGAGGAGGGCGTTGTCGACCGACGCGCCGACGAGTCCGACGCCGGCGAACTGCCTGAAGCGGGAGCGGGATCTCAGCGCCGCGGCGCGCCTCCGCACCGCCTCGGAGAGTGAATCGCTCGTCATCGGTGGTGGTCCGTGCGTAGCGTCACGTGTCGACGGCTGGGCCGTATGCCTTTCGCACTCCGACGGCGCGAAGCCGCTCGTTCGAGCCCGCTCGAGAGGCGTCCCCCCGGAAGACGAACACGGAACGGCGAGAATCGTTCCGCTGGAGGGGCGACCCGTCCAATCGAACGACGAACGGGGAAACGCAACACGAGTGAAAAGGGGTGAGTCGGAGTTGTGGACGAAGCGCGTCGTTTCAGACCGCGATGTCGCCCTTCGGCCGGACGACCTCGACGTCCTCCGCCTCCGCGTGGTCGACCTCGAGGAAGTGGGGGACGTAGTTGCGCGTCTCGAAGTCCTCGTACTCGGACTCCTCGCCGACGGTACACCACAGCTGGACGCGGTCGGGGCCGTGGTACTCGCCGTTGCGATTGATGCTGAAACAGACCAGTTCCTCCCCCTCGTGCTCGATGATCGCCCCCTTTCGGATCCCGGGGTCGCCGTAGATGATGAGCTTCTTCATGGTTCCCGGTTCGCCCGTTGGGTGAATAAACACTTCGAAGGGCGGTAGCGTTCGATCCGTCCGATTTCGGAAGTATCCGGCGGTTCACAGCCGAACTCGGTCGTTCGCGCGATCTCGGTTCGTGCAACTGCCACCCGTGGTCGACCCGGCGCGCGTGCCCGTTCCCGCCGACGGCGAACCAAACGGGTTTTAACCGGGCCCCACTTAGGCCACTCCAAGAGTTACCCATGCAGATGCCACGCCGGTTCAATACGTACTGTCCGTTCTGTAACGAACACCACCAGCACGAAGTCGAGAAGGTCCGGACGGGCCGCTCGACGGGGATGAAGAAGGTCGCGGATCGACAGCGGCGACGCCAGACCTCCACCATCGGGAACAGCGGCAAGTTCTCGAAGGTGCCGAGCGGGGACAAGCCCACCAAGAAGACCGACCTCAAGTACCGCTGCGGCGAGTGCGGTCGCGCCCACCTCCGCGAGGGATGGCGCGCCGGACGACTCGAGTTCCAGGAGTGATCACCATGGCAGGAAACTTCTACAGCGTCCGCTGCGGTGACTGCGAGAACGAACAGATCGTCTTCGGCAAGGCCTCGAGCGAGGTCGCCTGCGCCGTCTGCGGGACGACGCTCGCCCGCCCCACGGGAGGCAAAGCCGAGATCGAACACGAGATCGTCGAGACCGTCGAGTCACGATGAAATACAGCGGCTGGCCCGACCCCGGCGAACTCGTCGTCGGCAAGATCGACGAGATCGAGGACTTCGGCGTCTTCGTCGATCTCGAGGAGTATCGGGACAAGCGCGGCCTGATCCACATCTCCGAAGTCGCGAGCGGCTGGATCAAGAACGTCCGCGATCACGTCCGCGAAGGCCAGATCGTCGTGTGCAAGGTGCTCGACGTCGACGAGGGCCACGAGCAGATCGACCTCTCGCTGAAGGACGTCAACGACCACCAGCGCTCCGATAAGATCCAGGAGTGGAAAAACGAGCAGAAGGCCGACAACTGGATGGCGCTGGCCTTCGGCGACGAGGTCGACGACGAGGAGTACACCTCGATCGCGAACGAACTGCTCGCGGTCCACGGCAGCCTCTACGACGGCTTCAAGCAGGCCGCGATCCACGGCCGCGAAGCCCTCGAGGACACCGACCTCGACGACGATGAGGTCGACGCCATCGTCGAGACCGCCCGCGAGAACGTCTCGGTACCGTACGTCAACGTCACCGGCTACGTCGACCTCGAGAACCCCTCGCCCACCGGCGTCGACGGCATCCGCGAGGCCCTCTCGGCGGCCGAAGGGAACGGCGAGGTCCCCGAGGAGGTCGACCTCGACGTGACCTACGTCGGTGCGCCGGAGTACCGGATTCAGGTGCAGGCGCCCAATTACAAGACCGCCGAATCCCAGCTCGAGGAGAGCGCGCGGCGGGCGGTCGCCGCCATCGAGGAACACGGCGGGAGCGGCGAGTACCACCGCGAGCGCCGGAGCGACGAGGAGTAGCGCTCCCGATCGACGGCGTTCGAACCGACGTCCGAGTCCATGAAATCCGACATCCGGGTCTGTTCGGCGTGGCGCGACGCGCACGAGCGGCCGGTCTACACCCTCTCGTCGACCTGTCCCGAGTGCGGCGCCGACGCCGAGAACAGCGCCCCCGCGCCCTTCGATCCGGAAGATTCTCACGGCGAGTACCGACGCGCTCTTAAGCGTCGCCTCCGCTGATACGATATGGACGAACTCGAGATCGACGCAGTGGCCGAGGCCGACCTCGACGACCCCGTGTTGATCGAGGGATTACCGGGCGTCGGCCACGTCGGAAAGTTGGCCGCCGACCACGTGCTCGAGGAACTCGAGGCCGAGAGCACGCTCGTTCGTCGCGTCTACTCGCGGGAGTTCCCGCCGCAGGTTACCATCGAGGACGGCGTGGCCGAACTCACCTGCGCGGAACTGCACGCGGTGTCCGTTCCGGACGGTCGCGACCTGCTCGTTCTCACCGGCGATCACCAGGCGCAGACGAACGACGGCCACTACGTGCTGACGAGCGCCTTCCTCGACGTGGCCGAGGAGTTCGGTGCTTCGGAGCTGTACGCCCTCGGGGGCGTCCCCACGGGCGAACTCATCGAGGAGTACGCCGTCCTCGGCGCCGTCAGCGACGAGTCGCTGATCGAACCGCTCGAGGGGGTGGGCGTCGAGTTCCGCGAGAACGAACCCGCCGGCGGCATCGTCGGCGTGAGCGGCCTCTTGCTCGGCCTGGGCGCCCGCCGGGACTTCGAGGCGAGGTGCCTGATGGGCGAGACCAGCGGCTACCTCGTCGACCCCAAGAGCGCCCGGGCCGTGCTCGAGGTGCTCGCCGAGGTCCTCGGCTTCGACCTCGAGTACGAGTCGCTCGACGAGCGCGCCGACGAGATGGAGGAGGTCATCGGCAAGATCCAGGAGATGGAACAGCAACAGCAGATGGACGTACCGACGGACGACGACCTGCGGTACATCGGCTGACGTCACGTTTCCTGGCTCGTGTGCTCCCTGATTTTGTCTAACCGTTTTCGGGGGAGTTGCGAATGTCGGCACCTTCACCGACGAGAGAGCCACCGACCGAAAGCCGGCCAGATCGAAGGCGCGCCGAAAGACGAGTAGCACGCTACTGATTGTGGATCAATCAGTTCGTGCTCACGATCTTGATCACGTCCCCCTCCTCGAGTCGGTACCCGTCGCTCACTTCCCGACTCGTCTTGCCGTTGACGGCGTGGAGGTAGCCCTCGCCGATGTCCGTGTGGACGGCGTAGGCGAGGTCGACGGGCGTCGACCCCTCCGGAAGTAAGAAGGCGTCGGGGAGGACGTTCCCGCTCCCGTCGGACCACTTCGAGGCGTCCTGCACGGGGTAGGCGGTGATGTGATCCAGCAGGTCGTAGACGGCGTAGTCGAGGGCGGCCTGGACGCCCGTGCCGCCCCATCGCTCCATCGTTTCCGCGAGGTCCTCGAGCGCCTCGCGCTGGGCGTCGCTAACGTCGCCGGAGATCTCGGGGGTCTCGTCGCCGGGATCGTAGTCGACGAGGTCGGCTTCGGCGGCCCGGCGGAGCGCGAGTTCGCCCTCGGCGGTGGTCGGGATCACGGGTTTGTCGAGTTCGAGCAGCTTCTCGACGTTCTCCTGCGGGGCGACGTCGATCTTGTTCGCGGCGACGACGATCGGCTTGGTCCGTCGGCGGACGTCTCGGGCGAGTTCCTCGCGGAGGTCGTCGGTCCACTGGATCGGGTCCTCGGGGTAGTCGAGGTCCCGGAGGACGGTCGCGATCTGGGTCGGCGAGGCGCCGAAGCCCGAAAGCATGTCCGCGAGGACGTCGTCGATGTCGAAGTCGGGCGAGCGGGACTTGCGCTCGACGCCCTCCCAGTTTCGTTCGATGATGCCCGCGAGCCAGAGGTCCATCTCCTCTTCGACGAAGTCGATGTCCTCGAGCGGGTCGTGCTCGCCGATCTCGACGGGTTCGCCCTTCGCGTTCGTCCCGCCGGAGGCGTCGATGACGTTGACGATGACGTCCGCGTTCGTCAGTTCGTCGAGGAACTGGTTGCCCAGTCCCTTCCCCTCGTGAGCGCCCGGGACCAGCCCCGCCACGTCGAGCAGTTCGATCGGGACGTAGCGCTTGCCGGCCTCGCAGTTGTCCGCGTTGCAGCGCTCGTCGCGCTCGAGGCAGGGACACACGGTGCGCACGTGGCTCACGCCGCGGTTCGCGTCGATGGTGGTGAACGGGTAGTTGGCGACGTCGACCTCGGCCATGGTCGCCGCGGTGTAGAACGTGGACTTGCCGGCGTTCGGCTTCCCGGCAAGCGCGATCGAGAGCATGGTACCCGGTACCGGCGTCCGGGAAAACTACCTTTCGATTCCTCGAGTCGGCTCCCGGGCGGGTTCGGTGCGATCCAGGTCACGCGCGACGGGGAGACGCCGATCGGCCGCGCGAATCGGTGACGAGAAGTTCTAAATCAGGTCGCGCTCGTGTGCGTCCGGACGGATTCCCCTTCTCGGTAGCTCGTCCGTACCGGACGGAAATCTGCGAGTGGGAAGGAGGCGACGGTGGTACGCGACCGAGGGAGGAGACGACGGCGTTCGATCGGGATTCGCGTTCGATCAGAGGTCGATCGCCATCATCACCTCGTCGACGTAGTCGCCGTTCATCTTGTAGTGGTCCTCGCGGACGGCCTCGGTCTCCCAGTCGTGGGCCTCGAGGAACGCGATGGCCTCCTCGTTCGTCGACGGGACGCTCTGGTAGACCCTCTCGTAGCCGTTCGAAGCGGCCCACTCGAGGCCGCGCGAGAGCAGGTGGGAGCCGATGCCGTAGCCGCGGTACTCCTCTACGACCCCGACGGTGAGTTCGGCGGTGTGGCTCAGCTTGTCGAGTTCAGGCGCGTTGAGGTGGACCCAGCCGACGACCTCGGCGCCGACGGTGGCGACGAAGAACATCCGCGACTCGACCTCGTTGTGGCGCAACAGCGCCTCCTCGTGGTCGACGGCGTCGGCGACGGTCTCGGCTTCGATGTAGGTTCGCTCCTCGGCCACCTGCCGAATCGCGCCGACGATGCCCGAGAGGTCCTCCTGTCGGGCGGGTCGGATGCGGAACTCGAGGTCCGACGTGACGTACTCCTCTTCCGCCCCGGCGTCGATCGTCACCCGGAGCTTTCCGTCGTCCACCTCGAGGCGGTCGTCGCGCTTGAGGATCGCGACGTGGTGGCGAAAGCCGCTGGGATCGATGCCGAGCCCCGCTCGGACCGACTCCGGGTCGACCGCACCGTGGCGTTCGACGTACTCGTAGATGCGTCGCCGATCGTCGTGACCGAACTCGAGCGCTTCGCTGAGTGGCATGGTATGTGATACCCATCCACGATACTTAACCCTTGGCCGGCCCACGACAGTTCCGGGATTTAATGGGTCCACACGTGCACCCCGACCGATTAGCGAGCCGCGTCGTTCGATTCGACCGCACGAGCCGGGCCCACCGTCGACCGGGACGGCACGCGACCGTCGGCATCGAGTCGGGCTCGGGTCAGTCGACCATGATCGGAACGGACGTCGTCGTCGCCGGATGTGTGCTCTCGCTCGCGGTACTCGTCGGTCTGCTCGGACACGAGGCGGCCCACGTGGCCGTCCTTCGGTTCGCTGGAATCGACTACGAAATCGCGTACTTCCCGGGTCGGCGCCGGCGATCAGACGTCGTCGGTGCACTCGCGAGCGTCCCGTGGGCGATGGTCGAGCCTCGAGTCACGGGTCGTGAGTCACCGACAGTCCTCCGGCTGGCGGCGCTCGCACCGATGTTCCTCGGCCTTCCGATCGTGGTACTGGGCCTCGTCGGGGCCGTCCCGACGGATCGACCGATCATGACGGCGGCGATGATCGGCTGGCTCGGCTGTACGATCCCCAGTCCCCGTGACTTTTCGGTGGTCTTCTACGCCCACCGTGCGCTCGAGGAACCGACGGACGAGAACGCGGCGGTTCGGGTATCCCGCGCCGATTGACGGTCGTCGCACCGCCGTTCGTCGTCCGCGCCGCTGCCCTCGGTGGCACATCGTCCGGACTCAGCCCTCGCCGACGGCGTCCGCTCAGAGTCCGCGATCCAGGACGTGTCCGATCGTCACGGCCGTGAACGCCGCGAGGACGAGCGACGCCGTAACTGACCCCGAGAGGGGGGTCACCTCGATCGCCGAGGCGCCGACGAACGCCCCGGAGGCGACGACCACTCCGGCGTACCGCCGCGGCCACGGGTCGGACCGTTCGTCACCGACCGAGTCCTCGAGGTAGCGATCGAGTTCGGCCGCCCGCGGTCGCCGCTCGACGATTCCGCGGTCTTTGTCGTAGGCGACGATTCCGCGATTGTCGAGTTTCGGGAGGTGGGATTGGTACAGGGAGATGTAGACGCGCTGGCGCTGTCCGGAGCTGAGACCGTCGACGGTCGTCCCGTGTTCCCAGGCGGCGACCTGTTCGGCGAGGTCGCGCAACTCGACGGGACCGTCGGCCTCCCGGAGGTAGCGCAGGACGTCGCGTCGTCGCCTCGTTTGCAAAATGTGGAAGACTTCGTCGCGCGACAGGGGTTTCGGGTCCACCGTCGTCGACGGTGACGACTCGGCGCGGTCGCGTTCGTCGGCGGACGAGACGGTGTCACCGAGACCCATTGGTTTTGCATCTAGTGGCAACGGTCAATATATAAAACTGTGCGACGCTCCGAATCGTTCGATCGGGACGGTGCGGGGTCGAGCGAAGAAATGGTCGCTTTCGGACGACGGTTCGACTCCCTCGAATCGACGACGGAATGGCCGAATTCGGAGGGGGAGCCGTCGTCGGGAACGTTCTCGGGACGATCGCACGAGGGACGACGTGCGGCGTCCACCGTGGACGGCCCGTCGCGTCTTTGTCCGACCGTCGAGCGGCCACACAGCCACGGGTAGCCGCCCAACGCCGATCGAGCATGAGTGAACCAGGACGCACGGGGTCGGTGCGTCCCGGCGCTGACGGTTCGTGCTGACCGTCTCCCACCGGCACTCACAGGGATGTTCAGTCGTCGATACATCGGCGCGCACGCCGACATCGATAGTATCGTTCTATCCAGTAATAAGTCTACCTGATGGCGTAAAATCGACTAACTTGGGGATAACAGTGTACGATTGTGGCAATAAAATCCCAAGTAGTGTTATATTCCGATCAAACGTCGGTCGAGAGTCGTCGACGGCTCCGTGTTACCTCCCACTCGAGTCGCGCAGTCGGTGTCGACGCGTCGTCAGCGGTCGTTCACGGATCGATCCGCATCGGTCCCATCCGGTTCGACAGTTCCGCGCTGACGAGCGCGGCGTGGCACCGACGGAGGCGCTCGGACAGCGCCTGGTGGGAGACGTCGAGTTCCGCCGCCAGTTCCTTGAGAGTCACCTTCCGCGGAACGTCGAAGTAGCCCAGTTCGTGGGCCTTGAGGATCGTCTCGTACTGCGTCTCGGTCAGCCTCGTCGAGCCGCCCGAGAGGTCGTCGTTCGCCGTCACGCGCGTCACCTCGACGTCGAACTCGTACCGTGCGAACCGTTCGTGACACCTCGAGACGCCCTCGTGGTCGTGAAAGAGCAGGGTCGTCGACCACCGTCCGGACTCGCCGTGCGCCTCGAGGATCGCTCCGTCGGTCTCCGCGACGATCTGCTGGAACAGTTTGACGTCGTCGTCGAACGAGAGCCGGAACAGCCACTGGCCGTCGGTGCCGTCCGTGAGGCTCGCGATGACGTCGACGGACGGATCGGTCTCGAACGTCTCGTGGAGGGTCTCCCGATCCGGTCCCGTCGCCCAGACGAGCGGCGGTGCGTCGCCGATCATCCCCCCGATCCGGAACTCGAACGTCGGGACGCGATCGAACGTGTGCGCGAATCCGAGCCGATCTGCTGGAACGTCGAGTTCGACGAGTGTCGCCATCACCGGCACCCACCACAAATACGTATAGACGGCTTGCGTTACCGGTATCCTTTCCCGCTGCCATGTGCTCGTGACTGTCCGCTCCCGTGATCCGTTCTTCGCGCGTACGATCCGGTTGCGTTCGCTACGGTATCCGTACACGCCCCCGGCGCCGCCACCGATCGCTCGATCGGTCCGCGATCCCGTCTCGACGGAACCCACGGAAACGTGATTCATCGCCGCTCGCGCCGACCGCCCGAATCGGTAGGAACGGATTGACCCATCACGTTTCGAGAACGAGAATCAGCGAAGCTGTGACTGTCTGCCGATTTTCACTGTCCCCGAGCGGTGATACCGTACCGGTGTTCAGGGTTCGCTCGGCTGGCGCGACGCGGACCACGGCTGGTGGATCACTCCGTCGGCGGTTCGACGGTCTCGATCCGCTCTCGGAGCCACTCGACCGCCTCTTCGACGACCGGTTCGTCGGTCGCCGACACCCGGACGCGGCCGGGGCGGTTCTCGCTCCGGGGATAGCTCCCCACTGCGACGTCGTATCGCTCCGTGACTCCCTCGAGCGCGTCGTGGAGGGCCCCCTCGGGCGCGGGGGTGTAGAGCGTCTTCGCCGTCGAGTCGCCGCGGAACTCGTCGGCGACCCGCGCGAACATCGCCTTCATCTCGTTCGGGATGCCGGCGAAGACGTAGACGTTCTCGACGACGGCGCCCGGCGCCCACCCCTCGTCGACCGAGATCGGCGTCGCTCCCTCGGGGATCGACGACGCAGCGTCGACGTCGAGCCGGAGGTCGTACTCCGAGACGAGTTCGGGGTTCTTCTCGCGGAACCGGGCCGCCTTCTCCCGGAGCGCGTCGCGGATCCCTTCGTGGACGACGTACTCGCGCCCGAGGGCGTCGGCGACCGCCTCGAGGGTGACGTCGTCCGGCGTGCCGCCGATACCGCCGGTGACCACGACGGCGTCGAACTCGTCGTGCCAGTCGGCGACCGCGTCGGCGATGAGGTCGCGGTCGTCCGGGATCGTCAGGATCCGGCGGACGATCGCCCCGCGATCGGTGATCTGTGAGGCGAGCCACGATGCGTTCGTATCGGTCGTCTCTCCGGAGAGCAACTCGTCGCCCACGGTGACGATCGCGACGTCCATACGCGCCGTTCGTGATCGGGACAGTTAGCGCCACCGCAAGCGGTGGTCGGGCGAGCGCCCGCGATCGAACCCACCTCCTAGAGCCTATCCCTCCACGGTCACCGTTTCGGACGCCTCGTGGGCGCCCGTATCCACCCGGACGGGGAACTCCTCCGTCTCGCCGGCGGGCTCGCCCGCGCGGAACTCGAGGGTGATCTCGGCGGACTGGCCGGGCTCGAGGGTCAGCATCTCCCTGTCCTCGACGGCGGGGCTGTGCCCGACGACGAGTTCGATGTCGGTCGTCCCCGTCTCGTCACCGACGTTCTCGATGGTGGCGTCGACGACGAGCAGTTCGCCGCCTCCCACGGGGGAGTTCGTCGCCATCGACGCGACCTCGAACGTCGCGGGCGTCGGTTCTCCACCACCCCCGGTGCTGTCCTCCCACTCGGCTTCGAACTCCCGGAGACACCCCTCCGCGTGGGGATTCGAGTGCGTGATTCCGCCGCCGACGTAGTCGTCCTCTTCGGTCGTCAGGCCGGTGATGGCGGTACCGTACTCGCCGTACTCGGAAACGGAGACGACGATTTCGTCCCTCCCGGTCGAGACGCCGCCGTCGTCCGCGAGCTCGAAGACGACCGTTCCCGAAAACGGCGCATCCACGTCGTCGCCGAACGTGATCCCGTCCTCGATGAGCGTATTTCCGAACCCCGCCTCGTCGTAGAATCCGGTGCTCGCGAAGGCCACGTCGCCGTCCTCGAAGCGCCCGCTGACCGCCGCGCGGCTGCAGGATTCGAACGTCGCGCTCGGCTCGCCTCCGCCTCCGTCCGCCTCGACCACGACAGTTCGGCTGACCTCGTGCGCCCCCGTGTCGACCCGGACGGGGAACTCCTCCGTCTCGCCGGCGGGCTCGCCCGCGCGGAACTCGAGGGTGATCTCGGCGGACTGGCCGGGCTCGAGGGTCAGCATCTCCCTGTCCTCGACGGCGGGGCTGTGCCCGACGACGAGTTCGATGTCGGTCGTCCCCGTTTCGTCGCCGACGTTCTCGATGGTGGCGTCGACGACGAGCAGTTCCCCGCCCCCGACGGGGGAGTTCGTCGCCATCGACGCGACCTCGAACGTAGCCGGAACCGTCGATTCGTCTTCGTCCCCCGTTTCGTCGCCGTCTCCGCCCTCGTCGTCCGCGTCGGTTTCGCCGTCGTTCACCTCATCTCCCTCGGTCGCTCCGTCGACGTCGCCCCCGTCGTCGGCCTCACCGTTCGATTCGCTGGTCACTCCACCGTCGCCGTCTGTCCCATTCTCGGTCGTCCCGTTCTCCGCATCCTCGTCGTCCTGTCCCGCGCTCAGACATCCGGCAAATCCGATCCCGATCCCGGTCGCTGCGATGAACCGTCGCCGTTCCATAGTCTTTCGGGCACCGTCGAATCACATCAACCCCTACCTTATCTGTCACGTTTGGTTACTGTCATCGGAACGTATCGGATCGGTTCCCGTCCGTACGCGATGACGCCGGTCGACGGTCGGACGGGGACGACCGAGGCTGCGCATCGCCGGTCGCTCGTTCGGTCCCGCGTTGACGCGCTCGGTGGCTGGACGTGTACTCGGGCGTCGATATTCGTCCGAGGAGAAGACGGAACGCCCACGGGGCCACCGTCCGGGACAGCGACGCGCTTCACTAATCGAAGTGGGACATATCGTAATACCAACCTTCATAGTCCGATCGGTGGTAGGGGAACACAGTGAGTCAGTCGTCCAGAAACGGATCTCGGCCCTCGACCGTCCTCCTCGTCGAGGGGAACCCCGGTGACGCACGCCTCGTCGAGGAGGTGTGTCGCGATATGGCGCTCGAGGATCGACTTCACATCGTGTCGAGCGGATCCGATGCGCTCGATTTCGTCAATCGACGGGGCGAGTACGCCGATGCCCCCCAGACGAACCTCATCATCCTCGACTGGCACCTTCCGAACACGGAGGGCGAGGCAGTCCTGGAGGAGTTAAACGACGATCCCGCCCACACGCACCTTCCGGTTATCGTGGTATCCGGGTTACTCTCCGAACGAGAACTCCGTAGGGTGTACGAGATGGACGCGAACGCCTGCATTACGAAACCGACGGGGCCGGACGAACTCGAGGACGTAATCCGATCGATCGAGACGTTCTGGTTGTCGACCGCCCGACTTCCGGGAACCGACGGGAAGCGGCAGTGAGTACGACCTCGGGTCCATCGACGAGGAGTGACGCTCCGGAACCACTAAACGCGACTCGCACCAAGGGCCGTCAATGAGCGACTGGACCGAGAAGTACCGCCCGACGACGCTGTCGGAGGTGCGCGGAAACAACAAGGCCCGCGACCAGTTGCGCGAGTGGGCCGAAACCTGGGAGGACCACCGGAAGTCGGTCATCCTCCACGGCAGCCCCGGCGTCGGGAAGACCTCGGCCGCCCACGCGCTGGCCACCGACATGGGCTGGCCCGTGATGGAACTCAACGCCAGCGACGACCGCCAGAAGGACGTCATCGAGCGCGTCGCCGGCGAAGCCTCGAAGAGCGGCACCCTGACCGCCGGCGGCTCCGGACGGCGACTCGTGATCCTCGACGAGGCGGACAACTTCCACGGCAACGCCGACTACGGCGGCTCTCGAGCGGTCACGAGCGTCGTCAAGGAGGCGAACCAGCCGATCGTCCTCGTGGCCAACGAGTTCTACGACATGAGCCAGACGCTGCGCAAGGCCTGCGAGACGATCGAGTTCCGCGACGTCTCGAAGCGCTCGATCGTCCCCGTCCTCCGGGACATCTGCCGGCGCGAAGGGATCGAGTTCGACGAGGAGGCCCTCGAGAAGATCGCCGAGTCGACCAGCGGCGACCTCCGGTCTGCGGTCAACGACCTGCAGGCTGTGGCCGAGGACGCCGATCGGCTCACCGTCGACGACGTCGTGACGGGCAACCGCGACCGCACCGAGGGAATCTTCGAGTTCCTCGACGCGCTCATCAAGGAGGAGGACGCCGAGGGCGCCCTGCGGGCCTCCTACGACGTCGACGAGACGCCCGACGAGTTGCTCAACTGGATCGAGGACAACGTCCCGAAGGACTACGCGGGCGCCGAACTGGCCGACGCCTACGAGTACCTCTCGAACGCCGACCGCTGGCTCGGCCGCGTTCGCGCGACCCAGAACTACTCGTTCTGGCGCTACGCTTCGGACAACATGACCGCGGGCGTCGCGGCTTCCCGCCGCGAACCGAAGGGGGGCTGGACGCGCTACGGCCCGCCGAGTTACTGGTCGAAACTCGGCCGCACCCGCGGCTCGCGCGACACGCGCGACTCGATCGCCGAGCGGATCGCCGAGCGGGAGGGGACGAGCGTCGCGACCGCCCGCCGGGAGATCGTACCGTTCCTGGGGGAGATGACCCACCACTGCCGAAACCGCGACCTCACCGTCAGCATGGCCGCCGCCTACGACCTCGACGAGGCGGAGGTCTCGTTCGTCACCGGCAGCGGAAAGGACACGAAGAAGGTCCAGTCCATCGTCGAGGAGGCCGAAAAGCGTCTGGCCGAACAGACCGTCGAACACTCCGGCAACGCCTTCTTCGAGGCCGAGGACTCGAGCGGCGAGGGGGACGAGGGCGACGCGAACGCGACGCTGCCGGCGGCCGACGGTGACGGCTCGGCCGAGGCGGGGTCGGACGCCGATCGATCCGACCCGGACGCCGAAACCGGAGCGGAATCTGACAATTCAACCGACGGCCGATCGGCCGGTTCCGAGCGGGACGACGACGACGGCCAATCGGGCCTCAGCGACTTCGTATGATCCGTTAACCGTCGATCGAATCACGACTTCGGTCGTCACCGGACGATCGTAATACTGTCATACAGTATGAAGATCGACACTATTACGTCGGTGTGTGGTGTCACACCCTCACGGTGAGTTCCCACATGGATCCGCGCCACAACTGCCCGCTCTGTGCCGACACGTACGAAACCGAATCGGATCTGCGGGTGCACCTCGAGGTCGAGCACCGGAAGTCGGAACTGGCGGCGGAACTCGTTTCCCTGTACGAGCGCGAGCGCGATCGCGACCCCGTCGCGGAGGGGCACCTGTCGACGCAGGAACTGGAAGAGGGAACACCGACGCCGTCGGCGTGATCGAATTTTTCGGCGAACGGTACTCGAACGCCCACTACACTCGTTCTACGAAACGGACAGCTGCACACGAGCGGTCACTGGGCTCGATCGGGTACATCCCCTGGTCACTCGTGGTTCGATTGCGCTACGACCGCGAGGCAAACGCCTGATCGAACGGGAACTACGATTCGCCAGGCGGGAGCCGTTCGCGGAAGTCCGTCGAGAGCGCCTCGATCACGCCGTCTACGAGTTCCGCCGGATCCTCGCCCTCGACCGGCGGCACCGTCTCGACCGGCGCGCCGGTCATGCGCTCCATCTCCGGCGGGTTCGTCCGCTCGGCGACCGTCGCGCCCTCGTATCGGTTGCAGACGATCCCGAGCACGTCGACGCCGCGGCGCTCGAGCAGGTCGACGCTCAGCGCGGTGTGGTTCAGCGTACCGAGCCCCGATCGGCTGACCAGGATCGCCCGGTCGACGCAGTCGGCGACGAGGTCGATCACCTCGCGGTCGCCCGCGAGGGGGACGCGCAGGCCCCCGACGCCCTCGAGCAGCGACACCGCCGTCGCGTCGAGTTCTCGCTCGACCGCCCGTCGCAGGGGATCGTACTCGAGGGTCTCGTCCGATCGCTCGGCCGCCACGCGCGGGGCGAGCGCGGGCTCGAGGTACCGGGTGCACGTCGCCGTCCCCCCGTCGCCGCAGGCGTCGGCGACGAACCCGGCGTCGTCGTCCGGCGGAAAACCGGTCTGGGCCGGCTTGACGGCGCGAGCGTCGTGGCACTCCTCCCGGAGAAGGCGGGTCAAGGCAGCCGTGATCACCGTCTTTCCCACGTCCGTGTCGGTGCCGACGACGGCGAGTCTGGTTCGGGTTCGATCGCCCCGTCGATCGTCCTCGTCGTCGCGGTCCGTCTCCGCGAGGTCGTCGCGGTCGGTACTATCGGCGTCGCTCACAGCAGGCCCACCTCCTCGCCGGCCGCCTGGAACGCCTCGAGGCAGGCGATGACGTCGTCGCGGTCGTGGCTCGCCGTCGGCACGACGCGGATCCGACTCGTCCCGTCGGGGACCGTCGGCGGGCGGATCGCCGGCGCGACGACGTCCTGGTCGCGCAGCCCTTCAGCGAGGGCGAGCGCGTCGCGGCGGTCGCCGATCAGCACCGGGAGGATCTGCGAGTCGCCGAGCACGCTGTACCCCATCGTCTCGAGGCCGTCGCGCAGGTGGGCGACGTTCTCCCAGAGCCGTTCGCGCGCACCACCGTGGCGAGCGATGTGCAGCGCTTCGCTGGCCGCGGCGGCCGCCGGCGGTGCGAGCCCCGTCGAGTAGACGAACGAGCGGGCCTCGTTGCAGAGGTACTCGATCAGGTCGTCGCTCCCGGCGACGTAGCCCCCCTGGCTCGCCAGCGCCTTCGAGAGCGTCCCCATCTGTACCTGAATCCGATCCTCGAGCCCTTCGGCCTGGACGACGCCGCCGCCGTTGGCGTACAGGCCGGTGGCGTGGGCCTCGTCGACCATCACCCAGGCGCCGTAGGACTCGGCGACGTCGCAGATCGCCTCGAGCGGCGCGACCGTTCCGTCCATGCTGAACACCGAGTCCGTGACGACGAGCCACGAGTCGTCGACGTCGCCGCCCTCGACACGCCCGTCGGCTCGGGCGGCCATCGCCGACCGCAGGCTGTCGGCGTCGCAGTGGTCGTAGATTTCGACGTCGGCCCCCGAGAGCCGACAACCGTCGATAATGCTCGCGTGGTTCAGTTCGTCCGAGAAGACCACGTCGGGGGAGAGCGCCGCGATCGTCCCCACGTTGGCGGCGTACCCCGAGGCGAAGACGAGCGCGCGGTCGGTCCGTTTGGTCTCGGCGAGCAGTCGTTCCAGATCCTGGTGAACCATCGTGTCGCCGGTCACCAGCCGACTCGCGCCGGCGCCGGTGCCGACGGTCGCGGCGGCCCGCCGCGCGGCGTCTTGCACCCGCTCGTCGGCGGTCAATCCGAGGTAGTTGTTCGAGGCGAAGACGAGCGCCTCTTCGGAGCCGAGAACCGGGAGGTCGCCGTACGCCGGTTCCGCGAAGTACCCCCGTTCTGCGACCCGGTCGACGGGCGAGAGATTCCGTTTGAGATCGTCCGCCTCGAGGGCGCCGAGACGCCCCTCGAGGTCGAACCCGCGGTCTTCCATCCGTGTGAACGGTGTCAGTCCCATGTTTTTACTCTCACGATTCCGCGCCGCGCGCGCGACACCCAGGTAGCGTTCCGTAGACCCCTCAATTACGGCCTCGGCCGTCCGAAACGCCACGCTCGCCGTGTACATCGACATCGTCGAAGCGACGCCGTCGGGCTAGAACCCGGGCATCAACTCGGCGGGGCCGAAGACGCCGTACTCGCCGGCACGGTTGCGCCGGACGGCCGCTTTCAGGTAGCCCAGCGCCGGGCCGTTGACGTTCGCCTCCATGCTCGTCTCGTCGCCGAGTCGGAACGTGTTCGTCGCCGTCCCGCCGTCGAAGGTCCGACCCGTCACGCGGACCGTCGTGGTCGTCGGCTTTTCGTCCGAGCGAACGTCGAGGACGCCGCCGACGGTGACGTCCTCGGCGTCGCAGACGCCCGCGCGCTCGAGGAGGACGTCGTCCGCGTGTTCCATGTCCTCGAACTCGATGACGCCGTCGTGCTCGTCGATGATCGCCTCGATCTCCTCGTCAGAGAGCTCGCGGGCGGTCTCGATGTCGTAGCCGGGGAGGTGGGCGATGTCCTCGCGGACGGTCCCGCGGTTGTCCTCGTAGCCCGATTTGAGGCCGACGCCCCACCATATCTCGACCTCCTCGATCTCGACGAACGACTGGGCGGCCAGGGCCGCCGCACCGGTGAGCAGACCGGGCGTCGCGCCGGCGCCGCAGACGAAGGTGATGGCGGCGTCCTCGAACGCCGTCGCTCGCTCGTCGAGCATGCCGATCACGCGCGAGCGTTTCAGGACGTCGACCAGAACGCCCGAGTAACCGCCCTCCACGAACCGGTCGGCCGTGCGGGGGATGAAGTCGTGTTCGTAGTTCGGCAGCGCGAGCAACACGGCGTCGATCTCGTCGCCGTGGTCGATGATCTCGCAGATCGGGTCGGCGCTGGGCCGGGCCTGCTCGGAGGCGACGACGCCCTTACCCTCGCCGTGTTGCTTGACGCCGGCTGATGCTGTCGCCGTGCCGCCGTCCGCAGCCACCTCGTTGTCGATATTGCCCTCCGTCGACTCGAGCAGCTCCTCGACGTCCAACCCGTCGTCGTCGACGGCGACGCCGCGTCTGTCGCAGGCCGCTACGGGCGTGAGCCACCCCTTGTGGGTACTCACTTCGAGCGCTCGTCGGCCGATTCCACCGGTTCCCAGTACCGCAAACGTCGTCTCGTTCATTCGTGTTTTGGATAGCTGATCGCTAAGCTAGTCGTCGCTCGGTTCTCCGTTCGCGCTTCGAGCGGTTCCGACCGCCGTCTCGGGCATCGGCTCGTCCTTCCCGCGGGCCTTGACCGCTTCGGGGTCGAAGTCGTTCACCGACCGGTTGGGCTCGAGGCCCGCGCGTTCGATGATCTCGATGTCCTCGCCGGGCGACTGCCCCTCGGTCGTGAGGTAGTCGCCGGTCAGCAGGCCGTCGGCCCCCGCCTCGAGGGGCAGGTGCTGTTCCTCCGGCGAGAGGTTGACCTCGCGGCCGCCGGTGAGGCGAACCCTGGCGCGCGGGTGGAGCAGTCGGTACACCGCGATCGTCTTCACGATCTCTTCGGTGGTGATCTGCGCGCCGCGCTTCGCGAGCGGCGTCCCGTCGACCGGGTTGAGGACGTTCACCGGGAGCGAGGAGACCCCGATCTCCTGGAGCGCGATCGCCGCGTCGACGCGGTCGGTCGGCGTCTCGCCCATCCCGAGGATGACGCCCGCACAGAGTGCCATGCCGGCCTCCTTCGCCACCTCGAGGGTCTTCACGCGATCCTCGAAGCTATGACTGCCGACGATCTCCGGGAAGTACCGCGGCGAGGTCTCGACGTTGTGATTGTAGTGGTTGATCCCCTCCTCGGCGAGGATTTCGGCCTCCTCCTCGGTCAGGATGCCCAGCGAGGCGTCGATCTCGAGGTCGCACTCCTCGCGGACGAGGCGGATCGACTCGATGACCTCCGCCCACTCGCCGGGCCGGCCCTCCTTCGAGACGCCGCGCTCGGCGACGACGATCCCGAACCGCTGGGCGCCGTCCCGTTCCGCTCGCTTCGCCGCCTCGAGGATCTTCTCCGGGCCGAGGAAGCCGTAGGTGTCGATGCCGGTGTCGAAGTGGACCGACTGGGCGCAGAAGCCGCAGTCCTCGGCGCAGTTGCCGGCCTTCGCGTTCACGATCGAACACGCGTCGACCGTCCCGTCGCCGAACTCGTCGCGAACGATCGCGCCGGCGGCCGTCAGCGGCTCGACCGGCTGGACCAGCAGCGCGAGGCCGTCCGTCCGATCGAGCGTCTCTCCGGCGAGCACCCGCTCCAGGGCGTCGTCGATCGTCTGGTTGTTCGTCTCGTAAACCACATTTCGAAAGGTGGTTGACGATACTATAACGATTGTGGATTCTCGCGCGAACCGAACGGATCCCGGTTCCCCACGGGTGCGTTCCCCTCCCACCGTCGAACGGAGGCTCTCCGTCCGACGGGTTTCCGCCGCGGGAGCGGCTATCCGACGGCCGTCAGCCGCGAAAACAAATTACGGGTTCCTTTCAGTTCCACAACCTTAGAGTGAGATGGACGATAGCATACCATATGGTCATCAGTATCAGTGAGGAGCGGTTCGAGGACGTCCCGGATTTCGACTACGAGCCGCGGTACGTCGACGTGGGCGAATTGCGCATGGCGTACGTGGAAACCGGTGACGAAGACGCAGAGGAGACGTTCCTCTGCCTCCACGGGGAGCCGACCTGGTCGTTCCTCTACCGGAAGATGATGCCGATTCTCGCCGAACGCGGCCGCGTGGTCGTCCCCGACCTGATCGGCTGCGGTCGATCCGACAGGTACGAAGACCCGGACGCCTACGGCGTCGAGTTGCACTACGACGCGCTTCGAACGTTCGTCGAGGAACTCGATCTGCGGAACGTCACGCTCGTCTGCCAGGACTGGGGTGGCGTCCTCGGACTCCCCCTCGCGGTCCACGAACCCGAGCGGTTCGCTCGGCTCGTCCCGATGAACACCGGCGTGCCGGACGGGACCCAGGAGATGAGCGATCGGTGGCACGAGTTCGCCGAGATGGTGGCGACCGCGGAGGACCTCGACGTCGGCCGACTCGTCCAGAACGGCTGTTACCGCGACCTCCCCCGGGAAGTGGTCGACGCCTACCGCGCACCGTTCCCCGACGAGCGATACATGGCCGCTGCACGAACGTTCCCTGCTCTCGTTCCACAGTCGCCCGACGACCCCGGGGCCGACCTGTTCGCCGAAACCCAGAAGCGCCTCGCGGAGTGGGAGAAACCGGCGTTCGTGCTGTTTTCGAGGGACGATCCGATCACCTCGGCAACTCGCGATCCGCTTCGACACCACATTCCCACCGCGAGGGAGCAACCCGACGTCTGGATCGAAAACGCGGCCCACTTCCTCCAGGAAGACGCCGGGGAAGCGATCGCCGAGCACATCGTCGACTTCGTCGACCGAACCTGAACTGCACGCGAAGAACGTCCGCTCACCCCTCCAGGGGTCTCTCGGCCGACCGCCGACGTGGGGCGGATGAGACCCCACTCGTCGCGGGAGCCCCTCGCCGGTGCCACGACGAACGAGAACGCGTTACTCGAGTTCCCGCGTCGTCACGTCGAACGTCCGGCCGTCGTACGTGAAGGTCCCCTCCTGCCCGGCGCCGAAGATGGGTTTCGACCCGTCGTACTCCTCGAGTCTGACGCGGTCGGCGTCGTGCTCGAGGGCCACCGCGAGGGCATCGCGGCGGTGGTCGTTTCGCAGGACCGTCTCGGTGATCAGGGGGATTCCCTCGTCGCCGTCGACGAACTCGAGTTCGTAGGCGCCGAGAGTGGTCCACTCGTCCTCGGGGTCGCCCCGATCCGTTCTGACGACGAGCGTGTCCCCCTCCCACGCCGTCTCCGCGACGGCGTCGGTCGGCGTCAACGGAACCGGTTCCGCGTCGAGTTCGAAGGGAGCGCAGAGGGCGACGCGCCCCTCGTAGAGGTCGTCTTCGAAGTACCCGCGGTGGCCGAACGCGTACTCGCCGCCGCCGACGCCGCGGAGCGGATCGCGCCCGTCGTCGCCCTCGAGGGAGCGACCGTCTTCGACGGCGTCGTTGTCGACGGCGAGGGTCCACTCGCGTTCGTCACCTCCCTCGAGGCGGTCGTCGGGCGTCGATAGTACGTCCGGCGCGATGCGGTGCCACCGACCGTCGACGCGTTTGTGGACCGACCACTCGTCCGTGCTGTGGACGAACGGGGTCTCCGTTCGGTTCCGGGCCGTGAACGTCACCCGTTCCTCGAGATCGATCGAGTCGGTCGACGGCTCGATGAAGATGGCAACGTCCTCCGGGTCCACGTCGTCGAACGCGACGACGCGGTCGACGCCGTCGTACTCCGGGCAACGATCCGGAACCGTCCCGCGCCGTGGGAAGGAGTAGTCGTCGGGGTCGTCAGCGCGTTCGGACGGTGATTCGCCGGTCGTCTCACGACCCGTGAAACACCCGGCGACCGTGAACACACCCGCCGAAGCGAGGACCTGTCGGCGTGTCGGGCGGTACATACATTCCCGTGCCAGCCAATATGTTAAATACGTTGTTATTTAATACTTCTAACTATTAGGGCAGGAATACTATCGTCCCTTCCTGCGGCTCATCGGGTGGACTATCGTCCCGGCCAGTACTACATTCTGTTCCCCATCGCGTCGACGCGACAATCGCTCCCTCGACAGAGCGCGGATTGCAACTATTCACGGCGACATCCCCCGACCGCACTCGGCGGCGAGGAAATCCGCCGTGCATTCTTTCGAAACGCAATAACGGCGTGATTTCTCTCGCGTTCTCGACGCAAACGCGTACGAATTAACGTTCACGAATATTTGACATTCAGACTTACCGTACATTCCAAAAATTAAAGCCGTTGGGGACTCTATCCCATACCAAGAGAGTTTATGACAGATAGTACGATAAACAATAATTCGAGCGAGTCTTCGCTCGAGATCGGTCCCGACGTCGAGGAACTGTTTGGGGACGTGCGGGACGAGGCTCCGACGGACGGCGGGCGATCGGGTGCGGACGAGTCCGGCGGCGACGCTGTGGGTGATCGAACCGGGCCGGACGACGCTACGATCGAGGACAGGACCGCCGCAGACGTGTTCACGCAACTCCGCGAGGAGTCGGCGAACGAACCCGACGACGGCGTCGAGGACCTCCTCGACGACGAGAGCCCCGAAGAGATCATCGCGAGCGCGGACGAACCCGACCACGAACCCGAGCCTGTCGACGACGACCTCCTCCTCGACGAGGGCGAACTCGAGGCGCTCCTGCTCACCGGCCGGACGAAAGAAGACGAATTCCTCTGGATCGACAGCGACGAGTCCGACGACGCCGAGACCGACACGCCGGCGTCGAGCGGTGAGGGTGCCGGGGTCGAATCGGGAACCGACGCGGCCGCCACCGCCGAGGGATCGACGGATTCCGACGTCGAATCCGTCTCCAACGTCGACGACGCGGCCGCTAAACTCTCCGCCATCCGCGAATCGCCGTCGGCGGACGCGGAGCCGTCGATCGACGCGAGTTCGAACGCGGAGCAGGACGTCGATCCCGCGGACGCCGAGACCGACGAATTGTCGGCTGCCTCCGACGTCGAGACCGACGAACTGTCGAACGGCTCCGACGACGAATCCGTCCCCGAGGAGGACGCCGACGAACCCGTCGCCTCGGACGTGGACGAGGACGGGGGTGCGGACGAGGGCGGGCCCGCCGACGAGGAGATGGAACTCGTCCTCCGGGACAGCGACGAGGAACTTCGGGTTCGGGACGAGGCGGACGTGATCGACGAATCCGGCTCCGGCGGCCTTATCGGCTGGTTGCGATCGAAACTCGGTAATCTGTTCTGAGCGTCCGAGCTGGAATCGACTGCTTCCGATCGACTGTCGCTGATCGACTACGTCGTCGGCGCTAGCGCCGCCTCCGAGTGGGAAGAACGTTCGAATTCGAGTTATAACGCGGAGCAGTAGGAAAGCGCAGAGACGCAAAGAGCCGCGAGCCGGGGTCGGCTCAGGAGAGGAACGATTCGATGTGGTCGGCGACTTCCTCGGGGGTGTCGCCGACTGGGACGCCAGCGTCGTTGAGCGCGTCGATCTTGCTCTCGGCGGTGCCGGTACCGGAACCGGAGACGATGGCGCCCGCGTGGCCCATGCGCTTGCCCGGCGGGGCGGTGCGGCCGGCGATGAAGCCCGCGACGGGCGTGTCGACGTGTTCGTCGATGAAGCGGGCGGCCTCCTCCTCGTCCTCGCCGCCGATCTCGCCGCACATGGCGATGGCCTTCGTGTCCGGGTCGTTCTCGAACAGCTCGAGGGCGTCGATGAAGTCCGTGCCGATGATCGGGTCGCCGCCGATGCCGATGGCGGTGGTCTGGCCGATGCCGCGCTGGGTGAGGTTATCGACGACCTGGTAGGTCAGCGTGCCCGAACGGGAGACGAGGCCGACCTCACCCTCGGCGAAGATGTTGCCGGGGAGGATGCCGAGTTTGGCCTCGCCGGGGGTGATGAGGCCGGGGCAGTTCGGGCCGATGAGTCGGGTGTCGACCTCCGAGAGGCGCTTTTTCACGCGCGCCATGTCCTGGGTCGGGACGCCCTCGGTGATGGCGACGGCGAGCCCGAGGCCCGAATCGAGCGCCTCGAAGATGGCGTCGCCGGCGAACGCCGGCGGGACGAAGATGACGGACGTGTCCGCGTCCTCCTCCTCGACGGCTTCGTGGACGGTGTCGTAGACGGGGACGCCGTGGACCTCCTGGCCACCCTTGCCGGGGACGGCGCCGGCGACCACGTTGGTTCCGTACTCGATCATCTGTTCGGTGTGGAACTTGCCTTCCCCACCGGTGATGCCCTGTACCACGACGCGAGTGTCGTCGTCGACTAGTACGCTCATTATTGGCTCACCTCCTCAGCGTACTCGACGGCACGCTGGACCGCGTCCTCGAGGGTCTCCTCGACCGTCACGAGGTCCTCGTTCAGAATCTCCATGCCCTCCTCCCAGTTGGTGCCCGCGAGGCGGACGACCATGGGTTTCGGAATTTCGTCGAACTGCTCGAGCGCCTCGTTGATCCCCTTGGCGACCTCGTCGCCGCGGGTGATCCCGCCGAAGATGTTGAACACGACGGAGTCGACGTTCTCGTCGGAGAACACCATGTCGAGCGCGTTGGCGATCCGCTCGGCTTTCGCGCCGCCCCCGACGTCGAGGAAGTTGGCGGGTTTCCCGCCGTAGTAGTCGACGAGGTCGAGCGTCGTCATCACGAGGCCGGCGCCGTTGCCGATGATGCCGACGTTGCCCTCGAGGCGGACGTAGTCGAAGTCGTACTCGTCTGCCTTCTGCTCGAGTTCGTCGCCGCTGGCCGCTTCCTCCTCCATTTCGGCGAGTTCGGGCTGTCGGAACAGCGCGTCCTCGTCGATGTTCATCACGGCGTCGGCCGCGATGACCTCGTCGTCGCTGGTGACCATCAGCGGGTTGATCTCGGCGTCGGCGCCATCGCGGTCGTCCCAGAGCTGGTAGAGCGTGGTGAGGACGCTCGCGACGTCGTTGGCGACGGCTTTGTCCACGCCCGCGTCGAAGACCGCCTTGCGGGCCTGGTAGGGGTGCATCCCGAAGGCGGGGTCGATGTGCTCACGAGCGATGGCGTCGGGGTCCTCCTCGGCGACCTCTTCGATGTTGACGCCGCCGCGGGTCGAGACCATCGCGACCGGTTTGCCCTCGCCGCGGTCCATGGTGACGCCCACGTAGAGTTCGTCGGTGAAGTCGACGGCCTCCTCGACGAGCACCTGGTCGACGCGGTATCCCTTGAGGTCCATCCCGAGGATCGAGTCGGCCGCCTCGCGGGCTTCCTCCTCGTCGTCCGCGAGTTTGATTCCCCCGGCCTTCCCGCGGCCGCCAACCTGTACCTGCGCTTTGACCGCGACCGGATAGCCGATCTCCTCGGCCGCGGCGATGACGCCGTCGACGTCGGAGGCGAGTTGCGACTCCGGCGTCGGAATCCCGGCGTCGGCGAAGACCTCCTTCGCCTGATACTCGTGTAGTTTCATAGCCATTCGAACGGCCGTTCCGCCGTTGCTTAAAACCTTGAGTTTCAACTCGGAACGGGTCCCAGCATTGACGAGTGTACACGTCTGCGCCGAGCGACCCGAGAAAGGTGTACATTCTACAGGTCGGTCTAAGCGGAGTGAGATCATCTAGCAATTCCGACCCGCTACGGCCGACGAAGCACGGGGTCGAGCCGGTGTTCCGGATCGATTCGTCCACCCGAGTCGCCGAGCCGGTCGGCCCCGAGGAACTCGACCGAACGGTCAGTGCTCGACGAACTCGACCAGAATACCGCCGGTGTCCCGCGGGTGCAAAAACGCCACCGTGTGTCCCCACGCGCCGGGTCGGGGCTCCTCGTCGATCAGTTCGACGTCGTGGTCGCGTGCAGTCTCGAGGGCGCCCTCGATATCGTCGGTCGCGAGCGCCAGGTGGTGGATTCCGGAGCCGTTCTTCTCGAGGTAGCGGGAGATGGTCCCCTCCTCGAGCGGCTCGAGCAGTTCGAAGTATCCGTTTCCGCAGTCGAGGAAGACGACGCGCATGCCGTCGAACTCCTCCTCGTGGGCGACCTCGAGGTCGAAGAGGTCGGCGTACAGGTTCGCGAGTTTTCGGGCGTCGTCCGTCGCGATGCCGGCGTGATCGAAGTGCATACTCGAGCGTACCCCCCGAAGCCCGTTACTGTTTATGATCGTTGCAGAGGGTTACCGGTCCCGGTCCAGCGTTGTCGGGACCACTGACACCGGTGTTACGTGGTATTCCCGAAGTCCCCGCGGGCTTCATACCCCTGCAGTAACAAAATGAAACCACACATGAGCAACGACCAGACCGAAACCGACGGGTCGAGCGTGATCGTCGTCGGCGGCGGCCCCGCCGGACTGAGCGCGGCCCTGTTCACGGCGAAGAACGGCCTCGAGACGACGGTGTTCGACACCGATGCAACGTGGATGCACAAGGCGCATCTCTTCAACTACCTCGGCATCGGCTCGATCGGCGGCAGCGAGTTCATGGCGACCGCGCGCCAACAGGTCGACCAGTTCGACGTCGACCGTCGACAGGGCGTCGAGGTGACCGGCGTCGAGGAAACGGGCGACGGGTTCGCCGTCGAAACCGACGACGGGACCGAGGAGTCGGACTACCTCGTCCTCGCGACGGGCGCGAACCGCGACCTCGCCGAGGACCTCGGCTGCGAGTTCGACGAGGATGGCACGGTCGCCGTCGGCCTCGGCACGGAAACCAGCATCGAGAACGCCTACGCGACGGGAGCGATGGTGCGCCCCGAGGAGTGGCAGGCGGCGATCTCCGTGGGCGACGGCGCGGCGGCGGCGTTGAACATCCTCTCCAAGGAACGCGGCGATCACTACCACGACTTCGACGTCCGCGACGACGCGATGGACGTCTTCAGCGCGCTGATCGACGAGCAGACGGAGTAACGAACACCGAGTACCAAATTCCCAGTTTTTCACCACCCGCCACCCACCAACAATGACCGACCAAGCACCCGTAACGCCCGAACTGCCCGACAGTCCCTTCCACACGACGGGGACCGATCACATCACGATCTGGGGGAGCAACGCCGAGGACACCATCGCGTTCTACCGCGACCTCCTCGGCATGCCCCTCGTGCTCCGCCAGCCCAACCTCGACGATCCCTCGCAGACGCACCTGTTCTTCGACACGGGCGACGGGCGCATCCTGACGTTCTTCGTCGGCGACCGCCCCTCCGCTCGAGGGCAACGCGCCGGCGTCGGCGCCGTCCACCACCTCTGTTTCAGCGTCGACCCCGACGAGTACGAGGAGATCATGGCGGCCCTCGAGGAGGCGGGGTACCGCTACAACGTCTTCGACCGCGGGATCTTCCACTCGATCTACACGCACGACAACAACGGCCTCGTGATCGAACTCTCGGCGGACAAGTACGAGATCCCGAACGACCGCCGCGGGGAGATCCTCGCGAAGGCCCAGGAACTCCGCGAGGCCGACGGCGCCGAGTACGCGAAGGACGAGCACCTCCGGCGGGCCATCGAGGAACTCGGCCTCGAGGTGAACAAACACGACCTTCCCGACGCGAGCGCCGGCGTCGGGGGACTCGAGTGATGGCGGACGGACCTCACCAGGACCAGCCGCTCGTGACCGCCGGCGCGCCGCTCGAGGACGCCGAAGCGGCGGTCGTGCTCGTTCACGGCCGCGGTGCCACCGCGCGGAGCATCGTGCAGATGGCCGGCGAGATCGGTCACAAGGGGGTGGCTTTCCTCGCGCCCCAGGCGCGGCAAAACACGTGGTACCCGAACTCCTTTCTCGCACCCGTCGAGTCGAACGAACCGGGCCGCTCGTCGGGACTGTTCGCGATTTCGGAGGCGATCGCGACGGCGAACGACGAGGGGATCCCCACCGAACGCGTCCTGGTGCTCGGGTTCTCCCAGGGCGCCTGCCTCGCCAGCGAGTTCGTCGCCCGCAACCCCCGCCGCTACGGCGGCCTCGCGGCCCTGAGCGGCGGCCTCATCGGCGACTCGGTCGACCCCGACGACTACCTCGAAGGCGGCGACAGCGCGGGCGCACTCGAGGGCACCCCCGCGTTACTCGGCTGCAGTGACGTCGATCCCCACATCCCCGTCGAGCGCGTCCACGAAACGGAGGCGATCCTCGAGGACCTCGGCGCGCACGTCGAAAAGCGCATCTACGAGGGGATGGGCCACGGGATCAACGAGGACGAGCTGTCGTACGTCTCCGAGCTGGTCGCCACCCTCGTCGACGGCGTCGAAACCTGACGCCGTACTGCGTGCGTGACACGGAGGACGGTTTCGACGGTCGGAGTTGGTCGCGCCATTCGCGCTCAGTTCGGCGGATGTGGTCAACACGGCGGGAGTTCCCTCGAATCGCGCCCGGACGTGGGCGAATCGCACACGGATGTGGGACGTCACTTGCGCTTCGCCAGCGTTTCACTGCACCTGCAACACATTCGAGGCACTGGAAACCAAACCGTCACCACATGCGGACTATCGTCGAGGCGCTCGACCCGAACGTCCCCTACCTCGTGAGACAGCGACTCGGTCCCTGGATCACCCGACTGGCGCGCGCACTCGGGGAGCCCGAAGACCGCCTTTACGCGTCCGGATACGTCGGTACCGTCGAGTGGCCGCTGGACGAGTTCACGAAGACGCTCCAGAAACACGGCTTCGACTGGGATCCGCTGGCGTGGTATCATCGACCGCCGGTCGGGTCGGAGCCGAACGGTAGCTGGACGTATCGGCGCACCCTGCTGGGCGACAGGCAGATCCACGTTATTCTCGTCGCCCACTCGCCGGAGTACATCGACGTGTACGCCCACGGGGAGTACAACTGGCTGCGACACCCGATCAAGCACTTCCGGCAAGTCGGGATCAAACGGAACGCCGTGAGTAGCGGAATTCGGCGGTGGCTCGAACGTCAGGGCGTCGAGGTCGATACCAAATCGCGTTACAGGCGACGGGTCTCACATGCGATAAAAGCGCAACTACGTCGATCCATCGTCGGATAGCGTGGATTCGATCGGTAGCTCCGAAGAACGTCGGTTTGAGCGCTACGCGCAGTGTTCTCCGGGGGATTCCCCTTCGAGGGCAGAATTCGTAGTCGCCGGGTTCCCGGTAGGGGCGACGGTCCCTCCGCGCCCATACCGATGACGCCGCTGCAGCCGCGGACGAAAAACACCACGAACACCATCGCGGCGAGCAGTCCCGCGAGTATCCACCGATTCCCGTTCATCAAAACCACCGACTGGCCGTCGAGCGAACGATTCCCATCTGAACGGGCCGACTGGTTGGACCTTCGAGCGAACGATCGGAATGGCTCATCGATCACCGGCTACCGTCCCCGTAGTGAACACGCCACTGTCGACCGTCTCACTGGTGCGGGAGCGTTTCGATTCACCCCTCGTTCGAGATCAAATACGCCCCGCCGTCTCCTGTCGGTGCAATTGAACCGTGGGGCCGAGGGTTCGAGACGCGGAAGCGACCTCACGACCGTCGAGGATCTTCGGTATCCGACGGTCGAACGAGCCCTTCCGCCCGAGATCAGTCCCCCCGTTCGACGACGGTCCCGCCGCCGAGCCCCTCCCACTCGACGCGGTAGCCGAGCCGGGAGAGGATCGCACTGGCATCGGAGAGCCCCTCGCGCTCGAGCACCGCTTCCGCCGCCTCGAGCGACGTCCCCTCTTCGATCTCCTCCCCCATGCGCTCGAGAACGCGCGGCCGGACGAGCGACCGACCCACTCGCTCGTGCTCCGGAAACCGCTTCGACTCGAGGGCGTCGACGCCGACGCCGTGGCGGGCGGCGACCTCCTCGAGCGAGATCGCGTCCTCCTCGGGGACGAGTTCGTCGGGGAGGTCGGCCGCGCTCTCCGCGACCAGTCGCTCCTCGAACTCCCGGAGGACGTCGGCGACGTCCTTCACCCGAACCCGGCCGGAGTAGGTGATCGCGCGGTGGTCCCGGGCCGTGATCTCCTCGCCGACGCCGAGGGAGTCGTCGACGGCGACGAGCATGTCGACGCCCGAGGCGACGCTCCCGTCGGAACCGTCCACCGACGTCTCGGCGGCGGGGAGTTCCTCGAGTTGCGCGAGCTTCTTCTCGACGTACTCGGGCGTCCAGAAGCCCATGATCTCGAAGTAGAGCCGGAAGTCGCCGTGCTCGTAGTCGAACGCGAAATCGGGGATCATCACGCGCGTTCCGGTCGCGAGCGGCTCGGGTTCGCGGACGAGGTCCCAGTCGAGGTCGAGGGTCGAAAAGCGAGCGGCGAAGTCCGACTCCACCTCGCTGTCGTAGTCCACCTCGACGATCGGCTCGGCGTCGGGTACCCGGATCGGGTCCTCGTGGAAGAGGACGAGGCGTCGTTCCGTCCCGCGGTCGTCGATCGTCGCCTCGAGGTGCCACTCGTCGGCCTTCGCCACGGTTCGGAGGAGCCGGGCGAATCGGGTGCCGTACCGCCTGGTGGCTCGGAAGAGGCGGGTTGGACCGGTGACGACCATCGCTCTCCCCTCGTCGGTCCTGTGGATCTCGTACATCAGCCGGAGGCGCTTGATCGCCGAGACGAGGGCTCTGGGATCGCTCGAGCGGATCCGAACCTCGGTCGCGTCGAACAGCGCCGTCTGGGCGAGCGAGAGGTTGTACCGGGCGACGAGTTCGTCGGGCTCCCAGCGGACGTCCACCGACGCGAGGTACTGGCGCTCCTCGAGGTCGGCGTAGAGCGCCGACTCGAGGTCGTCCGGCGAGACGCCGAGTTCCTCGCCAGCGCGGACGAACGCCATCGCCCGCTCGGTCTCGGTCGCGACGCCGACCACCTCGGCGGACTCGAATACGGCCCGGCGGGCCGTTTCGGGTTCGATTTCCGACTGCGTCTCGAACGTCGCCTCCCGCTCGAGCAGCGCCACGAATCCCCGGACGAGTTTGTGGTCGTCGGCGTCCCGCTCGAGGTCCTCGAGTGCGGACTCGAGGTCCGCCCGCTGCTCGCCGACGTGGCCCTGGAACGTGCCGATGACGCGGGCGGCGAGCGGTCGGTGCGCACGCTCGGCGAAGCGGGGGCTGTACCCCCCGCCGGCTCGAGAGACGCGCAACAGGTCCTTCGTGAGCATCGCCGTCTACCCGCACTCGGTACCGAGCGGTGTTAAATCCACGCGCCGAACTCCCGGAAGCGCGGGCGCGTGCTACGGGGACGGAACTCCGAGGGGCGCTCGAGGGCGAGTCCTGCCCGCCGATCGCGAGCGCTCGACCGTGGTCGACCGAGGCGCGCCGGGAGGATCGACGGCCGGGTGTCGTGCTACCGCCGTCGCTCGGCGATCCGCTCCTCGCCCGTCTCGGCGGCCACGACCTCGTAGAGGATCGCCCGACCGCCGCCTTCCTTCGGGCGGAGGATCCGGCCCAGGCGCTGGGTGAACTCGCGCTCGCTCCCGCTGCCCGAGAGGACGACCGCGACCGAGGCGTCCGGGACGTCGACCCCCTCGTCGAGCACGTTCGAGGTCACCACGCGCGTGTAGGTTCCCTCGCGGAAATGCTCGAGGATCTCCCGGCGCTCGGCCGCGCTGGTCCGGTGAGTGATCGCCGGGATCAGGAAGCGCTCGCTGACGTCGTAGGCGAGGTCGTTGTGGGCGGTGAAGACGATGGTCCGGTCCTCGCGGTGTTCGTCGAGGATCCCCTCGAGGGCGTCGATCTTCGCCTCGCTGCCGAGCATGATCTCACGCGCGCGTTGGCGCGCGAGCAGCGCCTCTCGAGCGCGCGGATCGCGCCCGGATCGCTTGACGAGTTCCTGGTAGTCCGACCCCCGTCGCATCTCGATGTTCGAACTCGCGAGGTAGTCGACGAACACCCCCTGGTTCTCCTCGTACGCCTCCCGTTCCTCCGGGGTGAGGTCGACCTCGAGTCGCTTCACGTCGTAGGGGGCGAGGTGGTCGCCGGCGAGGTCGTCGGGGTCGATACGGTGGACGACCGGGCCCACGAGGTCCTCGACCACCTCGTGGGCCTCGTCGGGCCGTTCGAAGGTGGCCGTCAGTCCCAGTCTGGCCGGCGCGGGGAGGAGGCGGGCGATCTCCCGGTAGCCCTCGCCGCCGAGGTGGTGGACCTCGTCGAAGATGGCGAGGCCGAACCGATCGCCGACGGAGTCGGCCTTCAGGTACGCCGAGTCGTACGTCGAGACCGTGATCGGCTCGAGGCGCTGCTCTCCGCCGCCGAACCGGCCCACGGCGAGGCCGTCTCCGCTCCCGTCTCCGGCGAACTCCGTCTCGAGTTCCCGCTGCCACTGCTCGAGGAGGTCGATCGTCGGGACGACCACGAGCGTCGGCACGGAGAACCGCTCGATCGCCGCCAGCGCGACGACGGTCTTCCCGCTGCCCGTCGGAAGTTCGAGGACGCCCGCGGGCGCCTCCTGGTCCGCGTTCGCGTCCAAGATCGACCGGAGCGACTTCCACCGGTCCGTCTCGAGCCACGACTCGAGCGCCTCCCGCTGGTACGCGCGGAGTTCGTACGACGACGAGAGGTCCGAGACGGGGTCGAGGGACAGGACGCGATCCTCGACGTCGACGTCCCGATTCGCGAGCGCGATCCGGAGTGGGGCGTATCGGACGGCGGGCGCGCGCCAGGTTCCCGATCGCGGGTCCGCCTCGAGCTCCAGCGACGGGTCGTCGCTGGCGACCGCTTCGATGACGTCCTCGTCGCCCTCGACGCGGACGGTCCCGTCCTCGTACCGGAGGGCGATCGAACCGGTATCCGCCGCTCGAGGTCGAGTCACGGTCCGTACTGAGCGTTGGAATTACAAATAGTGTTTGACTGCGCGTACGGATTTCAACGACCGAGAGAATGCCGGCACGCGGCGGACCTCAACCCTTTTATTACCGCTGTTCCATGACTGCGATATGAGCGAAGACGAGGGCACGAACTCCACGGCCCGGGACGTTCCGTCACGGGAGGACTCCGACGACGGCGACGCGCCGGAGGAGGCCCGGGACGACTCGGCCGACGGGGACGCCGTCGAGGACCGAGACGAGACCGACCGCGACGCGTCCGAGACCGACGACTCCACTTCTCACTCAGCCGACGAGTCGGTCCCGACCGAACCCGAGACGGCCGAGGACATCAAGGAGATCCTCGACCGACTCACCGAGTACGACGACGACCTCGCCAGCAGCGTCAACGCGATCGTCGAGCAGGCTCGAGCGGTGAACGAAACCGTCGAAGATCAGCGCGAGGAACTCGAGGACCTCTCCGAGCGGGTCGACCAGCAGGCGGAAACGATCGAGGAACTGCAGGCGGAACTCCGGGCGCGCGAGGAGAGCCTCGAGCAGCGGAACGAGGCGCTCGAGGAGCGCGAGTCCGAGATCGACGACTTACAGGGCCGCGTCCGCCGGGTGCAGGCGGACTTTCAGAACTACAAGAAGCGGGCGAAAAAGCGCCAGCAGCAGATCAAAGACCGCGCGGCGGAGGACCTCGTCGAGCGATTGATCGGCGTCCGAGACAACCTCAAGCGGGCCCTCGAGGAGGAGAGCGACGACGTCGAGGCGCTCCGGGAGGGCGTCCAGATGACCCTCAGGGAGTTCGACCGGGTGCTCGCGGACGAGAACGTCGAGGAGATCGACCCGGAACCCGGCTCCGCGGTCGACCCCCAGCGCCACGAGGTGATGGTGCGGGTCGATAGCGACCAGCCCGAAGGGACGATCGCCGACGTCTACACGCCGGGCTACGAGATGGGCGACAAGGTCATCCAGCACGCGCAGGTGACCGTCTCCAACGGCGCACTCGATGAGGACGACGCGGACGAGGACGACGCGGACAATGTCGATGCGGACGATGTCGACAACGATTCGAGCGCGAACGAAGAAGCCGAAGCCGACGGCGAGGAGAGCGAACCGGACGAGGACGACGCCGCGATCGAACTCGGCGGCGAAGTCGCGTCGGACGGCGATCTCGAGGAGGAAGACGGGGCCAACGACGGCAGCGACGAAGCGCCGACCGACGAGGGCAACGCGGACGACGCCGACGGTTCGGCCGAGGCGGACGGTACCGACGCGGACGAGGAGTCCCCGGGCGAAGACGAAACCGAGTGACGGCCCCGAACGCGGAGCGGGCGGCGACCGAACTGTGACGAACTCCGCGCCGGATGGGAACGCAACCGATTCCGCCCGAAACCCGTTCGCTCCCGATTTTATTCGCGCCAAGTGCGCTCCCGAACGGTCTCGAATCCCCCGTGAGCGGTCGCGTCGACACCTGTGAGCGTATTTTATTCGTCGAGGTCTCTTCCCTAGTAAGCTTTAAAACAAAGTGCGCACAATAACAGGCCAAATGGCGAGCAACAAGATTCTCGGTATCGACCTCGGGACGACGAACAGCGCGTTCGCCGTCATGGAAGGCGGCGACCCGGAGATCATCGTAAACGCTGAGGGCGACCGAACGACGCCCTCCGTGGTGGCGTTCACCGACGACGGCGAGCGCCTCGTCGGGAAGCCGGCGAAGAATCAGGCGATCCAGAACCCGGAGAAGACGATCGCCTCGATCAAACGCCACATGGGCGAGGACGACTACACCGTCGAGATCGACGACGAGGAGTACTCGCCGGAGGAAATCTCGGCGATGACCCTCCAGAAGATCAAGCGCGACGCCGAGGACTACCTGGGCGAGGAGGTCGAGAAGGCGGTCATCACGGTTCCCGCGTACTTCTCCGACCGCCAGCGCCAGGCGACCAAGGACGCCGGCGAGATCGCCGGCTTCGAGGTCGAGCGCATCATCAACGAGCCGACCGCGGCGTCGATGGCCTACGGCCTCGACGACGACTCCGACCAGACCGTCCTCGTCTACGACCTGGGCGGCGGGACGTTCGACGTTTCGATCCTGGACCTCGGCGGCGGCGTCTACGAGGTCGTCGCCACGAACGGTGACAACGACCTCGGCGGCGACGACTGGGACCACGCCATCATCGACTGGCTCGCCGACGAGTTCGAGGAGGAACACGAGATCGACCTCCGCGAGGACCGCCAGGCCCTCCAGCGCTTGAAGGACGCCGCCGAGGAGGCGAAGATTGAACTCTCGAGCCGCAAGGAGACGGAGATCAACCTCCCCTTCATCACCGCGACCGACGACGGTCCGATCCACCTCGAGAAGTCGCTCACCCGCGCGAAGTTCGAGTCGCTCACGCAGGATCTGATCGAGCGCACCGTCGAACCGACCGAGCAGGCCCTCGAGGACGCGGGCTACGACAAAGCGGACATCGACGAGGTGCTCCTCGTCGGCGGGTCGACCCGCATGCCCCAGGTCGCGGAGAAGGTCGAGGAACTGACGGGCAAGTCCCCCCAGAAGAACGTCAACCCGGACGAGGCCGTCGCGCTGGGCGCGGCGATCCAGGGCGGCGTGCTGGGTGGTGAAGTCGACGACATCGTCCTGCTCGACGTCACGCCCCTCTCGCTCGGCATCGAGGTCAAGGGCGGCCTCTTCGAGCGCCTCATCGAGAAGAACACCACGATCCCGACCGAGGAGTCGAAGATCTTCACCACCGCCGTCGACAACCAGACCTCCGTGCAGGTGCGGGTCTTCCAGGGCGAGCGCGAACTCGCCGAGAAGAACGAACTGTTGGGAGAGTTCCACCTGACCGGCATCCCGCCGGCGCCCGCCGGAACGCCCCAGATCGAGGTCACCTTCTCCATCGACGAGAACGGCATCGTCAACGTCTCCGCCGAGGACAAGGGCACCGGCGAGAGCGAGGAGATCACCATCGAGGGCGGCGCCGGGCTCTCCGACGCCGAGATCGACCGCATGCAGAAGGAAGCCGAGGAACACGCCGAGGAGGACAAGCGCCGCCGCGAGCGCATCGAAGCTCGTAACACCGCCGAGGCGACGATCCAGCGCGCCGAGACCCTCCTCGAGGAGAACGACCAGGTCAGCGACGAGATCCGCGAGAACGTCGAGGCCGCGGTCGAGGAGCTCGAAGAGACCATCGACGACTCGGACGCCGACGCCGAGGACATCGAGGAGGCGACGCAGAACCTGAGCAAGGAGCTCCAGGAGATCGGCAAGCAGGTCTACCAGGAGGCCGCCGCCGGCGCGGGTGGGGCCGGTGCGGGCGCGGCGGGCGCCGGTGACGCGGCCGGTGCCGGTGCGGGACCGAACCCCGGCCCAGGCGATAGCTTCACCGACGCCGACTCGGAGGACGAGGAGTACGTCGACGCCGACTTCGAGGAAGTCGACGAGGACGACGAGTAACGCCACGTAGCCGAGCGCGACGCCGGCCTCGTTTCGGACTTCGACTCGACGACCCTCCTTCGTGGCCGAACGGGCTATGGTCGAGCGACTCGAACGTTCGTTTCAAGTGTCTCAACGGATTACCGGTGGATAACGAATGAGCGAGGACTTTTACGACATCCTCGGCGTGAGTCCGGATGCCTCCACGGACGAGATCAAGCAGGCTTACCGGAAGAAGGCCACGGAGTACCATCCGGACGTCAGCGACGACCCCGACGCCGAGGAGAAATTCAAGAAGATACAGAAGGCGAAGCAGGTGTTGACCGACGAGGACAAACGCCAGGCCTACGACCGGATGGGGCACGACCGCTACGAACAGGCGGAGAAACACGGCTTCGACGCCAGCGACGGTGGCGCCGGCGGGATGGGTGGCATGGGCGGCGACCCCTTCGGCGGCATGGGCGGCGGCAACGTGGGCGGCGGCCTCGGCGACCTCTTCGAGCAGGTCTTCGGCGGCGGCGGTCGGGGTCGACGCCGGCCCCAGAAGGGCCGCAACCTCCGGACGGGCCTCGAAATCACCCTCGAGGACGCCTACGAGGGCACCGAGCGCCAGTTCACGATCGAGCGCCCCGAGGAGTGCGACGTCTGCGGCGGCGAGGGGTACCCGCCGTCGGCCGACGCCACGACGTGCCCGGAGTGTCACGGTCGCGGGCAGGTCACTCAGGTCCAGCAGACCCCGCTCGGGCGCGTCCAGCAGACGACGACGTGCCGGCGCTGCCAGGGCGAGGGAACGCTCTACTCCGAGACGTGTGGCGAGTGTCGCGGCGAGGGGTACGTCCGCCGCGAGGTGACGCTCACGGTAGAGGTTCCGGCGGGTATCCAGGGCGGGCAGACCCTCCGCATGGAGGGCGAAGGCGCGCCGAGTCCGGACGGCGGCCCCCGTGGCGACCTGCTGATCGACGTCTCCATCGAAGAGCACGACGAGTTCGAGCGCGAGGGCGACGACCTCCGGTACCGCCTGCCGATCTCCTTCCCGCAGGCGGTGTTCGGGGACACGGTCGAGGTGCCGACGCTCGACGGCGAACTCGAGTTCGAGATCCCCGCGGGTACGCAGAGCGGGGAGACGTTCCGGCTCGAGGGCGAGGGCATGCCGCGCCTCCGCGGACGCGGCCACGGCGATCTCTTCGTCCAGGTGCAGATCGTCACGCCGGAGAAACTGAACGACGAGCAGCGGGAGGCGCTCGAGTCGTTCGCCGAGGCCGGCGGGGACGAGATCGAGGTCAAGGAAGGCTTCTTCGAGAAGATCAAGCGCGCGTTCTGACGCAACACTGGTCACTTTCTTCGAGCTTCAGATACTGCTCGAACCCCTCCCACTCGCGTTCGTCGAACTAGAGCGTAAACGCCCCGACGCCCGCCGTCGGGACGGCCCCGGCGACTCCTGCAGACACGATTCCTGCGAGGACGCCGGCGAACAGCAGGTTCGATTCCAGGAACGTAATGAGGAATCGTTCACGATCGATTGCCACGGACATTTGCTGGACAGATACTCCGTTAGTGATTAACACGGTCACATCCGGATCTATAAGTGCCTGCCGTATAGGGGGTGCTCGACTCCTCTCGAGGCGATTCACCGCTGGTGACACGGCGTGGAGGACGCTATTAACTTCATGTGAATGGACGTGAGAGGGATCGACGGTGGTACGATGACCGGAACGACTGTACTCCTGCTGGCCGGCGACTACGTCGAAGATTACGAGGTGATGGTTCCGTTTCAGGCCCTCCAGATGGTCGGCCACGACGTTCACGCCGTCTGTCCCGAGAAGGAGGCGGGCGACGTCTTCCCGACGGCGGTGCACGACTTCGAGGGGGACCAGACCTACACCGAGAAGCCGGGCCACGCCTTCGAACTGAACCGGGATTTCGAGGTCGTCGACCCCGCCGACTACGACGCGCTGGTCGTCCCGGGTGGACGCGCACCCGAGTACCTCCGAACCTACGACGAAGTGCTCGAGATCGTTCGCCACTTCTTCGAGGCCGACAAGCCCGTCGCCGCGCTGTGTCACGGCCTGCAGATCCTCGCGGCGGCGGACGTCCTCGAGGGCCGAACGTTCACCGCCTACCCCGCGCTCGAGTCGGACGTGACGGCCGCGGGCGCCGAGTGGGAGGACCGAGTCACGCGAGACGGGAACCTCGTGACCGGACAGGCGTGGCCGGACCACTCCGAGTGGCTCGCCGAGTTCCTCGACCTGCTCGGGACGGGGGTGGACCACGCCGAACCGGCGGCGGCGGACGACTGATCGTGGCCTCGAGGGGCCGTCACCGAATCTCCGGCGGACACGTCGGGGTACAACGGACTTCGGGAAAGCGGCCGTCGGCCGTCGAGTACAGGGTGGCGAGGAGCGGGTGACGAAAACCGGACGGCGGGCAGTGCGTGACGAATGCCGGATAGCGGGCGGTAGATGACAGATACCGGGTGACGGGTGCCGGAGGAAGGTGACGGATTCCGCGTGCTTCGCGGTAGTCGACGAACACCCGTTACCTGTGACGGGAGGTCGTGAAATCGTCTCGATACCCCTCGTATAGCGGGACATTGCGGCCGTCGCCGTCTCGAGTCGGCGCGCTTTTTTCGTCGGACCGCGCAGTCGTTCGTATGACCGCACGAACCGTCGGGACGATCGACGAACTCTTCGCGCGCGAGCGTCGGGAGGACCGACCGGCGCTCGTCGACGGGACCGGCCGGGGGTACGACGCCCACTGGCTCTACACGACGGCGTGGAAGGCGGGGAACTTCCTGCGGCACTCGGGCGTCCGGCGCGGCGTTACCGTGGGCGTGGTCGGTGAGGGCCCGCTCGCACTGCTCGCGTTCTTCGGCACGACGTTACTCGAAGGGACGACGCGGTTCGATCCGCCGCCGGACATGACCGACGACGAGCGATTTCGGGCGCTCGTCGCCCCGATCGATCGGCTCGACTCCTACGAACTCCCGCCGGGCGCCCAGCGCGTGGGTTACGGGGGGAAACCGGAGGCTCCCGACGTTCACCACTTCGACGCGGGCCTCTGGAGCGAAAACCCCTCGTTCCCGCCGCTCGACGTCGATCCGGACACGATAGCGCTCGAGGACGACCGGGGCCGATACGGCCACGCGGATCTCCTCGAGGCGGCGCTGGCGGTCGTCGATGACGCTGCCCTCGAACGAGGGGATCGCGTCGCGATCCGCTCCCCGCTGTCGGACGCCCGGACGATCGCAGGGGGCGTGATCGCCCCGCTGCTGGCGGACGCCGTGACGGTTCTCCCGAGCGACGGTGACGAACCGACTCCGACGGAGGAGGTGGACGCGGTCGTCGGCGGCTCCGACGAACGAGACGCCGAGACGGTGGACGACGCCGGCGACACCCCCGTCGTCGATCTCGAGTCGATTCCGCTCGATCCCCGCTAGCGACCGGCTGGTGAGTGCGTGATTCGAGCGGTATTCGCACCAGTGCTGGTCACGCGGTCTGTTCGGCCCCAGCGTATCACCGCGCGGTCGGTCCTTGCACCGGCGCGGCGCACGACTATGCTCGTCGTCGGTGCCCGTGTACCCGATGACGTTCGATTCACTCGACGAGCTTTTCGTCCACAAGCTCCGGCAGCAGTACTACGTCGAAACGCAACTCGTCGAGACGCTCGACGAGATGGCGATCAACGCGTCGAACGACCGCGTCAGCGAGGGGTTCGCCGACCACCGCGACGAGACGCGCGAGCAGGTCACCCGCCTCGAGGAGTGTTTCGACGCGATCGACGTGCCGCCGGCGCCGACGGAGGACGCCGTCTTCGACGGTCTCGAGGCGGAACGACAGAAGATGGAGGAGGAGCTCACCGACGACGAGATGTTGAACATGTCCTACGTGACGGCCGGAATGATGACCGAGCGCGTCGAAATGACAGCCTACGAGGGGCTGCTGCTGATCGCGAAGAAGCTCGACTACGACGACCCGGTCACGAATTCGCTGCAGGCGAACCACGACGAGGAGCAGTCGGCCTACCGCGAACTCGACGCGATGACCACGGACTCGGAGATGAAGACGCTCTGGGACCGCATCACGCCGTCTTGAGTGGCCGAATCGGAGACCCATCCGTCTCCGCGCCGGGCCCCCGGAGCGCCCGACGTCCGTTCGCCGGACGACCACCTTTCACGGAGTTGTTCGATGCTCGAACGCGATCACGTCCGACCCGGTTATTCCATCGTGTTCGCGTCGGAGGAACCCGTCGAACGAGACGACGGCTCGTCCGTCGCTTTCGACCGCTCGGCTCCACGTCTATCGTCGCCCGGCGGCGGTGACCATTCGTTCGCCTTCTCCCCGAGCGTGGAATCGGTCTCGGGCGGAGAGATCGGTGCGGCGTGGCTGGTGATCCTCGATATTCGTCCCCCGGTGACGTCGTAGTGGTGGACGAACCGACTTTCGAGGCGGGATCGGTCTTCGGTCACGGCGAGGAGGTCGCCTTCGGCGTGGATCGTCACCTCCCCGTCGTCGGTGGCGACGTGGTCGACCCGTTGCGGGACGACTTGCACGCGATCGATCCCGACGTCGACCCCGCCGACGGTCCCGAACGCTCGTTCGTAAACAGCCTCCGGGTCCTCGAGCGCGTCGGCGTCGGACCCGTCGTCGGTCTGCTCGATCACTTCGACCGTCGCCGCGAGCGCGTCGGTCGCGTCATCGAGATCGGTTCGGTTGACAGCGGCGTACCACTCGAACACCGCGTCCGCTGCGGGTCGTTCCCCTCCCCCCGTCTGACGAATCGTCATTCCATTCGAGGATAGCGTTCACGGTCGCATATAATTCAGTCGTCGTATCACGCAGTGAGAGGCCCTCTCGAGTCGCGGTCAACGGCTCGGAACCGGGACCGTACTTACGGTGCCGATCCTCGGCTGGGACCGTGGACTGTGACGCGGACAGCTCGTTCGAACCTGCACGGCGGTCGTCTCCGCTTTGGGCGGTGTGCATGTGCAGGTCCTCGAGACGCCCACCGTGTGGTTCCGATCGAGAACTCGTCGTGATCCAGTGGGCGTGAGATTTTGGGCGGGGACGGCGCACTCGAGTGGGGTGGAAAGCGTTCACGAGACCGCCCCACAACGGGGAAAAGTAACACTATTGTACGACGGTTTCGTACTCGGTTACTGGAGTCCCGTACTGGCGATCGGTTTCCGGAGAAACTGAAAGTACGTCGGACGACGACTCGAGGAGTCCCGTGGTGTAGCGGCCAATCATAACGGCCTTTGGAGCCGTTGACGGCGGTTCGAATCCGCCCGGGACTATTAAAATATTATACATAGTCCTCGAACGGCGAGACACCTCTAACGGGTGCGGGTTTCGGAAGATTCGGTTTCCGATATCTCCGAAACCAGGTATAAATTGGATACTGCGATAGTCCCTTCTCAACGGGGGTGTTCGGCGTGAGCTCCGCGACCGACCGCTTCGGTCCGTTCTGCGGAGCACTCGGCTGCCGATCGGCTGCCGACGTCGTCATCCGGCACACGGAGCACGGCAAGCGGACGGTCTGCGAGGAGCACGCCGGTGACGACGAGGTGGTGCGGGATGTCTGACTCCCCCGCAGAGGCCGCCGTCGTGATCTCCCAGCAGGCACTCGGCGAGTGCATCTATCTCGAGCGGGAGATCCACGATCTCCAGGAGCAGAGGGCCGACCTCGAACACCGGGTCGATCGCCTCGAGGGCGATCTCGATGAGTGACACTCGACGTCCGCCCGGAAGACGCCCTCCAGGTGATTATCAGGAATATAATGGCGTGGCACTAGATTGAGTCGAGAAATTTGGGATGAAGCGCGAGCGCGTTCGGCAGCGGCCAACATTTTAGAGAAAGGAAAGAAACCCCGCTACGCGACCGAGCCCGGCGGTGAGTGCGTCCATCTCGAGCGATCAATACTCCGGGTTCTCCTCCTCGATGCCTTCGCGATCATTCACGAGCCGGGCGAGGGTGAACAGCAGATCGGATAGCCGGTTGAGATACGTTGCCACGCGTTCGTTGGCCTTATCCTCCTCGGCGATGAAGGCGACCGCTCTGCGTTCCGCTCGCCGACAGACCGATCGCGCGTGGTGGAGGCGCGACCCTGGTTCGCTTCCGCCGGGAAGGATGAACGATTTCAGCGGATCGAGTTCGTCGGTCACGTCGTCGATCCAGTTCTCGAGTTGCTCGATGTGTTCGGTCGTAATCACCGGATCATCCTCGTCCGGGTCCGGATTCGCTAGGTCCGCCTGCACGACGTGCAGATGGTTTTGAATCGACCGCAACATATCGTCGACGTCGTCATACCCGCTCGGCCGAATCAACCCAACGAGTGAGTTGAGCTCATCGGCGTTTCCGTACGCTTCGATGCGTAGACTGCTCTTCGAGACTCGAGTCATGTCCCGGAGGTCGGTCAGTCCCTCGTCGCCGCGTCCAGTGTAGATTTTCATCGGTGTATATCGTGTCGTGAGTGTCTGGTCATCTATTGCGGTGTCTTACCCTCGAAACCGTCAAGATCGCTTCACTCATGTGATTCCGAATCGGCTTCGACGAGTTCGCTGATCGGCTGTCTGTGGCTACAGTGCGGACAGGACCACTCGGTGTCGGTCAGGTCCGCCTCCGTGATGTCGCTCAGCCCCCAGTACTCGTCGCAGTTTCCACAGTTCACGTGGGCCAGCGTTTCGATATAGGCCGTGTGTTCCGTCACCATCACGCGAAACGTACCACGCCGATAAGTAAAGTACCTCCCTCGAGGTGGGTGCGAGAACGAATGGGGCGTTTCGACTCGCCCTTCGACGTCGACCGTCCTACTCAATCGGCTTGAGCGGTGTCCCCTTGGCCAGGCGGGCCGAGTTCGATCCGAGCCGTCGGGCCGTCTCGGGCGTGACCTCGAGGACGTCGAACATCGGGTCGTCGCTAGGAAGTTGCCTGTGGTGGACGACGATACGTGAATCGGTGGTCACGCTGACCCCGATCTTCAGCGCAGAATCGGTTGCCGCGCGATAGGCAACGTCGACGCCGTTGCCATCGTGCCCATGATCGACGTCCCATGGAACCCCTTCTTCTTCGATACCGTACTCAATATACTTCGTTTCCGTCGGTTCGTGATCGCCGACGCACCACACGAACAGCCGTGGTATTTCGTCGTCGACGTCGATTTCGCCTCGACACGCGCTCATGCGGGCGTAAAATCCACCGACAGGTACAAAATACCTCGTTCAGTTTTGTTGAACTGCCGTCCGTTCGAGCGCTGACGAGAGTTCTTCTGGGATGTCGATGTCGAGGAACGATCCGCCCTCGATGTGCGAGAGGACCAGTCCGGTCGCTACGGCGTTTCGCGGTCCCGTTTCCCCGCGGACGTTTGCACTTCCGCAGACGATTCCGTACTCGGCCATCGCGTCCGAGATCATCTCCGGAATCTCGAAATCTAGCGCGGAGCGGCCGACCATGACCACGAACGGCAGGTGGCGAATGCTCTCCGTCGGGGTAATGATATTGAGCGCCCGTTTTGCGTTTCTCACGAACACCCGACGCTTAGCCCGTCGCCGAACGCGACGAATCTCTTCGGGCGACTTGTCGAGCGGGACCGGCCGCATGTCTCCGTCCTTGAGCAAGACGGTTCGCCCGAAGAGTTCCGGGGCGGCCGGTTCATTCAGGAAGTTGACTGTTCCGTCTTCCTGGCGGACGCTGAACAGGGTCTCGACCTTACCCGAAGGATGGATCTTGATCTCCTCCGCGAGGTCGCGGTCATCCAGCCCAAACTCGGAGTCGATAAGCATCGTCACCATGTCGCCGGCGCCGGAGAGGTGTATCGATTCGATCTCTTTCTTTTCGTCCATGTACGCGGCGTCGGTTGATCCTCCGCCCATGTCCAGGATCGCAATCGGATGGTCGGTCCCGGGAGTGGTCAGCGAACCGAGGACAGCCATGTTCGCCTCAATACCCTGAATTACGACCTCGGTATCTAATTCTTCCGTGATTCTGTCCGCGATCTGTTGCATCGGAAGCTGTTGGGTCTTCACCATCGCGGCCAAGGCCACGGAGCTTTCCATGGAGTGCTCTCCCGCGACCGCCCCTTCCACCTTCTGCGGGACGAGCGTATCGACCGCCATAATGTCGCGAATCTCGATCGAGTCCATGGACTGTTCCGTTACTTCGGCCATGTTGCTTCGGGCTCTATTCAACATCCCGCCGATATTCGATCCGCTTTCCCCCTGCACGTCCGCCACCGGCCAACTGTTCATCACCGCCTCCATGATGACGTCAGCGCCCTCGTCCACCGGAACCTCCGTCGTGTTGCCGCGCTCGTCGATGATTCGCAGGGTTCCGGCTGGAATCGTTCGCTCCTCCACATCACCTTCCGGCGTCTTGATCACGACGGCAGACTTGTTACCGACGAGCGCACGGGCGACGGGGATTATCTTCTTCGTCTCCTCCGGCGAGAGGTCGAACACCGTCGCGATCCCGTAGGGATTCGAGAGTTTGTTGATTGTTTTGCCGCTCGCCGGCGGCGCGACTTCGACCGCGGCGCGTTGCTCGCGCGGTACTTCGTCCAGTTTCCTCACCTCGTCGACGATCGGGACGTCGATATTGATTCGGTTGTGGATGAGCACCGCGTCGTCCTTCTGAACGATGGCTCCCTCGACGTCGTAGCCGCGCTCGGTCCACTCGTTGATGAGCTCGGCCGCGACCGCGAAGTCGACCGTCTCCGGAACGAGAAAAATGATCGACTCGTTCGTCGAGTACTCGTCTCTATCGGCGGTGATCTCCACCGTTTTTCCGGTTCCGAGCCCGGTTCCCCCCGGCGTCGACGGATCGTGCCCGATCATCGTCGATTCCGTGATGACGGTCTCGGTAATCGTTTCCATGGCGACGTCGCCGATAACGGGTGCAGCCTCGTTGAGGAGAACGCGATCGATTTCCGAAACGTCGATCTCTGCCCTCTTCGTCGCCTGCTTTAGTGCTTTGACGACGCCGGGTACATTCTTTTTCGTTCCTTTCAGTCCCGTCGTTCTGTAGAGGGCGTCAGCAACGAACTCAGTCTCCCCGGACACCGAGCGCCGCAAAAGTGCGACCTCGGTACTAGAGTTCCCGATATCTACGCCGGCGATGTAGGCCATGTGTGACCTGTAAACCATTGAGGCGGAAAATGAAGTATCTTTTCCGCAATCGGAGGACCAGTGCTGTGATCTATACAGTAGCGATAACGATTACGACAATCTCTCGTTAGGTCGTGGCAGGAATCGAGTTGTTGCGACGCGATCGGAGGCCGGCGAACGCCCTCGGCGAAACTTCACTTTTTCGGGGGAGAACGAAGACGACAATCTGCCGCAAAGTGCGGTAGTCGACGCATCAAGAGGCGTTCTGTTCTCACGGACTCGGCTACTTTGCCCAAGATGTTGACAGAGTATGGCAGCGATCTCTCGCTTTCGACGCGTCCGTATACAGTGTAAGAACGTGCCATAGATTTATTCGCCCGCGTTCTGATTGTAGACACGAGCCCGCGATTATGACAGAAGTGACACTAGAGGTGGCGAAAGAACTCATCGCAGCGGCTGAGGAAAAGGCGACGGAAATCGGCGTACCGATGTGTATCGCTGTGATGGACGAAGGTGCAAACCTCGTCGGGTTTCATCGGATGGACGACGCGCTCCTGGCGAGCATAGACATCGCTCAGAACAAAGCGTACTCCTCGGTGACGTTGAAGCTAGACACGCAGACGATCCACGAGGTTTCGCAGCCGGGTGAGCCGCTATATGGACTCGGAGACACGAACGACGGGCGGATTGTCACGTTCGGCGGCGGGTTCCCTCTCGAAGACGATAACGGCACCGTCATCGGAGGTATCGGTGTCTCTGGTGGTAGCGTAGAGGAGGATATGGAAGTTGCGCAGGCTGGCGTCGAACGCTTCGAAAATCGGTGATCACCGGGCGTTTTCGAAATTCTTTCGACCGTGGTGAGGTCGATTCCCGATAGCCGGCGCAAGTGAGGGAACAGCAACGTGCAGATCGCCGCTCTGAACGGAACCAACTGTTGCGGTCGAAACTACTCCTTTCGCCCTCGCCGTATCGCCAATCGGATCACAAATCTTGAAGTCGACCATAGCAGAGACGGTCGGTCCAACCGATCGATCAAGTCTGGCTACGCGTTGACGTTACTTCTATGATACCCGCCTGCTACCCGCGCTAGCGCCAGAGATCACGAACATGGAGTGCGTGACGAGTGATTGCCACGCACGCTATCCGGAATACACCTAGACTTTCATTACAAATATTTTATTTTCACAACTCGGCTGTACGAACGTCAAACTATATACCGAAACTCGTGGAAACTCGGATGTATGCCAGAGGATGACAAGTCGCTAACTGACGGGGGCGGTCAGTCTGAAGAGGCTGAGCAGATCGGTCCTCGGCGGTCAAAACGCTTCGAAAAATTGGACGAACGGGCAGTGACCAAAGACGGCTTCGTGAACGAATGGCACGAAGTCGGGTTCGTGGCCATGGAGAGTCCGAACGATCCTGACCCGAGCGTCACGGTCGACGACGGCCAGATCGTCGAGATGGACGGGAAAGAGCGCGACGAGTTCGACTTCATCGATCGATTCATCGCCGATTATGCGATCAACGTCGAGAAGGCCGAAGAAGCGGTGGCGGTGGACTCTGAGAAGTTTGCGCGCGACTTGGTCGACATCAATGTCCCGCGCGAGGAGATTGTCGAACTCTCGACGGCGATGACACCTGCCAAACTGGTGGACGTCGTCAACTACCTCGACATCGCCGAGATTATCATGGCGATGAAAAAAATGCGGACGCGCCAGACCCCCGGTAACCAGTGCCACGTGACGAACGTCGAGGACAACGTGGCGCAGATAGCCGCCGACGCGGCAGAGGCGGCGCTCCGCGGTTTCTATGAGGCCGAGAATACAGTTGGCGTCGCCCGGATGGCGCCGTTGACCGCGCTGGCGCAGCAGATCGGGGCACAATGCGGTCGTGGCGGCGTGATCACGCAGTGTGCCGTCGAGGAGGCGACGGAACTCGAGCTCGGGATGCGCGGATTGACCGGCTACGCGGAAACGGTCTCCGTCTACGGTACGGAGGACGTCTTCAAAGACGGCGACGATACGCCGTGGTCGAAGGCGTTCCTCGCGTCCGGGTACGCGTCTCGTGGGCTGAAGATGCGCTACACGTCGGGTGCGGGGTCCGAACTCAACATGGGACAGGCGGAAGGGAAGTCGATGCTCTACCTGGAAACGCGCTGTATCCTCGTCACCAAGGGTTGCGGCGTTCAAGGGCTCCAGAACGGTGGGATCAGCTGCATCGCGATCCCCACGTCGGTGCCGGCCGGCGTCAAGGAAGTCGCTGCCGAGAACCTGATCACGATGATGGCCGACCTCGAGGTGGCTTCGGGCAACGATCAGACGTTCACGCACTCGGACAAGCGTCGGACCGCCCGGATGATGCCCCAGTTCCTCGCCGGAACGGACTTCATCTTCTCGGGGTACAGCGCCGTGCCGAACTACGACAACATGTTCGCGGGATCGACGTTCGATTCCTACGACTTTGACGAGTACAACATCATGCAACGCGACCTTCAGGTGGAAGGTGGCACGCGACCGGTCGACGAGGAGACGGTCCTTGAGTACCGCGAGCGGGCGGCCAAGGCGTTACAAGCCGTCTTCGAGGAGCTCGGTTTCCCACCCATCTCCGACGATGAGGTTGATGCCGCCGTGTACGCCGACGGGAGTAAGGACATGCCGGATCGGAGCACGGCCGAGGACATCGAGGCCGCGGAAGAACTCCTCGAGGAGGGAATCACCGGCGCCGACGTCGTGAAGATACTCGCCGAGAACGGGTTCGAAGATATCGCCGAGAACCTGCTCGGAATCCTCAAAAGTCGCGTCGCCGGAGATTACATCCAGACGTCCGGTATATTCGAAGGTGACGGAGAGTTCGAGGTGGTGAGCGCGGTCAACGATCCCAACGAGTACCGGGGCCCCGGGACGGGACACCGGCTCACGGGCGAGAAGTGGGAAGAAAAGAAGGATGTCCGATTCGCCGTCGATCCGGAGGACATCTAACCATGGCTCAAGCGCAACAGCGGTCACGAGAGCTGGTACTGACCGAAACGGGTTCAGCGACGGAGGGAACGGCGACGGACGAAGTCGTCATCTCGATCAGCGCCGGATTCAACGAAATGAAAGACGAGACGCTCGCGGGGGAGAAACTGGCAGACGTCCTCCGCGAGATGATGGCGGGGATCGAAGAGGAAGGTTTAACCCCGCGCGTGGTACGGTACACCGACAACCTCGACCTCGGAGTTATCGGGCTCAGAGGTGCCAAGCTCAGCGGATCGGGAATCTCGATCGGCATCCAGACCCGCGGAACAACGCTCATCCACCAGGAAGACCTCGTCCCGCTCAGTAACTTGGAACTGTTTCCGCAAGCGCCGTTGATCGACCTTGAAACGTATCGGGCGATCGGCAAAAACGCGGCCCGGTACGCCAAGGGGGAGAACCCAGAGCCGGTGCCGGTTGCGAACGATCCGATGACGCGGCCGAAGTACCAGGCGCTCGCGGCACTCTGGCACATCAAAGAGATGCAGTACAAGGACGAAGACGAAGATCCGATGGAACTGGAGGTGTCCTTCGAATAACCATGACTGACAACATTGAATACCCGCTTTCAGATCACCCGGACCAGATCGAAACCCCGAACGGAACGAAGCTCTCGGAGATCACACTCGAGAAAATTGTCGACGGCGAAATCGAGGGCGACGAACTCGTCATCGCACCGGAGACCCTGGAAAAGCAGGCGGAGATCGCAGAAGGAGAGGGACGACCGCAGCTAGCACAGAATTTCCGGCGAGCGGCCGAACTGACGAGGGTGCCGGACGATCGGATCCTCGAGATCTACAACGCGCTCCGGCCGAGCGGAGCGGACAAGGAAACGCTCTACGACATCGCCGACGAACTCGAGGAGGAGTACGACGCGACGATCAACGCCGAACACGTGCGAGAAGCTGCGGAAGTTTACGAGGAGCGTGATCTCTACTGAGTACGACGGAATATCCGTTTACGACCATCGCCCTTAGCGAGAGTCCGGATCTGTTCGCTACAGACTGAATTGTATCGAACGAAGCAGATCGTCTGTTGGTGCGATCGGGCGCGGCAGAATTTTCTAGTTACCGATAGAACGCTGATCTGCACCTCCTCACAGCCGCGGGTGCGCGTCGACCGCGCGCATGTGCCGACACGGCTTCCGATCGATCGGCCGACGGGCGATGTGGCAGTTACAGGTAACGGGGGTTCCGGCGTCGATCGTGACGACGTGATCGACTTCCGTTACAATTGGACTATCTACGGATTCGGTATCGATAATCGACGAGACGCGAACGCGCCCTTCATCGAGTAGAGTGAAGGTATAGTTCTCCCGGTAGTAGTCCCAGTCGCGCTCGCTGTTTCGATCGATCGTCTCTCGTATCACTTCGAGATGTTCTCTCCCCCTATCAGGATGTTCGTCGGCGTCACTCCCAGGCATACAACACACTATACGGATCGTACCCTTACGCGTTCGCGTTTCAATTGCACCTTCTGCTTTCCGGGAGAGAGATAGAGACCGACGTATGGCGAGTCGGCGATCCGGTCGGGTCGCCGTCGACCACTTGTATTGACGAGCACTAGCTCGACGCGCTCACGAACCGACTGTTCGCACGTAAACTCGAAGTGCGTGTGTTGAGCATTGGCGAGCTATTTTACTGCCAGTATTACTGTCTCCGGACGACGAAACGTCTACTGCCGTTCGAGCAATTTTCGCTGACGATCGACGAAGCGTAACTTATCACCCTCCACCACGTACGAGTCGTCACGTGACCGCCGCGATACACGCGGAAATACGACGACAGCGGACGTACTCGGCAACCGCTCGTGCCCCAACGACACCGTTTACGGCGTCTGTCGGGCGATCGCTCTCCGCGCACAGCGAGAACTGACACGGAAGGTTCGCTTCAGAGGCCCACACCCCCAATCTCCGCTCATGTACGACAGAATTCTCGTTCTACCTGTCCACGGCCGACGAGCGGAATCTGCAGTGGATTATGCGTTCGAGATTGCCACCGACCACGACGCATCAGTATTCTTCCCCGAACGGATCGCTACGGGCGACTACCGCCTCCGAAGAGCCAATCCTGAGAGAATACCGTTGCTCACCAACGACTATGCTACTCGAGGATCCAAATTCGGTCAGGGGCCTATTCACCAGTCGATAGCTGCCGACTGCGCCGATAGCTCTAACGTCGATCTCGCAGTACTCGGTATTCGGCGGCGATGGTTGCTTAGAGAATACGTCATCAAAGGTTCGGTCGGCCGTATTCTCGCCTCCGCGACGGCGCCCACGTTGACGGTTCAGTCGGACATTGATGTCTCTGAAGCGTACCCGTACGATTCGATCCTCGTCCTTCTCAACGGGGATGACGATGTAACAACACGGATCGAACGAGGTGCCGAGATCGCGATCCGACACGACGCCGAGTTACACCTACTGTCGGTTGTCAATCGAGGTGTGCTCGGGGCCAGCGCGTGGTCGAACGAGATCGTCGGCCGGCTTGAGGCGGATGCTCGTGAATCAGCCGACGAAGCCGCAAAAGTGGCGGCGGCTGCGGGCGCCACTGGTATCGTCACCGCGGTAGGAAGGGGAGCCATTACGGCGCAAATTCAATCGTATTCGTCCGCCGAGAACATCGATCTTGTCGTAATCGGAACATCCTCCCTGGACCGACACACGACGCGGATCGTCCGGTCCGCGCCGACACCAGTGTTGAACGTTACGTCCGAGTAGCTCTGATCGCGCTCGCGTTCATGAAAATGGTGTTCCGGAGTCAGGCAATCTTCCACCTCTTCCGGAGGAAACCGATTTACAGGTGTGGGTAGTGTTCTTTAACTCGAAATCGAACACCGTCGAATGCCTCTTTGAAGGCGTGAAACGACGCACATTCCAGTTTGCAAACCGTTCCAGCCATCACACTGGGATCCATGCGATGTGTGTACGCAATGTCGTCACTTCGAGACGCTCTGTGAATCACCAACCGATCGAAAATGGCCGCGAACGCCGCCAGGACTACTACCCTGGGAGGAGCAGTTCGCCCGAGACTATTCTGCAACGAACGAACCTGCGGAGCGAATAGTCCCGCTGATTCGACCCGAATTTACTCGTTCTCGAGGGCGTCGAGGATGCACGCGGCGGCGACCACCGCCTCCTTCGGGACGTCGCTGGCGTCGTCGATGGTGACCGTGTAGGCGTCCCGCAGCGAGAACTTCCCTTCAATGTCGCCGACGTGCCCGCCGTCGGCGTCGAAGATCTCGTACTTGTTGGGGGCGAGGTTCGCTACGGAGACGAGGTGCCGGAGCGCCGAGAGGAGCTTGCTCTTCGACTGAATGGTCGCCAGCGCCTCCCCCGTGTCGGGGTCGCGGATCGTCCAGTTTTCGACGAACAGCGAGAAGTCCTCGTCGAGGACGACGACCTCCTCGCCGGTACCCGCGTCCGCGATGGTGTAGTTCCCCGCGACGTCCAGGATGCCGCCGGCCTTCACGGTGAACGCGTCCTCGTCGGCGCCGGTCACGAACGGAAACTCCTCTTTGAGCTTGAACATCTTCTGCTTGCCCTTCAGGACGACGTCGCCCGCGCTGTCACGGACGACGTACTTGTTCCGGATCGCCGACTGTTTGACCTCGTAGCGATCGTCGTCGAGATCGATCGTGGAGATGTCGTAGGGGTTCGACGCCGGCCCGGATGGGGAGGAGTCTGTCATAGCTACTACGTGAATCATATTCGGAGAAAAACCTTTTGAAGGATATGATTCAGACCGGTGAACCGATCGACGAACGGGTTTTGCGCGTACCTGTCGATCCGTTCACCGGATCGCATCTACTGGAACGTTCGGAGAGCGCCCATCACTTCTCGTCAGAGCCTGCCCCGTCGACGACGGGGGTGAAAGGACTGGAACAGTCCGGATGGCCGAGGGCTGATCAGGATTCGGTTTCGAAGAGCTGTTCACAGAGTCGACGTTCGGCTTCCCGGAGGTGGTACGAAAACGTCGATTGCGTGATATCCAGCGTCTCGGAGAGTTGATTCCCCGTTCGCACCCGGGGTGATTCGAAAAAGCCGCTCATGTACGCGGTTTCGAGGATCTCCAGTTGTCGGTCGGTGAGCCGTTCGAACAGGGCGTCTCGAAACTCCGTGCGCGACTTGATCGGACGGTCTCGCGTTCGACGTGCGACGAGTTCGAGTCCCGGATAGACGGTTTGGAGGGATTCGACGAACTCTCGAACGGACGCGACGGCGGGAAGGTCGACGACGGCCGTCGCCGACTCGGCCGCGACGGTGAGAGCGCGAACGTACCCCTGATTCTCGGTGACGTGTGAAGCGAGCGTCGCCTCGGAAATCGTCGCCTCGAACGCGTACCCACCGTCAGTCTCCCGAATCACCGCCACGTCCGAGACGCTCGGCACGCGAGCAGCCGCGGCGAGAACCTCCTCGGAAGCGACCCCTCGAGCGGTGAAAAACAGGCGGGTCTCCTCGGTAGCGGCGGGGGCGAGTCCGTCGAACGAGAGCTCCGCCTCCGTCGCTGCGGCGAGCTCGCTGAGAACGGTGGTCGGTTCGCGCAGTTCCAGCGTCAGTTCGGTGACGCGATCCGTCAGGAGCGTTTGCTTGGTCTCCGCGGCGTCGAGGGCGTGTGCGATCGTCTCGCCGAGTTCGCCCAGCACCGTGTGATCACGCTCGTCGGGTTGGGGTGAATCGAGGTACACGGTCAGCACGCCGTACGCCGATTCGTCGTAGACCAGGGGAATACTGATACACGACCGGGCACCCCGCTCGAGGGTTGCTTCTCGCCACGCTGTCGCGCGCGAATCGATGGCGATATCGTCGACGACCTGTAGCTCGCCGGTTCGGACGGCCGCGAGGATCGGATCGTCGGCCGATCGGGTACCGATCGCGTTCGTGAGGGTCTCGAGATACCCGTCGTCGACCCCGGCCCACGCGTGCGGGGTGATGGAGTCGGTGACGGGATCGCGTTCCCCGATCCAGGCGAACTCGAAGTGGTCGGAGTCGGTAAGCCGCTCACAGACTGCACGCGTGATCGCTTCGAAACTGTGAGAGTCGACGAGGACTCTATCGATAGTTCGAAGGAGGCCGTTGAGTTGATCGAGGCGCTGCAGTTCCTCGTTTTGCTCCGCCAATCGACGTTCCCCTTCCGCGCGGTCGAGCGCCGTTTCGATCGTCGCCGCGACCGTTTTCGCCAGGTCCACCTCACCATCGACGAACGAGTGCGACCGCGTACGCCCGGCGCAGATGACGCCGTGTCTCCCGAGCGGAATCACTATCGCGCTCCTGAGCGAACTCCCCGACGAGGCATCGTCGGGTCTCTCGAGGTCGGTGCAGACGGTGACGTCGCCACCGAGGAAGGTCTTCCACAGGCGGTCCGAGAGGGCATCGGGACACCGTACCGTCTCGGAATCCGCCTCCAGGGCGGTGCGGTCACAACGCCGCTCCAGTTCTCCGCTCGTTCCCTCGTATCTCCAGAACGCGGCGTATTCGACGTCGAGTACGTCGATCGAGATGTCGGCGACGTGATCGCAGATCTCGTCGAGATCGGCGTTCATCAGGCGGCGACTCGCGTCGTTCAGCCGTCGGAGCCCCATTTCGGCGCGTTTTCGCTCGGTGATGTCGATGAGATATCCGAGGTAGTTCGTGATCTCGCCGGCTTCGTTCCGAACGATTTTCGTCGTGTCTTTCACCCAGCGAACGTCGCCATCGTTCGTTCGCACGCGGTACGGTTGGTGGCTGAACCGTTCGGTGGTGCCGTCGCTGTGCTCCGCAACCTCCCGGGAGATGCGGTCGATCTCTTCGTCGAGTAAGAGGTCGGTGAACGGAAAATCGCCGGATTCGAGTTCGTCGGGGGTGTAGCCGAACACGTCCTCGACGTTTTCGGAGACGTACTCGACCGGCCACCCGTCGTGCGCATCGGGGTTCCACCTGAAGACGACCGCCGGACCGTCCGCGAACATGTCCCGCTCCTCCTGGAGTTTCCGTCGAACGCGCGGATCTGTCCGGTCGTGGTCGAGGTCGGGTCCCTCGCCAGTTCGCACGTGAACGGGACGCCACCACACTCGCCCGCGCGCACCGACCTTCTTGCTCTCGAGACGACCGTCTTCGACGAGCGCGTCGAGTTTGTTGTAAATGGTCCGGGATGTGCAGTCGAACTCGTCGGCAACGTCGCTCGTCGTCAGCGGTGTACCGGGCGGCTCGAGCTCGGAAACGACCGCAAACACCGCCTCGAGCGACGGCGTCGTCGTGGGCATATCGGGACTGTGTTACGAGAACCTTAATAGGTTCCGTCAAGAGAACGAGCGGGGGACGATTCTCGGTCGATCGTGGGACGCACACAGTCCCACGTGAAGGACGATCTCTTCCGTATATCGGCCGTTACGGGATCGATTCCGGCGGCAGGGTGCCGTCGAGGCAGTCAGATGCTACTCGGTACCGTACGGTACCCTCCCCGCACCGTCACGCTGCCGAAGTTTCCCTTGAAGGAAACAATCTGTCCCGGCGGACCACGTTCCCGGGTACCGAACGGTCTCGGTCATCGAAGAAATACCCCGAGCGGCCGGTTCGAGTTCCGTAATTTCGACACAGGCTTCATTCACTCGGAGTTCCTCAGAACGGGTAGCCGAGTCCGTCTGTGCCTCTGACAACCTTTCCGACTCGGCTACCCGAGGTCATGGCCTGCACCCCCTGCTGTGGTGGGACAGGGCCGATGTCGGTTGTGGTCGCCACCCCCCGCGGAAGCGGGGGACGGTGATTCCACGAGTGTTCCCAATCTCCGGTCTCGCGTGGCGCTCCCGCCGGTTTCCGTACCGCTCTCGGACGCGGGCGTTCCGTGACACGCTGAGTCGGTCGAACTACCCTGAAACACTATTTCGATGTACTCGATCGTGAGCTCTGATACCTCGGTTCCGCCGGTCGGGGTCGGCCGGTCTAACGGTTCATCGGGGGCCTCGACTCGAGTGGCCGTGTGCAACTGGAAGAGCGGGACGTCAGGACTGCAATTCGTCTATGGCCGCCTCGAGTTGGTTCGAAGCGGACCGCTCGGTGACGAGTTGTTCGCTCCGGTAGGCCTGTATCTCGGATGCGTCGACCTCGATCTCGGACTCGGCGATCGCTTCCACGATGGCCGCGAGAACGATCGTCTGAAACTCGAGTCTCGCTTCGAGGTCGTTGACCTTCTCGAGGGTCCGTTCGGAGAACTCGGTGAGCGACGCCGAGTACTCCGCCAGGTTCGCCTCGGCTTGACTGAGCCGTCGTTCCCCGAGACTGACCGTCGCGAAACGTTCGACCTCCTCGATGTCCGCTGCCAGTCGGTCGAGTTCCGTTTCGACCGGTTCGAGTTGCGATGCGACGATCCGTTCGACGCGACTCTCGAGGGGGGAATCCGACGATCCGTCCGGCTTCTCCTCGAGCGGAGTCTCCACGCTGGATTGGCTCGAGGGCTTCGTCCCGTTTCCGTCCTTGCACCGGAGGACGTGGCTCATGTACGACCCGGGCAGGGGGTGTTCCTCCCCGCAGTGGACGCATGCTGGCATGTGTTCACACTCAACAGAGTGAGGTAAATATCTTTAGCGAAAATTCCGGGCGGAACTGTCGATAAACCATCGGCCGGTCCCTGACGGTCGTGGATTTCCCACCGAACTCAGGTCGTACGCGGCGCGAGTAGGGGGCCGGGTCGGCACGCCTTCGATGACTCGGCCTTCGGTACGCGAAATACGATCGTCGATATCGGTCGACGAAACACGATCGATTTCGGTCGGCCGCCGTTTCGGGTCACCGGTCTCGAGTATCGTCGACGGACGCTTTCAGCGCCGTCGATCCGCACACCGGGCACGCCAGGACGCCTTTCGTTTTCGTCACCGCGTCCGCGCGGGGAACGACGGCACCACAGTCGAGACACGTCACGGCACCGTCGGTTGCTTCCGTCCCACGAACGGTCGGAACGCCTCTGATGACGGTGTGACCGCACTCCGGACATTCGAGGTCGTTCCCGCGTTCGGTTTCCGCCGTTCGTCGGGGAAAGACGGCTCCGCAGTCCGTGCACGCGGCGTTCGAAGGGATCGACATCATCGTCACCTACGCGAACGCGGCGGTTGAATCTAGGGATACCCCGCCCGGCGATTCGTCGTCGACGGCACGGTACGTCGTCGACTGTTCGCCCACCCACCCGCTCCACGCTCGATTTATCTCGGCGATAGACTTTTACCGGGCATCGTAGAGGTAGACAATGTCAAACATACCTACCATGCCAGCAGAACCGCTTCAGCGTCCTCGAGCCGGTCGTGCGGACGAAATCGGGACGTCCATTCGAACCCTGGCAGCGGAGAACCGCCCCGTGTTCGACGGCTGCGGACACCGACAGGACCCCCGGACGAACGCACCCGTCCGCTGACGCACCGATGTACGAACGCCACTACACCACGGCCACCGTTCGCCTCGTGGATTCACGAGTCCCCCTCACGCGAACTAGCTCACTATGAACAACGGACGAATACTGCTCGCGTTCGTCGTGTTCGCGTCGTGTATCGTACTCCTGACGTCGCCTGCGCTCGCGCAGGACGACGCCCGAGATGGTGACGACGGTGAGGGCGGCCTCGAGGGGGCGGTCGAAAACGTCGTCGAAGAGTACGGCACGGTCGGATCGCTGGCTGCAATCGTCGGCGGCGCGCTCCTGTTGACCGCGTGCGTCGAGAAGCTGATCAGCTACCTCACGCGCGCCGCGCTCGGTTTGAAGGTTTCACTGTTCGCGCTCGCGATCCTCTTCACCGGATTCGAATTCGACGATACGGTACTGGCGCTCGTGCTGTCAGCGGGCGACCTCGAGGGTGCCGCCCTCGGTACGGCGCTCGGGACGAGCCTCGCGATCATCGGCGTCACGCTCGCCCTCGCGGCGATACTCAAACCGTTCCCGGTCGACCTGCCGACCGATTACGTCGCGCTCTTCGCGGTGGCACCGATCCTCCTGACGCCGTTCGTCCTCCTGGGATCGCTCACGCTGATCCACGGGCTCGTCCTACTCGGTATCTTCGTCGCGATGTTCGGGTACCTGTTGGTTCGCGAGTACCAGCGCGGTACGTACGTGTTCCGAAATTCCGACCTCGGTAAGCGCGTCCAACCCGACGGCGGGGCGATTCAACCGGCGTCGATCGCGGAGATTCCGGAAGACCGGTTCGTCAGCGGCCATCGAGCGTCGGGCTGGATCTGGATAACCCTCTCCCTCGTTGCGCTCGCCGGAATCGTCCTCGGATCGATCCTGATCGAATCCGGATCGGAGTCCGCCATCGACGGATTCGGCATCGACGAGACCGTCTTCGGCGCGACGGTCCTGACCCTGATCCTCACGTTCGAAGACGTGATGCTGACGATCGAACCTGTTCGTCGGGGCGTCCCCGAAATCGGCGTCGGGAACGTCATCGGCAGCGTGCTGTTTTCGGTGACGGGTAACGTCGGCGTCATCATGCTAATGAGCGACCTCACGATCTCGAGTTCGGTCCTCGTGTTCCACCTCCCCTCGGTGATCGTCATAACGGCGCTCGCGGCCTATTTCCTTCACAGGGGGAATCTGAAACGGTGGCACGGTGTCCTCCTCGGTAGCCTCTACGTCGTCTACTGGGTGATCGCGGTCCTCGTCTTCGGCGGCGTCCCGATCTCGGGGTGATTTCCGGCCCTTCCCCTAGCGTTTTGATACCGAATGTCGTACTCGCTTTCGAGAACGAGATATGTCCGACAGTGACCTTCAAGAGGCGCAACGACCGCTCAAAGAGACGTACGAGGAAGATCCCGAACAGGCTCGCGTCACGCTGACGGCGAGCGGAGCGGCGCAATCCGACGTCCGCTCCTGTAACGTCGACATCGGTCGAGCGATCTACGAAGCCGAGTTGCACGAGGGCGCCGCCGGTACGGGAACGGGTGCGTGTTCGGGTGATCTCCTGCTCGGTGCCCTCGCCGCCTGCTCGCAACTCACCGCCCAGGCGGTCGCCGACGCGTTCGACGTCGACGCCGACATCTCGACCGAGGTCCACGGCGACCTCGACCTCCGGGGGACGCTCGGCATCGACGAAGACGCCCCCGTCGGATTCGAGGACATTCGAATGGAGGTCTCGGTCGACGGCGACGTCAGTCCCGAAACTGCGGACGCGCTGAAGCAGTACGCGGAGCGGTACTGCGTCGTCCTGCAGACGCTCTCGAACCCGCCGGAAATCGACACGGAGTGGTCGTTCGACTAGGACGGCCCGCCCCGGTTTACTCGGCGCGACCGGACGGTTCGGACGCTCCCTCGCCTATCTCCTCGAGCACCGCCCACGACTCGACGTTGGACTCGGGAACGGCGACCTCCCCGAGGAGGGCCTCGCACGACCGACAGGTCGACCAGACGAGGACGTGCGGCGGCTGACAACACGGGTCGACTCGATCGTGCTGCCGGTCGATCGGTCCGTCGCACGCGGGACAGCGTTCGGCCAACAACCGAACGCGGCGGAGGACGTCCAACCGGACGTCGCGATCGAGTGCGGCCCAGCCGTCGAGACGGTCCTCGAGGAGCGAAGCGGCCGCCACGTCCGCCGCGAGCGCGGCGTCCGACTCCCACCGGAGCAGTTTGGTACCGTCGACGGAAAACGCCCCCTCACCCCGTTCGACGACGTCCGTCGTCCCGACCACCTGACCGATTTCGTCGACCGAAGGGGGCGCCTCCGCGTACCGACTCGACGTCCGCCGTAGGTGCGTGCGAAAGTCGCCGTCGAGACGAACCCCGTCACCCGTCGTTCGGTCGACGACGCCAGCGGCGGCGAGTACGTCCCACGGATCGACGGCTTCGCCGTCCTCGAGCGTGGGTGCAGCGATCGGGTCTTTGCCGAACAGTCTGCGGATCCGGTGTGGGAGGTACCGCTCGGTGAGTCGTGGCGTTCCGGGAACGAGGTACCCGCGGAGATAAATCGTGACGAGGGAGCCGAGAAATACGATCGTCCCGATTGGAACGGTCGTGACGACACCGACGCCGGCCGCCAGTACGCCGGCGAGACCGACGTTACCGACCGTACACGGAAGGCAACGGTTCTCCCCGGTGTATTCCGGCTGTCGGCCGGGAATCGATCGCTCGCGGAGGAATCGCATGTCAGGGGTGTGATGGCGTACCACACGTTTCGGCAAAAATCTTCGTCTCCACCCCCACTGCGTCCCCTATCCCGACAGAACAGGGGCGGATAGCGTTCTCGCTGTCGCTCCGCTCCCGGCAACGGTTTGCTCGTCGCTCCCGTGCCCGTCGGGAGCGCGGAGACGGCGACCGTCACGGCGGTCTCTCCCGGTTGCAAAGGAGAAAGTCCGTTTCCACCACGACAAGAGTTAACATCCGTCGCGTTGGGACATCCACCGAGGGAGTACCATGACCGAACTGGGCGGCTTTCAGGACAGGGTCGCGCGCGTCGACCTCTCCGACGGGGAGATCGCGTACGAGTCGATCGACGACGAGGACGCGAAGAAGTACATCGGCGCGCGGGGCCTGGGGGTAAAGTACGTCTTCGAACAGGGGCCGGACGTGGACCCGCTCGGACCGGAGAACCTGCTTGCGTTCATGAACGGCCCGCTCTCGGGCACGCAGGTGACGATGAGCGGCCGGATCGCCATCTGTACGAAATCACCGCTGACGGGGACGGTCACCGACAGTCACCACGGCGGCTGGTCGGGCGCCCGACTGAAGTGGGCCGGCTTCGACGGCCTGCTGTTCGAGGGGAAGGCCGACGAACCGGTGTACGCGTACGTCGAGGACGGCGAGGTCGAACTCCGTGATGCCTCCCACCTTTGGGGGATGGGATTCCACGAGACCCGCGACGCGATCGAGGAGGAGGTCGACGGCTCCTACGGGAAGAACCTCTCGATCATGGGCATCGGCCCGGCGGGAGAGAACCTGGTGCGGTACGGCAACATCATGAACGAGGACGACCGCGCCTCGGGTCGGGGCGGCGTCGGCTGCGTCGCCGGCTCGAAGAACCTCAAGGCGGTCGTCGTCAAATCCAACACGCGGATGCCCAAACCCGCGGACCAGGAGACGTTCCAGGAGGGCCACCGCCAGGCGATGCAGGCCATCCAGGAGTCGGAGGTCACCGCGCCGAACGAGGGCGGCCTCTCGATGTACGGGACGAACGTCCTGATGAACATCACCGAGGAGATGTCCGGCCTCCCGACGAAGAACGGCCAATACACATCGACCGGCGACGCCGTCGACGCCGGCGAACTCGAGCTCGACTCGGAGAACGTCTCCGGGGAGAACGTCCGGGAGAACATCCTCGTCGACGAACCCACGTGTCACTCCTGTCCGGTCGCCTGTAAGAAGGAGGTCGAGGTCGACGTGATGCACAAGGGCGAGGAGATGAACGTCCGGATGGAGTCCTACGAGTACGAGTCCGCCTGGGCGCTCGGCCCGAACTCGATGAACGACGACCGCGACCAGGTCGCGCTGATGATCGATCGGTGCAACGACGTTGGGATGGACACCATCGAGACGGGCAACATCCTCGCGCTCGCGATGGACCTCACCGAGGAGGGCTACCTCGAGGAGTTCGACGACGGCGAGGGCATCGAGTGGGGCGACACCGAGGAGATGGTCGAGATGATCGAACGAATCGCCAACCGCGAGGGCGACCTCGCGGACCTGCTCGCCGAGGGTCAACGGCGCGTCGGGGAGGAACTCGACGCCCACGAGCACCGCCTGGACGTCAAGGGTCAGGCGATCGCGGCCTACGATCCCCGGTGCATGAAGGGGATGGGGATCGGCTACGCCACCTCGAACCGCGGGGCGTGCCACCTGCGGGGGTACACGCCAGCCGCTGAGATCCTGGGTATCCCCGAGAAGGTCGACCCCTACGAGTGGGAGGGCAAGGGCGAGCTGACCGCCCAGTTCCAGGATCTGCACGCGATCAGCGATTCGTTCGACATCTGCAAGTTCAACGCCTTCGCCGAGGGGATCGAGGAGTACGTCCTCCAGTACAACGGCATGACCGGCATGGACGTCACCGAGGACGAATTGCTCGAGGCGGGCGAGCGCGTTTACAACCTCGAGCGCTATTACAACAACCTGGCGGGCTTCGACGCGAGCGACGACTCCCTCCCGCAGGTCTTCCTCGAGGAGGGCGGGACGCCCGGACAGGGCGCCTCCGAGGGCGAGTACTGCGAACTCGAGGAGATGAAAGCCGAGTACTACGACCACCGCGGCTGGGTCGACGGCGTCGTCCCCGACGAGAAACTCGAGGAGTTGGGGATCGATATCGGCCCCGGAACCGGCGTCAGCAGCGAAGGCGGCGCGACTGCCACCGGGGACGACTGAGGTCGGTTCCTCCCCGCCACTGCGGCCTCGATTTTTCGCGTTTCGACCGATTTAATCTGTGCGTTCGAGCAACGGCCCCCCGGTGAAAAAGCGGTAGCGCACGCAACGACGCCCGTGATCCCTTCGGAGTGGTGACGTTCGACCGTCGAGGGCCGACGCGCCATCGAAACCGATGGACGTGCTCGACCGCTCGATCTCGTACCGCGGCCCTGACCCCACCATGACCACGAACGAACTTCTCGTCGACAAGTGCTCGGTCTGTAACACGTACTTCGTCGTCGGCTCGAGCGCGGACTTACAGCGACGGATCAACGCCCACGAACTCGAAGAACACGGGAAGGTACGGCCCACGAGGATCGATCACGATGCGGCCGACTACCAGTAACGACTCCTTCGTACCGGCGACGGGGATCGAAACCGATCAGTCGCCACGCTCGAATCTACCCGTCGGCGCGAAGCGGGGATACCCTTATGCGATGCCGAGGTATATGCTAACATGAATGCGCCGACGAACGTTCTGGGTACTCGACGATGACGATCAACTCCTCGTCGAGCACCTCTCCGCGGGACTCGGACGGACGACAGCGCGCGTCCTCGCGTACCTCCTGTTACGAACCGAACGCGAAGACGGGCCCGCGACGATCCTTCAGGTGCAGGTCGGGACCGGAACGAGTCGGTCGACGATCCGCGATGCGCTCGCCCGGCTCGAGGATCGCGTACTGGTCGAACGGACGACGGTGGAACCGAACTCCAGAACGCACGGCCGGCCGCCCTCGGCGTGGCGGCCGGCCGGAGACCGCCGCTCGAGCCGTCGTCGAACGTACGACCGACACGCGACGGCGCTGCTGGAGCGAGCGGAAACGATCTTTCTCGATCGGCAGTCGGGGGACGGAGGAGCACGCGCGGACGCGACGCGGGCGGACGATGCGAGGCCGGCGGACGACGCGACCTCGGCGGATGATGGGGCGCGAGCGGACGACGCGACGCGGGCGGACGATGCGACGCGAGCGGACGACGTGACCGTCGCGGTGAACTGGCGTCCGAACGGCCTCCACGTACCGTTTTACGCGGCGACGACGGCGGGGTGGTACGACGCGTACGACGTCGGCGTCGAGTTCGGGCACCACGACGGATCGCTGCGCGCGCTCGATCGAGTCCGGTCGGGCGGGGCCGACGTCGGAATCGCCGGGGCCGCGACGGTGCTGCGAGCGCGAGCCGAGGGGGCGCGGGTCGTGCCGGTCGCGGTCCTCTATCAGCGCGCGATGACGGTGCTGTACACCGTTCGGGAGGTGTTCGGGGAGGAGCTTCGGAGCGTCGCCCAACTTCACGGGCGACGGATCGGGATGCCGCCGAACTCCGAGACCGGCGTCCTGGGGCGCCTGTTCGTCTCGCAGACGGCGCTCGAGGACGACATCGAAATCGCAGAGACGGTCGGGGAAGAGCGGGAGGCGCTCCTCGCGGGACCCGCCGACGTCGTGACCGGATCGGTCACCGATCCGCGCGACCTCGAGCGACGGGGGAAGACGGTCGACGCGTTGCTCGTCACCGATCACTTCCCGATCTACGGGCCGACGGTCGTCGTTCGCGAACGAGCGCTCCGAACCCGACGATCCGTACTCCGGGCGTTCCTCGCGGGAACGGTAGGCGGGTGGGCGGAGGCGAATCAGGACCCGGGCCCGGCGGCGAGCCGAATCGCCGACCTCGGCGGTGAGGATCCCGAACGGGTGCGAACGACGTTCGAGCGCGCGGCCGCCGAATTCGGCCGGAGCGACGACACGCGAGACCACGGGTGGGGCTGGCAGCGCGAGCGAACGTGGGATCGCCTCCGGACGGCGCTCGAGCAGGGACGGTTACTCACCGGCGAGCTATGATCGAACTCGAAGACCTCACGGTGCGATACGACGGGTTCACCGCGGTCGCGGACGTCGACCTGCGGATCGACCGCGGGGAGTTCGTCACCGTCGTCGGCCCCTCCGGCTGCGGAAAGACGACCGCGCTCCGGGCGATCGCGGGGCTCCAGGAACCGACGAGCGGCCGCGTCCGAATCGACGATCGGCCACCCTCCCGGGCACGGGAACGGGGGGACGTCGGGTTCGTGTTTCAACGGCACACGTTGCTTCCGTGGAAGACCGCGCTCGAGAACGTCGCGTTCCTTCGGCGGATGGCGGGGAAGCCTCCCGATCGGGAGGGGGCGGGCGCGTTACTCCGCTCGCTGGGACTCGAGGGCTTCGAGGACGCTCGACCGAGCGCGCTCTCGGGCGGGATGCGACAGCGGGTCGCCATCGCGCGCGCCATCCACCTCGGCGCGGACGTGCTGTTGATGGACGAGCCGTTCGGGGAGCTCGACGAGATCACGCGCGACGAACTCGGCGTCGAGCTCCGGTCGCTCTGGCGGCGCGAACGGAAGACGATCGTCTTCGTCACGCACAGCGTCCCCGAAGCGGTCTTCCTGGGCGATCGGTGCGTGGTGATGGGGGACGACCCGGGCCGGATCGAAGCGACGTTCGACGTGAACCTGCCCGAGCCGCGCGATACGGAGGTCTTCGGTTCCCGGGCGTTTCAGCGGCGGGTCGCGGCGGTCCGCCGGACGCTCCACGACGGGTACGAGCGCGAGGTACCATGAACGAACGAGTTCGCTTCGACGCGTCGGACGCGGCGTACCCGGCGGGCGCGCTCTGCGTCGGCGTGGCCCTCTGGTGGGCGATCACGCTCGTGACCGACGTTCCGCCGTTCGTGCTCCCGCCGCCGAGCGCCGTCGCCGCGCGACTGGTCGGGAATCCGGAACTGTACCTCGCGAACGCGTGGTACACGCTCGAGAAGATCGTTTACGGCGGAACCGTGGGAATCGCGGCCGGAATCGGCCTGGCGCTGTTGGTCGCCTACGTCCCGTGGTTCCGCCGGGCCGTGTACCCGTACCTCGTTACGGTCCGAGTGCTGCCCAAACTCGCGATCGCTCCCCTCCTGCTCATCTACGTGGGGATGGGAACGACGACCGCGGTCGTCTTCGTCGCGCTGATCGCGTTCTTCCCGCTCGTCCTGAACGCCGCCGCCGGACTCGATCGCGCGCCGTCGGAGCACCACGAACTGTTGCGGTCGGTGAACGCGGGTGCGGTCGAGCGAATCCTCTACGTCGACGTGCCGTACGCGCTCCCCGATTTCTTCGCGGGACTCAAGCAGTCCGTGACGCTCGCCGTGGTCGGGGCGGTCGTCGCGGAGTGGGTCGTCTCGGACGACGGCCTGGGATACCTCGTTCTCTCCGGCTCGGAGAACGTTCGCCCGGACGTGATGCTCGCCGCCCTCGTCGTTTTGGTGCTCGAGGGACTCGCCCTGTACGGAGCGGTCGTGGTGGCACAGCGCGGGGTGTACGGCTGGCTCGACCTGGAGGGTGGGACCGCGGGGATGGACTGACGCTCGCTTCAACGGCGTCAGGAGCGCCAGAACGCGCGCTCGATCGCGACCGGAACGAGGTAGAACCCGATTCCGAGCAGCGAGAGGGCGACGAGGGCGGCGTAGGTTTCGGCGGTTCGAAGGTAACTCGACGTCTCGAACACCCGATAACCGAGGCCCGCCTCGAGCGTGACGAACTCGGTGACGACGGCCCCGATGACGCTGAGCGTGGCCGCGGTCTTGACGCCCGCGAAGACGCTCGGCGCGGCCGCCGGAACTCTGACGTGGACGAACGCGGCTGTCTTCGAGGCGTCGACCGTCTCCAGCAACTCGAGGTACGGTTCGGGCGTGGATCGGAGTCCGTCGAGGGTCGCGATCGTCATCGGGAAGACGGTCAGGGTCGCGACCACCAGTGCCCGCGCGAGTACGCCGCGACCGACCCAGAGAAACAGGAGCGGTGCGACGGCGATCACCGGTGCGATGCGGAGCGCGATCACGTACGGAAGGAGCGTCTTCGTCGCCGCTCGGGAGTGTATCATCGCGAAGGCGAGCGTCACGCCGATGGCGCCGCCGAAGACGAGTCCGACGCCGGCGGTCGTTCCCGTGACGGCGGCGTCGCCCAGCAACGTCGGAGCGGTTTCGACGAGGGTGGTTGCCACCTCGACCGGCGATGGGAGGATGACGGACGGGATCCCGGAGCGGTCGACGGCGCCGTGCCACGCGGTGAGGAGCGCGACCAGCACGACCGCCGACGGGAACGCTCGTGCGACGAAGTCGCGACCGCCGACGGTGAGGCCGTCGATACCGTCGGCGCTCGAGGCGGACCCGCGCCGGTTGCGCTCCGATCCGTCGGCGCGCTCGCCGATCGGCGACCGGTGCGACGAGGACGAGCCTCGAGGACGTGGCGACGGGGGAGAGTGGGACGCCTCGGCGGGCGACGGCGTTCCCTGCGCGCCGGCCCGTTCCCGTTCGTCAGTCACGCGTTCGATCGCACTCGTTCGGCGAAGTCCGATACGTACTCGGCGTCGCCGTCCAGGTACTCGTTGGTCCACACCGACTCGGGATCGACGTCGTTCTCGATGGCGTCGGCGGCGGAGAGCGTCTCGTACGTTTCGGTCCACGGACCCGACCCGCTAGCGCCCCACCCGTCGGCCTCCACGGCGTCGGAGAGGAGGTACTCGGCGTACATTCGCTCCCACTTGGCCGCCTGGTTCTCCCGCGTTTCCTCGAGTTCGGGGTGGACGTCCACGAGGTGGTCGATCGCTTCGTCCGGGTTCTCCGCCGCCCAGGCCGTTCCCCTGGCGGTCGCCCGGAGGAAGCCGCTCACCGCGTCGGCGTTCCGCTCGGCGAAGCGCCGGTCGGTCGCGACGAGGTGGCCGTAGGAGGCGACCGCCGACTCGATCTCGAGGACGTCGATCTCCCCGCCCTGGTGTTCGGCGTCGACGACGTCGCTGAACACGCCGCCGGCGGCGTCGACGTCACCGTTGAGCACCTGCTGTACCGTGTCGAAACCCGTGTCGACGTACTCGACGCCGTCCAGAACGCCGTGGTGGTCGAGGAACGCCTCCGTCATCGTCCGGACCATCCCCGGACCGCTCCCGACCGTCGCCCCCTCGAGTCGTTCGGGATCGTCGAGTCTCCCGAAGCTGTTCCGATCCGCGAAGACGACGTTGGGGTTCCGTTGCATCACGATGCCGACGGAGACGGGCGACAATTCTTCGGCGTTGACGGCGAGAATCTGATCGGCGCTCGAGATGGCGAACTCGACGTTCCCGAGTCCGGCCTGATTGGCCGCGAAGTCGGCCCCGTCACCGTTCTCGATTTCGACGTCCGCGAACCCCTCCTCCTCGTAGAACCCGTTCTCGCGTGCGGCGACGTACGGCACGTGTAGGCCGCTCATGTTCCAATTGAGCAGGAGCGTCACCGATCCGAACTCGTCCCCCGATCCGCCCGCGGTTCCGTCGCGTCCGGAACCACCGATGCAGCCAGACAGTGCGATTCCTCCCCCGAGCGCGAGGAACCCTCGACGCGAACAGTGCGTGTGATTCACAATCTCACCCGGTCCGACTGACCACGAAGGGGGATATAAAACATTTGGAGATTTATTCAAGTGGTCTCTCTGCCGGTGTCCGAGCGGACGAGCGCAGTGTTCGAGCGTCGCCGCGTCGAACTGGGCCGGTTCCGCGGGTATCCCGGTCTCTCACCGTCAGCGGGGTGCGGCCGGTCGTCACCGTCCGATTCGAGAATCGCCGAATCGATCGACACTATTGTTTCAGGACGTAGGTATAGTATTAATATAATAAGTTTGATACAGAGGAACGTTGGCCCCACACACGGAGTGGCAGTTGGAAACAAGTGTCACGATCGGGAGGACGCATGACGACAGCAAAGATCACACCCGAAGCGCAACGGCAGTTAGCGCGCACCCTCGGCGTCGATGCGGCGCGCGATGGAGAGGAGTTGACCGTCGAGCACCTTCGCGAGGCGGTGGATGCGGAGACCGACCCGGCGTTCGAGTCGATGGGAGCGGCGATCCGAGGCGCACTCTCGGGGAAACTCGACGAGGAACTGCTCGAGGAGGAACTCGCGAACGTGCGGACCCAGCTGAACCGGCTCCCTGACGTTCGTTCGAAGGGGATTCCGGACGGAGAGACGGAGCCGGAGTCGCTCTATCGGGAGCTCACCGAGCCCGGCTGGCGAATCTACGACCACCTCGTCGACGTCGATTTCTTCGAGAGCCTCGAGACGAACCTCCCGCGGTTCACGCCCGAACACATCGAGGGGACGGCTCACGAACTGATCAACGCCGACGAGCTGGTGGCTGAACTCGAGAGCCTCGGCTTCGACGAGACCGAACGGCTGGCACTGGTGATGGACGTCGTGAACAACAACACGCGACTCGCCCGGTGGGTTCCGACGAGGGACATTCCGGACGGCGTCGAGTTCGACGTCGAACACGTCCCGCCGCTCCATCAGCGGGCGATGGGTGGCGTCTTGCTGTGGATCAACGCGCTCGACGTGCACCTGTGGCACAACCGGATCCTCATCACCGACGAAATCCTCGACGACGGCTACTGGGACGTCAAGGCGATGCTGGCGGGCGTCTACCTGCTGGCGAAAGCGGCGCTCGAGGTCGCTCGCGGTGACGAGTTATCGCACGCGCAACTGACGGCGGCGATCACCGCCGGCGCGGCGATCTCGATCGTCAACCAGGAGGAGATCTGCAAGCACGCGTTCTGGATCACGGAGGAGACGCGCGCTCCACCCCAGGCGAGGTAGATACACATGTCAATCGAAGAAGACAGGGCCGTTCAGGCCGCGAAAGATACGATCGTCAGAGAAACGGACCAGGGATTCCGCGTGCTCGGTTCGCCGGATAAATCGGTCACGCACCAGCACGACACCGACCGAATCGAGGAGTTCGACGTCACCGACGAGATGATCCTCGAGTCGGGCGACAACCCCGAGGCGTGGCTCACCTACGGCGGAAACCTCGAGCAGCACCGTCGAACGAACGCGGGCGTCATCACGCCCGACAACGTCGACGAACTCGAGGTCGAGTACGTCCTCGACGTCGGGGCCGGCTCGAGCATGGAGGGGACGCCGCTGATCGTCCCCGGCGACCCGCCGGTGATGTACCAGTCGAACGGGCCGAACCACGTCAAGGCCATCGACGCCCGCGAGGGGGATATCCTCTGGAGTTACACGTACGCCGTCCCGTCCGACGTCGTGCTGTGCTGCGACGACAACAACCGGGGCGTCGCCGTCCACGAGGACAAGGTGTTCATGACGACGCTCGACTCGGGCGTCGTCGCGCTCGACCGCTACACGGGAGAGGAGGTGTGGTACACGTCCACGGCGAACCACGAGGAGGGGTACTCGGCCACCTGGGCGCCCGTCGCATTCGACGGGATGATCTTCACCGGGAGTGCCGGCGGCGAGTACGGCGTTCGTGGCTTCCACAAGGCGCTCGACGCCGAAACCGGCGAGGAGCTGTGGCACACCTGGACGTCGCCCGACGAGGAGTGGGTCGGCGACAGCATCAACCAGTCCTGCGCGACGAACTGGATGAACGCGACGATCGACGTCGAGAACCGGCGGCTGCACCTGCCGATCGGCAACCCCGGGCCGGACTTCGACGGCTCCGTTCGTCCCGGACCCAACCGGAATAGCTGCGGCACGCTGACGCTCGACATGGACACCGGAGATTACGTCTGGTCTCACCAGGAGGTCGCACACGACGTCTGGGACTACGACTCCGCGGCCCCGCGCATCCTCATCCGGGACTTCGAGATCGAACACCGGAACACCACGACCGACGTGGTCGTCTCCGCGGGGAAGACCGGATGGCTCTACACGATGAACGCCGACACCGGCGAACTCATCGAGCGCAGCGAACCGGGGGTCCAGCAGCTGAACATGTACCGGATGATCCCCCACATCGACGAGGGTCGTCGGATGCCGTTCATGCCCGGCGCGATGGGCGGAAACGACTGGCAGCCCCCCGCCTACAACCCCGAAACCGGCCTCGTCTACGCGAAGATGAACAACTCGCCCCAGGAAGCCTGGTGGCGGTTCGAGGAGTACGAGGAGGGCAAGAAGTACTGGGGCGGCATCCTCGAGGACGAGACCGAGGCGGTTCCCGACGAGTACAACGACAAGATCAGCGCCATCGTCGCGATCGATCCGGAGACGGGCGAGCGCGTCTGGCGCGACTGGATCGAGAGCGAGGCCTACATCTGGGGCGGCCTGATGACGACCGAGAGCGGCGTCGTCTTCACCGGCACCCAGAACGGGGACTTCATCGCCTACGACGGCGAGACCGGCGACCGACTCTGGGAGTACGACCTCGGCGAGGCGTCGATCGCTGCCAGCCCGATGAGCTGGTACGACCCCGAAACGGAGAAGCAGTACGTGGCGATTCAGGTCGGCGGAAGCGGCTGGCTCCGACGCGGGAGCGGCGGACGCGACACCCGCCTGGCCGTCTTCTCGCTGCAGAAGTGACGGCGCGGTAGGCGCGATCGCTCACCACCGATTTTTCGTCCGTTGCCGATTCGGCGCGAGGATCGTGACCCCTGACCGTCGGTTCGATTACCGGACGCTGAGGCCGCCCTCCCCTTCCGCCGCTTCGAATTCGAATTCGATCTCGAGTTCCGGCGTTCGACGGCCGGAGAGTTCGACCTCCACCTCGATCGGTTCGCGGTACTCGAAGGGGATCTCCCACGACCCGCCCGAGACGGTCAGCGAAGTGTCGTCCTCGAGCGCCTCCGCGATCTCCCGGAGGAATTTCGCTGCTTCCGTTCGAGAGAGGTGCGCTTCCCGTTCGAAGAACCCGTCAGTGACGGTCGTTCGGTCGGACGAATCGTCGTCGGGTAGATTCGCGTTAGCCATGTGGTAGCACACCACGCCGTGGGCCATAAGTATGTCTTCCGCTCGAGCCGGGGAACCGACGCACCGCCCGACCGAGGGCACGGTCCCATCACTGGAGCCGGTGGCTGGGGTGCCTACCGATCCCCTCGCGGGAATTCCCCCGGGTTCGGGTGTGACGGATCACACTTCCCGGACGCCGATCACGCGATCCTGCAGGTACTCGAGGTGCATCGCGTTGTAGACGAGCTTCACCTCGTCGCTCGCCGGTACCGCCTGACACGTGAGGACGATGTTGCGCTCCTCGACCTCCTCCTCGGTGAGGATGAGGTCCATGTCCATCGACAGGTCGCCGTCGTAGACGATTCCGGCGCAGTTCGCACACGAGGCGGCGCGACACTCGAACGGCCACGCGAATCCCTCGTCCTCCGCGGCGTCGAGGACGTACCGCCGTCCCTGCACCTCGATCGTTCCGTGGTCCGCTTCGTCGAGGTCGGCGTCGGCCGCCTTCTCGAAGAGGTCGTCGTCGTCGATGCTCCACCCCCGTTCGTCCAGCACCTCGAAGTTCAGGTACTCGACCGTCCGGACGGGTTCGCCCCCGCCGTCGTCGCTCTCCGCGTCCCCTTCGGCCTGCTCGCCGAGCCGAACGTTGGGGAGGTCGTAAGACATGTGATCACACACATCACGATTCCACTTAGCAGTACGGGTGACTCCTCCCGCGTTCTCGGACCGAGTCACTCGCGTTCGAGGCCGGCGAACGGATCGATCGATTCGTCGTCCTCGCGGAACGCGTCCAGCGCTCGCTCGAGGTGCGCACCGGTCACCTCGAGGTCGTCGACGGACCGCCGTCGCGGCTCCCGGCCGAATTCGTCGGCGATCCGACCGCCGCTGGCACCTCCGTCGCCACCGGGTGCGGGTTCGTCTCCGGCGTCGGTAGCGCCCCGGACGTACTCCCCCACGGCGTTCATCGCCGCGGCGCGACAGAGTCCCTGGATATCGGATCCGACGGCGCCGTCCGTTCGAGCGGCGAGCGAGTCGAGGTCGACGTCGGACGCGAGGGGCCGGTCGCGGAGGTGAATCTCGAAGATCTCTCGGCGCGCCGACTCGTCGGGCGGGCCGACGAAGACGCGTTCTTCGAACCGGCCGGCGCGGAGCAACGCGTCGTCGATGAGTTCGGGCCGATTGGTCGTCGCGAGGACGACGACGTCCTCGAGTTCCTCGAGTCCGTCGAGTTCGGTGAGCAGTTGGGAGACGACGCGCTCCCCGACGTTCGAGTCGCTCGAACCGCCTCGAGTGCCGGCGATCGCGTCGATTTCGTCGAAGAGGAGGACGGTGGGTGCGTTCTGCCTTGCTTTGCTGAACACGTCGCGGATACCGCGTTCCGACTCACCGACGTACTTGTCGACGAGTTCCGGGCCCTTGATCGAGATGAAGTTCGACTGCGCTTCGTTCGCGACCGCTCGCGCCAGCAGCGTCTTCCCGGTCCCCGGCGGGCCGTGGAGTAAGACGCCGGTCGCCGGCCGCAGCGCCAGTCGTTCGAACGCCGCCGGATGCTCGAGGGGCCACTGGACGGCTTCGCGGAGCGTCCGCTTCGCCCCCTCGAGGCCGCCGATATCCTCCCAGCCCACGTCCGGAACTTCGACGAAGACCTCCCGCATCGCCGAGGGTTCGACGCCGCGGAGCGCCGACTCGACGTCCGCGTCGCCGATCTCGACCGACTCGAGTCGATCGGTCGGCAGTTCGAACTCGTCGCCGGATTCGGCCTCGCGCAGTCGTCGGAGCGCGCACATCGCGCTCTCCCTGAGGAGGTTCTCGAGGTCCGCGCCGACGAAGCCGTGGGTCTGTTCGGCGTACCGCTCGAGGTCGACGTCCGGGGCAAGGGACACGTCGCGGGCGTGAATGCGAAGGATCTCCGCCCTCGCCTCCGCGTCCGGGACGCCGATTTCGATCTCGCGGTCGAATCGGCCCGGTCGGCGGAGGGCCGGGTCGATCGAGTCGACGCGATTCGTCGTCCCGACGACGACGATCCGGCCGGCGTCGTCGGCGCCGTCGAGCAACGAGAGCAACTGGGCGACGATCCGCCGCTCGACGTTCCCCGCGGCGTCGTCGCGCCTGGGCGCGATGGCGTCGAGTTCGTCGACGAACACGATCGCGGGCGCGTTCTCCGCGGCCGTCTCGAAGACCTCGCGCAGGCGCTCCTCGCTTTCGCCGTAGTACTTCGAGACGATTTCCGGTCCCGAGATCGTCTCGAAGTGGGCCCCGACCTCGTTCGCCATCGCTCGAGCGACGAGCGTCTTCCCGGTGCCGGGCGGTCCGTACAGGAGCACGCCGTTCGGCGGGTCGACGCCGAGACGCGCGAAGAGATCCGGGTACCGTATCGGTAACTCGACGACCTCTCGAACGTGCGCGAGTTCGTCCTCGAGTCCACCGATATCGTCGTACGTGACGCTCGAAATCGTCCGTTCCGTCGATTCCGCTCGCGCCGTCCGCCCGGATTCGGGAGCACTCCGGTCGCCCCCCGTTTCGGTTTCGGTCTCGGCTCGCGTCGTCGATATCGTCGCCGGGTCCGGCGAGACGACGACGGACGTCCACTCCTCGACCCGGACGAAACCGTCCGGATCCGCGTCCACGATCTCGATCGGTACCCGTCGATCCGGGCGGTCCCCGCTCGAGTCGACGGAGGGTGATACCGACACCGTCCGGTCGCTCGAGAGCACGCGCCCGGCGAGCGCATCGCGTCGAGAGAGGGCGAGCGCTTCGTCGGACGTGACGTCCCTCGGGAGCGCGATCTCGATCCGTTCCGCCGAGCGTACGTCCGCCGGTTCGGCGTCGACGACATCGCCGACATCGACGTCGAGCGTCTCGATGAGCTCCCGGTGGAGTCGGATCGTCCGTTCCGGCCCCTCCTCGGACGGACGAACCCTCGCCTCGGCGACGGCCGTCCGGCCGGCCCGCCCCTCGAGAAGCACGTAGTCGCCGTGCTCGAGGTCCAGTTCGGTCATCGAATTCCGCTCGAGGGCCGCGACCGGTTCGTCCGCGAGGAGCGGTTTGACGACGAGTTGCATGCGGTTCGTTCGTTTGGTACCGTGTCACGTTCGAACGGAAGTACGTTTGGGTAGGGCGGGAAACCGGGGCGACGACGTCACTCGCCCCCGACCGACGGCGTCGGTAGCAGCGAGACCGCCGCCTTCGATCTCCGTCGACCAGACAACACGATGTCACGTCGAACTAGGACTAGGGGTCGGTTGCCGAACGGCGCTGGCCGACCTGGTAGACGAGCGCGCCGACGAGCAGGCCGACCGCGACGTTCGTAACCGCACCGAGCACGCCGACCAGGACGGTCACTCCGAGCGCAGTCGTCCGGAGCGCGTTCCGGCCCAGTTCCAGCGCGATGATCCCGACGAGGACGCCCAGGATGGGGAGCGGGAATTCGGCGACGAATGCGGAGTGTGCGAACAGCGCGATCGTAACGAACCCGAGCCCCTGGACGACGTTCGAACCGCCCGTTCGTGCGCCGAACGCGTGCGCGCCGGCGACGCCGCCACAGCCGTGACACATCGGAATCCCACCGGCCGGAACCGCGAGCACGTTCATCACACCCATATTCCGAGACAGCCGGTCCGCACTGACCTCCTCGTCGAACAGGTCGGAGATGAGCAGCGACGTCGCGATCGCGGCGTTCCCGATGGTCATCGCCAACTGCGCGAGTGCGCCGTCCAGTGCGCTCACGGCGACTCCCGCTGTCAGGTCGGGCACCGGCGGTGGGCCGGGCAATCCGGGCGTGGGAAGTCCGGATAGCTGGGTCGTGATGACGCCGCCGAGGACGAAGACGGTGAGCGCACACGCTCGCTTGTATCCGAGCACGACCACGACGAGGGCGGTTGCCCCGCCGAGTGCCGCGATGCTCGGGTCGTCGAGGGAAAGCCCGACGCCGGTTTCCAGCAGGAGGAGGGCGACCGCGAGCTGGACACCGCGCACCGCGGGCTCGCCGACCCACCGTTCGATCGTCGCGACGAGCCCCGTTCCGCCCAGCACCAACAGCACGATGCCGAGGACAACCCCGGCCGCAGCGAGTTCCGGGTAGGACAGCGACCCCGCGATGCCGAGCGCGACGAGGGCTTTCATCGGCTCGACCGATACCGGAAGGCCGTACACGACGCCCCAGAGGAGTTCGAACGCGCCGAACACGAGCAACACGTGGGCGAGTGAGATGTCACTCAGTGCGGCGAGCGCCACGACGAGCGGAAGCGCCGTGGCGAGATCGCCGACCGACCCCGTAACTTCACCGACCGAAAAACGGAGCCGGTTCTGCCGCTCGAGTGATGACCCGGTCGATCCGGCCATCAGGATCCTCCGCTCACGTGCATGTCCTCCCCGCTGGTGGTGTAACCGCGGTCGATTTCTTCCGACTCGTCTTCGGAGTGAGTCCCATCGTCAGCACCAATTCGTCGCATCCGTGCTATTCCCACACGTACGGTTGTCTATCGGACGAATCACCTTGAGCGTAACGAGTAACCAAACCGGATCTCGAGGGACCTCTATAGAAACCAAATTTAGTTGCACCAGACGGGACTACGTATTTCCTCGGGCAACGCGACTTCGTCCGCTGTTGGAAGAATTGCAGAAGCACGGTCGTCGAAGGACCGTTCGCGTACCAACCGGCGATCCAGTCGATGGACGGGACGTGGACGCCGCTGGTCGTGAGGAACTCGTCGTCGTCCCGTCCGGGAAAATTCTGCACCCGGGTAGGCACGCGAGAGCGGTCATCTCGATGGGGATCATCGGGCACTCGTCGACAACTGCGTGACTCTCCTCGCCGAATCACCACCGCTTCGTTTCTGTGGGTTGCCGGCACTATCGCCGATCCGTGGCCGATCCACGCCGCATCGGTTCCGGCGAGTCGTGCCGACGACTTCGATGATTCCCAGTCATTCAAAATCGGGTGAAAGTTGATACGAGCACCTTAACAACCGCCGTATGCGGGGTCAACCCGCGTTCGCTGTACGTCCCACCCGTGCAGCGAGAACGTGGCGACGGAGCTGGACGCAGCCCCGTCCACGACTCATCTCCACCACTCACCATCGCCTTCGTCGTCACGTTCCCGGCCTCACGCATCTTCGGCGGTACCCCTCGAGGCTAGTGATCGCCGATACTACTGACGGCGACGCCGAAGCGAGTGGAAACTCGAGGCGGTCCACTGGCGGGTGTGATACGATCGAGGTCGACGTGTCACTGCTGCCTCGAGTAGCGGATCCGACGCCGCCGATGCGCGAGCGAAAACCGGCACACGCCGTATTCGACCGTTCCAGCTCCGGCTCTCGCTCGTCGCGGTGTACGGTGTAAACGGCGTGGGGGACCGTACTTGTCCGCCGAGTGCTGATCGTGTTCCGGCTTCGGTACTCAGACTCTCGACTACGCGTTACACGCCGAGGAATACGGTCACCGTACCGGGGCGTTCAGCGATCACGCTGACCGATCCCACAGTGCAACTGGCGGTTCAAGCCCGGGGTCAGCGTCGATGATGGCCGAGAGCTGGGGTTCCAACTGATCGAACTGGGAAGTTGGTTCCACCAGTTGACGTTCCGTATCGTAGTTGACGAGCGATAGGTCTTCCAACTTCGGGATGTGGACGTGCTGCAGAGAGATGCGAATAGTCCGCGACTCTTCTTTGGAAACCTCCATGGGAGACGTGTGATGATTGTGTTTGATGATCGCCTTCGTGAGGTCGTTCACCGTTAGCGACCGCTCCTCAGATGCGAGTACTGCGAGGACGATACGGCGGTGTTGCTCGTGACACAGTTCGAGAAGCGTATTGAACTCGGTGGTGGTCCCAACCATACACGGATAAACCGTCCCTTCGCGGAAGAGGGGGAAGGCTGTATAGTACTACTTTTCGGGCATCGACCGGACGGTCCGTCCGTAGAGAGTCAGGCTTCGTTCTCGTCGGGATGACTGAACGTCAACGTACTCGTCACGAGGTTCTTGTACGCAGCGCGGAATCGGTTCGAGAGTGTCTGCTGGGAAACCCCCAGCTGGTCCGCCAACTCCCTCATCGTCACCGCGCGTGGGACCTCGTAATAGCCCGTTTCGAGCGCAGTAACCAGCGTCTCTCGTTGCGTCGGCGTGAGATCGTACTGGGCGCTCGCCATCGGCTGCTCCTGTTCCTGCGTTCGATTGAGTTCGATTGAAATATCGTTTTCAGCGCAATAGTCTCGAAATTTCGAGAGCGAGTCGTGGTTGTCGAATCGCATTCGCAATTCCCACTCTTCCGCTTTACCGATGGCCCTCATGAGCGTCGCCCCGAGTTCCACGTACGCATAGATGATGGTCTCGACGTTTTCCGTCCACTCGGCACGATACAATCTCGCGTCCTCTACTTCGTCGATAATAGTGGCGTTCTTCACGGATCGATCGTTCTGAAACGCCGCTTCGAATTCCTCGTGATCACCACCCGTCACCCAGAAATACGGCATGAGTCGGTCTTCCATCGTCGCCACGACCTGCTCGATCTCGACGATCATCCGTGGAGCCGATGTGAGCGTGTGGTTCAGCGCGAGATCATCTGACTTAACGGAAAATTCGGCGATAATGCTCATACCGCTGGTTGGGGGTCGAGCATCATAAGTCGTCGTCAGAATCCGGGATATCTGCGCCGTATAGACGGGACGATCAGACACGTACCACTACTGAACACGAGTTTCGCGGTTCACTCCGAAGGAGGAAGCCGTATCACCAACTCCTGAGAAGAACGAGTCGGCTCCGTGTGCGAGGCCGTCGCCAGCAATCACCGACCAGGACACTCACTGGTCGGCCGCCATATCGTCGAGGACGCGGTCGCCGAACGCGAGAACGAGTACGGCTCCCACGAGGTCGAAACAGAGGTCGAGAACGGTGTCTCTCCTCCCGTACGAGACGAGTATCGGTTCGACGCCGAGGCGACTCGCCGCGACGTGAATACCGTACTCGACGACCTCCCAGAGCAGTCCGAGGCAAGCCACTGCGGCGACGACGCGGGGGCGGGGGTCGCGACCCCGACGTCGGCTGATCGCGAAGACGGCACCGCCCAGGATCGACGACGAGTGCGCGTGCGTGAGGTGGTCCCACCACCAGACCTCGTCGTACGGACCGAGCATACCGACGGCGTGAGTGATCATCGCGGCCTGGACGTACGCGCGCTGCCAGGGGCGAACCTCCACGCCGTACGCTCGTTCGACGAGGTCGGGAAGGTACGTTCCCATCCCCGCGACGACGGCGTTTACGACCGCGCCCGGATCGCGTCGTCGAAATCCGACGACGAACACCGCGAGCAATGCGTACCGAATCCCGCGTTCCAGCGCGCGGACGACCGATGCGTTCATCGTGACAGTTCGTAGTCGCGATGCGGAATACATAGGGATACCGAACCGCGGCTCGGTCGGCTCGTTCGCACGGATCGCGTCTCTCGGTCGGATGTATGCCTCCCCTTGCCCGACTCGAGCGTCACGCGGCTCGCGTCCAGTGCGTCCCTCGGACGATCGCGTTCGACCGCAGAATCCGTTTTCGAGGACTGGCACCCCTATCCGGCGGTGCCGGCCCCGCGGGAGCGTCGCCAGTACGGGAGCGCCGTCCCAGATCGTTGGAAGTTGCCCAGCGTATATACCGTCGGTCGTCGAACGGTCGCGTATGAACCTCCTCGTCCCGATCGACGACTCCGACCCGGCACGGGCCGCGATCGAACACGCCGTGACCACGTTTCCCGACGCCGACATCACGGTGTTACACGTCGTCGATCCCGAGACGGCCATGTATCGGACCGACGCCCCCTTCAACTTCGAGCGACTCCTCGATATCGAGGAGGAGAAGGCCGAGACGCTGGTCGAGTCGGCGCGAGAGATCGCGGAGGAACGCGGTCACGACGGATCGCTGACGACCGAAATCGTCATCGGCGACCCGGTTCGAACCATCGTCTCGTTCGCGGAGGATCACGGTATCGATCAGATCGTCGTCGGGAGTCACGGCAGATCGGGCGTCTCCCGGATGTTACTCGGCAGCGTCGCGGAGCAGGTCGTCCGCCGAGCCTCGATGCCGGTGACCGTCGCTCGGTGACCGCATCGCCGATCGATTCTCGAGGGGTCCGCAGTCGAGAACCGATGTCGCTGACGCCAGCGATCGTGTCATCGGTGTCGTCAGCGGATACCCGTCAGGCTCCGCGGTAGCGTTCGGGGAGGTACGGGTGTAGCGGTGGCGGTACCAGCCCCGCCAGCCGCTCGGCGACGGTCGCGAGGGGTTTCCGAAGCAGGACGTAGACGGTCGACACCCCCAGCAGCGCGATCGTGACGGTACCGATAGGGCCGTCACCCGCGGCGATCAGGGGCGCCGCGACGAAACCGGCGAGCGCGAGGTCTTCGGGGGCGCCGTCGTAGCGGATCCAGCGGCGGGGTCGGATCCACCGTCCGTGGTAGTGACTGTAGACCGCCCGCTCCGAGCCCGCGAGCCAGGGGCGTAACTCGAGGCCGCCACCGGCGACGTCGGTCACGGCGTGGAGGGCCGCTGCGGCGAGTCCGACGGCGAGTGCGACGGTCGCCGTCGACGGCGCGAGGAGCGCCATCGCGACCGCGAGTACAGCCGCGATCGGTGCGTAGACGGGGTAGTGAAGCGTCTTTCGGTGACCGGCGTAGAGATCGAGGTCGGGGACGAGGCCGCCGACGAGCCCCGCGACGAACGCTGCGGGGGCGAACTCCGGGGCGGTCGCGAGGACGGGGAGGGCGAGCGCCATCCCCGCGAACGCGTGAGTCGTCGCCATCATTGTGTCCTCCCTTTAGGGACGGAATAGCAAATACGTTTCTCGCGATGGCGCGGACTCGTCGTTCGCCGTGCGGGTGTACTCACCGCGTGCTGGTGAGCGTGCACACGGATAAACAGTGAATTGATGTGTACACCTCCAGTTAGGAGGAACCCATCATCACACTTACTTTCTCGTTGCTAGCGTGCGACTGTGACAGTTGGCTCACGTTCCCGACAGGAGAAGGGAACGGCGGTGAACGGACTCGAATCGCGTTCACGTGACTACCGAGGACGGAGACGACTTCCGCCGAACGAAGTACCTGGTTCGAGCACGAGAACGTCGCAGTCGGGTGTTCGATGGGACCGTCGATCGCAACCCGGGTTGCGATGAGCGCGTGGACGGCTCGGGCCACACGTCAGCAGACTCGGGTTCAAGAGGCGATGAGAACGATTGCGACGGAACCGAACGCCATGCCGAGTATCTTCCTCGCCGTAATACTCTCACCGAGTACGACGATACCGAGTAGAGCACCGCCGACGAGGAACATCCCGAAAATCGGAACGACGACGCTGACGGGGCCAGTGGAGAGCGCACGAAAGTATCCGACCACGGCGCCGACGAGACAGACTCCTGCTACGAGCGCACACGCGACGGGGCGACTCGTCACCGCGGGAAGCGACCACTCGCCGAAAAACGCCGCGACGGTCGTCGCTCCCGCGGCCAGCGTCACGACCGCGATAGGCATGACGGTGAACGCCGGCAGGTCCTGCATCGCGAGTTTCATGAACGGAACCGCGAACGAATAACAGGCCATCGCCAGCAACGCCCACAAGACGTAGCTCACGGAACGTCCACCTCCGGACCCCAGCGCAGGACGCGCGCTCGTTGGTACGTCATTCACTCACACGGATATCTGACGGTACCGGGATAAAACCTACTGCCAAAACTCCGGCAGCCGGTGCGGAGGGCGGTGCCCACGATCGGGTTAGGGCCGACGACGCCGGTCATCGAAACCGTTCCGAAGAACCGGAACGTGATATCCGACTGGCTAGGGGACGGGTTGGGTTCGCAGGGATGGCCTGGTCCCCGGATCCTGACTCGGCGCCGCCGGACATCGTACTGCTGATCGGCGGCCTGCTCGTCGCCGTTCGGCTCGCGTCGGGTGTCGTCCTCGGGTTACGGAAACGCACCGACAGTTCCATCGCCGTCGGTCCACATCCCGTAACGGCGGAATCGATATCCCCTCCAATCCCCGAGCACCGTCGTCTCGAGATCAGTTGATTCCGTCCCGTTTCGACGCTCGCGCTGCCGGAGGACGACGACCCGCCGAACCGCACTCTGCGACCGACGAGCGCGCCGCTTTCGTCGGTGATTTATACGAACGGTCCGACACGTCGGACGGAGATGGCCCTCCTCGAGAATATCGCGTTCGTGTTCGTCGCGGGGCTCCTTTCGGCGCTGGCGACCGGGGTTGGCGCGCTGCCGTTTTTCTTCTTCGACTCGATCAGCGACCGCCGGAACGTCGTCCTCTGGGGGCTCTCGTCGGGAATCATGCTCTCGGCGTCGCTGTTCGGTCTCGTCGACGAGGGGCTGGCCGAAGGGACGGCCCTCGAGATCGCGATCGGCATGGCCGCCGGCGTCGCGCTCGTCGTGGTCGCCCGCGAGGTCATCGTCGACGCTGACATCGATCCGCGCGAGTACGAGGAGGCGGATTTCAAGAAACTCGTGCTCATCCTCGGCATTCTGACCGTCCACAGCTTCCCCGAAGGGATCGCCGTCGGCGTCTCGTTCGCCGATCTCGGCCTCGAGGGCGGGACGCAGATCCTCGGCTTCACCGTTCCCCTCCTCGCGATCTTCATGACGATCGCGATCGCGATCCACAACGTGCCCGAGGGAACCGCCATCTCGATCCCGCTGAAAACGATGGGCGTCTCCGAGTGGAAGATGGTCTGGTGGGCGGCCTTCTCGAGTCTCCCGCAGCCGATCGGCGCCGTCATGGCGTTCGCGTTCGTCCGGATCGCCAGGACGCTCCTCCCGTACGGCTTCGGCTTCGCCGCGGGGGCGATGATCTACCTCGTACTCAGCGAGTTCATTCCGGAGGCGCTGGACGTCGGCGAGGAGTTGCCCGGCGGCGGAAAGCGAGAACTGGCCGGCGGAATCGCCGTCGGGATCGCGATCATGGTTCCGCTCGCGTTCGTCTGAGTCGGCGCCGGGCGCTCCCTCGAGCGGCCACCGCCGAGAGGGCGCCACCGCCCCCTGGACGTGGCGGACGCCGAGGACGAGGTCCCGACTCAGCGGTGCTTGCCAATCTCCGCTTCGCGGAGTTCGTCCTCGGCCCGCCACGTTCGCGGTCGAACGGTCACGAACACAGCGAGGAGGTAACCCGCGGCGACCGTGGCGATGACGGCGATCCCGGGGATTTCCCCGACGGCGGCGCTTTCGGGCAGCGGCCGATCGACGAACGCGGTGATGCGGGCGACCCACGCACCGAGGGTGATCGTGTACAGGAGCAGGTAGATCCGCCGGAGGCGGTGTGCGATCGCCTCTTCGGTGCTGATCTTCATCGTCGGCCGTCGGTAGTCCTGGCTCAGCTTCTCGCGCCACGCCGGATCCTCGAGCCCGGCGGAGGGATCGAGTCCGTACGCGAAGACGTTCTTCTGGAGCGTTCGGACGCGCCCGCGCCAGATGTCGTAGCCGCGGTAGCGGCGCGCTTCGACGATCAGGAACGCGGTCACCGCCGCCGCGCCCAGCAACACGACGTAGTGGGGGTTTTCTCGGCTCGAGAACGACCACGTCAGGATCGCGCTCATCACGACGATCGCCCAGTATGTCGTCTGGTCCAGACGTTCGCGCCAAAATTTCATCCGGTGGATCTCGCCGCGGTAGAGGTGGGCCACGGCCGAACTCGGCCCCATCTCCTCGTCCAGCAGGCCCGCACCGATCTCACGGTGGTCGGCGTCGGTCGGGTCGACGTCTTTCGTCGATTCTCCGTCCATCTCGGTCGATGGTACTCGAGCGACGACGAAAAGCGGGCCGATACCGCGCTCCCGTTCGGCGGACGGGGACTCGTCCATCGCGCTCTCGGCGAGCAGGAATCGGAACTCGAGTATATCAGGCCGCGAGACGTACGCGGTCGTGATACTCGTGCATCTCCGATCGATCGGCTACCTCGTCACCGCCGGCCTCGCCGCGTTTTTGGTCGTCACGGTTACGGTGACGGAACTCCTCCACTCGCGCATCGAATTCTCGCTGCTGGTCGGCATCCCGGCGGGGTTGGTCGCCGGAGCCGTCGCGGCCGGCGTCGTCGCGTGGGGGTTCGCCGACGGCGCTCCCGAACGGCGACGGCGGGTCGCGTCCTCGTTCGGGGCGTTCGGCATCGGCGTTCTCGTGGCGATCGCCGCCGGGGTGCTCCTTCCGGTCGGGACGGGGGCCGCTATCGTCGTCGGTACGATCGTCGGCTCGGTACTCGCCGGCGCGGTCTACCGTCGCGCCGGCGATCGTATTCACGCCCGTTAGACGCGACTCTCCGCGTCCACGTTTCAGCGACCGGGTTCACATCGAGGACAGAAAATAAGCGTACCGGGGATACCGACGTTGACCGCGATGCCGACCGTCACGAGGTCCGCTCGAGGACGGTGAGTACCAGCAGAAAGGCCGCGGCGGCCACACGAAGGGGCCCGAAGACGCGACGTCACGGTTCACCGACGTCGACGGCACCGGCGAGTAGCGTCGTCTTACAGCCGAACTCGGCGACGTCGGTCAGTTCCACGTCTGCCGCCGTTCCGTGGAGGGGGACGAGTCCGTGGGCGTCAAGGTACGGTGCGTCCGGATAGCACCCAGGCGGGCACACGGACAGCGGCACCCACCCGCAGAAGGCGTTTTCTCCCGATAACTGGGGCTGTCGATGCGACGGGTGCACGAATTCCGGCGGATCCGCCCGTTATCCCGACGGTCGCTGAATGGGGGTCGACAACAGCGAGTCGAACACCTTTCGGTGGGCCTTCCGGAGGTGCTGGTGGAACGTCGGCGGGGCGATGTCGAGCGACTCGGCGACGACCTCGCCTGACGCGTCGCGCGGCCACTCGTAGTAACCCGCGTGATACGCGGCCTCGAGAACGGCTCGCTGTCGATCGGTGAGGTTCGCCCCGAGCACGTCGCGGACCCGCTCGCTCGTGTCGATTCGGCGCTGATGTTGCGTCAACAGCTCCGCGTCGGGGTACGCCTCTTGCACGGTGTCGACGACCGTGCGGACGTCGGTTCCCGGGGCTAAGTGGAGCGTCATCCGGTAGTCGTCGTCCTCGATGACGGCGGTGTCGACGGCTCCCCCGATCGACGCGACCGTCGACAGAACCGGCGGCTCGGAGAGCCGGAGTTCGAACCCCCTCTCGTCGCCGTCGGTTCGATACGTCAGGTCGACCCAGTGGGGAAGCGTTTCGACCAGTGCCTCGAGACCGTCGATCGCGTCCGCCGTCGCGCGTCCGTAGACGAGGTACTCGTCGTCCTCGATGGGAACCGTGTGGTCGAGGGAGATGGTTCCGGCGGAGGAACCGTCGACGTCGAGCGCGTCGAAGACGTCCCGAATCCGAAACTCGAGCTCGACGACGACGTCGCTCATCAGCGCGCGCTTCCGTTCGGTCGCCGCGATAGCGTGGCCGACCAGCTCTCCCAGTTGGCCGATCACGTCCCGCTCTCGACCCTCGAACGCTCTGGGCCGTTCGGCGTAGACGTTCAACACCCCGTAGACGGTCTCCTCGTGGACGATCGGGATCGCGGCCGAAGAGCGGAAGCCGTACTTCTCGATGTGACTCCGCCAGGGGTCGTGTCGGGTGTCGGCGCGGATGTCCTGGGTCGTCTGGGTCTCGCGCTTCGCGATGGCCCTCCCCGTCGGGCCCTTGCTCCGTTCGTCGTCCGGATCGACGGAGATTGTGATGCCGTCGAGGTAACCGTCAACGCCGGCTTCGGTCCGACAGTCCACGGTCTGCGTGGTGACGTCGACGTCGCCGATCCAGGCGAACAGGTACGATTCCGTTTCGGCGAGGTGCTCGCAGACGACGTGCTCGATCTCTTCCCTGGTCGACCGTTCGGTGACCGCGTCCGTAATGCCACGAACGACGGTGTGGAGGTTGTTGAGCGCCTCGAGTTGTTCGTGCTGGCGTTTCAACTCGGTTTCTCGCGTTTTGCGCCGGGTGACGTCCCTGAAATAGACAGACAGTCCCGTTTCCGAGGGGTAGACGTGGTGTTCGAACCACGCCTCGAACGACTCGTGGTACTCCTCGACGGACGTCGGACGCTGAGTTCGAACGGCCTCCTCGAACGCCGCACTCGTCTTCGGGCCCAAGTCGAAGACGTCACGGACGCGCTCGCCGACGAGATCCTCGGAGCGTCGTCCGACGAGTTCGCCCGCCCAGCGGTTGACGAGCGTTAGCCGTAGATCGTCGTCGAGAGCGAAAAAACCGTCGTCGATGCGGCTGTACGCCTCGTCGAGTTTCGCTTCGAGTTCCTCGCGCTGGCGCTCGAGTCGGCGCCGCGTCCGTCGTCGGTCGGTGACGTCGTTACCGGCGACGACGACCCGTTCTACGTTCCCGTCGTCACCGAAGACCGGCGAGGCGGTGAGCGTTACCCACCGTCGGTCGCCGTCTCGATCGTCGTACCGGACCACCGCCTCCGAAACGAGTTCCTCTGTTTCGATCGCGATCGTTACCGGGTGCTCCCCGGCGGAGATGGGATCGCCGTCGGGGTCGTACAGTTCGAACGCGTCCCAGACGAACCTCGGATCGCTCGATTCGCGGGTATCGATCCCGAGATCGCGTCTCGCCCGCGAATTGAGCCGCTCTACCGAACCGTCCGCGTCGGTGATCAGTAACCGGACCGGAGCGGCGTCGATCAGTCGTTCGGCGAGATCGCGCTGACGACGCAGCTCGCGTTCTTTCTCCCGGTGCCCGGTCGTCTCCCGCACGATGCAGACGTACCCCTCGAGTTCGCCCTCACCGTCACGGATCGCGTCGACGGTGACGGCCGCCCAGAACGTCGAACCGTCGGCTCTGACGAACCGTCCGTCCGTTCTGGCTGATCCCCCTTCCGCGGCCGTTTCGAGCATCGTCTCGGGAGCAGTTGTCTGCCGTCCCTCCGCCGCGTAGAACGTGGAGACGTGTTCGTCCAGCGCGTCGTCGGTCGCGCAACCCGTGATTCTCTCGGCGCCCGCGTTCCAGGTGCGAACGCGACCGCTCGGATCGAGCTGACAGATCGCGTACTCCTCGACCGGGTCGACGACCGATCGAAACTCCGGATCCGACCGACCCCCGGAGTCCCAGGAGGGATCGGCCGACGACCGAGGGCGCCACCACACCCGGGCGCTCGCGCCGACGCTCTTGGTCTCGAGTTCGCCGCGCTCCACGAGTCGTTCGAGACGGTCGTACGTGCTTCGTCGACCGAGGTCGAGCCTGTCGGCGAGCTCGCTGGTCGTCCGCGGCGTTCCGGAATCGTCGAAGAGAGCGAGCGTCTCCCGGAGGGGTTCGGTCAGCGCGTTCGCGGCCATTACTACGGTAACCGAGCCGCACGAACGTTAACCCTCCGCCGACGGAAGGTCTCCGGCGACGGGCCGGTCGTTCGACGTTCCGAGACCGGGGCGCTCTTCCCCCCGGTCGCGATACTAGTCGTCATCCACCGGTGGAGAACCTACGTAGTTTTGCTACACCCTTAGGGACGATCGCGTTCTGAGGAGGAACTACGTTGACCGTCCCCCGGTCAATCGGAGTGTCCCCAAGATGAGCCACCCTATCCGCGGATCGCACGACGCGAACGACCTTCTCGAGAGCGATCGACACCGGATCCTCGCCGGAGAACGACGCGGAATGGCGCTCGACGTACTCGCAGGACAGGAACCTCCCATCGAACTGGCCGAGTTGGCGGCAGGGATCGCGGCGCGCGAAAACGGCGCGGACGCGGTCGACGAGGAGATCGTCGCACGCGTTGCGTGTTCGCTTCACCACGTCCACCTCCCCCTCCTTTCCGATTGTGGACTCATCGAGTACGCAACGGACGCGAACCGAATCGAGTCGTGTCCGACCCGGTTCGACGTCCGAATCGAGTAACTTCTGCACGTGGTCCGCGACGTTCGCCGTTCGTCGGGGCGACGTCCAACCGGTCGAGCTCTCCGACGTTCGACGAGGCCGGTCGCGACTCAGCGAGGTCGAACGCGAGCACCTCCCGGAGGACTACGAGGAGTGCGCGCAGTTGATCACCGAGAACGCGGTGTACTCGTGCGGTGCCGCGACCGAACGGGCGCTCGTCCTCGCAGGCGTGCTCCCCGAACGACCGGTCGCGTTCCTGGGCCGCTATCGAACCTACAGGTGGCTACGCGAGCGCCTGTACCACCTCCTCTCGAACAACCGCGATATCGTCGCGAACGTCCTCGGCAGGGAGCCGCCGGTTAGCGACCACGTCTCCGAGGAGGACGTCCACCCCGAGCGGACGTCCGGATAGTTCCCCCGCCCGCTGCGAGGGTGTCCCCCAAGCGTAAACCGGACCAGCGTGGAACGTCCGGTATGGACGATTCGCTGCTCGTCCCGGTCGACGGAAGCGAGGCCGCGACGGGCGCGCTGGAACACGCGCTCGAGATCGCCGCCGACACCGGCGCGACCGTTCACGCGCTCCACGTCGCGAGCGGGAGCGACCCGAACGGCGGCGAGTCCGACGACCGCGACGTCGACGTCCGGGACGAGGGGGGCGAGGAAATCGTCGCTCGAGCGCGATCGCTGGCGGCGGACCGAAACGTCCCGGTCACGGATCGAGTTATCGGGGGCGAACCGCGGGAGGCGATCCCCGAGTACGCCGAAACGCACGGCGTCGATCTCGTTATCATGGGGGCGCACGGCCGACGCGGACTCGGCGAGTACATCCTCGGGACGACGACGGAATCCGTCGTCAATCGGAGCCCGGTGCCGGTGATGACGGTTCGCGCCGGCGACGATGTGAGGCGGACGTACCCGTACCGCGACGTCCTCGTCCCGACCGACGACAGCGAGCACGCTCGAGCGGCGCTGCAACTGGCGTCGCGGATCGCGGAGCGACACGACGCGACGGTCCACCTGCTGTTCGTCGTCGACGAATTGCCGGAGACGGTCGATCCGCGATCCGACCGGCTTTCGGCGGACGACGAACGGGAGGCGGACGAGGTACTCGCGGACGCGGCGTCGGGAGCGGGCCTCGGAGAGGAGAACGTCGTGACGGCGGTCGAGGCCGGATCGGTCTCCCACGAGATCACGGCGTACGCCGACGCGAACGACGTCGACCTCGTCGTTATGGGCACCCACGGCTGGTCCGAACTGGACCGAATTCTGCTCGGGAGTTTCACCGAGCGGGTCATCCGTACCGCGCCGGTACCCGTGCTGACCACCGCGGTGCGCGAGTGATCGAGGCCCACCCGCGATTCTGGGTCGGGGGTCGGATTCCCGTCCGGCGGTCGGCGGGCTCACCCCGCATCGACGTGAACGCCGCGCTCTCGATCGAACTCGAGCCCGCCGTTCGGGGCGAGGTGGGACTCGAGATAACGGCGCTGACGGAGGCCGCCTACCGCGCCGCCGAGGAGGGGCACACGGTCGATGTGCGGGAGACGATCGGGGAGGCGCGCGAGCGCGGACCGGGCGAAGCGACCGGCGAACGACTGATCCGCGCCCTCGGGCGCGCGGCGGGAACGGGTTTAGGAGTCGGAATCGGGCCCTTACACCTCAGCCGCGAGCGACCGCTTCGTCGCCCGTCGACCGGACGGTACGAAGCTGTCCGCGGAGGTAGCGCTCGCCGCGGCGCGTTAACCGATACTTACCCCGTTCGACCTTCTCGAGGAGTTCGTGGTCGGCGAGTTCGATCAGGTGACGGTTCACCTCCTTTCGGCTGTAGCCCGTGTTGTAGGCGACGACCGACGGCGTCAGGACCAGGTCGGCGCCGTGGAACGCGCCGAGGAGTTCGTCGTCCATCGGCGTCATCCAGTCGGCCGACCGCCGGATATCCGTCGGCTCCGAGAGCAGCACTCGCGCCCACTCCGCCGATCGGACGTCGTTCCTCACGGGGTCGTAGAGCCCGAAGACGACCAGCAGCGCCGCAGTCCCGTGCACCCAGTGGACGAGCGACGGCGCGACGAGCTGGGCGACCGGCCCGCCGGTCACGCCGAGGACGAGCCCGGCGACGGTGACGAGTACGAACCGTCGGTACGTCGTCACCGAGTCCTCCAGCGAGAGGAAGTAGAGCAACTCGAGGGCGACGACGACGCCGATCGCGAGGTCGTACCCGACGAAGGAGGTCACTCCGACCACCGCGGATCACCTCCCGACCGCGCTCGCCCGAGCTGCCGGTGGCGGAGGATCAACAGCCCGAGGAAGACGGCGACGATCGTGTTCGCCGCGCTCCGGAGCACGTGGAGTGCGAGCGACTCCGGACCGACGACGAGCAGCATCGTGTGGTAGATCGTCAGCGCGACCATCCCGAGCGAGAGGAGCGCGACCGCCGTCCCGAACGGGGAGTTTCGAAAAATCCCCCAGCAGAGGAGCGCGAAGGTTCCGGCCGCGGTGCCGGCGACGATCGCGAACGGGACGCTGAGGAGGGACGTGAGGGAGGGATCCACAGGCCGTGGTACGGCTTCGGCGGCACTCAAGGTACGGCATGGGATCGCAACGGCTCGCGGCCGGGACCGGGCGCACCGACGCCGGACTGAACGCCGCCTGAGCGACGGTAATCCCTCGTAAATCGATCCTCACCGGACGACCGTTCGGCGCCGCCCTCCCGGTGTACGGTCCCTCACCGATCCGCCGGCTGGTTGTGGTGGACGGATAACGAAGTCCATCGCCGTCTCGCTTACGACGCGATGGCGCTGGACCAGATCGACCACCTGAGCGACAACGAGGAGATGCAGCGGTGTATCGACAGCTGTTTCGAGTGCGTACAGGCCTGCGAGTGGTGCGCCGACGAGTGCGCGGACGAGGGCGAGGAGATGGCGACGTGCGTCCGGCTCTGTCGGGACGTCGCCGACCTGACGGCGATGCACGCGCGATTCATGGCCCGCGATTCCGAATACGGGACGGACCTCGCCGAGATCACCGCCGACGCCTGCGAGGAGTGCGCCGAGGAGTGCGAGCGCCACGACGCCGAGCACTGCCAGGTCTGCGCCGACGTCCTCCGCGACTGCGCGGAGACTTGCCGGAACATGGCCTCGGCCTGACCCGAACGATCGCCCCGGCCCGAGACGCGGCCACGACACGGGAACTCGAGCGACCCCGAGACGGTCGAAGTTCGGGGCCACGAACCGAACGACCGTCGCATCGTCGACGGTCGTCACCCGGCCTTTCGTGCGACTGCCGAATATGGAACTCGCTGGAGCGACGACGAATGGATCGACGATCGACGAACGATCTCGAACGTCGAACGAACGCGGACCACACTCACACGTCATGTCGTACACCGCACTCGAGGAGTACGGGGCGATCGGGAACGGAGACGCGGTCGCGCTGGTCGGTCGCGACGGCTCGATCGACTGGTGTCCGCTCCCGCACGTGGAGTCGCCGAGCGTCTTCTCCGCGGTGCTCGACGACGACCGCGGCGGCCGCTTCGCCATTCGTCCGACGCGATCGTACCAGTCCGTTCAGCGGTACCGCGATCTGACGAACGTCCTCGAGACGACGTTCCGCACCGCGGGCGGGGAAGCGACGTTGACCGACTTCGTCCCCGTCGCCGAGGCCGACGAGGTCGACCGCTCGACCGCAATTTACCGGAAGCTGACGTGCGAGGACGGTCCAATTCGAATCGCCGTCGAATTCGAACCCCGCCTCGACTACGGGCGGGTCGTCCCCGACGTCGAACCGACCGACGAGGGCGTCGCGGCGGTCGGCGAGGACGAGCGAGTCGTCCTCTCGAGCGACCTCCCCCTCGAGCCGTCGGCCGACGGCGACGCGGCGAGCGCGACGGTGACGCTCGAACCCGGCGAGACGCGCTGGCTCGCGCTCGGATACGGCGGGCCGGTCCCGCTCGAGCCCCAGCGCCTCCGGCGTGCCCTCGAGCGCACCCTCGAGTACTGGCGGGAGTGGACTCACGACTGCGACGGGACGCACTGCCCCGTCGCCGGGCCGTGGCACGACCTCGCCGTCCGCTCGTCGCTCGTCCTGAAGCTCCTCATCCACCGTGAGACGGGCGCGGTCTGTGCGGCGCCGACGACCTCGCTGCCCGAGGACGTCGGAGGCGTCCGCAACTGGGACTACCGGTTCAACTGGATCCGCGACGCGGCGTTCACGGTGCGGGCGCTCTCGGAACTCGACCACCTCGAGGAGGCTCGCTCCTACTTCCGGTTGTGTCTGGACCACTGCCGGGACCACGATCCCGCGGAGATCCAGCCGGTCTACAGCCTCCACGGCGAGAACGACCTGGACGAGGCGGTTCTCGACCACCTGGGCGGATACCGCGGCTCGGCCCCCGTCCGCGTCGGCAACGCGGCCCACGACCAGCACCAACTCGACGTCTACGGCGAGTTGATCCTCGCCATCTACGAGAGCGTCCGGTACGGCGAACCGGTGACGCGGGACGACTGGTCGGTGATGTGCGACCTGATCGACTACGTCTGCGACGGGTGGGACGAACCCGACGCCGGCATCTGGGAGGTCCGGGACGACCCCCGACAGTTCGTCTACTCGAAGGTGATGTGCTGGACGGCCCTCGATCGGGGAATCCGACTCGCCGAGGCGGCCGACGAGCGGGTGTCGGCCCCGCTCGAGCGGTGGCGAACGTGTCGCGAGGACGTCCGGGAGGCGATCCTCGAGCGCGGGTACGACGAGGACGTCGGGGGATTCGTCCGCTCGTTCGGTGACGGAGACGCGCTGGACGCGGCGAACCTGCTGATCCCGGTCGTCGGCTTCCTCCCGGCCGACGACCCGCGGGTGCAGGGGACGATCGACGCCGTGATCGATCGGCTGGCGACCGAGGGGGGCCTCGTCCGACGCTACGAGGGTGACGACGGCCTCCCCGGGCGGGCGAGCCCGTTCGTCGTCTGCTCGTGCTGGCTCGTCACCGCGCTCGCGCTCGCCGGGCGTACCGACGAGGCGGCGGAGCGCTTCGAGACCGTCTGCGAACGCGCCAGCCCGCTCGGCCTGCTGGCCGAGGGAATCGACCCCGAGACCGGCGAACAGCGCGGCAACGTCCCGCAAGCGTACAGCCACGTGGGCCTCCTCAACGCGGCGCTCACCCTCGCCGACACGGACGGCTCGGACAGTTGGGCTCCGGTCCCCGTCGGCAGCGGCGAGTCGCTCGAGGCCGACTCGAGCGGGGGAGTCGTTCGTTCGACGGACGACCGAACCTGAGAGACGGAGGTAGCAATGACAGGCGACAGACCCGACGATTCGATCGGTGAACCGACAGACGAATCGAGAGACGCTCGAGCACCACGCCCGTTGACCGACGGCGGCGGTCCGACGGGTGGCGACGACGTGACCGACGGTGACGATTCGGCGGACGCAAACGCCGTGACTGGCGGCGGCGGAGGAGGTGACGGTGGCGGCGGAAGGAGTGACGGCGGCAGAGGGAACGATAGCGGCGGCGGAGACGGTGGCGGCGAAGGGAACGATGGAAGCGGCGGAGACGGTGACGACGGGGGAGACGGCGGGTCGATGCGGCCGGGCGACATGATGCTCGCGCACCCGACGAAGGAGGTGTGGCCGCAGTACGCCGTGATCTCGCTGGGCGTCTGGCTCCTCGCGAGTCCGCCGACGCTGAGCTACGGGAGCGCGTCGATGACGTGGGGGACCGTCCTCACCGGACTCGTCCTGATCGCGCTCGCGGGCCTCACGATCCTCCGGGAGAGCGGATTTGCCAACTACGCGAACGGCGGCGTCGGATTGTGGCTGGTGCTCTCGCCGATCGCGTTCTGGGCGCCGACGGCGGCCGCGTACGCGAACAACACCCTCGTCGGAATCCTGGTGATCACGTTCACGGTGCTCGTCGTGATGCGCTCGGAGATGGAGGGCCCGACCGTCCCGCCGGGCTGGTCGTACAACCCCTCGACGGCGGCCCAGCGAGCGCCGCTGATCGCGCTCGGGGCGTTCGGCTTCTTCGCCTCGTGGTACATGGCCGCGTTCCAGCTCGGCTACATCGACGCCGTCTGGGACCCGATCTACGGGTCCGGAACCGAGCAGATCCTCACCTCGAGGGTGTCGAAGGCCTTCCCCGTTTCCGACGCCGGCCTCGGCGCGGTCGCCTACTCCGTCGAGGCGCTGATGGGGTTCATGGGCGACCGCCGCCGGTGGCGAACGATGCCCTGGATGGTCGCGTTCTTCGGTGTTGTCGTGATTCCGCTGGGGTTCGTACAGGTGCTGCTGGTCATCTTCCAGCCGATCATGGTCGGCACGTGGTGTACGCTCTGTCTCCTCTCCGCGTTCGGCATGCTGTGGATGATCGCGCTGACCGTCGACGAGGTCGTCGCGATGGGGCAGTACGTCGTCCGCCTGATGCGCCGGGGGGATAGCCTCTGGACCGCCTTCTGGATGGGCGGAACGATCTCCGAGGACGAGTCCGGCGTGAGCGATCCGTCGACGCGACAGATCGGCGACTCCCCGGTGAGCGAGCCGTTCTGGGGCGTCTCGATCCCGTGGACGCTCCTCGGCGCGATGGCCGTCGGCGTCTGGCTCATGCTCTCGCCGACGGTCTTCGGCACGGACGGGCTCGTGGCCGACAGCAGCCACCTCGTCGGCTCGCTCGTCGTCTCGTTCACCGTGATCGCGACCGCCGAACCCGCGCGGGTGATTCGGTTCCTGAACGTCCCGCTCGCGGGCTGGATCATCGCCGCTCCGTGGGTGCTCGGCGCCCCGACGATGGCCGCGATCAACGCCACCGTCGCCGGTCTCCTCGTGCTCGCGCTGAGCGTGCCGCGCGGGCCGATCCGGGACCGCTACGGAGGCTGGGAGCGCTACGCCACCTCCGAGACGGTGAACCGACTGAACCCCCTCACGAGTTGATCCATGTCCGAACCGAACGAGTTCGACTCCGATTCGAACGTGGTCGTCGTCACCGGCGCGTCAGCCGGCGTCGGGCGGGCGACCGCCCGCGCGTTCGGCGAGCGCGGCGCGAAGGTCGGCCTCCTCGCCCGCGGCGAGGAGGGACTCGAGGGTGCTCGCGAGGACGTCGAGGCGGCGGGCGGCGAGGCGATCACAATTCCGACCGACGTCGCGAACGCCGACGAGGTCGAGGACGCGGCCGAGACCGTCGAGGCCGAGTTCGGCCCGATAGACGTCTGGGTGAACAACGCGATGGTCTCGGTGTTTTCCCCGGCCGCGGAGATGACCGCCGACGACTACCGCCGCGTCACCGAGGTCACTTACCTCGGCTACGTTCACGGCACGCTGGCGGCGCTCGACCGGATGCGACCGCGGGACGAGGGAACGATCGTACAGGTCGGCTCGGCGCTCGCCTATCGCGGCATTCCGCTCCAGTCGGCCTACTGCGGATCGAAACACGCCATCCAGGGCTTCACCGAGTCCGTCCGGACGGAGCTCATCCACGACGACTGCGACGTCCAGCTCTCGATGGTGCAGATGCCCGCGATGAACACGCCGCAGTTCGAGTGGTCGAAGACCCGCCTGCCCCGGAAACCCCAGCCCGTGCCGCCGATCTATCAGCCCGAGGTCGCCGCTCGAGCGATCGCCTGGACCGTCGACAACGGCCGCGACGAGCTGTGGGTCGGCACGCCGACGCTGAAGGCCATCGTCGGCAACCGGCTCGTGCCGCGGCGACTCGACCGCCGCCTCGCCCGCGGCGGGTACGACTCCCAGTTGACCGACGAGCCCGTCGATCCCGACCGGGAGCACAACCTCCACGAGCCGGTTTCCGGTGACTTCGGCGCCCGCGGGCCGTACGACGAGCGGGCGCGCGACCGGAGCGTGGAACTGTGGGTGTCGACCCACCGGCGAACGCTGGCGTTCGCCGCCGTGCTCGTCGTCGGACTGGCGGCCGCGTTGCTCGATCGACTCGGCTCCTGGCTGGGGTCCGACTGAGGTGGGTCGAGGCCGATCGAGGCCCGCTCGCCACGGTCGCCGGGGCGGTCGGACGTTTCCCTCGAGGTGACCGTCACGAGATCGCGGCCCACGGCTTTTCCGTCCGGTCGGCGTACGTCCCGAGACCGATGATCGCCCACCGCCGCCCCGAGGTGATCTGATGACGGACACCGCGACGCTCGTCGACAGGTACCGACTCGCATCGCGCGTTTCCGGGTTCCGCCTGCGCGTTCCCGACCGGGAACTCGAGTACGAACCCGGACAGCACACGACCGTTCGGTTCGACGCCGGCGGCGAGGAGGTCGTCCGACCGTACACCCCGACGACGCTCCCCGGGACCGACGAGTTCGCCCTCGCGATCAGGCGCTACGACGACGGTCTGGCCTCCTCGTACATGCACACCCGCGCGCCGGGTGACGAGATCATGATCGGGGAGTTCGAGGGGAACCTCACCCTCGAGGATCCCGACCGCGACGTCGCGTTGCTCGCGAGCGGAACGGGACTCACGCCGCTGCTCGCGATACTGCGACACTACCTCCGGGAGGGGACCGGTGACGCGCACCTCGTCTTCGGGGAACGGACGGCCGAGTCGCTCTTCCACCGGAGCACGATCGACGAACTGGCGACGATGCACGGCAACTGCGAGGTGACCTACACCCTGTCGGACCCCGACTGGGACTGGCTCGGCCGGATCGGCTACGTCCAGGAGCACCTCGAGGACCTGTTCGACGACTTCGAGAGTCGGGACTTCTACGTCTGCGGCGTTCCCGAGATGGTCGTCGAGACGAAAGAGGAACTCCGAGACCTCGGCGCTCCCGACGAGCGGATCCACAGCGAGGGCTGGGAGTCGGACGCGGTGTCGGAGGGGTCCTGAGGACCGACGGTGCGCCGAGGACGGCGCGGCAGCCGGCAGCTGGGGACCGGTGCTCACCCGTTGCTCGTGTGCGTCGCGGCTCGTGTGCGTCGCGGCTCGAGTGCGTCGGAGGGTCGCGGTCGGCATCGTGTGCTGTCACCACCCGTCGACGCGGACCGTCCTCACTCCGACTCGATCGCTTCCTCGTCGAGTCGCTCGCCGCAGTTGGGACAGCGATCGTACCGTAACTCGAGGCTCGCACGGTGGACGGCCTCCATCGCATCGCGGACCCGTCTCTCGGCGTTTCGCTCCCGTTCGGCGGGGAGGGATGCCCCCTCGACCTCGATCAGGAACCGGGCGACTTCCGTCGCCTCGTAGGCGATCTCGTCCAGTTCGTCGGCGGTGAAGAAATCGGCGTAGGCGCCGTAGAGGAACGTCGCCCCCGCTTCGCGGACCTTCTCCTCGAAGGATCGCCGCGCCTGGTAGACGGCCTGGCGCGTGTAGGCGTCGTCCATGAAGGGAACGAGGTCCGGGAGGTTCTCTCCGACGGTGGTCATCTCGACCCCCGTCTTGGTCCTGAAGTCGGCACAGAGGCGGGCGACCGCCCACTCGCGGGCCGTGAACGCGACGCGGTCGCGGAGGAACGCGTTGATGCTGTCGTACTCGGCGCCCTCGAGTCGCTCGAACCGATCGCTCTCGGTCGTACTCGTACTACTGCCGCTCCGGGAGGATTGCGTATCTTCGGGCATGGTGTGTGTCCTGCGGTTGCCCGCAACCAGTTCAGGGGCCGGAGGAGGTTAACGCTGTCCGTCGAATCGGGACGGCCGCGGACCGGAATCGTCCGCCGGTCGCTGGCCGTCGGTCGGTGCGGGAGGGCCGCGTTCAATTTCACTTTCACCGCGCTACGCGACCCCTTTTTGCCGGCGAGCACCTTCCACGAACATGGTCCCCGTGAGGACGCTAGATGCCGACGCCGTCGGGCGAATCGAACCGAGGAAACGGACGGATCGGCGCGTCGAACGAGGGGGGCGATGACGATGGCCGAGAAGACCTCCGCCGATCCCGTCGCGTCCGACCCCCACCACTCCCGGCTCGATGACCGCCGCACGCTCGAGCGCGTCACGTTTCGGACGAGCGACGAGCAGCTCGCGGCGCTCGAGACGCTCGTCGAAGAGGAGGTCTACCACACCCGCAGCGAGGCGATTCGGGCGGGAATCCAGCGGTTACTCGAGCGACACGGCGCGGACGATTCTGACGGTCGAAATCGGTAACGCGGCTCAGGGCACGGGAATCCGAGCCTCGAAGGCGTCGAATGCGGAGTGGCGAGCGACGGGCGAACGCGGTTAGCGTCGAGGAGCAAACGAGGACGACGATATTGATCGTCCCGTCGGCGATCGGAGGGGGCTGCCCGCGACGAGGCTCCGCTCGAGCGAACCCTCGAGTACCTCCGGTTCGAACAGGTCCATCGCGCGCTCGCGGAACGACCGGGCGTCGACCGGAGCGGTGAACCACCGTCCGTCGGCGAGGGCGATCTCGCTCAGCCCCATCCGCCCCTGGTACTCGTTCCGGTAGGAGCAGTAGCGGAACTTCCGCGGCACCTGGAGGTCGTGGACGTTCGCGACGGTCCCATAACGAACACACTACGATTTCGAGCGACCGGCGTACTCCTCCCCCACGCAGACGCGGAGGGCCCCCGGCCGAATCCCGATCTCGAGCGCCTCGTACGATCTGATTTCCCCGTCGAGGCTGAACCGCACCGGCTCGTCCTCGAGGGCGACGATCTCGAGGTCGCGCGCCTCGATCGTCGTGACGCAGGAATTCTCGCCCGCGCGATCGAGGAACCGGCGTTTGACGACGTCGGCCAGCGCGTCCGTCGGCGGTACCCGGTCGACGATCATCACCTCGAGACGTCCGCGCTCGGCGTTGGAGGGCTCGTTCGCGCCGGTGAACCGTCGGAGGACGCCGATCACCAGACAGAGCGCTTCGCCCCGCCAGACGTACGATCCATCGTCGGCATCGGCCTCGACGGCCACCTCAACCCCGTTGAACTCCCGAGTCGACCGGAGGCCTTCGAGGACGAAGGAGAACGACCCGAACCGCGCTTTCTGGGACTCGGTGGCGGCCTCGCTCGCCTCCGCCGGCAGGCCCGCGATCGCAGACATGACGAACGGCTCGTCGCCGGCCGTTCCCACGTCGAGACGGCGGACGGCACCGCGCTCCGCGGCCGCGAATCCCTCCTCGAGCGTGTCGATTCCCAGCCCTTCGGCGTAGATGTTGGCCGTTCCGGCCGGGATCACGGCGAGGGACACCGACTCGAGGGCGTCGGCGTCGACGAGGCCCCGGACGACCTCGTGGACCGTGCCGTCGCCCCCGCAGGCCGCGACGAGGTCGACGCCGTCGGTTGCGGCGCTACGGGCCAGGTCGACCGCGTGGCCCGCCCGCTCCGTCTCGACGACCGAGAACCCCCGCTCGTCGGCGAGCCGTCGGACCGCCTCGGCGTGGCCACCGTCGCCGCTCGTCGGGTTCATCACGACCAGGCGCTTCCCCGACCCGTCGATCGCCGCCGACTCCGCCTCGGACCCAGCCCTCGAGCGCGTGGCGTCGGGCATAGCGAAACCGTCCGGAGGGACGGGCAAGTAGCTTGCGCCGGATTCGGCCGGGCGACGGTCGGTGGGCGCAGGGAACCGACTTCCGACGCCGTTCCTTTCTCACCCACCCTGCACCACCATCACCGTCGGTACCGCAGGCGCGTGCGTGCTCGAGTAACTTTCGAGCGCGAGCGAGGGCGGCGGACAACGTGACTCGAGCGCATCTCGTTGACTCCCCCGTGCGGCGACGAACGACGAGCGTCCGGAATCCGTCGGTAGCACGGGGGAACACGAGTGGACTGAAGCGGGAACCGTTCGTGACCGGAAGCGTGACCGTCGTCGACGGCGAGAGCTCGCCGGACGAGGATTCAACAGTCTCCAGGGCGTACGTCACGCCGAACGGATCCGCCGAACGAACCCTCCCGTTCCACGATATCCATGACATCACAGCACACAGAGACGGCCGACGAGGAGTCGGAGAGCGCCCGATCGAACGCGACGCACAGCCGCTGGAACCTCGAGGAGCGCGCTCGAGACGGGTCCCTGGCGATGGCCGCCGGCGGAGCGACGCTCGCGTCGGCGCTGACGGCGCTTCGACGGAGCAAGGGTCGGGCGGCGGCGTTGGCGCTGGCAGGCGCCGGGCTGGTCGGCCTCGGCGTTCGGCAGCGCCGGGGCCGGCGGGCTGAGGACGTCGTAACCGGCGCGGACGCGCAGCGGGACGAGTCCGGCGAGAAGCGGGTCTCGGACGAGGCGTTCGCGGAGGCCGAGCGGGACCTCGGGGCCGGGCGAAACGCCGACGAGTCGGCGAGCGTCTCCACGTCCGAAACCGAGTCGGCGACGGAGCCGAACCCGCGGGGGATGACCGACAGGTCGGACGTCGGGACTGACGAGGGGGATCCGCAGTTCGTCGAGGGCGAGGAGGGCGGCCCCCACCGGGAGACGCACCTCGAGGACGAGACCGCCCACGATCCGCGCCTTCACCCCGAAAGCGACGGGGAACCGACCGAGATCGACCTCTCGGACGCCGCGATGGCCGACGAGAACAGCGAGGCCGCGGGTCCCCACCCCGAGCAGGCCTATCCAGCCCGCGAGGGGACCGACCCCGAACCGACGTCGGAGAAGGCCCCGGAACGGGTGGGCGAGGGCGCGGTCGCGCCGACGGGTCCGAGCGACGAGGGGGGCGATTCGAACGACGGGGGTGAGCGCGGAGCGGACGACGAGGAGGGCGGATCGGATCACGGAGACGAGACGGACGACGAATCGAGGTAGTCGGGAGACGAACCGACCCGACGTCGAGGTCGGATCGAACCGGCGTCGTGCGACAGACCATCCCTCACGAGCGACCGCTCGAACCGGTATCGTGACGCGAAAGACGGCCAACACCCCAAGCACGGGGTGGTCCACGCCTAGCGAATCGGGGGCCTACCGTCACGAAAATTTATATATGTTGTCGTTGGCAACCGTGATGGGTGTTTGGACGCACTGTCACACGCTCCACTCACCCTCCCCTTTCCCCGATTGAACCGAGCGGGCGACTCCGTCTCGACGGGCGGTCAGCGCGCACGAGTAAACCGGTATCCTCGCTCGAGTCCGTCGGAGAACGGAAGCGGTGATCGGCAGATCGGCGGGAAGATGATCGACTGAGCGTCTCGACCGTGTCCTCGGCCACCGCTCTCCTTCGATCGTCACCGTTCGGCGATGCATCTCGACGGAGACTGGCACGCATCGGACCGAACCGTCGGTTCCGCCGTCGGATCGTTCCCCGCAGCGGTCGATACAGCGCCGAGGCGGAACCTACCGGAGTCGGCGGCAAAAAGCGAGATCGGAAGGCGTCGATTCGCGTCGGTCGTCCGCCATCCGCGTCGTCAAGCCGACATCATCTCGCGACAGGAGTCGGCGCAGTCGCGCAGCACGTCGGCGCAGACCTGGCAGTGCTCGGCGTCGTGGCGCTCACACTCCTCGGCGCACTCCTCACAGGCGCCGGCGCAGACTTCGGCGAGTTCCGCGCTGTAGTTCGAGTTTCGCGCCATGAACCGGGCGTGCATCGTCGTCAGGTCGGCGACGTCGCGACAGAGCCGGACGCACGTCGCCATCTCCTCGCCCTCGTCCGCGCACTCGTCGGCGCACCACTCGCAGGCCTGGGCGGCCTCGAAGCAGTTGTCGATACACCGCTGCATCTCCTCGTTGTCGCTCACGTGGTCGATCTGTTCGAGTGCCATCACTCGAGACTGAGCACGGCAGTCGGTGTAAAACGGGAGCTAACATGCGCAACCACTCTCCTCGAATGTACCGACGGAGCGTTGCAGTGCGCCTCGAGCGAAAAATCGGGCGGTCGAGGTTCGTTCGTGGTGGATCGCAGGTCGCGCGTCGGGACGGTGAGACGGCGCCCCCCTCGACGTCAGCCGAGGAGGTAGCGCAGCCACGGCCGCTTCCGGACGAACTCGGTCGCCTCGAGGTAGGCGTCGACGCCGAGGATGCGGCCCGCGGCGAAGACGCCGAGGATCACGAACATGAGCAGTCCGAGCAGGTCCCCGTTGACGTAGCCGTTCGTCCAGTCGGCGTTGCCCAGGTAGAACAACACCATCAGGACGCCGCCGAAGAAGGCGGCCAGGCGGACGAGCGCCCCCAGGACGAGGCCCAGCCCGATGAGGAACTCGCCGAGGGGGATCGTCGCGTTCGTGAACTCGAGGAGCCACGGGGTCTCGACGACGAGCTGGAACAGCCACGCGATGGGCGACTCGGCGTTGGCCAGGTAGCCGCTCGCGTCGAACGGTTCGCCCGCGACGAACGCGAACTTGCCCCAGCCGGCGTGGAGGAACCAGTAGCCGACGATCAGGCGAACCAGCACCGTGACGTAGCCGGCGACCGAATCGGCGTATTCGAACTCGTGACGCTCGCCGAGCCAGTCGACGGTGGGTTGAGTGGTGGACATTGGTCGTCACCTCACAGGTAAACGTACGGTGGGATAGACGGTAAGAACGGTCCGTGACTCCCAGCCGGTGGGAACCGGTGGAGGTCGATCGACGGTTCCGATCTGTGTAGGCCGCCGATCCGAGCCATCGCCGAGCGTTGCTCGTCGGACCGAGGACACGACCGTCGTTACTCGAGCGCCTCGTCGGTGGATGGGTAGATAGACTGTCGGCCTACGTGTCAGAACCCTCGCTCGAGGACCGATCGGCGGACGGCCACCGGCGGACGTCCGATTCGACGAGGGCCAGGAGCGTCCGCCGTCGCTCGTCCAGGTCCGCGAGCGACGCCTCGAACTCGCGCTCGGAGACGATCGGAACGTCGGCGTCGCGAAGCGCCTCGAGATCCGGGGGCGGCGGCGTCCGATCCGCGGGCCGAATGAAGGCCTCCTGCAGCGTCTCGAGGTAGTCGTTCACGCTCGATCGCGCGTTTCGCACGATGAACTCGTTCGGTCGATCCTGTTCCGGGATTCCGAACCGGAGGAGCGTCAGCGCCTCGTCCAAAACGGCGATGCTCGTCGCCGGCGCGCGCGAGGATCGGGCGCTGTGGAAGTAGTGGAGGATCGGGTACGCCTTGTGGTTCTCCGTGAGCGTGTTCAGTTGCGACGCGAGGCCGTTCAGGGTCACGTCGAGTCCCGTAAACTCCTCGCCGTCCCAGCTCGTCCGAACGATCTCGTCGCCGCGCTCGCCGAGCCCGCTGACGCTGCTCGCGAACGCCCGCTTCTGAGTGACCGCCCCGAGCACGGAGAGGACGTAGGTGACGGTCAGCGTGATGAAGAGCATGCCGCTGGCCGTCGCGAGCGTGGTTGCGAGCCGCCAGACGTCGCCCCGGGGAACCAAATCGCCGATCCCCAGGGTGAATATCGTGTAGCCGGTGAAGTAGATCAGATCGGACCAGGAGTGCGAGCTGGTGCCGACCGTGTCCAACAGCGCACCGTCCGCGCTCGCGAAGACGAACGTCCAGCCGGCCCAGAGGAGCAGGATCCACCCGGAGAGGCCGATCACGAGGATCGTGGGTCCTGCGAGGGTGCGGACTCTCGCGTCCAGCGCGCCGAGCCGTTGGAGGAGGGTCCACGTCCACCCCATCAGTCGAGCCGTCAGCGGCCCGGCGCCGCCTTCAACCCAGAGCGTCGTCCACAGGAGGTCCCCGATCGAGACGGCGAGCAGGATGACGCCGAGAGCGAGAAAGACTGTATTCACTGTTGTGCGTCCGTACGGAACGGGTTCGCCGTCTGGTGGAAGACGGATGCGGTGGCGTCCGGGAGAGCGGGGCTGGTGGTGGGACGGGACTCGGTCGAGGCGCTCGAGTGGTGACGGACCGTCATCGCGCTAGCGTCTTCGTCCTCGACTCGGATAGACCCCCGGACGACCAGCGGAACGGCTATCGGTGGTATAGCACCGTCGTTGGGCCGGTGGGAGCTAGCGAACGAGACGGACGTTTGAGGGGCCATTCCCGGCTTCGATCAGCGGAACCGACCGAGCAGTCGGTAGTCGCGGTCGGGGTCGTACCGGCGGAACAGCAGACTGTTCGTCAGCACCGAGACGCTCGAGATGGCCATCGCGACCGCGGCGAGCACCGGTTGCAGGAGGCCGAGAGAGGCGAGCGGGATCAGCGTCGTGTTGTAGCCGAGCGCCCAGACCAGGTTCTGCTTGATCTTCCGCAGCGTCGCGTCGGAGATGCGGATCGCCTTCACGACGTCGTAGGGGTCGTCCCGCATGAGCGTCACGTCGGCGGCCTCGATAGCGACGTCCGTGCCGCTCCCGATGGCCGTTCCGACGTGGGCGACGGCCAGCGCGGGGGCGTCGTTGACGCCGTCGCCGACCATCATCGCCTTCCGCCCACCGTCCTGGATCGCCTCCACGGCGTCCGACTTGTCCTCCGGCAGGACTTCCGCGCGGACGTTCTCCGGGTCGATGCCCACTCGTTCGGCGACCGCGCGCGCCGTGCGCTCGTTGTCGCCCGTGATCATCATCACCTCGACGTCTCGCTCTCGGAGCGCGGCGACCGCGTCGGCCGCCGTCTCCTTGACCGCGTCGGCGTTCGCGACCACGCCCGCGACCGCGCCGTCGACGGCGACCAGCATCGCGGTCTTGCCCTCGCGCTCGAGGCGTTCCATCTCGTCGGCGGCCGGCGCCGAATCGACGCCCTCGTCCGCGAGCAGTTTCCGGTTGCCGACCAGCACCTCGCGGCCCTCGACGGTCGCCCGGACGCCGTGGCCGGGGACATTCTCGAACGCCTCGGGTTCTGACGACTCGAGGCCTCGCTCGCTAGCGCCCTCGACGATGGCTTCGGCCAGGGGGTGTTCGCTGCCGCGCTCGGCGCTCGCGGCGAGGCGGAGGACGTCCTCCTCGTCGAACGACGGACGGGCGGTCAGGGCCTCGGTCCCGCCGTCGGCAGCCGGTTCGCCGCCGTCGGACATCGCACCGCCACCGTCGCCCTCGAGGGCGACCACGTCGGTCAGCGTCATCTCGCCGGTCGTCAGCGTGCCGGTCTTGTCGAAGACGACGGTGTCGACGTCGCGGGCGCGCTCGAGGACGTCGCCGCCCTTGAACAGCACGCCGTTTTGGGCCCCGATCGTCGTCCCGACCATCGTCGCGGCCGGCGTCGCTAACCCGAGCGCGCAGGGACAGGCGATGAGGACCGCGGACGCGAAGACGACCACCGCGAACTCGAACGTCGAGATGGTGCCGCCGGCCGACGCCGGACCGCCCGCGACGGGGTCCCACAGCGGGAGCCAGTCGACGACCGCCGCGAGGGTTTCCGGGAAGAGGAACCAGACGACCCCCCAGAACAGCGCGTTGGCTATCACCGCCGGGACGAAGTACGCCGAGATTCGATCGGCGAGGTTCTGGATCTCCGGCTGGCGCGACTGGGCCTCCTTGACCGTCCGGACGATCTGCTGGAGCGCCGTGTCGGAACCGACCTTCGTCGCCTCGACGACCAGCACGCCGTTCTCGTTGACCGTCGCGCCGACGACTTCGTCGCCTTTCTCCTTCTCGACGGGCACGGATTCGCCCGTGACCATCGACTCGTCGACCGCGGACTGCCCGTCGACGACGACGCCGTCGGTGGGGATCTTCTCCCCGGGACGGACCTTCATCCGGTCGCCGACCTCGACGTCCTCGAGGGGAACTTCCCGCTCGGTCCCGTCCTCGTCGACGAGCGCGGCGGTCTCGGCCTCCATCTCGAGGAGTTTCCGGAGGGCGTCGCCCGCCTGCCCCTTCGATCGGGCCTCGAGGTAGTTCCCCAGCGTGATGAACACCAGGATGAGCGCGGCCGTGTCGAAGTAGAGTTCGCCGGCGATCAGTCCGAGCAGGACGGCCACGCTGTAGACGTACGCCGTGGACGAGCCCAGCGCGATGAGCACGTCCATGTTGGCCCGCTTGTTCTTGACGAGCGCCTTGTAGGAGTTCCCGTAGAACTGCCAGCCGAGCGCGACCTGCACGGGCGTCGCCAGCAGGAACTGCACCCAGCCGAACTCGATCCCGAAGACGGCGTGGGGAAGGAGCGCGCCGTCGAAGACGATATGATCGACCATGAAAAACAGCAGCGGGATCGAGAGCGCGGCGCCGAAGATCGTCAGCCGGAGCTGTTTACGAATCTCGGCCTGCCGCGCGGCGTCGCGGCGCTCCTGATCCGACGCCTCGCTCCCCTCGTCGTCCCGGACGGGCGCGTACCCTGCGTCCTCGATCGCCGCGTAGAGGTCGCCGCGGGAGACGTCGGCCGGGTTGTACGCGACCTGCGCCTCGTCGGTCGCGTAGTTCGCCTCCGCCTCGATGACCCCGGGAACGCGCTCGAGCGCGTCCTCGTTGGTCTCGGCGCAGTTCGCGCACGTCATGTCCGCGATGCCGATCGAGGCGGTCTCGCGGACGGGCCTGTACCCGGCGTCCTCGATTGCGCCGTAAATCTCGGCGAGGGACACCTCGTCGGGATCGTACTCGACGGATCCCTCGTCCGTGGCGAAGTTGACGTTCGCCTCCGCGACGCCGTCGAGATCCTCCAGGGCGTCGGCTACCGTCGACGAACAGTTCGCACAGCTCATCCCCCGTATCTCGAGATGCGTGGTGCGCCGGCTCATTATCCGTCTCTAGGTGATCGCCACTTACCCCCCTTTCCGCTTCGAAGCTAAAGCGACAGCCGGTCTAAACCTTCGACTCGAAAGCGCTCAGGCGCCCTCCTCGAGGCGGGCGTACCGATCTTCGAACCGACTATGACAGGACGGACAGCAGAAGTGGTAGACGCTCCCGTCGATCCGCGCCGATTCGCCCTCGCTGTCGACGGTGTTGCCACACTCCGCGCAGGTGAGCGCGAACTCGGTCCCGGTGAACGTGGACTGCCACTCGACCTCGTCGAGCAGCGTCACCGCGTACTCGACCTCGAGGTCCTCGAACAGGCCGTCGAGCCACCGGCGAACGTTTCCCACCTGGGCGCGGGCCGAGAACCAGAGGTCGCCGTCGGCGGTCGCGAACACGTGTTCGACCGACTCGGCCGCCGAGACGCGGGCCCGGAGGTCGTCGACGTCGGCGGGGCCCGTCGCCCGAACGAAGACCGGAATTCCGGCCCGCAACTGGGACCTGTCGACGTCGATCGTGAAGCGCTCGATCACGCCGGCCTCCCGGAGGCGGCCGACGCGGTCGGAGACCGCCGGTCCCGAAAGGCCGACCTCGTCGCCGATGTCGCTGTACGGCCGCCTCGCGTCCTCGCCCAGCATCCGCAGGATCTCCATGTCGGTCTCGTCGAACTCCCGCATACGCCCCCCTTGGCCCTCGAGACGCAATACGCTATCGACGCTCGGTTTCGCGGCCAAAGAAATCGGGACCGACGACCGTGGATTCGAAGTAACAATCCACAAAGTCGACGACTGCGTACCCTCTCTCGCATGAGCCGAACGATCACCGTCGAAGGGATGTCGTGCGAACACTGTGAACAGACCGTCGAGGAGGCCCTCGAAGACGTCGAGGGCGTGACGAACGCGAGCGCCGACCGCGAGACGGAGTCGGCGACGGTCGAGGGAGAGGCGGACGACGACGCGCTCGTCGACGCAGTCTCCGACGCTGGGTACGACGCGTCGGCGTGAGCGGCCCGGCACGGGTTCGAGCCGGGGTATTCTCGCTACAATGCGGGCCACCTGATGGTGACGTCCACGGTCACCGCCGAAGGATTGGCCCGGCGAACGCCGACTCGGCGCCGCAGATCCGTCGACGGATCGATCCGACGCCTCCGCACGGGAGAAGCGTGTCACCGGATCGATTCGAGTATCGTTGCTCCCCGCTCGAGTCCGCGCCGGCCGGTTTCGAACTCGACCGGGAACGCGGCTACGAGCGGCTTGCGATGCGGACCGTTCCCGTGTCCTCGATTTCGACCCGGTAGGTGTGCCCCTCGGCGATGAGGAACGAGATCACGACGTCTCCCGTTCCGCTGCCGTCGGCGAGAATCGCATCGAGGGCCTCGGGATCGACGTGTTCGTAGAGGCTGATCCCGAGTTCGTCCGTCACCGCCGTGGGGTCGACGCCCTCGAGGGCGCCGATGGCCTGGATCACGGCGATGCTGGCCGGCGTCTCGCGGGAATACTCGTGTTCGATGACGACCGATTCGTCCGTCGCCTCGTACGCTCCGTCACCGTCGTCGATCAGTTCCATAGAACACCCAGCGCTCCGTACGCCGTCGGCTCACAAGACGGCTACGGCTCGAGCGCGTGGGTTGGACGTCTGTCGATTTCGACGTCTTCGACGGGGACCAAAAACGTTGTAACGGTCTCGCCGAGAGCCACGGCCATGGGCCTTCCACGCTCGCGAGTCGCCGAGCGGACCGGAACGGGCGTCGGCGCGTTCGCCCTGGTACTCGTCGGCTTCTTCCGGGGTGCGGCCACCGAGAACGTCACGCTCGAGCTATTGATCGTCACGGTTCGGGTCGTCTTTCTCGAGGCGATTTCGGCCGTGCTCGTCTTCATCGTCTTCCTCCTGGCCACCGGCGTCCTGTTGACGGCCGAAATCTGGCGGTCGCGCGATCGAAGGGCGTTCCTCCCCGCCGGACCGCCGATCGAGGCCATCGTTCCCGTCTATCGAGACCACGAGGTGATGGACCGGAGCGTCGAGAGCCTCGTCGAGAGCGAGTACGAGGACCTCAGGGTGACGATCGTCGCCGAACCGTCCGACGACCGTACGCTGCGAGCGGCCAGGCGGTTGGCGGACGTCCACGAGCGCGTCGCGGTGCTCGAGAACGGGTTCCCGGGATCGAAAGCGGGGGCGATCAACTACGCCGTCGCCAGGAGCGACGCCGACTACTTCGCGGTCTTCGACGCGGACGAGTGGGTCGCGCCCGAGTTCGTCCCGAAGGCGATGGGCGAACTCGTGACCGGCAGCGACGTCTTCCAGGGCCGTCGCGTGCCGCGACCGACGGGTCCGATCGAATCGCTGGCCTACTGCGAGCGCGTCATCTTCCACGCGAGCTACAAACTGGTCGAACTGACCGGCTTCGCGAACTGCCGGAGCTCGTCGACGGCGTTCACCCGGGACGCGTTCCGCCGAGTCGGCGGGTACGACGACGTGCTGACGGAGGACCTGGCCTTCGCACACGCGTGTTACCGGAACGACCTGACCGTCACGCAGGCCCGGCAGTGGACGAACACGATGGAAGCGCCTCACACGCTGAGCGACCTGTGGGGCCAACGCAAGCGGTGGCGAATGGGCCAGATCGAAGTCCTCCATCGGACGCTCCGCGAGGCGCTCGAGGGCCGCGTCGATCGCCGCGGCCTCGTCTCGATCGGCCGAATGCTCTCGAGCCTCCTCGGGAGTCTCGCGGCGCTGATGATCGCCGGGAAGGTTCTCCTGCTGTTGCTCCTCGGCGTCGAGTCTGCGTTCGTCCTCCCGATCGCCTTCCTCCTCGTCACCGTCGGCGCGGTCGCGGCGAGGGACGCTCGAGACGGTCGAATCGAGGGGCTCCACTGGAGCGCCACGCTCGCGTTCGCAACGTACCCGGCGTTCGGTATTCTCACGCTGAAGGCGTTCCTCGAGTACGCGTTCAGCTGGGAAGGCGAGTGGTACCGCGTCACCAAAACCGGCACCTGAGCGCCTGAGCGCGGGAATACGAACGACTCAGGTCGACAGCGTCGCACTCGCGAGCCGCGGGAACACCTCGTGGGCGAAGTGGACCGCGAGAACGACGACGATCGGGCCGAGGAACAGCCCCCACCAGCCGAACGCCAGCGTGCCGAGGAAGTAGCCCAGCAGGACGAGCCCCATGTGCACGCCGCTGCGCGCCGAGAGGAACGACCGGGCGAAGAAGTCGGGGATGGTGTCGACGACGGTGAACGAGAGGACGAAGAAGGCGACCGGTTGCCACAGCGGCATCGGCGTCGAGAGCGCGAGGCCGAGGATGTAGAGCCCGTACGGGACGTAGACGATCTTCATGCCGACGGCCGGAACGAGGGTCCCGATACCGATCAGGACGGCGAGCAACACCGGCGTGGCCACGACCGTCCCGCCCGAGGCGACCACGTTCAGCCCGAAGTAGGTGATCGCCGCGATGGCCGCGGCGACCCCGACCACCAAGAGGTTCCCGACGAAGATCGTCTCGAGGTCGTCGTCGACGGCCTCGAGGAACGAGAGGACGTCCTCGTCGTCGTCGAGGCTCCGGGAGAACCACCGATTGAGCTTCCAGTCGTCGCGCAGCAGGTAAAAGAGGAACACGATCATGAGCGAAAAGCGTACGAGTACGGTGACGACGAACCCCGCGACCGTCGTCAACCGATCGAACGCGCCCGGGAGGCCGCGTCTGACCGCCGACGTGATCGACCGCCCCGTCTCGGACCCCAGCGTCTCCCGCAACTGAGCGACGTTTCCGTTACGAACCACCGCCAGGTACGGATCGAGTCTCGAGCGATACGCCTCGAGATCGCTCGCGGCGAGGAACTGATCGAGTTCGTTCAGCGCGACGAAGCCCGCGTACCCGACGATCGCGAACATCGGGAGGATGACGAGGAGGATCGTCGCCGTCGTGGCGACGTTCGGGTGCCCCACGTGGCGCTCGAGCAGTCGCTGCAGCGGCCGAGTGGCGTAGTAGAGGAAGATCGCGAAGAGGAACGTCCCGATATAGCGGGCGAGGGCGACCGCGATTGCGAGGGCGATGACCAGACCGAGGAGGGTCCAGAGGATCCGACGGCCGTTCCACTCGCGGAACGCGCACATGGATGTCCGTACGATGGCGGTACCCAAAAGGAAACGGCGTGAATCTGCACGAGCGGACCGCGACGCGGTCGATCGGTTCGCGGCGTCGACGGTTAGACCGCGAGTAACAGGAGGCCGTAGCCGGCGACGCCGACGGCGAACGCCCAGAACCGGCTTCGACGCTCCGACGGGAGTTCCTCTTTCATCACGTTGAGGATGACGCCGCCCGCGAGGAACGCGAACAGGATCGCGACAGAGAACTCGCTCACGGTCGTCGCGTAGCCGACGCCGATGCCGAGGAAGACGGCCCCGGCGAGCAGCCAACGGCCGTACCGGTGGTAGGATCGTCCGTGGTGCTCGCGAAGGCCGAAATCGTTAACGACGAAGTGCAGCGCCATCGCGACGAAAAAGAGCGTCAGGCTCGCGACGCCCGGCTCCTCGCGGTGGACCAGCAGGTAGCCGATCAGGGCGTTGTAGGCGGCGAACGACGTCGCGTGGAGCCAGAACACGCCGCTCGGCCAGGATTCGGACCGCTCGGTCGTCGCGCTCGCCGACCATTCCGGTCGGCCGGACGATCCGCCGTCAGACCTGGAGGGTCCGTGCTCGCCGCCCGAATCGACCGCGGTCCGTTCCCTGACGAATCGCTCGAGACCGTAGAAGGCGACGAACCCGGCGAGCGTGACGAGGTAGACGTGCCGGTCGACGGTCGCGAGGACGGTTCCGCTCTCGTCGATCGCCTCGGCGGCCGCCCCGACCTCGGGGAGGACGTGGACGAAGACGTACGCCACCGAGACGCCGCCGGCGAACGACAGCCACCGACTGCGCGGGACCGCCTCGAGAAATCGGAGCCGACCGGCAAGCAGGTGGACGAGGGCGAGACCGAGGGCGAACACGGGTACGAGTACGGGGACGAGGTCGACGGTACCCGGTTCTGAAACCCCCTCCTCCGCGACGAGCGCGAACGCGCTTCCGCCGGCGATCACGTTCCGCCGTACGGCCCGCGGCTCCTTTGATCCGTTGCAGGCGACGGCCCTGGTCGGCGCTCGCTTCGCCGCCGCGAGCGTCGACGACGCAGTCGTCCTGCTAGCCGTCGTCGACGACGAGGAGGTGGTCGACGCCGACCTGGAGACGGACGGCGTCGAGGTGGGGGAACGTGCAGGCACAGAGGCGACCAAACCGATCGACGGTGTCGCGTTTCGTCACCGCCCCGACCGCGGAGCGACTCGAGGACCTCGAGTGCGACCTCGGGATCGTCGCCACGGCTAGAGAGTAGGGGAGCGTCGGGTGTGTGCCGAACTCGCACGAAAGTCGCAAGGCCTACGTCGCCGGTTCGCGTTCGTTCGACCATGGGCTGTCGACGAGTCGGACGGACGGCTCGACGGACAGGTGTTCGAGCAGAGGGGATACCGTGAGCGAGGAGCGCTCGAAGCCCGGCTCCGACGCCGACTCGTCCGCCGACTCCGTTTCCGGGACCGGGTCCGACGCGTCCGGCGGTCAGCAGGGGGTTCCCGAAGGCTCGATCGTCACCGAGCAGACCCCGACGCCGGAGATCCTCGAGTCGCTGATCGACAGCGGCTTTCACGAGATCCACCGCGAGACGACCGGACTCTTGCTCTCGGGGTTCTCGGCCGGCCTCGACATCGGGTTCGGTCCGCTGTTGATGGCCGTCGTGCTGACGCTCTCCGAGGGCGGCTACGGCGACCTGCGAACGGAGGTGTTGCTCGCGAGCGCGTACTCGGTGGGCTTCGTCTTCGTCGTCATCGGCCGGTCGGAACTGTTCACCGAGCACACGACCGTGGCGGTGATGCCCGTATTAGACGGTCGTGCGTCCTACCGCGGGCTGGCCCGGCTCTGGGGGCTGGTCTACGTCAGCAACGTCGTCGGCGGCGCGATGTTCACGCTGCTCGTCGTCACCATGTTCCCGGATCTCGGCGTCGCCTCGCCGGAGGCGTTCGCCGACATCGCGCACAAACTGGTCGATCACGACCTCGACTGGCTGTTCGTCGCCGGGATCTTCGCGGGCTGGCTGATGGGGCTGCTCGCCTGGCTCGTTTCGGCCGCCCAGGAGACCACGAGCAGGGTCCTGTTCGTCTGGCTCGTGACCGCCTCAATCGGCATCCTCCACCTCCCCCACTCCATCGCGGGGAACGTGGAGGTGCTGTTCGGCGTGTTCCTCTCGCCCGAGGTTTCGGTGCTCGACTACGCCAAATTCCTCTCCCTCGCGACGCTCGGGAACGCCGTCGGCGGCGTCGTGTTCGTCGGCCTGCTGAAGTACACGCACGTCGTCCGCGGCGGCCAATGAGGCGGCCGCCGTCGCCCCGTCGCCGTCACGCCGTCGCGGGTTCGACGTACACTGCGGCCACGCGTTCGTCTCTACCGCCATCGTGGGGAGGCGGAAGGAATCGCGGACGAATCGGTGAGCGTCCACGGACCACCGTCGCGCGTAACTGTCCCGTTTCAGCGTCGGTGGCCACTACCGGAACGTTCATATCATATTTGTTTATACTCCGAATCCATGAGCGAACGAAAACTGCGACGACGGGAGCTACTACTCGCGGCGTCCGGCGGTTGTACGGTGCTCGCGGGGTGTTCCGAGGGCGATCCGTCCGACGCTTCCACGGAAGCGGCGTCCGTTCAGGAAGGATACGGCGCGGCCTACGGACTCGAGTACGGGGCGAACTGAGGATGGCGGGAAAAACGCCGCGACTCGGCCTCGGAACGTACGACCGGGGGGAGGAGTGGGACCACACCGACACCGTCGAGGCGGTCGACCGACGCGCGATCGTCCACGGGCCGATCGCCGACCGGCCCGCAGCGGGCGAGTACGACGACGAACTGTACCACGCCACAGACCAGGGGATCACTTGGCGGTGGGACGCCTCGAGCGAGGATTGGGTTCACTTCGCCGGCCGCGGAAGCGCCGAACGGCCGGTTCCGGACACGAGCCACTTCGAAACGACGCGTACCGTCCACAACCGAACCGCACAAACGCCGGTGTGGAACGTCGAAGCTCACGGAATCGAGGGGGACGGCGAGACCGAGGTCGGGGAGGCCGTTCACGACCTCCTCGACGCCGTCGATCGTGCCGGCGGCGGGATCGTGTACTTCCCGCCCGGTCGGTACCTCCTCGAGCGAACGCCGCTGATCGGCGACCACACGGTCGTTCGCGGGGCGGGGCCCTCGACCGTCCTCGAGGGACCGCGGCCGGACGGCGATGAGGGGCGAGCGCTGCTCTCGAACAAGGGCTACGACGCGTCCGGGTACGGCGGCGCGTCGAACTGGGCCGTGTGCGACGTCCGAATCGATTCGCCAAACTCGAACGGGATCCTGCCCGCGCACGCGGCGAACGTCAGACTGGAACGCATCCACGGCGACCGCATCTACTACCACCACGTCGACGTCGTCTCGTCGAAGAACGTCACCGTGGACGGCTTCCTGGCGACTCGAGGGGGCGACGGCGATTCCAACGCGCCGATCCAGTTCGATACGCAAAACGCGAAAACGGCGGCCAACGGCGTGGTGGACGGGGACGGCTACGCGACCGCGACGGACGACGACACGTCGACCAGGAACTGCACCCTCAGGAACTTCGAGATCGATCCGGCGAACGACCCCGACTACGGCGTCCACCTCCACCGCGACGGCCACGAGTCGATCGCCATCGGAGACGGATACGTCACCGGCTGTCGACACTCGGCTATCAGGGCCGATACCGGCGGCTCGGTTTCCGATCTCACTATCGAGCGCGTCTCCTGTATCGAGAACGCGAGGGGGATCTCGCTCGGCTCCCTCGAGCGCGGCCGACGCGAGTTGACGATCAGTACCGTCACGATCAGGACCGACGACGACGCGCTGGCCGACGGCTCGGGGCTGTACGCGAGCGGATTCGACCACGCGTCCGTCTCGAACGTGACCGTCGACGGGTCGTTCACCAACTCGATCATTTTCGACGATATGGACGACCTGAAGCTGACCAACGTGACCGCGACGGGAGCCGACCACCAGGCGTTTCGCTTCCGGGAGAACGTCGACGCCACGCTCACGACCGCTCGAGCGGCCGACTGCGGTACCGTCGGCGTCTTCGTAGGGCCCGGGTGTCGCGTCGCGTACGGCGGCGTCAGGTTCGACAACGTCGGAACACGGGAAGTCGTCGAGGGCGAGACCCGGGAGTGGATCGCGTCGTCGGCGTGAACGGCGAGGTGGCGACGAAGGACACACTACGACGGTCACCGGTGGTCGTTCGATTCCGATTCGAACCTGTTCCACGCCGTTTCGTTCCCCCCGCCGTCCCCCGTTTCGTTGCCATCGCCACCGGCTCCAGATTCGTTTTCACCGTCGCCGTCGGCGGTCTCGTTGTCACCGTTCCCGTCGTTCGAGACGTTGCCGTCGCCACCCTCGTCGGTCTCGTTGCCACCGGCATCGTCGGTTTTGACGATGATGTCGGCCAGTCCGGCCGTTAGCCTTCGTCGTCGAACGGTTCTCCTTCGAACGGCCCACCGTCGTCATCGCCGTCGAACTGTCCGGATTCATCGTCACCGTCTCCCTCGTCGAACGGCCCTCCGTCTTCGAACGGCCCTTCATCCTCGACCGGATTCTCGTCGCCCTCGAACGGGTTTTCGTCGCCCTCGACCGGGTTCTCGTCACCCTCGAACGGGTTTTCGTCTTCGACCGGATTCTCGTCACCCTCGAACGGATTTTCGTCTTCGACCGGATTCTCGTCACCCTCGAACGGATTTTCGTCCTCGACCGGATTCTCGTCCTCGAACGGACCCCCATCGTCTTCCGATCGGCCCTCGTCGTCGTTACCGTTCGAATCGTCCTCGGATCGATCGTTCCCGGCGTCGGGTTCGTCCGCGGAGCGGTCGGTATCCGATTCGGTCTCGTCGGCGTCATCGCGTTCTGGCGTCGTCGACTCGGATTCACCGCCGTCGGCGGACTGGTTGCCCTCGAGGTCGGCTTCGGAATCGTTTCCGGTTTCGTTCCCCCGTTCGGAATCCGCGCCCTCGCTCGAGGAACTTGCGTTCGTCCCGTCGGACTCGTCGTCCGCCGGACCGCCACCGGCCCCGTCGACGTTCGGAACCAGCGCCGGCATCACGACCGAGGTCACCGCGGCCATCGTGAGCAGGACGACGACGACGATGGCCAGGGCCGAAATCCACGACGTGCTGGTCTCGGTTGGGGAATCCGACATGCTCTCGACCGTCACCTCGAGGGCGATGCGCTTTGTTAAGCGGAGCCCACAGTTGCCGTTCGGAAAGGAGACGGCGGGACGACGCTTGCCGCCGACCGCGCCGGTACGTCCCGTCGACGGCGGACGGCCGGCGGTGGTCCTCCGTTCGACGCGGATTCGGCCCGACCATCGGCCGAACAATGATATACCCGGCACCCCCACTGCAGGTAACGAATCCCTCGAGAATGACGACGCACTACGATCACGCGCAGGTCAAGGAGTTCTGGCAGTACGTCTGGGAGCGCGACGACGTCTATCGGCTCCCGGACGACGCGACGGACCCGACGTACGTCCTCGGGATGTTTCCGTACACGTCGGGGACGTTGCACATGGGCCACGTTCGGAACTACGCGATCACGGACGCGTACGCCCGGTATCGGCGGATGCGCGGGGACGACGTCCTCCACCCGATGGGGTGGGACGCGTTCGGCCTCCCGGCGGAGAACGCCGCATACGAGCGGGCGAGCGACCCCGAGTCCTGGACCAACGCGTGCATCAGGCGCATGCGGGAGGAACTCGAGACGCTGGGCTTCGGCTACGACTGGTCCCGGGAGATCACGACCTGCGAGCCGTCGTACTACCGGTGGAACCAGTGGCTGTTCCGGCGGTTCTACGAGGCGGGGCTCGTCGAGTACGAGGCGGCCGCCGTCAACTGGTGTCCGGACTGCGAGACCGTCCTCGCGGAAGCGCAGGTCGAAGTGCGAGGCGCGACCGGAGGGGGTGACGCGAGGGAGGGCGCGGGTGCGACCTACGACGGCGGAACGCGCGTCTGCTGGCGCTGTGAGACCCCCGTCGACCGGCGCGAACTCGACCAGTGGTTCTTCACGATCACCGACTACGCCGAGGAACTCCACGAGGGGCTCGAGGACCTCGAGGAGTGGCCCGAGGGCGTCAGGGAGATCCAGCGGAACTGGATCGGCCGCCAGGAGGGGACGAAAATCGCGTTCGACGTGGCGGGGGGCGACGTGGGGGACGAACCCGCGGTCGACGTCTTCAGTACCCGGCCCGAGACGATCTACGGGGCGACGTACCTCGCGCTATCGCCCGGCTATTCGCTGGTCGACGACCTCGCGGCGGCCGACGACGACGTGGCCGAGTACGTCGAGTCCGTCCGCGAACGCCACCCGAGCGACGTGGGGTACTCGGGCGTCCGAACCGACCTGACGGCGATTCATCCCCTCACGGGCGAGGAACTGCCGGTGTACGTCGCGGGTTACGTCCTCGAGGACGTCGGAACGGGGGCCGTGATGGGCGTTCCCGCGCACAACGAGCGCGATCGCGCGTTCGCCCGCGAACGCGACCTGCCGATCGAGCGGGTCATCGTACCCGAAGGGGACGCCGAACCGGACGCGTCCCACCCCCCGTACACCGGCGAGGGCGTCCTGACGAACAGCGGCGAGTACGACGGCCTCGAGACCGAAGCCGCCCGCGAGCGACTCGTCGACGAGCGCGACGAACTCGAGCCCGACGTCACCTACCGCCTGCGCGACTGGCTCATCTCGCGACAGCGCTACTGGGGGACGCCGATCCCCGTCGTCCACTGCGACGACTGCGGGCACGTCCTCGTGCCCGAGGAGGACCTCCCCGTCGAACTCCCCCAGTTCGTCCGCACCACCGGGAACCCGCTCGAGGAGCGCGAGTCGTTCGTCGAGACGACCTGTCCGGAGTGCGGCGGACCGGCCGAGCGCGAGACGGACACGATGGACACGTTCGTCGACTCCTCGTGGTACTACCTGCGCTTCCTCTCGCCCGACCTCGAGGACGCGCCGTTCGACGTCGATCGGGCGAACGAGTGGCTCCCCGTCGACGTCTACGTCGGCGGCGACGAGCACGCCACCCTCCACCTGCTCTACACGCGCTTCGTCGCGCGGGCCCTGGCGGACCTCGGCTTGCTCGAGGACGAGAACCGGGAGCCGATCGAGCGGCTCATCAGCCAGGGGACGGTCCTCTACGAGGGCGAGAAGATGTCCACCTCCAAGGGGAACGTCGTCGCCCCGCGGGAGTACGGCGCGGAGACGACGCGGCTGTTCGTCCTCTCGGCGGCCCACCCGGAGCAGGACTTCGAGTGGACGGCGAACAACGTCCGCGGCGCCTACGACCTCCAGCAGACCCTCTACGGGATGGCGACGGACTTCATCGAGGCGACCGAGACGCGCCTCGAGCGCGGCCCGCACGACGAGTACGTCGACCGTGAGATCGACCGAACCATCGTCGCCGTCACCGACGAGTACGAGCGCTTCCGCTTCCATCGGGTCGCCACCGAGATCCGAGAACTGGCCCGCCTGCTCCGGCGCTACCGCAAGTATCGGACCCCCCACGGCGAGGTCTACCGTCGCGGCCTCCTCACGCTCGCCGCGCTGATCGCGCCCATGGCGCCCCACCTCGGCGAGGAGCTGTGGAACAAGCTCCGGGGCGAGGGCCTCGTCGTCGAAGCCGGCTGGCCGGAACCGACGAGCGACGTCGAGAACTACCGCCTCGAGCGTCGGCTGGTCGGGTCGACGCTCGAGGACGTCCGCGACATCGTCGAGGTGGCCGAAATCGACGAACCGGAGGCGATCGAGCTCGTGGTGGCCGAGGGGTGGAAGTACCGGGCGGCGAACCGGTACGCCGAGGGCGACGATCCCTCGACGGTCGTCGATCGAACGCTCGAGGACGACGCAGTCGACGTCGGCCCCGAGACGGTGGGGGCGTTCGTCGCCGACCTCGCGTCGAACCGCGGGGAACTCGAGGACCTCGACGCCGAGCGCGAGGTCGCCATCCTCGAGCGGGCCGCGTGGCTGCTCCGAGACGAGTTCGACGCGACGGTAACGGTGCTGCGAGGAGACGAGACGGGTGACGACCGCGACGACCTCGCGGCGAAAGCTCGACCGGGTAAACCCGCGATCCGGATCGACTGAGCGACGGCGTCGCGGGCACCCACCGACCGCGCATCGTCGACCGCGTCGGCTCGCTGATGGTGCGCGTCGACTCACCGCTCGATAAATCCCACACAGGCGGAGGGAAAATAACGTCGGACGCCACGATCGGCCAACGCGTCCGCCGCCGGAACTTCGATGGTGAAGGTCAAATCGGCCGGCAGCGGGCCCCTTCGGGCCGACAAAGGACAGTTTTATTTTACAGGGATCGAAAGCGCGAGTACAGGATGATGTCGGGGGGCGACAGTGCCGATTCGACGCTTCGGACAGTACCCAGTCAGGCGGTCGTCGAGGCCGTGGCGGACGCAGAGGGCGTGGCGCCGCGTGACCTGTGCCCGCCCGAGTACGAACCGTTACACGACGTTATCGATCCGGAAGCGCTGAACTCGCTCTTCGCCGCCAAAGGAAACGGATCGCCGCGTCCTGGCGGGAGCGTCTCGTTTTCCTACTGTGACTACCGCGTCACCGTCGAGGACGGCGTCGTCTCCCTCGAGCAGGGGTCGGAGACGCCGGAGTAATCGGGAGACCCCGATCGCGAACGGGCGTCGACCGTCGGCCTCTCGCCGACTGACGCGGCGACGTCGGAGGGCGAAGGGTCGTCGACGCCGACGTTCGCGAAGAGCAAGACAAAAACGTTCGCCCTCCGAACGGCCGACAATGGCAACCGCGAACGCGGGACGACGGCTACGCGAGCGACCCAAAACGGCGACGGTCGTCCTGACGATCGTCGGGTACGCGCTCGTCATCGGGACGTTCCTCCTCGATCTACCGATCTATCCGGACCTGACCACCGCGCAGATCAATCTCCTCACGCACGCGATCGCCGCGATCAACTCCACGGCCACGGTGTTGCTCGTCCTCGGCTGGTACTGGATCCGCGCCGGCGAGGTCGAGAAACACCGACTGGCGATGACGAGCGCGTTCGCGCTGATCATGCTGTTCCTCGTCGTCTACCTGATCCGGGTCGGCGGGGGCGGCGAGAAGTACTTCGAGGGACCGCAACTCGTCTACTACGCGTACCTGATCATGCTGGCGATCCACATCCTCCTCTCGATCGTCTCGGTGCCGGTCGTCCTCTACGCGCTGATCCTCGGGCTGACGCACACCCCGTCGGAACTCCGTCGAACGGCCCACGCACGCGTCGGACGGATCGCCGCCGGCTCCTGGATCCTGAGCCTCGTGCTCGGCGTCGTCACCTACCTGTTGCTCAATCACGTCTACGGCTACTCGTTCTGATTTCTCCCCCCGCGAGAAGCGGAGGCTCGCCGGCGACCCGTCGGCGTCAGTCGGTCCGCGGGATGGACCGCGCGCCGAGTGCGAACGCGACGGCGGCGAGGACGATGAGGATTCCGAGGTTCGCGATCGACGGATCGACGCCCGCGAGTGACTGAGCGGCCGCGTCGGGGTACGTCGCCGCGCGGACGCCGCGGGCGAAGTAGGTCAGCGGCGAGAGGTTCACGAGCGGTTCGAACCACCCCGGAAGCTGCTCGAGGGAGATGAACGTTTCCGAGAGGAACAGCAGCGGGAGCCCGATCGCGTTGCTCGCGGCGATCGCCCCGTCCTGGGAGTCGGCGTAGCTGCCGAGCAGCGCGCCGACGCCGCAGAAGCAGACGACGCCGACGAGCACGTACGGGACGAGCAGCGGTGAGAACGCGATCTCCGCGCCCGTGAGGAGGACGACGAGTCCCAGGATCAGGAGGCTCGCGAGGCCGATGATGACCGCGTTGACGAGCGTCTGGGCGAGCAGCCACTCCCCGCGGGACAGCGGCGTGGTCGCGAGCTTCTCGAAGCGTTTTCCCTCGCGGTGGCGGGAGACTTCGCTGCCCATCCGAGACAGGGGCGTGAAGAGGACGACGACGGCGAGATACCCGGGCACGTAGTACCCCGGCGGTTCCGCGAACAGCCCCCCGCCGGTCGGGTCCGTCCGCACGAGTGCGCCGAAGATCACGATCAGGATGATCGGGAAGAAGAACGTGAAAAAGACGGCAGTGCGCCGACGGACGAACGATCGCCAGCCCGTGCCCGTCTCCGCCCCGACGCGACCGAGCCGGCTCACCGGTCCCCACCCCCGTTCCCGGTGGCTCGAGCCGGCTCGGTCGTTTCGGACGCGCTCGTCGCTCCCTCCGCGCCGATTCCGGATCGATCGGTGCGCACGAGTTCCGCGTCGTCGGCCAACGCGAGGTAGACGTCCTCGAGGTCTGGCTCGGACCACGAGAGGCCCGTGTACTCGACGCCGCGGGACTCGAGTGCGTCGACGACGGAGCCGATCTCCGTCGGCCTGACGTCGCGGACCACGATCCCGGTGCGACCTCGCTCGAGTCGCGCCTCCAGCGCTCGCTCGATCCCCTCGAACCGATCGTTCGACGGGTCCGACCCAGCGTCCTCCGCCAGTTCGATCGTCAGGCGGCTCGAGCCGCCGTGTTCGGCCACAAGCGACTCGGGCGTTCCGCTGGCGATCAGCGAGCCGTCGGCGAGCAGGCCGACGCGGTCGGCGAGGCGTTCCGCTTCGGCCATGTCGTGGGTGGTGAGCACGACGGTCGTGCCGGCGTCGGCGAGGTCCTCGACCAGGCGCCAGACGGTTCGCCGACCAGCCGGGTCGATCCCCGTCGTCGGCTCGTCGAGGAAGAGCACGTCGGGATCGTTGACCAGCGCGCTACCGACGCACGTACGCCGCCGCTGCCCGCCGGAGAGGTTCTCGTACCACGTGTCGCCCGCGTCCGCGAGGCCGACGTCGGCGAGCACCGCCTCCGGATCACGGGCCTCGTCGTAGAGGCCGGCGTAGTAGGTGAGCAACTCGCGAGCGGTGAGGCGGTCCGGCGGCGAGAAGTCCTGGGGGAGCACCCCGAGGCGGTCGCGATCGACGGCGGTCGGCGCCTCACCGAGCACTCGAGCCGACCCCGAATCGAGTTCGGTCGTACCGGTGAGCGCGCGGACGAGCGTCGTCTTCCCCGCCCCGTTCGGCCCGATGAGGGCGAACACCTCGCCGCGTTCGATCGAGAGGGAAACCCCCGAGAGGGCGACGGTGTCGCCGTAGGACTTCCGGAGGTCCGTCGCCTCGACGACGGCTTCGGCTTCCATACGGGCCGCTATCCACCGGTGTCGGGTAAGCGGTTCGATTCCGGCGTTCCGTTCGCGCTCGAGGACCCGCGGTCCGACCCGCCGCGTCGCAGCCGAAGTGTCCTCGAGTTCCGTCTACGCACCCCGATCCCGCTCCCTCGAGCCGTTTCATCGACTTCGATCCGTCCCAGGATCGCGACGGTGGAGCGACGATCACGCGCAGATCGTCGCGAGTCCAGCCTCGAGGGACACCGACGGAGCGGCGCTCGCAGGGCCAACGGTTAGGGATGCCACGGCTGTGGAGTGTCCACGATGGTCCAACTCGGATACACCCTCTCGAGCGAGGAACACGGCCCGAACAAACTCGTCCGCGTCGCGCGTCGGGCCGAGGAGGCGGGGTTCGACTTCCTCTCCATCTCGGATCACTTCCACCCCTGGATCTCCCAGCAGGGTGAGTCGCCGTTCGTCTGGTCCACCCTCGGGGCGGTCGCGGAGGCGACCGACGAGATCGAGGTCGGCGTCGGCGTCACCTGCCCGACGATCCGCATCCACCCGGTCAACGTCGCCCACGCGGTCGCCACTGTGCACGAACTGTTCGGCGACCGGTTCACCTTCGGCGTCGGGACGGGCGAGAACCTGAACGAGCACGTCACCGGCGAGCGCTGGCCCGAACACGACGTCCGACTCGAGAAACTGGACGAGGCGATGGACGTGATGCGCGCGCTCTGGACGGGTGAGACGACGAGTCACCACGGGAAGCACTACACGGTCGAGAACGCCCGCCTCTTCACGTGCCCCGACGAGCAGCCCACGACGATCGGGAGCGCGTTCGGGCCGAAAACCGCCGAGTGGGTTGCCGAGCGCACCGACGGCCTCTGGTGTTCCGGCCCGAAGTCGGGTCCGGTCGAGGCCTACGAGGACGCCGGCGGCGACGGCCCGAAATACTCCCAGCTACACGGCTGTTACGCCGAGACAGAGGACGCGGCGATCGACACGATCTACGAGCAGTGGCCCAACGGCTCCCTCCCGGGGGAACTCGGTCAGGAGCTGCCGACGCCGGCTCACTTCGAGCAGGCCGCCCAGCTGGTCGAGAAGGAGGACATCGCCGAAGCCGGGACCACCACCGATCCCGATCCGCAGGCGCATATCGACAGCATCGAGCAGGCGATCGACGCTGGCTACGACCACGTCTATTACCACCAGATCGGTCCGCAGCAGGACCTCGCCATCGAGTTCTACGAGGAGGAAGTCCTGCCGTCGTTCCGGTGACCGAACGCGGGTCGACGCTGCGGAAGTTGTTCCGACGACGGGGCGGATTTTGACCGTACCAGCGTACCACGAACGATCGAAGCGACCCCTCCGCAGGAACGAAAGCCTCAGTGACGTCGTCCGACGGCTGACCGAAGGGACGTCACTCGAGACGTACTACGGTGCGTTGAGCGAGGAGACGGCGGACGAACTCGAGGAGTTCATCGCGGAGCGACGGAACGAACGAGCGGGTGAACATCGCGAGCGCGTCGAACGCATCGCGGACGCGTTCGAATGATCCTCGACACTTCCTTTCTCGTCGACGTTCTCCGCGGCGACGACTCCGTGAAAGCGGCGGTGCGGACCGTCGACGAGCGCGGACCGGTGCAGGTGAGTTCGGTCACGATGATGGAACTTTGGGAGGGAATTCACTACGCGGATTCGTCCGAGCGCGAGCGTGCGGTGGTTCGAAACGCCCTCCGAGACCTCCGAGAGGTGCCGTTCGATCGTGACTGTGCGATGGCCGCCGGAGAGATCGCGGCACCGTTACAGCAACGCGGATCGCCGATCGAAACCGCCGACGTCATGATCGCCGCCACCGCGCTCGCTCACGACGTTCCCGTCGTGACGAACAACGTCGATCACTTCGAGCGGATCGACGAACTCGAGATACTGACGTACTGACTTCGGACTTCGACGTGCGATGCGCACGGATCCTCACGGTCGAATCATCGATTCGTCGAGGACGTGTACCGCCGTTCGGGTATGATAACAGCTAATACATTCCTTTACAAATATGTGTTGAGCTATGCGAAAAACGCGCGTCGCGGTTCTGGCGGTGCTGGCGATGGTGCTCGTGGGTGGGTGCCTGGATACGTCGGTCACGACCGAAGTCGGAGCCGACGGGGACGTAGAATCGATGGAGACCGCGTTCGAGGTCGACGCCTTCACGTACACCCTCCTCGAGGAGAGCGCGAAAGAGGAGGGGTACGATTCTCTCGAGGAGATGCTCGAAGACGACGCGGGGGCGGACTACGAGAATGACGAGGTGGAGTCGATCAACGCCTCGACCGAGCAACTCGAGGACGGGGAGTACCGGATCGCACTCACCGCGACCGACGTCGACCCCGACGCGATCGACGAACTCGAGATCACGGTCGACGGCGACACGATCCGGTACGAGGACACGAGTTTCAACGGCAGCAACCCGTTCGGATCCGAATTCGGTGAGTTCGAAGACGACGCGTGGACCGATGACGGACTGGAAGACGAAGGGGCGTACGACGGTGGGGAGAACGACGAGTGGACCGACGAGAACTGGAGTGAAGACGAGTGGGGAGACGATAACTGGAGTGACGACGAGTGGGCCGAAGACAACTGGAGCGACGACGAATGGTCCGACGACGAATTCGGAGAACTGTTCGACTTCGAGATGGCCGTCGAGTACGTCGTGGTCATGCCCGGCGAGATTCAGGATCACAACGCCGACGAGATCAGCGACGACGGAACGACCGCGACGTGGGAGTTTACCTTCGACGAGGATGTCGACGACGACTCGTTCGACGAGGAGATGGAGTCCCTCTACGTGGAGAGTACGATCGACGAGGGAGCCGAGGGTGCCGACGGCGATTCGATTCCCGGATTCGGCGTCGGCGTCGCCGCCGTTTCGCTACTCGGAGCCGCGATCGGCGTTCTCCTTCGCGGAGACAGATAGCGGTAGACGCAAATTCCGGTGACGAATCACGATCGGCTCGCCGGTTCGAATCGGCGTCGCTCGAGGCGAAAAACGATTCCGATCGACCGTCAGCGACGGTCGATCGACTGACTGCTGAGGGGTGTCGCGTCCCATTCCGTTCGCGGTGTCGGGACGGTACGGACTCGAGCACGCGGACGCGGAGATCGAGCACGGACATCCGCGTACGACGCGAGGTCGTTCGTCGACGGTCGCCACCGAATGGCTCGGCAGGAGGTGGCGACCACCCGGTTCGGAACGGGTCCGACGTTCGACGGTCTCCGCGTGCACCGGCCAATCGTCTCGGGGTTTCCTTCTGCGTTCTCCCGAATCGGTTCGGGTCGGGGGCGAGCGAACGACCGATAGCTCTCCTTCGAAAAGTACCGCCCGCTCGAATCGGCGACGGAAATGGACCCACCGGTCCGACGGTGCGCCGAGTTCGGTCATACCGTGACCGGCGGGGACCTCTGGGTGGTGCGCTCCTCGAGGACGACCGGAGGAATTCTCCCGTGGCGGGTCACTCGAGGACGACCAGCGTGTCGCCCATGTCGACGCTTTCGCCCTCCTCGACGGCGATCTGGGAAACGGTGCCGCCGCGGGCGGCGAAGATGTCGTTTTCCATCTTCATCGCCTCGAGGACGACGAGCACGTCGCCGGACTCGACCTCGTCCCCTTCGTCGACCTCCACCGAGAGGATCGTGCCCTGCATCTCGGCGTCGACGGTCTCGCCGCCTTCGACCTCGACGCTCCCGCCCCCGGAGTCGGCGCTTCCGCCCACCGACTCCGGTCGCTGGGCGAACGAGTTACCGCCACCGCCCGCGCCGCCGGTCGGGATCGCCGGCGCGCCGCGCTCCTCGAGTTCGACCTCGAAGCGCTTCCCGTTGACCTCGACGGTGAACTCGCGCTCGACGACGTCCTCGTCCTCCCCGTCGCCGCCGGTCGCGTCGGGTTCCGGCCCCCACTGCTCCTGGGCGTCCTCGATGCGACTCCTGTCGATCTCCTCGTCGAGGTACTTCGTCGTGTGTTTGCCGGCGACGAACGTCTCGTCGGTGAGCATCAGCCGGTGGAAGGGGATGATCGTCACGATCCCGTCGATCCGGTACTCGCGAAGCGCCCTGAGCGAGCGCTCGATGCACTCGTCGCGGTCCTCGCCCCAGACGATCAGCTTCGCGATCATCGAGTCGTAATCCGTGACGAGTTCGTCACCCTGGCGAAGCGCGTCGTCCAGTCGGACGCCGACCCCGCCCGGCGGATCGTACGTCTCGAGTCGACCGCCGGTCGCGGGGGCGAAGTCGTTCGCCGCGTTCTCGGCGTTGATGCGGAACTCGATCGCGTGTCCGTCGAACTCGACGTCGTCCTGGTCGAAGTCGATCTCCTCGCCGGCGGCGATCCGAATCTGGCGCTTGACGATGTCGAGGCCCGTGATCTCCTCGGTGACGCAGTGTTCGACCTGGATCCGGGTGTTGACCTCGAGGAAGTAGAAGTTCGCGTCGGGACCGAGGACGCCCTCGCGATCGGGATCCTCCTCGACGAGGAACTCGACGGTCCCCGCGTTGGTGTAGTCGGCCGCTGCGACGCCCCGACGAGCGGACTCGCCGATCTTCTCGCGCAGTTCGTCCGACAGCGCCGGCGAGGGGGCCTCCTCGATGACCTTCTGGTGTCGCCGCTGGAGCGAGCAATCGCGCTCGCCGAGGTGACGGACGTTGCCGTGCTCGTCGGCGAGGATCTGTACCTCGATGTGGCGCGGTTTCTCGAGGTAGCGCTCGAGGTAGACAGAGGGGTTGCCGAAGTAGGCTTCGCCCTCGCGTTTGGCGCTCTCGAGTTGGTCTTCGACCTCGCTCTCGTCCCAGACGACCTTCATGCCGCGACCGCCGCCGCCTCCTTCGGCCTTGATGGCGATCGGGTAGCCGTGTTTCTCGCCGAACTCCTCGACCTCCTCCGGTTCGGCGACGGGTTCTGTCGTCCCGGGGACGATCGGAACGTCCGCCTCCTTCATGATCGTCCGGGCTTTGGTCTTCTCGCCGAGCGATTCCATGGCGTCGCTCGAGGGGCCGATCCAGGTGATGCCGTCCTCGGCTTCGACCTTTCGGGCGAACTCGGCGTTCTCCGCGAGGAAGCCGTAGCCGGGGTGGATGGCGTCGGCGTCGGCCTTCCGGGCGGCCTCGATGACGGCCTCGTGGTCGAGGTAGGAGTCGGCGGCCCGCGCCGGCCCCACGTTGTACGCCTCGTCGGCGTACCGGACGTGCCCCGAATCCTTGTCGGCGTCGGAGTAAATGGCGACGGTCCCCACGTTCAACTCCTCGCACGCACGCATCACTCGGACGGCGATCTCTCCACGGTTGGCGACGAGAACCTTCCTGAACATTCCTGCTAGAACCGTCATGGGGGACCTACCTTACTTTTTCGCAACGGGTCGGTTCCCGGGGACCGTTCCGCGCTCGAGACCGTTCGCTCCGGCGGTTCGCGGTTACTTCTCGCGTCGATGCGTCTCGAGCCGCCCTCGGTTGCGAGCCAAAAGCCCACCACGGAAGGTAAGCTCGCCAGCGTACCGGCACGTACTGGTGGGTGCGAGCCTCTGAGGACGTCGGTTCGCCGCCTCACTATTCGTATTTCATCCTCGACCCTCGTTTACGTACCCGATGGCGGTCGCTACTCGTTTATCGAGCGACGTCCACCGCACCTATCGTGCGAGAGAGTGATGGCCGGGCCGCCCGTCCGGATTCGGTTTTCGGACCGGGCGAGCATATTCGGGAGAACGATAACCACCGAAGGCGGCGACGTTCCAGCCGCCCGTGCTTCGACGGCGGGCCTCGACCGACGATGACCGAAAAATCGACCTCGATCACGAACCAGCCGGCTCACCGACTGCTCGCCGCGCTCGGAAAGCGAACGCTCCGGCCCGGCGGCGAAGAACTGACGCGCAGGTTACTCGCGACCCTCGAGATCGAGACTGGGGACGACGTCGTCGAGTTCGCACCCGGCGTGGGATCGACGGCACGCCTCGCGCTGGCGCGGACCCCGAACTCGTACACGGGGATCGAACTGGATCGGGAGCGAGCGGCGGCGCTCCGGACGGAACTCGAGGACGCGGCCCCCGATCGCCTCGGGCCCGAAGTCGTCGTCGGAAACGCCGCCGATACCGACCTTCCTCGAGCGTCGGCCGACGTCGTCTACGGGGAGGCGATGTTGACGATGCAACCCGACGCCGGGAAACGGGCGATCCTCGAGGAAGCCGCACGGCTGTTGCGACCCGGCGGCCGGTACGGGATCCACGAACTCGCCCTCACGGACGGCGTCGACGACGAGACGGCGGCCGCGATCGGTCGGGAAGCCGCGCAGGTTGCCAACGTCCGTCCGCGGCCGCTCACCGAATCCGGCTGGGTCGATCGCCTCGAATCTACGGGCTTCACCGTGACGTGGCGGGCCGTCGAGCCGATGGCGCTCCTCGAACCGCGACGGCTGCTGGCGGACGAGGGGCTCCCCGGTGCGGTACGGATCGGATACAACCTGCTCAGGCGTCCGCTGGCCCGAACGCGAGTACGATCGCTGCGGCGATTTTTCGAGCGGTACGACGGGGAGTTGACGGCGATCGCGCTGGTCGCAGAGCGGTCCTAACGGAACGGTGCCAAAATCGTTCGAGGTGTTCAGAAGCGATCCGTCCGTCCCGCGGCCGACCACGCGTTCGTCGGCGCGTCGCGCGGGACGCGAGCGTGACGGTGCTGTTGGGCCCGCAGACGACCGCTGAACGCCCACCGCTTGCCGTCCCACGTCTCCGCCTCGGTCGCGGCCGCCGCGGCGACGGCCAGCGCGTGGTCGTGCAGGTGGGCGCCGACGGCGGCGGCGATGGCGGCCGCTTCCTCCTCGTCGGCGGTATCCGGAATGTCGAGTTCGACGTCCGAGAGGACCGCCGCCACGTCGGACCCCTCGCGCTCGTCCCCGGAGCGATCGTCCGCCGCGGGCTGTGCCGTCTCGGCCGCGTCCGCCTGATCCTGTGATGCCATTGGAACCTGTCCTACAGCGGGATGTTGCCGTGTTTCTTGTCCGGGTTCGACTCGCGCTTCGTCTCGAGCATCTCGAGGTCGTCGATGAGGCGCGGACGGGTCTCGGTGGGGAGGATGACGTCGTCGAGGAACCCTTTGTCCGTTGCGGTGTACGGGTTGGCGAACTCCTCGCGGTACTCCTCGATGAGTTCGTCGCGGAGTTCGTCGGGGTTCTCGGCCTCCTCGAGTTCATTGCGGTAAAGGATGTTCACCGCGCCCTGGGGCCCCATGACGGCGATCTCTGCGGTCGGCCACGCGTAGTTGACGTCGGCGCCGAGGTTCTTCGACGCCATGACGCAGTAGGCGCCGCCGTAGGCCTTGCGGGTGATGACGGTCAGCAGCGGCACGGTCGCCTCCGCGTACGCGTAGAGGAGTTTCGCGCCGTGGCGGATGATCCCCCGGTGTTCCTGATCGGTGCCGGGCATGTAGCCGGGGACGTCGACGAAGGTGACGATCGGGATGTTGAACGAGTCGCAAAAGCGGACGAACCGCGAGCCCTTCATCGAGGAGTCGACGGTGAGGGTGCCCGCGTTCACGCGGGGCTGGTTGGCGACGATGCCGACCGATCGGCCGTCGAGGCGGCCGAAGCCGACGACGATCTCCTTCGCGAAGTTCTCGGCGACCTCGAAGAACGAGCCCTCGTCGACGACGCGGTCGATGACGTTCACCATGTCGTAGGGCTTCTGGGGGCTCTCGGGGACGATCGACTCGAGTTCCTCGTCCCGTCGGTCGGGGTCGTCCCACGGTTCGACCCGCGGCGGATCCTCGACGTTGTTCTGCGGGAGGTACGAGAGGAGCCGCTTGATGTCGTCTAAGGCCTGCTCCTCGCTCTCGCAGGCGAACTGGGCGACGCCGGTCTTGTTGGCGTGGGTCACCGCGCCGCCGAGTTCCTCGTGGGTGACGTCCTCGCCGGTGACGGTCTTGGTGACGCCGGGCCCGGTGATGTACATGTGGCTCGAGTCTTTCACCATGAAGATGAAGTCGGTGATCGACGGGGAGTAGACGGCCCCGCCGGCGCAGGGCCCCATGATCGAGGAGATCTGGGGGACGACGCCGCTGGCCTCCTGGTTACGCCGGAAGATCTCGGTGAAGCCCGCAAGCGACTTGACGCCCTCCTGGATGCGCGCGCCCGCGGAGTCGTTGAGTCCAACGATGGGAGCGCCGACTTCCATCGCCATGTCCATCACCTTGCAGATCTTCTCGGCGAAAACCTCGCCGAGCGAGCCGCCGAACACCGTGAAGTCGTGTGCGAAGACGAAGACGGTCCGGCCGTTCACCTCGCCGTACCCCGTGACGACGCCGTCGCCGGGGATCTTCTTTTCCTCCATGCCGAACTGGCTGGTCTGGTGGGTCCGAAGCTGGTCGAACTCGGTGAACGTGCCGTCGTCGAGGAAGTAGTCGATCCGCTCGCGGGCGGTCATCTTGCCCTTCTCGTGCTGGCGCTCAATCCTGTCCTCGCCGCCGCCGAGTCGGGCCTCCTCGCGCAGCGCTTCAAGCTCGTCGATTCGCTCTTCCATCGTCACGGTCGAAGCACCCCTATCGGCTTCATACGCCGATGTGCGATGAGCAACTGGAAAAGGATTCCGCAACTCCTTCACGATTAATAACTGTTCAGCTGACAAACTCTATACGTACCACAAAAAGTTATATATGCTTTCTGTTTAGATATCAGCCGAGCTATGGTACAACGTGAAACGTGGGCAACGAGAACAGGCTTTATCCTCGCCGCGGTCGGCAGTGCGGTGGGGTTAGGAAACGTATGGCGGTTTCCGTATCAGGTGGGTGAATTCGGCGGGGCGGCGTTTCTCGTCGTCTACCTGCTTCTGATCGCGGTCATCGGGTTCCCGATCATGCTGGTCGAATTTACCGTCGGCCGGTACACCGACCGCAATCCGGTGGGTGCGCTCAAACAGATCGGTCGAGGGCCCTGGAAGCGCATCGGATGGGTGTTCGTCGTCGCCGGGTTCGTCATCCTTTCGTACTACAGCGTCATCGCTGGCTGGGTCTTGCAGTACATGGCCTACGGGCTGCAGGGCAATTACGCCGCAGATGGTGCAGCGCAATTCGGGAGTACGGTGGGTGGAGTGACACCCGTCCTGACCCACGCCATCTTCATGGCCGCCGTCATCGCGGTCGTCGCGCTCGGCATCCGCCAAGGTATCGAACTCTCGGTGAAATTGATGGTCCCGGCGATAATCGTTCTCTCCGTCGGGCTGGCCGTCTACGCGGCAACGCTCCCCGGCGCCGGCGAAGCTTACGCCTATTACCTGTCACCCGATCTGGGAACAATCACAGCGGACTGGACCGAGATCCTCCCTGCAGCCGCTGGACAGGCGTTTTTCACCCTATCACTCGGGATGGGCGTGATGATAACCTACGCCTCCTACCTCGGGGAGGATCGCAACCTCGCGAAAGACGGGGTCATCATCGTCGGACTCGACACGATGATCGCGTTCTTCATGGGGCTCATCGCCTTCCCGATCCTACTGTCTGGCGACGTCGGTGCGGCCGACATCGGCACAATCGGTGACGGACCGGGATTCATCTTCATCGCCCTCTCA